>NZ_JBALCE010000057.1:0-10293 GCF_036919815.1 Nostoc sp.
CGAATCCCAAATCTGGGATTCGGGGTTGGGGGATGAGGGCAAATCCTTTTGATCACCGAAGAACTACAGGTTTCAAGATAGACGCGGTTTAATTATGGGTAAAGGAGAAACTGCGATCGCCTTTCCCTTCTGCTAACCCTCAAAACTCAAGCACCGTCAGGGGACAAAAATAATTAGATTAACGCGCCTTTCTCCCCTCAAGGGGATGGAAATCGCATACAATATTTGACATCATGATGGCATCCAGTAATGGTAAGAGCAGTTGCATCTACCAGGCGCAAAATCGAGCCAGAGTCAGAGTCTCTTGTCACATGGGCAGATGACACTGAACTGGTGGGATTGGTATTTGACCTTGAGCCAACCACTTCCAGTTCCCTCTACTCGCAGTACACGATTGGACTCCACGCTTGGTTTCTTGACCAAGTACGGCAATTCAACCCAGACCTTTCTGCATATCTGCACGATGGAGAGTCAGAAAAGCCCTTCAATATTTCGGCGTTGTCAGGTCAACTCCTCGCCAGTGGTAGACAACTACAACTGCAAGCCAAGCAAATTTACCACTGGCACGTCAATGCTTTGTCTCCAACAGTGGTGCAGTTTATCAGGCAATGGTTAGCCCAACTGCCCGAAATCCTGGACTTAAGAGATGCTCCCCTTCAAATAAAACAGGTGACTATTGCCCATCCACCCACTACTTACGCGCACCTATTACACTTAGCGACAGAGAAACCCTCTAACGTCAACTTCAGCTTTGTTTCACCTACCAGCTTTCGCCGCAAAGGTCATCATTTTCCCCTGCCAGTGCCAGTTAATCTCTTTCACAGCTATCTGCGTCGCTGGAATGACTTTTCGGGAATCCCAATCGAACAAGAACCTTTTCTCGACTGGATAGATGAAGGGGTAATTATCTATCAGCATCGCTTGGAATCGATGAAAGTAGCTGCTGGCAAGTGGGGTTCGGTCACTGGGTTCACAGGGGCAATGTCCTGTGGTTTGAGTAAGGCTGCTTTGGCTAACTCTGAGTTTACCCAGTTGTTTTATGCTTTGGCTCGACTGGCTCCCTATTGCGGTACGGGACACAAAACTACTTTTGGACTGGGACAAACTCGCTTAGATTGGGTGGAACCAGAGGTAAGCTTACCTACTCAGGTGCTAACAAATCTGCTGGGAGAATGCATTGATGAATTGACAGCGCTATTCGCCGCACAACGAAAACGCACAGGAGGCGATCGCACTGATAAAATTGCTTCTACTTGGGCAACTATCCTAGCACGCCGGGAGATGGGAGAATCATTGCAGGTTATATCCCAAGATTTAGAGATGCCCTACGCTACTGTTAAAACTTACGTAAAGTTAGCTCGGCGGGCGCTTAAGGATAATGTCAATCAATCTTAATTGCAAATTGGGGCACAGGAATGCTCATTGGTGTCAACTTAAGAAAAAATCTTCTGACTGTATGAGTTTTGCCCTCACCCCTGAGTCATAATTGAGTCTCTGACTCAATGAATGCATTCCCATACGAAGTATGGGAACGAGTCAACGAGTCAAACCTCATCAAGCTAGGTTTTAAGGACTTGTGTGTACACCCTAGCCTTGCTAAGGAGAGGGACAGGTTTTGCGTAGGATAAGCAATCTTTGAGGTTTTCTTGAGCTATTCGATAAACCGACGCAATGACTAATCATTGCTGCGTAAGTCCTAAAATAGCTATAGGATGCAGAAATTTACATCTGCGATCGGTATACTTTTATAATCCAGATGAGCAATCTGCCATCAGCCTAACCAATTAATTTCTGCCAATTAGTAGGCCCGACAATCCCATCGGCTTCTAAACCATTTTGCTTTTGAAAGTTCTTAATTGCAACCTCTGTTTGCGGCCCGTAGATGCCATCATTATCAACACCTACACGGTATTGCAAGTATCTGACAACTGCACCACCAGCATGGTTTGGTCTGAGAATTCGTTTTGCAAAAATTAGATTTATGGCATTCCATGTAGCTTCGTCAGCAATTCCAGTCGGCTGAACCCCGATAATAGTCTGAAATTTTTCTACGGCAGATTTTGTGTTAGCTCCAGTGAAGCCATCTTCCACTAACGCATTACCATTCTTATCAGTTATTTTGAGTCTATTTAAGGCTTTTTGCAGTCTCTGAATAGTGGTATCGACATTCTCCTCTTCATCTGGTACGGGCTTAACAGGAACACTTGGCACTTTACCAGTTAAGCCTTTGACGATCGCATTAGCCATTGCTTCTGGATTATAAAGATTCATATCTTTTTGTGAATCGATAAAGCAACCTTCTACCAGAATCGCAGGCATATCTGTATTTTTCAGAACATACAAATGGGAACCACTCTTAACGCCGCGATTAAAAAATCCTAACTTGACGATTTCATCTAGTACAGGTTTAGCGATTTTTGTCCCCGTATCGCTAGTCGCAAATACTTCTGTGCCGTTAGCTTGTCCGTTAAAACAGTTAAAATGAATCGAGACGTAAATATCTACTTTACTCGCATTAGCTGTAGAACATCTTTTTGAGAGTGATTCACGTACTGTACTAGCACTACTTGGTTTACATACTACGACTTCATTTCCTAAAGCTCTTAACTTGGCTATAACTCTATTACCTACATCTAGAGTTAAATTATCCTCAAATTTAATTCCTCTGGCTCCTGTATCTGGTGGACAATTGTGCCCGCTATCAATTCCAAATTTCATGATTTCATCCTCAATTTACTTATTTTTACACTAGGTTAAATCTCTTTCAATTATAGAGACAAAGTTTTGTTAATAAATTCGTTGAAGTACTTCTTGCCATTGATTCCCCTGTTTTTATAAGTAGGGAAAGTTTGAGTTGGGGCTTCGGCGTGAGCGCTCAGTCGAACGGTTTCAATCCTCATCTCAAACATAATTATAAATTATCAATTATGAATTATCAATTTTTAAAGGTATATTCTCACCAAAAATACAACCATTATAATTTATCAAAATCGGGAATAACCCGTTAATTTTTGCAATAAATTGAAATGCAGCAATTGCCTCCATTATTTCAGATAATAACGCTTGATAAAAGTAGAAAGCCATGACAAATGTACCTAGTAAAGCTTAGTGGAAGTTTACCTACATTTAACAAGGGGTTTAATCAATTGTCTGGTTAATTGAGATGGTAGCTGAATTTACGCCCTACTCAAGGAACTACTGACCAAAATCTGTGGGTAGATATTTAACAATCAACCTGTGAGCCAGTTTAAAATTTAAGTAAAGAAATATTTCGTAGCTTACAGGCATGAAACGCATCGTCTTGGTTGCTGGGTTTGAATCGTTCAACGCTGACTTGTATAGAAAAGCAGCTTTTTTGGCTAACTCTCGCTGTCCTGAGTTGGATATTCGGGTATTTAGCGATCGCGATCTTAGCACCAAACGCACTGAGGTAGAAGCAGCACTTCATGACGCGGATGTATTTTTCGGTAGCCTGCTATTTGATTATGATCAGGTTGTGTGGTTGCGCGATCGCATTGCCCAAATTCCCATCCGCCTAGTGTTTGAGTCAGCCTTAGAATTGATGAGTTTAACCAAGCTGGGTATCTTTGCCATTGGCGACAACCCCAAAGGAATGCCCAAACCAGTTAAATTCATCCTCGACAAATTTAGCAACGGGCGAGAAGAAGACAAACTCGCTGGTTACATCAGCTTCTTAAAAATCGGCCCCAAACTACTGAAATACGTGCCAGTGCAAAAAGTTCAAGACTTACGCAACTGGTTAATTATCTATGGTTACTGGAATGCTGGCGGCCAAGAAAACGTCGCTTCATTATTCTGGACACTAGGAGAAAAATATTTGGGTTTAAAAGTCGGCGACATTCCCCCGCCAATCGAAACCCCCAACATCGGATTACTCCATCCCGACTATCCAGGATTTTTTGAATCGCCCCGCGAGTATCTGGAATGGTATAAAACCCATTGTAGAGACGCGATTCATCGCGTCTTCCCTAATGGCGTCTCCCCTAATCGCGTCTCCCCAGTTGTAGGCATATTACTCTACCGAAAACACGTCATCACCAAACAACCCTACATTCCCCAACTAATTCGCAGTTTTGAATCAGCCGGGTTAACTCCTTTACCCATTTTCATCAACGGTGTAGAAGGACATGTGGCGGTACGAGATTGGATGACAACCGACTATGAAATTCAGCAACGACAACTAGGTAATATCGAGACTCCCTCACTTTCTAGTGAAGCAGTAAAAGTGAATGCGATCGTTTCTACAATTGGCTTTCCTCTGGTGGGTGGCCCGGCTGGTTCAATGGAAGCTGGGCGTCAGGTGGAAGTAGCAAAGCGCATCCTCACTGCTAAGAATGTACCTTATATTGTTGCTGCACCATTATTAATTCAAGATATTTACTCCTGGACACGCCAAGGTGTCGGCGGATTGCAAAGTGTCGTGTTGTACGCGTTACCAGAATTGGATGGGGCTATTGATACTATTCCCCTCGGTGGTTTGGTGGGCGAAAATATTTATCTGGTTCCCGAACGAGTACAACGATTAATTGGTAGGGTGAAAAGTTGGGTGGCTTTGCGGCAAAAACCTGCTTCGGAACGCAAGATTGCGATCGTTTTATATGGGTTTCCTCCAGGTTATGGGGCTGTAGGCACAGCTGCATTATTAAATGTCCCGCGTAGTTTGCTGAAGTTTCTCCACGCACTCAAAGAACAAGGTTACACCGTCGGAGATTTACCCGAAGATGGGGAAGAATTGATTCGCTGGGTGAAAGAAGCAGATGAATCTTTAAATGATGTGGAAAATATCCCGGCATCTGTAAATGTCCGCACATTAGAAAAATGGCTGGGATATCTGCAAACCTCCCGCATTGAAAAACAATGGAAGTCTCTCACGGGAACTGGAATTAAAACCTATGGTGACGAATTCCAGATTGGTGGTGTGCAATTAGGGAATGTATGGATAGGTGTACAACCACCTTTGGGCATACAAGGTGATCCCATGCGTTTAATGTTTGAACGAGATTTAACGCCCCATCCGCAATATGTTGCTTATTATAAATGGCTGCAAAATGAGTTTGAAGCTGATGCTATAGTTCACTTTGGAATGCATGGCACGGTGGAATGGTTGCCTGGTTCTCCTTTGGGTAATACGGGTTATTCTTGGTCGGATATTCTGTTAGGAAATTTGCCTAATCTATATATATATGCAGCAAATAATCCATCGGAATCGATGTTGGCAAAACGTCGTGGTTATGGTGTGTTAATTTCTCATAATGTACCACCTTATGGTCGTGCAGGTTTATATAAGGAATTGGTGGCGTTGCGTGATTTGATTTCGGAGTATCGTGAAGATCCGCAAAAGAATTATGTCCTTAAGGAAGCGATTTGTAAAAAAATTGTGGACTCTGGGTTGGATGCAGATTGTCCGTTTTTAGAGGCGAAACGGTTGGGGATTGCGTTTACTCCCGAAAATGTTCGGATGTTTAGCACTCATGCTTTTGATGATTATTTGGTGGAGTTGTATGGATATTTGCAGGTTTTAGAAAATCGGTTGTTTTCTTCTGGGTTGCATACTTTGGGGGAAGCACCGAATGAGGAGGAGTTGGCGGCGTATTTGGAGGCTTATTTTGGAGACGTAGACGCTTCGGCTTGCCGCAGGCTACCGCCAAGGCGCGGAGAACGCAGAGAGGAGAGAGAGGAGGAGGAAAGAGTAATCAGGGATTTGTTGATGCAATCTACGGATGAGTTAACGAATTTGTTAAGGGGGTTGAATGGGGAATATATTCCGCCTGCGCCGGGTGGGGATTTGTTGCGGGATGGTGCTGGTGTTTTACCGACTGGGAGGAATATTCATGCTTTAGACCCTTATCGGATGCCTTCTCCTGCGGCGTATGAACGAGGACGAGAAATTGCTCAAAAAATTATCGCCCAGCATTTGGATGAATATGGAACATATCCAGAAACGGTGGCGGTGATGCTTTGGGGATTGGATGCGATTAAAACTAAGGGTGAATCTCTGGGAATTCTGTTGGAATTGGTGGGGGCTGAACCTGTTAAGGAAGGAACTGGCAGAATTGTTCGTTATGAATTGAAGCCGTTGGTGGATGTTGGACATCCTCGCATTGATATATTGGGTAATTTGTCTGGGATTTTCCGGGATAGTTTTGTAAATATCATCGAATTGTTGGATGATTTATTCCAACGGGCGGCTAATGCTGATGAACCGGAAGATCAGAATTTTATTAGAAGACACGCTTTAGCTTTGAAAGCCCAAGGTGTGGAAAATGCATCGGCGAGATTGTTTTCTAATCCGGCGGGTGATTTTGGTTCTTTGGTGAATGATCGAGTTGTGGATGGTAATTGGGAATCTGGCGAGGAGTTAGGCAATACTTGGCAAAGTCGCAATGTGTTTAGCTACGGGAGAGAAGATAAAGGTCAAGCTAGACCGGAAGTGTTGAACACGTTGTTAAAAACTAGCGATCGCATTGTTCAAGAAATCGATTCGGTAGAATATGGTTTAACTGATATTCAAGAATATTACGCCAATACCGGCGGTTTGAAAAGGGCAGCAGAAAAACAAGGCGGTAAGAAGGTTACAACCAGTTTTGTGGAAAGTTTCTCGAAAGATACTACACCCCGCAATTTAGATGATTTGCTGCGGATGGAGTACCGCACTAAGTTGGTAAATCCCAAATGGGCGCAAGCAATGGCAAATCAAGGTTCTGGTGGTGCCTTTGAAATTTCCCAACGAATGACGGCGTTGATTGGTTGGGGTGGTACTGCCGATTTTACTGATGATTGGGTTTATGACCAAGCGGCTGATACTTATGCGTTAGATGCAGAGATGGCGGATAAATTACGTAAGGCAAATCCTGAAGCTTTTCGCAATATTTTAGGCAGAATGTTAGAGGCGCATGGACGCGGTTTCTGGGAAGCTGATAGTGATAAGTTAGATAAATTGCGCCAGTTGTATGAGTTAACAGATGAAGAGTTGGAGGGGGTGACGGTTTAGAAAGTAGATGCGTTAAAACTTAAAATCAAGCGCTCCTACGCTTGAGACTGTGAAAATTTAAACCTTTGCAGCTAATATTACTTTATTTATAAGAAACGCTTAAGCTTTTCTTGCAAATGTATAAGCCGTTGCCGCAAATACTTAATACTTTGCAACAAATGCTATTCTATATATAAGAAATGCTTAAGTTTTTCTTGCAAATGTATAAGCCGTTGCCGCAAACGTTTAATACTTTGCAACAAATGCTATTCTATATATAAGAAATGCTTAAGTTTTTCTTGCAAATGTATAAGCCGTTGCCACAAATGTTTAATACTTTGCAACAAATGCTATTCCATATATAATAAACGCTTAAATCATTGCAGCAATTGTTGTAACTAACTTATTGACTACCTAAAATAAAATATAGTCTAAGTGAAATTAACTAAACTTTTAGAGATGCGATCACAACTGATTTGCTATATTTTCCCATGACAATCAGAAGACTTTTGGTATAAAACAGTACTAATAACCAAGTAGCAGAGATGCATTATGGCACGTCGTAAAAGAAATTCCAGCGTTTTAGAACGAGCCGATCGCCGGATTGAAAGTTTACAATCTATCAGTGTAGAACTTGACTTTGGCCAAGGATTGACTATACAAGCTTACACCATGACAATTAACGATCTCCGGTCTAAGCTTGCTGCCTACAACACTACATTATCTACCATTGACAAACTCACAAATGACCTGAATAATGCAGAAAAGGCTGTAATGACGATGTCAGAAAAAATGTTACTAGGAGTTGGCAGCCGTTACGGTAAAAACAGCCAAGAATACGAGATGGCGGGTGGTGCGCGACGAGGTAATGCCAAGAAGAAGCAAAGCGTACTAGGAAATTCCAAACCCACCAATTCTTTAGCAGCCGATTCTGTTAAGCTTTCTTCTGCAAATGAATCTATGAATGGGGTATCGGGTGCGATCGTGAGTTGAAAAAATACGTAGTGGCGTGTTAAGACTAAATTGTTGCAACAAAATTTGTAGTTTGGATTGAGGAACGAAACCCAACACTCCGATCAATGTTGGGTAACGCTAAAGCTCAACCCAACCTACATCTTATCTGTTAGCTTCCTCACCCGCCTGGGAATTAATTGCCAGGCTAACAGCTAAAGTCTACTAAAGTAGACTCAAGATTTTTGAGTATATTTAGTCATCTTCAGATGACTTTTGCTATTAGCAAGGAACTGAAGTTCCTTGCGGGATATCAATTTTACTATTGTAGGACGGGCATCATAGAAAGAATTGAGCGTTTTATTGTGTAGTATATAAAAGAGCGCTTAAAAGTCCTCGGTCAATTTACTACTATGGTTGCAGACCACAGCATAGATTTTCATACGTATCTAGAATCTCTCACCGAGGATGACACATATAGAGAATGGCAAGGTTTATACACGCCAACTGATGCCATAGACCGTCAAAGACTTGAACCCAAAAAATCGCGCAGAGGCTTAGATTTCAGTTTGATGGTGCAAACAGTACCACAGCAACGAGAAGCTGAAGCACCAGACAGAAAAAAAATTGAACGGTTGAATATCCTCGAAGGGTTACGGAAGTATGCAACCAGCAATGTATTGCTAGTAGGAAAACCGGGTTCAGGGAAATCTACAGCTTTAGAGCGTTTGTTGTGGGAAGAAGCTCAAAAGGGGAAACAAAGAGAACCAAATCAGAAAATTCCCGTGCTAGTGGAGTTAAGGCGCTACACAACTTCGGTGCTGGATTTAATTCGGGACTTTTTGACTCGCTATAATTTAAACCTCAAAAGGATAGAGATTGAAAATCTACTGTTTACAGGGCAATTTTTGTTACTTGTAGACGGTTTGAATGAATTACCCAACGATGAAGCTAGACGAGATTTAGACGGATTTCGGCACAAATACCGCCAAGTCACGCCGATGATTTTTACTACGCGGTATTTGGGGGTGGGGGGTGATTTGGGTATTGAAAAAAAATTGGAAATGCAACCCCTCACAGAAGCGCAGATGCAGCAGTTTGTCCGCGCCTATTCGCCAGAGGTGGGTGATGAAATGCTGCGACAGTTGGCTGGACGCTTGCGGGAATTGGGGGAAACGCCGCTGTTATTGTGGATGCTGTGTGAAGTATTCAATGATGCTAAACAAATTCCTACTAGTTTAGGTGAGCTATTTCGTTGGTTCTCTGGAGAGTATCACAAACTCAAGGAAAATGTACCAATTGATGAAAGGTTACGTAACTGGCAATCTGATTTATTGCAGCATCTAGCATTTGTGATGATGCAAGGCGACAATTCTACAGAGTTACGATTAACTATTTCTAAACAGCAAGCTAGGAATGTTTTAGGGACATTTTTACAAAAGAAAGTAGCTTTTAGTGATGATTGTGCAAGACGCTGGCTAGAAGATTTGCTCAAGTATCACTTAATTCAATTGCGAACAGATGACCAGATTGAATTTCGCCACCAGTTGATTCAAGAATACTACGCTGGAGAATTTCTACTCTCACAGCTTGACAAGATTGGTGATGAGAAGCTGAAACGGGATTATCTAAATTATTTGAAGTGGACAGAACCCGTATCGTTCATGTTGGGGTTGTTGGATGATAAAAAGCAGGCTTTACGAGTGGTGAAGTTAGCCTTAGATGTAGATTTGGAGTTAGGCGCAAGGTTGGCAGGAGAAGTAAAGCGGGAGTATCAGAAAGAAACAGTCGATTTAATTTTAAAGTTAGACATTCATAATTTACTTAAAGTTGAGTTTTTGGGTATCACTCACTCTGAAGATGCCGTTACTTTTTTAAGTAATTCGTTGCAAAATAAAGATTCCTCTGTTCGTAGTAGTGCCGCAGAGGCGTTAGGAAAAATCGCCAACCAAGAAGCGGTATCTACCTTAATTAAACCTTTGCAGCATCAAGATTCCGATGTTCGTTTGAGAGCCGCAGAGGCATTAGGAAAAATTAGCAACCAAGAAGCGGTATCTGCCTTAATTAAAGCTTTGCAGCATCAAGATTCCGTTGTTCGTTGGACTGCCACAGATGCGTTAGGAAAAATTAGCAACCAAGAAGTGGTATCTGCCTTAATTAAAGCTTTGCAGCATCAAGATCCTGTTATTCGTTGGACTGCCGCAGAGGCGTTAGGAAAAATCGGCAACCAAGAAGCGGTATCTGCCTTAATTAAAGCTTTGCGGCATGAAGATTCCGATGTTCGTTGGAGAGCCGCAGAGGCGTTAGGAAAAATCGGCAACCAAGAAGCGATATCTACCTTAATTAAAGCT
>NZ_JBALCE010000058.1:0-93392 GCF_036919815.1 Nostoc sp.
AAGCACCAAATCATTGAGGAGCCGTGTGAGTTGGAAACTCTCATGCACGGTTTTGAAGACCAACGGGGTTGGTGACAACCTCGTTGAGTTTAATGAGAACGAATGGTTGTGGTACCAGACGACTCAGCAGTGCATTTTGTACTTCTGTTGAGTCATCTTTCATTAAAGCATTGCGAACTAAATCTTCCAGAACAGGTACGCTTTTATGAGGAGAAGCCATCGCAGCATCAATCAAAATTTTGGCGACTTCGGGGAGAAGCATATCTAATTGCGAAGCATCATTTGGCAAGATAAAGGCATTGTGAAAGACGAGATGAGCAATCTTCTTGGCTGCTTTGGGTGCAACTGCTTGCAGAAGAAAACCCGCACTTGAATGACCGACGAGAATAACAGGTTCTTGTTGTTGCTCTAGCACAGCCGCGATCGCGTCTAGGTAGTCAGCAAACGTTACCGATGCGAAGTCATCATCAGGATTGTTTCCAGGGAGCGTTGGAGCGACCGCTGTGTGACCTGCATTTTCGAGTTCTCGAATCACGCCGTCCCAACACCAACCCCCATGCCATGCACCATGAATGAGGACGAAATGTTGACTCATATATTTCTCCTGTTGTGTGAATTTCGGATTGCCGTATAGACAATCACAGTCAAATCTTCGTCAGCCAATCCGACTAGAGTGTGTTAAACCAGCTCACCTGTTGGAAAAGGAAATACAATGCTTGGGAGTTAGGTCTGTATTCCATACTACTCGGTTAAGGATTGTTAGCGATAATTATAAAAATGTAGAGACGCGAAAATTCGTATCTCTACAAGGTTTTTAGGTTGCTTGATTTTCTTCATCGAGCAGTATTAGCTCTGTATTGGACTCAACTGCAAATCGCTATATAATTTTCAAGCAATACCAAAATATTTTCTATACTGTTCTATTTGTTTTTGCATTCCCTCTAGTAATTTGCCAAAATCAGGATTATTCTCATCTTCATTGCTATCCACATTGGTATTGCCCAAAACCTTCTCATTGTTTTGGAATTGCGACCATAATTCGGGATTCGCTAATCCGTTATTATCTTCGGCTGATGTCAGATATTTTGTCGTTTCTGTAATTGGCTGACCCATTAGAGAACTAAAATTAGAATTATTAAAACTAGAAATTGTCTGTGATGTGAGATAATTTGTAGTTTGTGCATTGATGTGTAGCAAGTTGTCGTCAGATATCGCCTGCTTTGCCAGAGAACTGGTATTAGAAAGATTCAAATTAGAGATTGTAGTTTGTGTCTTATTTCCTACGGTGTCTGCAATCACCTGACTTGCCAGAGAATTGGTATTAGAAATATTCAAACTAGAGGTTGTAGTTTGTGTACTATTTCCGGCGGTGTCTGCGACAATCTCACGGACTTGGGCATCAGTCAGCTTGGAGTTAGCACTAAGCATCAGGGCAACTACACCAGCAACGTGGGGAGCAGCCATCGACGTACCGCTATAAGTAGCATACTGATTATTGGGAACTGAAGAGTAGACTTTGACTCCTGGGGCTGTGACGTAGGAAATTTCATTTGTTCCAGAGCGGTTAGAGAAGTCAGCTAGCTTATTATTTCTATCTACTGCCCCAACAGCAATTCCCGACTTGGATGCATAGCTGGCGGGATAGTCTGGTGATGAGCCACCATCATTACCTGCTGCCATGACGACAATCACTCCTTTGCTGCTAGCATAGTCAATGGCTGACTCTAAAGTAGGATTGGAATAAGGACCTCCTAAACTGAGGTTAATTACGTTAGCTCCATTGTTCACAGCGTAACGAATGCCCTTAGCGATGGAAGTGTAGGAACCGGAGCCAGACTCATCTAAAACTTTCACGGGCATAATCTTGGCATCATAAGCAATACCAGTGACACCGTAGTTATTATTCTCTCCTGCGATCGTCCCAGAAACATGAGTGCCATGACCGTTGTTGTCTAGGGTGTTGTTGTTACTATCAGCAAAGTTCCAGCCGTAATTATCATCAACATAGCCATTGCCATCATCATCTATACCGTTACCTGGAATTTCCTTGCTATTTGTCCAGATATTATTTTTTAAATCCTCGTGGTTGTAGTCAACTCCAGTATCTACAACAGCAACAACAACACCTTTACCTGTGTATCCGTGTGCCCAAGCTTCCGGTGCTTTAACAAGGTCTGCTCCCCAATTATTGCCACCAAGGTCAGGAACATCAGCAAAGGTATTCTGACCAGCAGCTCTAGCCACTGCTGCTGCTGCATTAATTAAGCCATAGCCATTGGTGGAGTTATAATTCTTAGTGCTTAAAGCATTAGCAGTAGCGTTACTGCTATTTTGCGATCGCACATCAGCATCGGCTGAGTTATAGCTACTACGTCTACTGATGTTGAGGCTATAGTCATCCTTTGTATTAAAGGTATCTAATGAGGAGATTGAAGAGACATTTAGCTGTTTATTTGACAACATATTGTTATTAACATCATCATGGAGCATAAGTGTTTTATTCTCAAAGATATCAATCGTTTTTTGACAGTTTGAAGCATTAAAATCTTTAATATAAAAAGATTTTCAGGTGTGAATTAGCTCCATTGTCAATAATTACTATGGAATTTGATAACAAAATGCTAATTCTATTACCAAAAAGCAGAATTAATAGTGGAGTTATTGTTAACATATTAAGTGATAAAATAAATATTAAGTTTTTAGTAGTATAAGTATAAATTAGTGAGATAAAAAATTAATTGCCTTCTGCTTCTAAACTTATAAATTCCAAAGGGTTGGGAGGTTTTGCTGTTACCAACAATACTTTTCAAACATCTTCTTAGCTCGACTTTATCCATTTTTACGCTTAGGCGAACACATAAACTGAAACCTTTGTCTGATGGCAGTTTTACTTTTTGATATTTATCGATAATTTATGAGGTAGAAAAAGTATTTGTCAAAAACCAGGCGTTTTGCTGGATAAAGAAAACCGAGTTCTTAATTTTGGATAAAGTCGAGCTTAGATGTGTCACAGCAGTAGTGTGCGTTAGACTCCGTTAACGCACCTATTTTTATACGTTAAAAAGTAATAATTCAGGTCAGTGGTAGTTGACAGAAGTAACATGATGGGAGAGCATCAGTTGTTAGCTCAACCTAATACTATAAAAACTTTACTGAGAGAAAATTATGGCAGGTAAATTTGATGGCAAAGTGTCACTTGTAACAGGTGGGACTTCAGGCATTGGTCGGGCTACTGCGATCGCCTTTGCTAACGAAGGCGCAAAGGTAGTCTTCACAGGTCGCCGAGAGGAAGAAGGACAAAAGGTCGTTGAGGTTATTAAACAAACAGGGGGAGAAGCAACTTTTTTGAGAGCCGATGTCTCGCAGGAAGAGGATATTAAGGTAACTATTGAAAAGACAATTGAGACTTATGGAAGACTTGATTACGCTTTTAACAATGCAGGAATTGAGTCACCGGTAACTCCACTGCACGAGCAATCGCTTGATAAATTTGATGAACTGATGGCAATCAACGTTCGCGGCGTGTTTCTCTCAATGAAGTACGAAATCATTCAAATGCTTCAACAAGGAAGTGGCGTAATCGTCAACACCTCATCCATCGCCGGGCTGATCGCTTTTCCGGGTGTTGCTCCGTACCATGCTAGTAAACATGCTGTCATGGGCTTAACCAAATCTGCGGCGCTGGATTACGCTAAACAGGGCATTCGGATTAATGCCGTCAATCCTGGCTTCATTACTACTGGTATGGTTGAGCGTTTCGCAGCGAACTTAGGAGAAGATGCCGATGCTGCCACGCAACAACTAATAAATTCTGTTCCAATGGGACGCATGGGCAGTTCAGAAGAAATTGCGTCTACAGTATTGTTTTTGTGTTCTGACGCAGCTGCTTACATAACTGGCCAGTCTTTGGTTGTGGATGGCGGTTTATTAGCGACCTGAGTTAATTACGCGCTTAACAACCTGAATCCTGAGGTTAAAAATAATTATTCCCAGTAAATCACGGCGGAAATAAAGCTACCATTCACAAGAGCCAGAAAGCGCAAAATAAAAGCCTTTTGATTTTTGCATAGCGGTACTAGTTCCTTTTCTGGTGGTGCAAGACAAAGACGACAAATACCTGATTCCAAAACATTGCGATCGCAATAGACAAAGGAAAAGAAAAAGAATGTAGAGATGTACCGATGCTACGTCTCTACAAGGGTTCTGGGTAACGCATATTTAATTTCTGGAGATGTCTAATATTTATCATCCTGTTAGATAACAAGTTTGCAACCAAATCAAATGGCGAATAGAGTTATGCTCCATTCGCCAAATATCAAGTAGACACAACCTAAAATCTACTTAAATCTACTAAACATTTGCTTGCTGCCTTTGATATAATGACCAATACAAACCTTTTTGTTGCAACAACTCTGAGTGAGTACCCCGTTCGGCAATCACACCTTGCTCCAATACCAAGATCAAATCAGCACGTTTGAGGGGGGCAAAGCGGTGAGCAATCAAGAACACGGTACGATTAGCGGAAATTTTTTGGAGGTTTTGCAGTACTTGTTGTTCAGTTTCACTATCCAAAGCGCTGGTAGCTTCATCCAAAACTAAAATCGGCGCTTGGGAAAGAAATAGCCTTGCTAGGGCAATACGTTGTCTCTGTCCGCCAGATAAAGCGGTACCGCGTTCACCAACATTGGTTTCGTAACCGTAGGGTAATTGACTGATGAAGTCGTGGGCTACTGCTAATCTTGCCGCCTCTACTACTTGCTCTGCGGTAATGTCGGGAGTACCGAGAGTGATATTTTCCAAAATGGAACCGTTGAATAAAAAGTCTTCTTGGAGAACTACACTAACTTGTTGCCGCAGTGAGGCTAAATCGGCACTTTTAATATCAAAACCATCAATCAGGATGCGCCCTGATTCAATTTGATAGAGGCGTTGCAATAGCTTAGACAGGGTACTTTTACCAGAACCGCTACGTCCAACAATGCCAACAAATTGCCCTGGTTCGACACTGAAAGAGATTCCCCGCAGAATTGCTTCAAAGTTCGGCCGGTAGCGGAAAAAGACTTGCTCAAATGTGACTTGTCCTTTAAGCGCTGGTAAAACTAGGCCAGTTCCCAGTTCAGCTTCTGGGGAGACGTTGAGAATATCACCAATCCGATCTACAGAAAGTAGCACTTGTTGGAGGTTTTGCCACAACTGTACTAAGCGCAAAAGTGGGCCTGTGACTCTACCAGATAGCATTTGAAAGGCAACTAGCTGCCCGATTGTCAGCTTTTGGTCGATGACTAACTTGGCTCCAAACCAGAGAATCAGCATGGTGGACAAATTGGTAAGAAAGTCGCCAATGTTGCTGCTGATATTGGAGGTAGTAGAAGCTTTAAAACCTGTGCGAATGAAGCGAGCAAATAAACCTTCCCAGCGATCGCGGGCTACTGGTTCTGCTGCATGGGCTTTAACGGAGTGAATCCCGGTGATTGTCTCCACTAGAAACGATTGACTATCGGCACTCCGGTTAAAGGTTTCGTTGAGCCAGTTACGTAGAATTGGGGTTGCAACTATCGTCAATGTGGCAAATAGCGGCAGTACTGCTAAAGCGACAAAGGTGAGGGGGATGTTATAATAAAACATCAATGCCAGGTACACCACTGCAAAGATGCTATCTAGAATCACAGTTAAGGCTGTACCTGTGAGAAACTGACGAATTTGTTCGAGTTCCTGGACTCGTGCTATTGTGTCGCCGACGCGCCGCGACTCAAAATAAGCCAAAGGCAGACGCATCAGATGGCGAAATAGCTGTGCTGATAAACTCAAATCCAGACGACGAGCTGTATGGGTAAAGATGAATAGGCGCAGAATGCCAAGTATCGACTCAAATATGGCTACGAATAAAAGTGCGATCGCCATCACATCGAGAGTCGGCAAACTCGCCTGCACCATCACTTTATCAATGACGACTTGGGTAATTAGCGGTGTTGTTAACCCTAAAAGCTGTAAGGTAAAAGATGCTAACAATACTTCTGTGAGCAATCCCTTATACTTCAAAACTGCGGGGATGAACCAACTCAGGTTAAATTTTTCTTGCTGGGATATCAGTTCTACTTGCCACAATTGTCCATCCCAAGACCCTTCAACTATGGACTGCGGCAAGCTTTCACAAGTCCGTTCGGGATTTAGAGGATTAGCGATAATTAAGCGATCGCCTTTAACTCCATAGGCTACCACCCAGGATGGACTCTGGGGTGATTCAGAATTCCACAGCAATAACGCTGGAAATGACAGTTGTCGCAACTCACCCCAACTCATTTGTAACCGCCGCAACACTAACCCTAACTTTTCTGCTGCTTCCACAACCTGTTTTGGGCGTTGTCCTCTGAGTTGGCGCTGCACCCATTCCAGTTGCACAGAATTTTCTAACTGTTGCGCCACCATTGTTAAACAGGCAGCTGCTGTGTTCCAGCTAGCAACAAACGGATAATTTGAGATGATTATATTGGCGGTTGGGAGTCCTCTTTGGGGTTGGAGGCTGTGGGGGCTGGAAGTCCCCACTGAGGCTGGCGCTAGTGAAGGAGTCGAAGAGAAGGAAAATGTCTCTTTGTCTCTCTCAATGCCCACTGGTAAGATTTGCCAGAACTCCTGAATCTGTGGGTGAGAGAATTCTGCCCACAGCGCACTATCCCAACACACTAATATCACTTCTTTACTAGCAGCTACAGCTTTAAAATCCGCAGACAGCTTTTGTAAGTCACCAAACCAATCCCCCGCATCTAGGGCGGCTATTGGTTTGCTAACCCCCTCTTCTCGCAAGCGGACTTTCCCGGACACAATTAAGAATTGATAACCGCCGACATCATTTGACCAGATTTTTTCTCCAAGACGATACTGACGGGTTTGGAACTCATTTTGCAACTGGGATTGTTGTTCGGGAGTCAGCCAGCATAACGGTGGCTGATTCCAAGGCAAAGAAGCTAGCACTTTTAATCGTAAAGATTCATTATCCAGAATTTTTAACTCACTTGTAGCTTGACTGTCAGGTTTTGAATTTTCTCTGCTAGCCATTTCTCAAACAACTCATTTTGTAGTGCTTGCTTTAGTTGAGTATCTTCTAAAGACGCTGGCAGAAATTGTTCTACTCGAAACAAACCATAAGGTCCTTCTCCTTGGGGAGAGTCTTTGCCAACGATTTCTATGGGTCCAATCAATTGTCCAGGACTCGCCACATCAATAGCTGCCCGTAATATATCCGGCATACTTCCGCGGCTGATGATTCCCATCATCCCGTTCACAATTCGGTCATCTGCAAGTGAATATTCTTTAGCTAGTTGCTCAAAACTACCTCCTTCTTCAATTTGGGTTTGGAGTTCGTCTGCCAATTCTCGATTATCAACAACAATTCGGCACAGTACTAACCGATCCAAAAAAATTTTGCGTTCAATAAAATATTCTTGAAGTTTTGGTTCCGTTACTACAGCTTTCAGCTTTTCTAACTTGTAACCAAAATTAACCGATGTATGAAAGGTAGCGTAATCTGTATTATTGGTCTTTAACCATTCTTGAAAACTTTCAGGGTCAGTCAGTTGATTTTTCAGCCGAAAGTCAATAATTGCCTGTTCAGTTATTGCTGTACCAATCTCCACATCGTCTCGTGTTCGGATTTCTGACTCAATTACGTACTGGCGGAGAATATCCCCAATGAACTGTCCCAATTTTCCAGAAGCTTGCAGATACTTTACTGCTGACTCAATAGAAATTACTTGGTCATTAATTGTCAAAAATGGTAAAGATTCCATGAACTAATTATGTGAAAATGGTTAAACACTTATAGGACTTTTAAATTAGATCATATAGAAATCATCTGGTATTGATCGATAAATATGATAAAGATTCCATGAACTGATTACATCTAGATGCTTAAAAAATTATCTAGCTAGTAAATAATATAATTTCCCCTGATCACTTTTACAGTCTGGCGGGGAGAAAACAGGATTGAAAATCTCAGTTGTAAGGCAAAGCAAGTTTTGTAACCAAATCTTTATAGATTCAGAGAAATAATCAGGTAGGTAGATAGGCGAAAATAAACCAAAATTTATTAAGTATTGTTTCTTGCGAGTTTTCTACGCCAGTTACTAAAAGTCGAGCCACTGCGTTGCTTTTGTTACTCAAGTTGTAGGAACTGACGTAGAAAAATTGTCTCAGACGCGATTTTAACGAGTAATTGTTTACTCTCATCGGTCTACTTAATGATACTTATCCATGTCCAGGCAAGTAGGACAGCCGCGATCGCACCAATTAAAGTATTGAAAATATTTACCACTTCATTGGTCAGCCAAGTATACTTAGATTGCAGTGTTGCTCCAATGACGCTTTCGATGTTGGTGGCAATAAATGCTGCCAGCACACACCAAGCCACTCCCAATAGATCAATTAAACCAACTGCCCAACCAACAAATGCGATCGCCACAGAAGCCACAATCCCAGCTAAAGTTCCCTCCAAGCTTACCGCTCCTTCTGTACCGCGAGGCACTGGTTGGAATGTGGTAATTAGAAAGGTGCTTTTACCATAAGCTTTACCAACTTCGCTAGCAGTGGTATCAGCCAGTTTGGTACTGAAACTTGCTACATAGCCTAACAATAATAGGGACTGGAGACTTGTACTGAGCGTTGCTGAAGTATTGAGAACTAGAAACTTGTACTGAGCGAAGTCGAAGTATTGCGGACTAGGTACAAAAAATCCCGAATTGAGCAACCCGACTCCCAAGGCACACAGCGCCCCAATCAAAGCCGAACCCCAAACATTTTCTGGGCCTCTTGCCCCAGAACGCTTTTCAGCAATTCCTTCTGCCTCCTTCTGCGCCATACCGATGCGGGTAACGCCAGAACCAACCAGAAAATAGAACATTACTACTGCATATCCTTGCCAACCTAGAGTTACCCAAATTAGGATGGCTAAGAACCAAGCGTGGAATAATCCAGCAGGGGTAAGCAGCTTTTTCGGAGCAATCGCAGCTAAACCCAATAGAATTGTGTTTAATCCTACAGCTACCAACGAGGGATTAACAGAATCAATTAAGGATGACATCAGCAATTAATTATGAGTAATTTTGTCTGAATATCAACAGAATAACGAATTTCTCACACTTAGTACTGAATTTCTGACACCTCCCCAGCTAAAGTAATATTTTTGTATTATTAACTATTAAAACTGTGTTCAAGTTAACCACAATCAAGACCAATACGCTTGGGTTAAGAAAAATAGTAGGTTGGGTTGTTGGGTTTCGCTATTGCTCAACCCAACAAATGGTTGATAAGGTTAGATTAACCTGCCCTAAGCAAGCTACGGTTCTCAAACCAACCTACACCAGTTTTAGTTTTTAGGCTTAACCCAAGCGTATTGCAATTAAGACTTAACAGCATCAATTGTAAATAGCATCAACTACTAATCTTTTCCACACAAGCTATGAGCCAAACTTTATTCCATCTGGCTTTCCCTGTGACTGATATTGCCCAAACAAAAGCATATTACGTGGATGGCTTGGGCTGCATTCCTGGTCGTGAAAACCAGCACGCCCTGATTCTCAATCTCTATGGTCATCAACTAGTCGCTCACGTCACCAAAGAACCCTTAATACCGCAAAACACTATCTATCCCAGACACTTTGGGCTAATTTTTACTCAAGAACGTGATTGGCAAGACTTACTAGAAAGGGCACAACAACAACAGCTACTTTTTCGTGAAGAAACCAAAAATCGCTTTGTTGGTTTTCCTCTTGAGCATCGCACTTTCTTTTTAGAAGATCCCTTTTATAACCTAATGGAGTTCAAGTATTATCGTCACCCAGAGGCGGTTTTTGGGAGTTACGAACATACACAAATTGGCGATCGGACTTAAGAAATTCAAAATAAAGAAATGCAAGCTTAACAAGCATCATGGCTACTAACTGGATGCTTTCTCCAGCAAGGGTAGCTTAATCTTAATACGCTCTAAAAGTATTTTCACTACTGCTAAACTCCTGGAGTCTGTCAGCATCCAAGGGTGTAGAGGAACTGGCACTATTACTTGGCTTCCTACGGACATTTGTGAACTATTCGCTGGGACAATCATCAAATCATAAGGTGTCCAGATAGATGTAAAATCTAGCTGCCCTAATATTACAGCATCAGAATTTAAATCCTTGAGAAAAATGCTGTCGGGACGCATTTGTACGCAACCAGGACGCCGGGAAGCATAAGCAACCACAGTTCCATGATGGGGCGAAGAGATCGTGATAAACCTCTGCACGCGGTTAATTCCTCCTAGTCGCTGAACATAGTAACGGCTGACAATTCCTCCCATGCTGAAGCCTACTAAATCTAGGCGTTGTTCTGATGCAAAGGTAGCTGTAACATAATCAGATACCTGCTTTGCCAACTCATCAAGACCGACATCACCATTATTTGGCACTAAATTTAGGGCATGTACAGACAAACCTCGTTGTATTAGGTAGTTCCTCATTTGATGGAAAACTGCCTCTGTGTCGTCAATGCCGTGTATTAACAAAACGGGATTGGATTGTTGATTTTCAATGTTCATTGACAAAATCTGGCTGAATTAAGGGATGTATTTCACTTTTATAGCTAAATACTGCTCTACAAACTGAAGCTGTTGCTTTTGGGATTCTTTAAAAGATATTTTTGCAGAACTGAAATGTTGCTCAAGATAGGATGTATAAAATCTAACTAATTAATCTCGCCATCTGCCATTCGGGTATGACGCTCCTCCAGCTGGTTGAGAGCTAACTGCTTGCTTCACTTCAATTAACTATTTAGTAAACAAAGAAATGTTAATTTTTGTAAAGCTTGCTTTCAGAATCTTGCTCTTAGGTACAGTAAAATTTAATAATTAATTCTCGGTTTATACAGGTTACAAGTGCCTGCAAGAAAACATTTGCCCTGTAGTTTTACTACAATGTTGATTAAGCACAAGCCTATAAAGGTTGTCACCAGAACGAGGTGACACAAAGCAGAAAATGTAACATTTTGTCGTAATTTTTAACAATTACGGTTGAGTTCCAAATATAACAGGCAGGAGTAATTGTAATGGATTTTATCAAAAAGTTAATTTCAGGTATTCTGGATTTCTTTACTGGACTGTTACGAGGGAAGAAGAAAGGCAACGGCTATTTCTTAGAATTGGACGAAGCCAAAGATGCTGCCAAAGATGCTGCTAAAGAGTTAGCATCGAACGCCAAGAAAGTAGCAGAAACAGTTACATCGAATGCTAAGAAAGCAACGGCAACAATTACATCACAAGCATCAGAAACACTATCTCCATCGAAGCCAGATTCATTGAACGGAACAAAAACCGCCGCAGATAAGGCTCAGGCAAAATCAGCTAAAAATCCTAAACCAGCTGATGTTCAGCTAGTCCAGACTGCTGAGGGTCTTAGAGTTGAACCGGGCAAAAATGCAAAAGCCGCAGCAGCCAAAGTACTCAAAGAGCAGCCAACTGAAACCACCTTTGCGCCTAAATATCTCGCTCCTTCGACTACTAGCTCTAATGGTCGTCGGCGTCCAGGGGCAAATATGAGTGCTTACTTAGACATGGCTCGTCAGATTAAAACGCCTAAGTAATTGATAGAAATCCTAAATTTACGGTTTCTAGAGATTAAACGTGAATATGCAAGGTTAAGATAACTTTGCCAGTTGTAGATGGGGAAACTCTCCAAAGTAGGAGCGATCGCTTAATTTTCTCCACTACAACTGCATCTTTTAGGGTTGAGGCTTTTTCATCCAAAACTACCCGTTCTATCCGACCTTTCTTGACGGTGAACTCAAAGACGATTTCACCACTGAAGCCTGAAGGAAAGTTTAGTTATTGAAGGTGTTGGGTTAGATCAGCAATTCCTGTTTCATCTAAGCCAGTGACGCTAATTAGTTTTAATTGATGGTTGATGCCTGCATCTGATATTTCACCTTCTTGCATGTCCTGGGAATCAAAGCTATTAAAGCTCAAAGAGATATCGACTTCTTTGGTTACTGGCGATTGTGGCGATCGCTTTTATCTGGAGCTTCTGCTAAGGTTGGTGCTGATGGCATTGAGAGTGATATTTGACCCGCAAAACCACCAGCAGGAGGACTGCCAAACACTCCTTGGTAACTAACTGCTTCAGGCATATTCTCTTAACCTGTCACGGATGGTCTCACCCTGGAAATTAACTACGACCGGACAGGGTAACGGAAAGATATACACTGCTTCTAAAGGCTGCGTGAAGGGATTTTCAAAGCTTTGAATCACCTCAACTCGTGACAAGTTACCTGCAATTTTTGCTAGAACTTCCGTATGCTTGAGCGAAAAAAGTTGCTGTTTTCCTTGAGGGGATTGAACGTGCAAACCCCCTAACTGTTGGTTTTTAGCACTTACTGTATTCATAGATTTGATAGCTTCTTTTGTGTGGAATATAAAGCTAGGCTAACCATACTTAGATTTTTTCAAAAATCAAATCGGATTGCTATAAATTAATTAATCTACTGATGATGATTTATTTTATTGTTGGTTTAACCAAGTTTCTAAATCAGCAACAATAGAAAAGTCTAGTAATGCTTCTCCTAGATTCTCTAATTGTTCAATCGACAATCCTTTAATTCTCTCGATTAATGATGCATTAATTTCCCCAATACGGCGATTGAGTAAGCGTAGAACTAAACGTTGTTCTCCTGACTGTACAGCTTGTTCTCTGTCTCTTTGATAAAGTGGTTCTAGTCGCATAATTAACTCCCGATCATCTTCTTCTAATTCTTGATTTACTCTCAAGTTTTCGCGCAAGTTGTAAACTAATTCAAGTGTTGCTTTCTGATATGGATAATTTAATGGTAACGCTTGCAACTCGACAATTGCTTGTGATTGCACACTTCCCCTTCCCAAAAGCCTCAACCACAAAGTCTCCTGTGTTTGCGGTAGTTGATGTATCGCCACAATTGCTGTCCGCAAGGCATCTGGCAGAAAATGTACTCCCGATAACCAACCTTCTTTTTGAATAGTTCCAAAGCTAGACAATCTAGCTTCAGATACGGTAGGTGTAATAACCCACAACTTGGGAATTTCTGAGTCTTGAAGTTTGGTTTTATTTACTTTAGCTTCTCGTCGCACGAGAGCCTTTATTTCTAATAATTTTAGAATACAGTCGCATATTTCATCGATAGAAGCTGGATTGCGGAATGGTTCTATTATTGCAGGATGTTCAGCAAATCTTCCTAGCAATCCTAGTACTTGTAAATTAGAGCTTTGCTGTTTAGAAGGAGTAAACAAAACATCTATTTCTTTAATCTCTCCTGAAACTTTTTCTGATGGCTTGACTTCTCCGTAATCTTTTAGTAATTCTTCCAGATAGTCATTGGCGAATTTATCATGTATAAAGCGCGTCATTTTATACTTGTCTACGAATTATTTAACCAACACCAATCCACTATATAAATGAAAAGCTGAGTCCCAATTAGTCTGTTCCCTACGAAACAGATGAATGTGAGACTTGATATGATTCAGCATTTCTGTTTGGTCTAATGCTGTATCTGCAAAGGGCGTGAAATCTGACCAAATTTTGACTTGAGGTAGTTGCTGGTCAATCCAAGTCGATAAACTATTCCAATTAATTCTGATTGTATTTTGGCTAGCTTGGGGAATGATTTCTAAACCTTGCTGAAATTGATAGCCGTTATCATAAAGTCGCAGAATGCAACGTCTACCAAGTAGGTGTAAATCACAAAACTGAGCATAGTCTTGTGTTTGAGTTTTCCATTCCAGTTTACGGCGGGCATCAACATCTAGAACTTGTTCAAAAATGGGCAAAAGTCCTACTACTCTTGCTGTGACTTCTGACCAGTCAAAGGTCAGAGAACCGAGTTGATTTGCCTGATTGCAGCAAACAATAGTTGCTTGTGGGGTAGATGCTTGGAAATATTTGACTTGATAAACTTGAATTTGCTGAATTTGAGCTATTGTTGCCCAAAAGCAGGGAATACCAGCCTGCTGTAGCTGTTCGCCATAAAATTTTAGTTCTCCTACTTGGCCAGTGCGGTACAATCTCCAGCCACGACTTGGCAGTATTAATCGTGCAGTGTAGGGGTCTAATTGCATAATCTGAGCGAATTTTCGAGACGCTTCTGTTTTCATCTCGGTACTGAGTGGCTCTAAGACTAGTACGCCAAGTTCAGTGTTATTCGGTTGGGCTGTTGCTTGGGAAATGGCTCTTTGTCTTTCTTCTTGCTCTATTTCTTGTAGCCGTCGCAAACCTTGACGTGCGAGTGACACTATTTTGCTATTCGTTGTATCTCGCAGCAGTTGCCGGTAAATTTTTTCTGCATCTTGGCGCTTTTCAGATACTTCATATAGCCGACCGAGATAATATTGTACCCAAGGATTTTCGGGCGATTCTTTTTGCAGCTGTTTGAGTAATTTAGCAGCTGTTTGATAGTCTTTATGCTCAAAAGCGATCGCAACTTGCTCAATCATCACTTAACTTTAAATATACGCTGGAGTGATGTCTCGCGCAAAAGTTATTTTGCGTGAGCTATAAATCATTTATACTTCACAAGCTGCGGTAATCAAGGATAATGCTACTACTGGGGCTGTAACTGCTCTCAGGATGCGGCGACCAAGGGAAACAGGTTGGAATCCAGATGCTAAAGCATTCTCAATTTCTTTTGTTGTCCATCCTCCCTCTGGGCCAGTAGCAATGATAATCTCGTCAGAGATGCTACTCAGCACCTTGTTTAAATGGGGATACTCTCCACGAGCCTCACAAATGTAACTGTGACTTGTCTGATTCGCAGTGACAGCAGTACTAAAAGCAACAGGTTCTAAAATTGTCGGCACAAAAGAGCGCTCTGATTGCTCGGCGGCTTCGGCTGCGATGCGCCGCCAGCGTTCGAGTTTTTGATAACTAGGATGAAGCAAAGTGCGATCGCTCAATACTGGTGCAATACAAGTTACTCCCAACTCCGTACAGCACCGCACCACTTCATCAAATCCATTGCCTTTGGGCAACGCCACCATCAGCGTAATCGATACAGGTAATTCGGTTTCTACTGTCAGTGCTTCTAAAACCTCTGCTTGTTCCCCTGCTAGCTGCGCTAACCACCATTTTCCTTTACCATCCATTGCAATAAAGCGATCGCCTTCACGCAAGCGCAACACCCGCCCCAAATAATGCTGTTGTTCTTTTGTGAGCAAAATTTGCCCTTGTTGGAGTTGGTCAGGTGCGATCGCAATTCTTTGCAGTTGAGACATTTTTCTTAATAAATTATTGCCCTGCTCTAGACAACGAATTAGGGAATAACGTAGACGCTTCGGCTTGCCGCAGGCTACCGCAGAGGCGCAGGCCAGTGCGTTGCGGGGGTTCCAAGAGTTGTAGCAACTGGCGCGACACGGAGAAATCAGAGTTTGGGAGATATTTTACGTAAGTCCTAATTCCAATACAGTTGAGTTAAACATTTTTTCCTTCTCTTCCTTCTCTGCGAGACGCTGCGCGAATGCGTTCTTCTCTACGAGACGCTACGCGAATGCGTCCTTCTCTGCGAGACGCTGCGCGAAGGCGGTTCGTTAAAAAAATTAGCTTCTTCCAGAAATAAAACTTATGCAAGATAGACGCAGATGGACACAAATAAATCCATCTGTGTCCATCTATGATTTCAATATCTTCAATTCTTCGGCTTACGAAAGATTTTGGAAGTAAGCCTCTAGCGCCTCACTCACCAACTCAGTCATCGGTTTACCTTGACTTTCTGCGACTTCCTTTAACTTAGTATAAGCCTCAGCTTTCAAATTCACCCGATGACGCGATTTGCTTCCAGCATTGGCTGTTTCCGGGTCGTAGGTGGCAGTAAATTCGCGGATGGCATCAAAACCAATGCGATCGCAAAAATCACCAAAGCTTTCTTTCGATTTCCGAGATTTCTTAAAGTAAACAAAAATCGGTTCTAGGAAGCTTTCCAAGTCATTATGGTGCAGCTTTTCTGTGTAAGGTTGCGCCAGTCGCGTTTGATTTGGCGAACCCCCTAACCATAATTGGTAAGATTCTGGAGCGCTACCGACAAAGGCTAATTCTGCCAAGTAGGGACGAGCGCAACCGTTGGGGCATCCTGTCATCCTTACCACAAAATGTTCATTTTGTAAACCTATTTTATCTAATAGGGCGCGAACCCGCTCCAAAATCCCCGGTATTGCTCGTTCTGATTCCGTGATTGCCAAGCCGCAAGTCGGCAAAGCCGGACAAGCCATTGCATAGCGCACTAAAGGTTCGATTTTACTAGGGTCGTCTCCGACACCGTAACGGCTGAGAATGTCTTGAATAGCTTGCTTGCTATCTGGTTCGATATCGTAAAAAATCAGGTTGTGGTTGGCTGTCAGACGGATGGGCAAGTTGAACTGCTTGACAATTTCCCGCAAAGCGGTTTTCAGTTGAAACGAACCTTCATCCTTGATTCGGCCATTGTCAATGGAAATTCCTAAGAATAGCTTGCCATCACCTTGTTCATTCCAGCCGAGGAAGTCGTAATATTTAAACTCTGGCAGTGGTTTGAAGGCTTCAACTGGTTTCCCGAAATATTCCTCAACTTGAGTGCGGAATTTATCTACACCCCAATCGTTGATTAGATATTTTAATCTAGCATGACGACGATCAGTGCGATCGCCATAATCTCTTTGGGTAGCAACAATCGCTTTTACTATGTCGTAAACGTCATCCTTCGCCACATAACCGATGGGGTCTGCTAACCTAGCGAAAGTTTCTTCTTTACCGTGTGTTCTACCTAAACCACCACCAGCAAAAATATTAAATCCTTCTAATTGCTTCTTCTTATTGGTAATCACTACCAACGTCAGGTCTTGCGAATACAAATCAATCGAATTATCCCCTGGCACCGTCACGCAAATTTTAAACTTGCGGGGCATATAGTGCGTGCCATAAATCGGTTCTTCATTGTCATGGATAATTGTGCCATTCCCATTGCGCTGTCGCGCCGCCTTCACCTCTGGGTCTTCTTCTGCACTAATTGCTTTTTCCCCATCCAACCAAATTTCGTAATAAGCGCCTGTTTGCGCTGAGAGCAAGTCAGCAATATTCTGGGCATACTCCCAAGCATACTGATACTCAGGGCGATTCTTAAAGGGGGCTGGTGGTGCCATCACATTCCGGTTGACATCACCGCAAGCTCCCAAAGTCGAACCCAGATTCTTGACAATTGTGGCAATTGATGATTTAAGGTTCTTCTTTAAAATTCCGTGCATTTGGAAACCTTGACGGGTAGTTACTCGTAAGGTGTGGTTGCCATACTCATCAGCTAGTTTATCTAAAGCCAGATACAGTTGCTGCGGCACTAAACCACCCGGATTTTTTGTCCGCAGCATAAACTGGTAATCTTTTTCCTGTCCCTTGAGGCGGTTGTCGCGGTTATCCTGTTGGTAAGAACCGTGAAACTTCAAAAGCTGCACCGCGTCTTCGGTAAAATGGGTAGTATCTTGAAGGATCTCAGTTGCTACAGGTTCACGCAAAAAATTACTATTTTCCTTGATTCCTTCTACTTTGGAAGGCTTACGGCTAGCGATGGGGGAAGGAGCAGAATTAACCATTAGACTTGTATAGTGTTCTCAATAAAGCATTACGTAGACGCCGAATCAGCACCCTTCGGCTACTTGATCCCCGGTAATCCGGCCGGAATAATGAGGAATATTCTAATTTTACCACGGCAAAAGCCGGCTTTGTCAGTAATGTAACACTTAACAAAACCAGCTTTTTGGTGTGGTGAGTGAAGAAATGTTGAGTCCTGAGTACTTAAGTAAAGTATAGAATGACTGAGGACTGAATAATTTTTTATTTGAAGCGATCGCCAATACCACCATTAATGCTAACAGCAGAAGCATCGGTATTTTGGTAGGCACTAAGTCCGACTTTGGCATTAGTATAGACGAGCAAGTTGTTAGCAACTTCTGATTCAATACCAGTACCTAAAACTACTGGATCTCTGTTACCTATAGGAATTAGTGAGCCATTTTTTCTACAAAAGAATAACCAACGGTTAAATAAGCATGAGTTCTATTAGCGATGGGCACATCCACGCAAATTTCAGCGAGAATGGCACTCGTGTTATCACTCCAGAGGACATTAGCGCGTGCAGAAAATGGCGTATTTCCCAATTTCATCCTACCTGTGACATTACCACCAAATGTAGCATTATCGTTGATGCCTTGTCTGCCACTGATAACGCCAGCACTAACATAACTAGTATCAGTAAAAAAGTCGCAGACACTTTTAAAGCTGGCACAATATTTCTAACTAAAACTAAGTCGAGAGATGGGAAATAAAATACATGATTAACAATTTTGCCAAGCTTTTCACACAGAATGAAAGAGTAGGCTGTAGCATCTGTTGCAACAAGCTATAGAGGAAATCTATAAAGTTAATTTTGAGCAATTATTGTGGAGATTGAATAATGCTAACCGCTGCAAAAACGTTATCTGGTTTGATGGGTTTATGTGTCGGTGATGCATTGGGTGTGCCAGTGGAGTTTACTAGCCGCGCTGAACGAGTGAAATCTCCAGTGACAACGATGTTGGGTTATGGTACATGGAATCAACCACCAGGAACTTGGTCAGATGACAGTTCGTTAAGCTTTTGCTTGGCAGAATGTCTTTGTCGGGGGTATTCGTTGGATGCTATAGCCAATTCCTTTTGGCGCTGGTACAAGGAGGCTTACTGGACTCCCCGTGGCGATGTCTTTGATATTGGTCAAACTACCCATACAGCAATTATGCGCCTGAAACAGGGAGTTGTTCCCCATCAGGCGGGTGGGAAGGTTGAAAATAGTAATGGCAATGGTTCGTTGATGAGAATCTTGCCGATAGCTTATTGTCACAGAAACTTAACTTTAGCTGAATTGCTGGCGCGGGTGCATGATGTTTCGGCGATTACGCATGCTCATGCGCGATCGCAGATGGCCTGCGGGATTTATATTAGTATTGCAGTGGCGCTCTTGGAAGGGGCTGACCTGCAAACAGCTTATTTACAAGCATTGCAGGATATCCAACAAATTTATTCTGTTAGGGAATTTTTGTTAGAGAAGCCGCATTTTGGCAGAATTTTCAGTGGTGAGATTGCCAAGTTACCAGTAGAAGAGATTAATTCTGGTGGCTATGTGATTGATACCTTAGAATCATCCCTGTGGTGTTTATTAAATAGCTCGTCTTATTCTGAAGCAGTACTGAAAGCTGTCAACTTAGGCGGAGATACTGATACTACCGCCGCCGTCACTGGTGGGTTAGCGGGAATTTATTATGGTGTAGAAAATATTCCTCAAAAATGGATGAACCAAATTGCTCGTAGGCAGGACATTATCTATTTGGCAGAGCGTTTTGCAAGGGCTGTTTATAGTTGAAGGGAGTGGGGAGTAGGGAGTGGGGAAACAAGGGAATAACCAATGCCCCATGCCCAATGCCCCATGCCCAATCTCAAAGTGTAGACAAAGAATAGACCTGACCATCAATCAACAGTCGCGTGATGCCCTTAGCTTGCAGATGAGTGCGAGCCTTATGGAGCATTTTACTATCAGGAACTTTAATCACGCGATCGCGCTTGGTAGAAAAACGCTTGGCGACGCGATGGTTATCAAAGACCGGCAAAGTTTTTTGCTGGGTTTCGAGGCTAGGAATTTGCCCCAAGTCACCAAAGTCCTTCAGAGGTCGCGTAATTAATTCTGAGGAACGGTCAATTACCAAATAGCAAGTTTTGGGCAAATTCGCTACCGACAGAGGTAAAACTTGAACTGATGCTTCACCTGGTCTGCGTTTTGTGACTAAAGGTCTTTGCTCATCCAGGTCATCATCATCAAAGTCTTCTTCCTCAAAGTCGTCATCTTCTAAATCATCATCTTCTAAATCGTCCAAATCCTCTGATTCATCCAGCAAATCTTCGCCCAGCAGGTGCGCGAGGACGGCCGCTGCTGGATGTTCATCCTTTAGGGCGGGGATGGGGATGCTGACTATTTCCAGTGGCTTTGGCTCTGGAGTTTCTAATTTCTCTGTGACTCGCAGCTTCGGTTTTTCCGACGCCGAGGGGCGTCGCCGCACCCGTCTACTAGCGGCGATTGATTCCGCCGTTTCGTCTGAGTAAAGTTCCTGCTCTACATGAATTACCCGACGCCTCTGTGGCTCAACCTTTGGCACTTCCAAGGGTTGGCTTTGGGTGGGTGGAACTTCTATCTCCGGCTCTGGTTCACTCAGCAGGGGTAACTGCTCGTAACTTACCTGCGCCCTTCCTTCAGGAGTTCTCGCAGCCCGTTTTAAAGAGACTAAGTATTCATACTCATCTTCTGGCAAAGTACTTTTGAGCAGGCGACTAATTGTCGAGTTACTCACACCATAGCGGTCTGCCAAAGTTGAGGTTGTTTCGGCAGTCTCTCGATATAACTTCAGAATTTCTTGCTTGTCAGGGTCTGTTAATTTTCTCACGGTAGATACCAAAAATCTTTACTAAGCTCGTTTTCGTCCGCCGGTACGCCGCGTTCGTCTTAGTGATGCGTCATATTCTAAGACAGCGCCCATGCCAAATAACACTCCACTAAACACCCAAAACACTTCTAATATCTCCCCACTTTGATAATTGGGGCCTTGGGCGTATTTAAACCACATATCTGCAATGTAGAGCGAAAAGGCCGCTGCTGCAATCATTCGCCAGGATTGGGAAACTCTTCCCCCCCAAAAGGCTAACAGCAAAATGGTAGCAATAATTAACAAAACCACATCGCTAACTACGTAAAACCAGTTCAAAATAGCGATTAGCAATACTGAGGGTGTTTCCTGTTGCATAGAAATCCACCATGCCAAAAAACTACCGAACACTGCAATTGCTAACACAATTAGCCACTGCCATTTTTCCAGGTTGATTCGCCTGGAAGCCACAGCTAAAATCATGCCTGCGCCAAGTAATAGATAAGTCAGTACAAAAAATATATCCCCTAAAGACACATCCGGTTCATCTTTTAAAACTATTTCGGTATAGCCAAAAATTATCCCTCCAATGAAATAGGAAAGCATACCTAAGCTAATTAAGAGCCAAACATTCCGTCCACTGACGATTTGCGGACTTAGCCAGTTCCTCAAGCATAAGATACTGGCACTCAAATAAGCTAAAGCTTCAAAAATGTTTGTGCCAATCACATACCACTCGGCGCGGCTTTCTATGCCATCTGCTCCGGGAACTTTGGCACTAAATAACAAAAAGTATAACAGTGCCAGTACGCCCCAGCCAATATTAGCTAAGACAATGTTCTGAGTGGTGAAAATTGATTTAGAAAGGAACGAATTCTCGTAAGAGTTATTCATAGGGCAAGACTTATGTAGATGCACTCTGGCAGTATTTTGAGTTAAAAGACTGTGTGGCTAGTAGATTGTCTGCCAAGTAATACACAATCTGACATTAAAAGCAAGTGCCAGTGGCAGGAACTTTGATTAAAAATTTCCATGCTACTGCCATAGTTTACCCAGTGGCGATTGATTTAGCCAACTGACAAACAGCGATCGCTCTGCTTCTGGCATATCTTCTAACTTATAAATCACTTGTTTGGTAAAATTAGCATTGCCAAAATATGCCTTTCCTAGTCGGTGCAGTTCTTGTAACAGGATAACTACATGATTTTCTTGCCAGTTAGGCATTTTGGCACTCGGCAAAGGATTCGTAGATACCAAATATTTAACCGCTTCTAGGGAAGATACTTGGGGAAATTGCTTCTGCTGTAATACTTCGGCAATATCTTTCTCAAATAATGCCGCTTGTTTAGCACCTAAAAAGTCTTCAATGTCGAGATAAACACCTTGCAACAGCAAAATACTGGCTTGGATTAAAATTCCTGTTTTCCCATGACCACCTGTGTCATTACCCAGATGCTCTAAACGGATTTTACCCCAGACGCTAAAGCGTTCCGGTTCCTCCAGTAAAACACAGGCTTTACCCCGGTTATCCGTTAATTCTCTCCATAAGGCTTTAGCTTCTTCCTCTTGACTAGCTTTGAAGATACTAATCAAGCGAAAAGTCTGCCCTTGATAACTGAGAATCGGCACCTGCTGATCCTTTTTTGGGTGCTGAATGCTTGATATTTCAACATCCTGCCGTTTGAGAATAAACATGGCACTAGCAAATAACTCCTCACAGGGGCACTCTTAATATGGAATATATAATGGCATTTGGCAGCATCGCCAAGGTTGAAATTACCTAGCTTACTGTGGAAATGAACCTTGCGATCGCCAAATACTTCCCGAAGGTAGCCGCCCAGAGGGCGTTGGCGCTAACGGGCAAATAACCCCTTGAAAACACAATATTATATCTAAACCAATATCCCATCTGTTTCGTTTTCGGTGTAGATTGACTAACTAGCGACTAGCATCTTAGCCTTGCTAGTGGTAAATCTGCAATTTTCGATTGCTTCTTGGTAGGTGAGAACGATATAATAATGTAGGTGACTCCTTTGGGAGCCATTATTTTGTTTTGGGCGCGTAGCTCAGTGGATAGAGCAATTGCCTTCTAAGCAATCGGTCGCAGGTTCAAACCCTGCCGCGCTCGTTTTAACTCAATATGAACCCTCAAGCACTGTGAAGTGATATGATGATGTAATTGATTGAGGGTTCGTTATTGCTGCATCATACCAAGAACAAAGGTGATATTGCCGCTACAAAAGCGATCGCCGATCTAACTCTTAAAGGGTATTTAGTCTTCACGCCAGTTGTTTGTGAGCATTTACCTTTTGATTTTGTTGCTTACAAAGACGATAAATTTTACAAAATACAAGCTAAATACGCGGGAGACAACAGGGTAGTAAATAAAACTATTTGGGTAGATAAAAATGCTACTCACCAAAAGAAGTACAAAGTAAATGACTTTGACTTTTATGCTATTTATCTGCCTGATATAGATAAAGTTGTTTATCCATCAATTAACTTTAATGGTTGCTACATAACTACCCAGATACCTAATTCAGCTACACCGTTTTACTGGTGGGAAGATTTTACAAATTTTACTGAAGCAGCGTCTAAGCGAACCTACAAGGAGTTTGGCGTTGATTTAACAACCAGAAAGGTTAACCCAGACTCTAGAATTCATACCAGAAAAGTTGAAAGACCATCAAAAGAAGAACTAGAAAAACTAGTTTGGGAAAAGCCAACAGCACAAATTGGGAGAGATTTTGGCGTGTCTGACAAGGCTGTGGAAAAGTGGTGTAAGGCTTATGGGTTAGAAAAGCCACCTAGAGGGTATTGGGTGAAGAAAGCTTATGGAAAAGTAGAAGAACAGTTAACAACCCATGACGAAGATTTAACTCGTGTAATATCTTGAGTAAGGATATGAGTTCATGAACAGTGAATATACTAAAGCGGTTTAAGTTGCTCTAAAAGTTTAGCATCAAGATATTTTTGTTCTATAACATCCACCGAATTATCGCACCATTTTGCAACTACAGCAGTAGGAACACCTTTTGCAATTTGCTCAGATATGAAAGTATCACGACACGAATATGGTGTGGTTTGACGTTCTACTAATGGGTCTACAATTTTATCCCAAGCTCGACGTGAGAAGTTTCTGTAATGTATTGATAATCCTTCTGGTGATGGAAATATTAAAGATTCCGGCTCAAGATGTTCTGGTTTGATTTTTAAAATTAATTCTTGTAGTCGTTGGTTACAGTTAAAAACCCGCTTTTTATTGTTCTTAGAGCCATTAACCCTCACCCTTTCACCATTTCCCACCTGAACTAATGCGCCTTCAAAGGTAATTTGAGAACAATCAGGTGTAATATGCTTCCATTCCAGACCGATAGCTTCTGATGGTCGGCATCCTGTTAAAAACAAAAACTCCACAAATGGTGAGTAATAACTGTAGCCTATACCTTTAGATGGTTTGTGATTTTTAAAAGCCTGAATTATTTTTTCTTTTTCTTCTTCACTAAAGGCGTTAGGTTGTGAATTATCCTGCCATTTATGCTTGGGAAGCTCGTTATACATCCCTTCAAAAGGATTAAAAGTTACTAAACCATATTTCATTCCCCATTTACAAGCTGCTGAAAGATACATGAGTACATCTTTAGCTTGTGAGGTAGTTGTTTCTTGCAACAATGCAAGTCTGATTTTGATACCTTCATCCAAATTTTGATATGGACAGCGTTTAATATGTTTTTCTAGTACAGCCAGTTTATCCAGTGTTCTAGGTTTTAGAGATTGACGTTTGTAATCAATGTACCTATGCCATAGGTCTGAAATTGTTAATACCTTCTGCTGTTCGCCAGGAGTAACTATAGATAAATGTCTCTGTGGCTTGTACTTAACTAGTGTTTCATCGAAGCTACCAGATGCAATGTCTAACTCTATCTGATGTGCTTTTTGTTCTGCTAGCTGACGATTTTCTGGTGTATCAGCTAAATTCAGCGTCAGATACTTTTGTGTACCCTCGTAAAGTTGCCTTGGAAGTCTCAGACGTAATCGACTTTGAAATGATTCAACACTTACTGATCCTTTAGACGCTTTTTGTGTTCTGTCCATTCATTTTGACTATGAAAATAATTTACTCTATAAGAATCATAGTCAAATCATAGTCAAAAAACAAGCTCATAGCCAAAATTCTGTCCTGCATAGCCAAATCATAGTCAAAATAGTCATAAATGCAAGTAAAAGAGCTAGCTTTTCAACATCAAGATTCTTTAAAAAGGCTGAAACCCTTAATCTTATGTTGATTATTTTATAAATTTTAAAAGCCCGTGACGAGGATTGAACTCGTGACCTCACCCTTACCAAGGGTGTGCTCTACCACTGAGCCACACGGGCAAAATATAACTTCGATTTTTTAGTTGTAAGTTACAATGCTGGGAGCTTTGCTCTTTACCCAGTCATTATAACCTATAACTTCGCAAGTGGTGGGCCGGGCTGGATTTGAACCAGCGTAGGCGCTAGCCAACGGATTTACAGTCCGTCTCCATTAACCACTCGGACACCGACCCGATTTGTCTCACGATTCAAAATCTTAGCACCATGTTTTATAAATAGCAAGTGCTTAGAAAAAATAACTTGTGGGTAGAGATCGCCACAAAACTGCGTCTCTACCATCTAGATAAAAAATACTAGTTACACGCTCATCTCCAGCATTCGTTGCATTGGTCGCAGTGCAGCAAGGCGGATATCCTCTGACATGGTAATTTCGGGAGTACGATTTTTCATTGCCCAGTAGAGCTTTTCTAGCGTGTTTAACCGCATAAACGGACATTCGTTACAAGCGCAATTATTCATCGGCGGGGCAGGAATAAAATGCTTGTCAGGAGCTAGCTTTTGCATTTGGTGAATGATTCCCGGCTCCGTAGCAACGATAAATTCTTTAGTGGGGCTATTTTGACAATACTTGAGTAGGGCGGCTGTGGAGCCAATAAAGCTGGCGTGGCGCAATACACTACTTTCACATTCTGGGTGTGCGATCGCCTCTGCTTCGGGATGGGCAATTTTTAACTGGACAATTTTCTTTTCCGAAAAGGTTTCATGGACAACACAGCTACCTTGCCATAGCACCAAATCTCGTCCAGTTTGTTCCATCACATACCGACCCAAATTCCGATCTGGAGCAAAAATAATCGGCTGTTCCTTCGGTATCTGCTGTACAATCTTTACAGCGTTGGAACTAGTACAAATAATATCGCTCATCGCCTTAATATCAGCAGAGCAGTTGATGTAAGACACCACGAGATGATTTGGATGCGCTGCTTTAAAAGCTGCAAACGCCTCTGGTGGACAACTGTCGGCTAAAGAACAACCAGCATTCAAATCTGGTAAAAGTACTAATTTATCAGGATTAAGTATCTTTGCTGTTTCTGCCATGAAGTGAACACCAGCAAAAACGATCACATCCGCATTGGTTTTTTCGGCGGCTTTCGCCAGTTGTAATGAATCCCCAATAAAGTCGGCAATATCCTGAATATCTGGCTCTTGATAATAGTGTGCCAGGATAACTGCGTTGAGTTCTTTTTTGAGACTCTCAATGGCGGCAAACAAATCTAGTGGTAGTTCACCCAGTTGGGTTTTTTCTCGTTGAGCTAGTGCAGTGGTAAACACAGTTAGGGGGTGCTTTAAGTTGCAAATTTATGTCCTGTGGAATCAATTATAGTAGTTTTTACCAAAAATAGTGGACGGTTGATATTTTGGGGTTGTGTCCAAATCGGGCTGAGTTTCATATCCTGGAGATAGACGGCAAGGAAAGTGGCATGACCAGTCAGAAAACTCAATCGATAAACCTCAAAATTGCTGTAATTGGAGATGTTCACGACCAATGGGAAGTGGAAGATGGTATTGCACTCAAGCATCTGGGTGTTGACTTAGCGCTGTTTGTCGGGGATTTTGGCAATGAATCGGTGGAAGTGGTGAGAGCGATCGCCTCCCTCGATATTCCCAAAGCAGCCGTGATGGGCAACCACGATGCCTGGTACACCGCCACCGAATGGGGACGCAAAAAGGCTCCTTATGACCGCTCTAAGGAAGACTGGGTACAGGAACAACTCGATTTATTAGGCGCGTCCCATGTCGGTTACGGTAAGCTAGATTTTCCCGCTTGGAATTTAACTGTAGTGGGGGGTCGTCCCTTTACCTGGGGTGGCCCAGAGTGGAAATTCGCGGAAATCTGTAAAGAACGTTACGGTGTGACAAGTTTGGAAGAATCTGCCGATCGCATTGTGAAAGCAGTTAAAAGCGCCGCTTACGAGACGATTATATTTTTGGGTCACAATGGGCCTAGTGGGCTAGGCGATCGCCCCGAAGACCCATGTGGGAAAGACTGGCACCCAATTGGCGGCGATTTTGGTGATCCAGATTTTGGCGAAGCGATTTCTCAAGCCATGACTGCTGGTAAAACCATTCCTCTAGTGACATTTGGTCACATGCACCGAGATTTACGCCATACCAAAAAGGTGCAGCGCAAGCCCATCTTTAGAAGTCCAGAGGGGATAATTTACTTGAATGCAGCCACTGTGCCGAGGATTGTGGAAAATGACAGCGAGAAGTTGCGTAATTTTTCCATTGTCACCCTAGAGGCAGGTGTGGTTTCGCAAGTTTCCCTAGTTTGGGTTGGCAATGACTTCCAGGTGGCGGAGGAGGAAATTTTGTACGAGCGATCGCATCCAGTAGTGCAATCTGCGTAGATGATACGATATAGTATTATCTGTCAGCTTTAGTGCTAACCAACAAAAGCGCCTGAATAACGTCTGAAAGTAGGGTAGAGCATAAGTTTGACAGATTTACTGGAGAGGTGGCAGAGTGGTCGATTGCGTCCGACTTGAAATCGGATGAGGCTAAAACCTCCGGGAGTTCGAATCTCCCCCTCTCCGTTGGAAGTTAAAAGTAAATTCTTCCTTGCTCAGTAATATCTGAAATATTGATTGCACAGTAAACATACTGAGCAATATTCTGCTAAATTATCAGCTAGTTGGTAATCGTCCCCTAATTGGACTTTTCAGAAGTAACTGGCTCAGAATAGAAACATTTGCAGAACATTTGTACTATTATAGCCTATATAAGTTAACTACTGGAGGAATTTTTAGATGGTAAAAGAGAGTCGTTTCCTCCGGTCGAAACGACTACGCGCCAGCCTCTGGTATGCGGCTGATGGAAAGTGTCAACTGTGCGGGTGCGATATGCCTTCAAATTGGCATGCAGATCATATTGTTCGGTGGGCAGAAACTCACCGAACTAATGTTCATGAAATGCAGGGATTATGTCCTCAATGCCATTACACAAAAACCGCACAAGAGAATAGAAAAATGACAACTGCCAAGCAACTCAACTTATTTTCAGAACCTTCCCATCAGCAGCTAAATCTAAGTCAGCAAATAAATCTAAGAAAACACCAAGCCGAGTTTCTAGAGATATGTAAACTTATCAAGGCAGGGCAGCCTATCAAAAAAATTCTCATGTTGGTTACACCAGGAGGTGGTAAAAGCTTAATTCCAGTAATTGGTGCCGCGCAACTAATTCCAAATCAGCCTTTTCAGCGAGGCTTATATGGAAGTATTGCTGATGCAATATGTTGGATAGTCCCAAAACTAAATTTACAAAAGCAAGGAGAAGAAAATTTTGATGATGCTTTTTTTAAACAACACTTAGCGCATCAACACAGAGTGATGGCGAATAATAATGAGCCTAACCCATGTAAGGGAATGTCAGGCTATGTAGCAACCTACCAAGCAATAGCAGCTAACCCCGATCTTCATGCTCAAGAGTTTCGGCGTAAGCGCTACATTCTCGTGTTGGATGAGTTTCATCATGTTAAAGAGGGGGGAGTTTGGCATCGATTCTTACAACCTTTGGTAGATCAAGCAGTTTTACTAATTCTCGTAACAGGAACTCATGTGCGTGGAGATTGCCAGCAAATTGCTTTTATGCCTTACAAACAAACTCCTGCTGGTGTTACCCCTAATCTGTCTAACACTGAGAATACAATAGTTCTGGAATATACACGTAGTCAAGCTCTTAGAGAACGTGCTATAGTTCCTCTTCATTTTGAGTGGGGAGATGGAGAGGCTGAGTGGATTGATGAAACGGGACAGATTCTAGAAACGTGCAATTTAAGGTTAGAACAGAAAGAGATTATTAATATAGAAAATTTTCCACGAGAATCTTTAACTCCAAGTGAAGAATTAAATATTATGCGTGAAAAAATTGAGAATTATGTCCGCAGATATGGAATTAAGAATGGAAAAGAACCCAAATTACTCAATGGTGAAATTTTCAATTACTTTGGCAAGTATCGCAAGGAAATGGCACTAGAAGAATTGAGGAAAGTTTGGGCATGGCTACAAAAGAACTATCCAGTGACAGATTAAAAGCTCACATAAAAACTTTAGGAAATGCTGGTGATCTAACAGCACCACCTGGTTCACGACCTTGGGCAATTGCTGTCAAATTAGAGATACAAGCAGTTCTACATGATGCCGTGTTTAATGCTCAACAGTTAAAAGCATGGCGTGACTTGATGAAGGAATACAATGGTTATCAGCAACTTGTTGATGAGCGTGGAAAGCCTTTCAAAAGCTATGAGGAATTGTGCAAAACACAGCCACCTTTTGGATTGGGTTATGAATCATCAGATATTGACAAAATTATTAATGAATTGGAATTAGCTAATGAAAATACTTTTGAAATACAAAAATTACCACTCAAGCAAGAGGCAAATTTAAAAGGGTATTTACAAAGGTTTTCTCAGGTAGTTCAAGCTTGTCCAGATAATCAGCCAATCAATGTAGGAAAAATTAGGGAAGTATTGCGCCTTGCACTCAGCAAAGCAGACCGTTGGCGGAAACGCTGGTATGACCTGGGTTGGATTGAAGCATTACCAAGTAACAAACGTGGCTATTATCAAATAACAGAGAAGGGACGAAAAGTAGCCAAAGACTGGCTAGAAAAAGCACCATCTGCTACTTTAAAAGGCGGATTACGGCTTAATATAGCTCGTCATAACTCCAAGAAAGCCGCAGAGCAGCTAATTCAAGCTTTAGACTCTGAGCAATTACGAGAAATTTACAGTCTGATTGGCAAATCACTCGATCAGGATTCACACTGATGGTTATGCTTACTCACAGAAATGTTGCACGACTGTTATCTTTTATAATTTTAAGATACATAGAGAATTATAGAAATCTCAGAAGCCAAGTTATCCAAAATGTATAGGAATTTGTTAAAGGGTAACTCAGACTATAGGCGATCGCTCCCTCTTGTTTCCTCCCTCTCTCCCTATGCTTGCATCGTGCTAGCATAAAGATAAATCCTGCTTGGAGGTAAAGTGATGGCTACCCTTGATGTAAGAAATCTACCCGATAATTTGTATGCAAAGCTGCAAGATTTAGCGGCATCTGAACACCGTTCCATTAACGCCCAAGTTATAACTCTGTTAGAGCTAGCTTTGAAGACGGAAACACAGCAAACGGAAGACGAAAGGCGAAAAAATGTCCCAAAACTTCTAGAGGAAATCCGCCTTCGCCGTGAGAGTCGCCAGACTGATGGCGAATGGCCTGATAGTACTGCGTTAATCCGAGAAGACCGAGACAGATGACTATCCCTCTCAGGTGTGTTGTAGACGCAAGTGTAGCTATTAAGCAATTTATACCAGACGATCCACTAACTCCGAAAGTTAATCAACTGTTTGCTCATCTTGCAAATCCTCAAACTGCGATCTTTGTCCCAGACCTGTTTTACATTGAGTGTGGCAACATCATTTGGAAGTATGTCCGCGCCAGACTTTATGCTGTTGCTGATGTGCCAGCAGATTTAGCAACTCTCAAAAACTTCCCTTTGCGTGTTGTCTCTACGGCTGACTTGATGGCGGATGCAGTTGCGATCGCCTTAAATTATGGAATCTCCGCTTAGAGGATGAATGAACAAGTCTAATTTATTACTAGCCCTAGCGACTAAGCTACTTCTAAAAAATCTCTGTCTAATGGATTCTCTGGGAAGAATACAGCAGGTGAAAGATTGAAAAATTCTGCAAGCTTTTGAATGTGTTCAACCGTTAATTTACGCTTGCCTTTTAGCACATCAGAAACAATTGACTCCGTTTTAAAAATAGGAACTAAATCCTTTTGTTTAAGATTCAATTCCGCAATTAAAACTTTGAGAAGTTCTACTCCATAAATATCTGGAACCAAATCCTGTTTTGATTCGTATTCATAAATCAAAATTCCCAGTAAATTTAAATAGTCTTCTTCTGACTCACTTAGTTCCCTTTTATCAAGTATACTATCGACAACTGCTTGAGTTTTTTCTAAATCTTCTTCATTTTTTATGGGGCGAGGGGGGAAATATGTAAGTAATTCTGTGTAACTAGTGTGATGATATAACATTTCTTCATTATAGGATTAGTTGCTTAATTATTATGACTAAGATTGGTGTCTTACAAATCTTAGTTTTAGCTAATTGATAGCTTCTAATTAGGGGTTGCTATCAAACCATTCGTCATTCTTGCAGTTGTCTCTATCGTATTATGCATGAGTAAGAAACTCACGAATATATATAACTTTGATTTTATAGTTAATGCAGGTTATTAGCCTATATTTATTCCCTCCAATATCAAAAATGACGAAGTTTTTTACTTGGTCAGGCGCAAAAATACAAGTAGCTTTGACATCAGTAAAACTATTCCAGTCTTGCGCTTTTACAAGCTTCTTCCAGGCTCGTATGCTAGGTTCAGCATCGGGGTGCTTTTCACAAGCTTTATTAAGTCTGGTTTCTGTAATAATCCGCATATATTATAAGGTTGTCCTTTATTTTTGATGAGATACATGAGCTTTTCCTTCTGTTGTATAATCCAAAAAAATTGAAAACCTTAATAATAAGGTTAAGACAATCTTAGCAAATTGCGAAGTAAAGTACAAGTAGTTTGACTTGTGAGTATTTTTACTTTGCGAATCGGTGCAATGGAAAAAGCGATCGCATTCACAAACCAAAGGCGATCGCTCCCTTTTTTGCTTGCATTGTGCTAGCATCAAGATAAATCCTGCTTCGAGGTAAAGCGATGGCCACCCTTTATGTAAGAAATTTACCCGATGATTTGTATGCAAAACTGCAAAATTTAGCAGCATCTGAACACCGTTCCATTAACGCCCAAGTTATAACTCTGTTAGAACAAGTTTTAAAGACTGAAGCACAGGAAATAGAAGACCAGAAACGACAGAATATACTTAAAGTTTTAGAAGAAAGCCGCCAGCGTCGCCGTGTGAATCCAGCAGACTTCGGATTACCTGATAGTACTGAACTGATTCGAGAAGACCGCGACAGATGACCAATCATCTCAGATGCGTGTTAGATACCAGTGTGTGTATCAAGTATTTTATTGCTGATCCACTAACTCCCAAAGTTAATCAACTTTTCGACCATTTTGCCAATCCACAGACGGAAATATTTGTTCCAGACCTCTTTTACATTGAGTGTGCTAACGGCTTATTGAAGTACGTCCGTGCAAGAATGTACACTGCTGCTGAGGTTCAAACAGATTTAGCCACCCTCAAAGCTTTGCCCTTGCGTGTCGTCTCCACAGCTGACTTGATGGCGGATGCAGTTGCGATCGCATTAAATTATGGAATCTCCGCCTATGATGGCTCTTATGTTGCGCTTTCCCAGCAGGTTAATGCTACTTTGCTGACTCTCGACGGTAAGCTGGTGAAAGCTCTAGCAGCTTCGTCTTACAATGTTTCCTCGTTTAATGACTTCGAGGTTCCGCCGTTGGAGTCAACATAATTGCTAATTCGTAATTCGTAATTCGTAATTCAATTATCAAAAATGTCTTTTACTTATAACCGCACGGTTCGCTTTCAAGATACTGATGCTGCTGGGGTAGTTTATTTTGCGAATGTTTTGAATATTTGCCATGAAGCTTATGAAGAATCTTTAGAGGCATCAAGTATTAATATCAAAGATTTTTTTACTAATCCGTCTGTGGGGTTTCCCATTGTTCATGCTAATGTTGATTTTTTGCAACCTATGTTTGTTGGGGACAAGTTGCTGATTAGTTTAATACCACAAAAAATAGGTGTTGATAAGTTTGAAATTACTTATGAAATTACTGTGGCTGAGGTGATAGTTGCTAAGGCTATTACTCGCCATGTTTGTATTGATGCAAGTAGTAGAAGTAAGCAAGAATTACCTGATGAGATTATTCTGTGGTTGGAAACGAACCACAGAGACGCAGAGAGCGTAGAGAGAAGAAGGTCTAGAGAGATTATGTGATCCGATTTTGGAGGAATTCTATCGCTATTTGCTGTAACTGTTGGCGGTTAATTTTACCTTGTGAGTTACGGAATAAGTTTTGCTGGGGAATCCAATATTTTGGGATTTTAAATTTGCTAAGTTTGTCTTTGAGTTGGGTTTGGATTTTTAAGGTAGAGGTATCTGATTGTTTGGGAATGTAAATTGCTGTTAAGGCTTGTCCCCAGTGTTTATCTGGGATGCCGATGACACAAATATCAGCAACCATTTGAGTTGCTTGTATAGCTGATTCAATCTCTGCTGGGTAAATATTTTCTCCACCTGTAATAATTTTGTCGCTGTTACGTCCGACAATATTTAAATGATTTTGGTCGTCTAAAAAGCCCAAATCATCTACTTGAAAATCAGTTTGATTTTCTTTGGTTATCGGATAATAACCAAGAGATAAAGATTGAGCATGAATGGTGATATTTCCGATTTGATTGGGATTTAAAATTTCGCCTTGCTGATTGCGAATAGTTACTTTTGCATGGGGAAGAATTTGACCACTGCTAATTTTACCGCTGAGAAAATCATCTGGTTTGAGGGTGGCAATTTGAGACGCGGTTTCTGTCATGCCATAGGTAGGTGCTAACCGGATGCGATGAAATCTGGCTTTTTCTAGTAGTTCGTTCCATGCTGGCGCACCTCCCAAAAGTACAGTATTAAATTGGGATAGCCATTCAATTAATTCTGGATTTTGTAGGAGCCGTTGTAACTGTGTCGGTACTAAAGATATGAAAAATTCTGATTGTTTAATATTCAATATTTGATTAGATTCTACTGCTTTAAATGCTTGAATAGCTAGTTTACCTCCAGTAGTGAAAGAGCGCATAAATTGCATTAAACCGCTAACGTGATATAGCGGTAATACACAAAAGGAATTAACTTGCTTTAGTTGAAAGTATTCGGTAAATCCTTTTACAGATGCTATGAGAGTTTCCCAAGTCTGGATGACGAATTTTATCTGCCCCGATGAACCACCTGTGGGAATCATGATGCTATTGAGAATTGGGCATTGGGTATTATTCCCATTCCCCATTCCCCATGCCCCATGCCCCATGCCCAAAATAATGTCTGGCTGTACTAAATCAAAGACTTGTTGCAATTCTTGTGTTCCCCAGTCGGGGTTACACAAAAAAACTGGACAATTAGCTGCACAAGCAGCAATAAAACTTGCTAAAAATCGTAATGGTTCGCGTTCACCTAAGATGATTTTTGGTGGTGTTCCATACGCTGATATCTGTGTTAGTTCTAAATACAATTCTTGAGCTATTTGATTAAATTGATGGCTATTGTAACCGATAAGCCAATCATTTTGAGCTAGGTTATTAAGATAGTCTAAAGGTCGTTCCATAAACTTTGAAGCCACGTATCTTCTTGTTCAAAAAAATGGTCGATACCAAAACCAATTGCTCTGTTGTTTTGGGATAATTCGGCTGCTAGCTGGAGTGCTACTTGTCTTGCGATCGCAGTTTCAAATACTGATGAAAATACAGTATCAATTTTATGCTGTTGGCAAAAATTTCTCAGACGAGATGGTGATCCGACTATCCCAGGCTTAATCACAAAAATTCCTCGCCAACCTTGTTGATGACAGGCGGCGAGTTGCCTAAGTGTGGCGACAGATTCATCTAAAGCGATCGCAGTTTCATAACTCATACTCAATTCCAACATCTGCTGAAATTGCTCAACGGGTAGCGGTTGTTCGATAAATTCAATTTCTAGCGGTATTTCTCCATTTACCTTGAGATTGTCGCAAGTCCCCAGCCATAAGTTAGCTTCCTCATAGCTAAGTCCACCGTTGGCATCTAATCGCAGTTTGGTAGAAGCTGGTAAGGTGTGTATCAGTGACTCAAAAATTTCTAGTTCATCAGCGATCGCATACACACCAATTTTCCACTTAAACGTCCGATATCCCTGCTGCCATAGGGTTTCCCATTGATTTAAAGCCGCTTCCCCAGCTGGTAATAAGGCACTGAAAGATTGGGCATCGGGCATTGGGCATCGGGCATTGGGCATTGAAAAGAATTCATTCCTCCAGTTCCCACTCCCCACTCCCCACTCCTTAGTACAGACGCGATTAATCGCGTCTCTCCCCATCTCCTGCGCTGACTCAAAGCCAAATTGACAAGCCGGTAACTCATCTGGGATGGAGAAAATTATCTCGTCTGTGATTTCTCCTGAGAGTTGGCAACAAAAGTCTAAGGCTTGTTCTAGGGTTTCGGAACCAAACCAGCTAATGGGCGCGATTTCTCCCCAGCCGACTTTACCTGATTCATCGGTGAGACGGAGGATAATGCCCTCACGAATATCCCATTTACCATGATTGGTAGTCAGCGATCGCAAAAATCTTCGCTGATAAGGACGAAATTTAAATTGATAACGCATCAATTAGTAATTGCTAAAGCATAAATCCCAAACCGAACAGTAAGCAAGCCCAGAAATGCACGGCTACGGCGATGAATTTACAGTTACTAACTTTGTCCGGCTGGTTGTGATTTTCTTGGACGTGGCGGCATAATTTGACCGCAAAGGGTAAACTCACCCAACTCAGCATTGTCCACAGTGGAGAAATTCCCCACAGCACAAACAGCAAGGTGAGAGGATAAATGCTACCAGTAAACCAAACTAGGAGTTGGGCACCCTTTTGGGTTCCTAGACGGACGATAGGCGATCGCTTGCCTGCGGCTATGTCATCCTTAACTTGGTGAAAGTGTGAGCAAAACAAAATTAAGGTTGTGGCAATCCCAACAATCACTGAAGCTGCTAAACTTGTCATTGACGAAGTTTGGGTTTGGCTGTAATATGCTGCCTCCACTGCTAAGGGGCCAAAGGCAAAAAAGCAAAGAATCTCGCCTAAACCCTGATATCCTAAGCGAAAGGGAGGCCCTTGGTACATATAACCTAAACCGCAGCAGAGCAAAATTATACCGATAACAGTTAAGTCTTGTTGCCAAAAGGCGATCGCTACTATGCCCAGCAACCCCAAACTTAAACACAAATTTCCTATCCAAAATATTAATGGCTTATTGCCTGTTAAGTTCACCAAAGAATGGTGCTTGTTTTGATCAATACCTGTTTCGGAATCAAAGACATCATTAGTGATATTTTCCCAGGCAAGAATTAAGATTGCCGCAGTTACAAAAGTAGAAAATACTACACCATTAAAAATTTTAGTTTCGGCAAATGCTACTGCTGTTCCTACCCAAATGGGCATAATGGCAACGCTGTACATTGGCGGTTTAATCGCTGCCATCCATAACTTAGTGTTGGGATATAAAATCTGCTTGGTAGTCATCAGTTGTGATTAATTAAATTGCCGGAATATTACTCACACTTGAGATTTTACGATGTAAAGAGACGCTAGATATTCATCAGCTAAAAACAACTGCCACTTTTACTGTGGCTCGTTAATCTTACATTGTTAACACTCCACCCTCACGGTTACAGCCCAAGGCTGGAACTGGCTTGTTAGGGTCTATGAACACCACAAACAAGACAAATTCTACGCTGGTGAAATGACAACTTAATATGTTACCTGTAGAAATACGACCACGATTAATTACACTTTAGGAAGTTAACTTAAAAAAAATTTACTATAGATCCATGACAGTTTCACCATGTCGTAGCAACCTCTTTGTAGACCACAAAGATTTATATCAATTTTTGGTAGCAGTGCAAGAAAAGTGCGTCAAAAATAATTGCAGGCAAATTGTCAGTATCTCTCAGGAGATCGATTTAGTTGACCCTTTACTTGTATTGGATAAACTTACACAAGCAAATGAAATAAATTTTTACTTTGAGGACAAAGGTAAAGGAGAAGCGATCGCGGCAATTGATGCTGTAGCAAAATTACAGATTGATGGCGCAGACCGTTTTACTCAAGCAGAATATTTTATCAAATCTTGCCTAAAAAAAATAATTAATTTTGGTAACGCTAACCTACCTTTTTCTGGGCCTCACTTTTTTTGTTATTTCAGTTTTTTTGATAAAAATACCCAACTAGATTATCCATTTCCATCTGCTACCATCTTTCTTCCACGTTGGCAAGTAGCTGTAAAAAATCAGCGCTGTATATTAGTAACAAATATAATTATCAATGCAAATGTAAATATTGAAAGGTTGTTGGAAAATGTACAAAACAAAATTGAATTTCTCCAATCTTTAGAATATTACTCTGTTAATATTGATTATTTTCCAGCAAAGTTATCCCAAAAATCCGTCATTAATGCTGCTCAATTTAAAGGTTCAGTAGTATCTGCTTTGGAAAAAATTCGCTCTCGTCATTTAAGTAAGATTGTATTAGCAGATATATTAGATGTCAAATCAAGAAATCAGTTTAACTTAGTTAAATCCTTAAATAATCTTAGGCAAATACATCCTAACTGTTATATTTTTTCTATAAGTAATGGCAAAGGACAAAACTTTATTGGTGCAAGTCCAGAAAGATTAATTAGTATTAATAATCAACAGTTGATTACTGATGCTTTAGCTGGTTCTGCACCACGAGGTAAAACTCCTGCTGAAGATGCAGCTAATGCCAATCGCTTACTCAATAGTGAAAAAGAAAAGCACGAACATTCGCTGGTACTTGATTTCATTACACAACGCTTATCCCAGTTAGGTTTATTCCCCCAAATATTAGCACCCCGCCTGCGACAATTATCTAACATCCAGCATTTATGGACACCAATAAGTGCTACAGTTCCTACTAACATACATCCATTAAAGATTGTTGCACAATTGCATCCTACACCAGCCGTTGCAGGTGCATCACGAGATGTTGCTTGTGCCGAAATTCGTCGTTATGAAAGCTTTGAAAGGGGTTTGTATGCTGCGCCTCTGGGTTGGATAGATTCTGAGGGTAACTGCGAGTTTATTGTGGGAATTCGTTCAGCATTAATTGATGGCGATCGCGCAAGATTGTATGCTGGTGCTGGGATCGTAGCTGGCTCTGATCCTGACAAAGAGTTTGCAGAGGTGCAACTTAAGCTTCAGGCTTTACTGAAGGCATTAGTTTAATGGCTAATTTTTCAGCCACCGATGATTTTGCAACACTCAATCACTAAAATTTGCTTAGGTTACGTGCAGCTATTTGTTATAGTGCTGACTTGGTTGTTTGATTCGCTTGGGTAATACTTGAAATCCAGGCGATTGACGACAAATAAGATGTTTACTTTTTTTTCCTTACCGCGTTGTATATCTCGTGAGGAACGACGACAAATGTCGTGTTAATTGACAACTATCAACAAGGATAAAGGGCGATGAGGCTTATTTAATCTTCATCCTAGACCTTTTTGTCATCCTGCAAGCCCTTATACATATTCAAAAAAGGGCATTTTTAAATAGACTATATGAGTTGATTTCAATTATGCAAAGAATTGTAGGCTTCATTCAGTTTGGTGGCTGACTCTTCTAATAAGCGTTGTTCATGAGCATTTCTTGGTAACACTAGTTGGCGCTCAATACCTATTGAGCTAATAATACATGGAAGTCCAAGAACAATATTACTGTCAACTCCATACTTAGAATCTGCTCTCACTGAGACTGGAAATATCTGCTTTTCATCTCGCAAGATGGTATCAACTAACTGAGAAACTACTGTTGATATGCCATAGCTAGTATTTCCTTTACGTTCAAAAATGTTATAGCCTCGGTTACGGGTTAACTCTGCGTACTCTTGCTGAATTTGTTCCAGTGTTGCTCCTTGTGGAATGAAAAATTCAGTTAACGCAATTCCTCCAATAAATGCACTAGACCAAATGATAAATTCACTGTCTCCATGCTCTCCAATCACATAAATATGAACGTCCCGAAGAGCAACATTCAGTCGCTTACCAAGTTGATATCTCAGTCTAGCAGTATCAAGAACGGTTCCCGAACCGAAAATTAGGTTTTTTGCTCTAGTGGAACTGGCGATCGCAATCCGCGTTAGTACATCCACTGGATTGCTAACGATAAGTACGATTGAATTCGGTGCAACTCGATCCAATTCTTTCATCGTCGAACGCATAATCTCTGCATTGTCGCTCAAGGTATCTAATCGGGTCTGTCCTTGTTTTTGCTGCACCCCAACAGTCACGACAATGATATCAGAATCCGCTAAATCTTCATACTGATTTGATGGTATAATCTCCATTTCTTGAAGTAGGGGAATGCTGTCTTCAATATCCCATGCTTGCCCCTCAGCTTTTGATAAAGTTCGATCAAAAAGGACGACTGTTACACATTTACGGAGTAGCACTAAAGCATTTGCTACGTCTGCACCCACATTCCCCGCACCAATAATACCGACCTTAGATGTTTTGCTACTCATGCCAAATCTACTTTTTTGTAACTAGCCCAATAGGTTAATGTTAACTCCACAACTAACCCTTTCGAGTCAAGCAATTTTGGATTTTAGATTGAAAACAGCAATCAAGTCACTTGTAACTAAATAAACGTAAGTTTGACACGTTGAAAAAGGTGCTTCCATAACCTACTATAGGACTCAGATTTGATTTTTGAAAACATCCTGAGACTTAAAAGCCTGTTTGATCGGGGTTTCATTTGAAATCTTGTTCAGAAATCAGACATGAGTCCTATATGTGAGAATACTTTACACCAAATCCTGATGAGTAAAAGCTTTAGCATTCGCCCCGGTGTAACTAGCTACAATATGACCATCGCCAGTCATTTGATATTTGTATGTGACTAATCCTTCTAACCCAACGGGGCCGCGGGGAGGCATTTGTTGTGTACTAATTCCTACTTCTGCACCGAAACCATAGCGGAAACCATCAGCAAATCGGGTAGAACAATTGTGGAATATATTGGCTGAATTTACCAGTCCAAAGAAAGTTTCAACAGATATTAAATCTTCAGAGATAATCGCATCGGTATGACGAGAACCGTATTCGTTAATATGTGCGATCGCATCTTCTATAGAGTCTACAATCTTTATCGACAAAATAAAATCGCTGTATTCTGTTTCCCAGTCTGTTGCTGTTGCCGTTTTGATGTTAGGTAAAGTTTCTAAGGTGCGTTTATCACCTCTTAATTCCACATGGCGTTCTTGCAAAGCCTCAGCAACTTTTGGTAAAAACTCTGTAGCAATTGATTGGTGAACTAACAAAGTTTCAATGGCATTACAAACAGCAGGATATTGCGCTTTGGCATCGACGGTAATCGGAACTGCTTTAGAAATATCGGCGGTTTTATCTATATAAAGATGACAGATACCTTCGGCGTGACCTAGTACCGGAATGCGTGTATTTTCCTGCACAAACCTAACAAAGGAATTAGAACCTCTAGGAATAATTAAATCTACATATTTATCTAACTTCAAAAGTTCCAGAGTTTCTTCTCTAGTTGTTAGCAATTGTACCGCATCAGGGTTAACAGCAGTATGAGATAATCCTTGTTTAATTGCCTTAACGATCGCTTCACAAGAACGCACAGCTTCCTTTCCGCATTTGAGAATTACACCATTTCCCGATTTGATCGCCAAAGAAACAATTTGAATCGCCGCTTCTGGACGGGCTTCAAAAATAATCCCCAAAACGCCTAAAGGACAAGTAATCCGCTTGAGAATTAAGCCACTATCAAGTTCGCGGTGAATCTGTATTTTACCCACTGGATCAGCTAGCTTACCAACATCTCGTACCCCAGCAATCGCATCTCTTAATTTATGTTCATCTAATTGCAAGCGTTTATAAAGTGGTTTGGGAATTCCTTCGGAAGTAGCAGCTTCACAATCAGCAACATTTGCTTGTAAAATTTTATCTTTAGCTGATTCTAAAGCTTGGGCGATCGCAACAAGTGCTTGATTTTTTGCCTCAGTGGAGAGAAGCGCTAGCTTACTTGCAGCTTGGCGGGTTTGTCCTGCGATCGTAATTAGGGGAGAAGCAATATCAAGAATAGTCATAGTACAAATCTTTACCTTTTCGTCATCTTATCAATGTGAGTTGATCATTGGTTATCGTCTTCCTCCAATCGGGTGAACCATCTGGGTAATCAACAATTACTCTGATCGGGTGAAGCAAGACTGGGTTCAAAACATTTATTCTGTGATTATCGAATACAGGCAAATTAAAGGTAGTCAATTCACAGTAATAAAAGTATTTTAAGTATTATTACAGGCATTTTCCCAAATCTTAAATATGATTTATGCGTTAACCAGACTAGAGAGACATAGTAATTTATGTTTCTCTAGTCTTTTCTTTAAGTAAATAATTTATACTGCTATTATTTGAACTTTTACGAAATTTCCCTAGCGATCGCGGCATCTATTGACTTATGAGCCTTCTTTAGCAAGTTGGGCTTTTGCCTGTTGCCAGAGATTTTCTAACTCATCCAAACTGTAATCAGAAAGGGGACGGTCAACAGCTGCCTCCATTTTTTCTAAACGTTGCACGAATCGCTGATTTGTGCCTTGCAAAGCGGTGCTAGGGTCAAGATTATGCCAACGGGCTAGCTGAATAACTGCAAATAGTAAATCGCCTAATTCTGCTTCTTGTCGTTCTGGTGTTTCCTCAGCCAAAGCCTGTTGAAACTCCCCCAACTCCTCATAAAACTTATCCCAGACGCCCTGAATATTTTCCCATTCAAAGCCGATCGCCGCCGCCTTTTGAGAAATCTTCATCGCCGCCGTCAGTGGGGGAAGAGTACGCCCATAACGAGCGAGTTTAGCACTAAGTTTTTGTGCATCTGGAGATACTTCACCTTTTTCCGCAGCTTTAATTTGTTCCCAATTTTGCCGCACCTCATCCACACTTGCCACCGATACATCACCAAACACATGGGGATGACGGCGAATCAACTTTTGGGAAATCCCCTGAGTTATTTCTTTGAGAGAAAATTGTCCAGATTCGCTAGCGATTTGGGCTTGCAGCACCACTTGTAATAGTAAATCTCCCAACTCCTCAGCGATCGCTTCTTTATTCCCACCCTTAATTGCGTCCACCACCTCATAAGCTTCCTCAATCACATAAGGCGTCAGCGTTTCGGCAGTTTGCGCCAAATCCCAAGGACAACCACCATCAGGCGATCGCAACTTCGCCACCACCTCAATCAATTCCTGCAAAGCCACCAAACTCTCATCTTGATTTTCCATACCTCAGCGTCCCTCCGCGCTTCCCTCAGCGTTCCTTTGCGTTTAATTCTTAGTCTTCGGCCGACTACCACTCCTTCTCACTTTCCGTTTCTTAATTTTGCCACTAGGAAGCAACCCCCGAACCCCCTGTTTTTGAAACCGCTTGTATGCCGAACCGCCCCAATCGCACAGAGAATGACTCATCGCACCGAGTTCTAAGCCCAAAAACAAAGCGATATATTCAGTATCGTAATCCACAAGCGATCGCCAGACAGTTCCCCCCAAATCCTGCCAAGTAAAACTCAGATTCCCCAGCTTTTGGGCGATCGTCAAAACGAAAATTGCCAAAATAGCCAGCAAACATCCCAGATAAAGTATCCGCAAAATCGTGCCAATAATCGGCCCGTGGGATAAAAAAGAACGATGACGGAGACTTTTTTGATAAGGTAGCCAAATCCAGCGCAAGAAACCCCAGCGTTGAAATTGCACAGAGTAAATATCCAAATCGGGGCCAAACATCAGCCCACCAAAAAGAAACCCGCCTGCAACCAACAAAGTCGCATTGCTACTGTGAGTTTGCCAGAAAGTAACGCCCGCCACGAACGGCAGAGTATACATAGTAATGCGATCGTGCGTCCGACCAGAGGGCATCCTAAATCCTAAGTGCTGAGTAACTGAATACTGAGTCAGTATAAGAGAAAAAAAGATTTTCTTAAAACTACTAGCGCAATGTGAAATGTTTTGCTATATTAGTTAAGGATTGGGCGGTTAGCTCAGTTGGTAGAGCGCCTGCCTTACAAGCAGGACGTCATCAGTTCGAGTCTGGTACTGCCCATTAAGTAAATTAAGGCTAGAGACAGCTTAGATGCTGTTTCTAGCCTTTTTTAAATGGATTCATAATCTCTAATTGACCTTCGTTAAAGGCTGCTTTCTTCAGCAAATTGGCAACAACCTCATTCACAACCTGTGTACTAATGATGATTCCTTCAGGTTCTGTAATTGCAATAGCAATATTACGCTTTCTTGTTCTTTCTGTAACCTCCATCTTGTTATCGTCAAATAAACGATAAAGCCAAACATTCGTATCAATAAAAGATGTACCAGAACTCATAATTATCGGTTATAAATTTCCTCACGGCTGAATACACCATCCACTTGAACAGGATTTTCTGTTAATTCATCAATTATGTCTCTTTTTTTAGATGATTTTTTCGTCACCAAAACGATTACTTTAATATCATCTCCTTCACCAAGTTCTTGTTTGTACTCATCAGGAATCTGAATTATACCATTTTGAATCTTTGCTTGAAACTCAACCGCATTTAGCATCTTTAACCTCTATTATATTTATCGGGCTTGATCCATTATGAGCGATGCCCTTCTCTACGAGAGGCTACGCCAACGACAGGCTCAGGGTAAGACCTACGGCGGGCTGCGCCAACGCACCAGTAAGATAGTCCACTTGGGAAAAAGATTATCGGAGGTTACAGGCGATCGCCCGCTATATATTCAAACAGCAGTTAAAATAGGCTGAAAAGGTTGCAATAAAATACCCAAAATTTTATCAACTTCTTTAATATAGTACTCAGTCGAATCTATATAAACAGTCGTTTCTTATAAAAATAAAAACTTCCAGTTAGTTCCACTAGTAACTGAGCCATAAATCCGCCCAACTTCATTGCCTTGATTTTGATTGAACAACTGCGCTGCAATCATTGCCGCTACACATTGACCAAGACCGCCGATAATATCTTCTTTTTTCGCCTCAAAAATAAACATTACCGGAGCAGAAAGAAATAATTGCTCTTGAGAATTGCTGATAATGTAATCGCAAAAACCTTGCAAGCCTTGAGTTGCATCAACATTAAACTCATTCCCAGAAAACAGGGAGATTTGATTATTTAATAATCGTCTGACCTCTGCGAGGATTGGGGCAATTAAAAACTCTGATCTTGCTTTTTCGGTTGAAATTGCAGTTGCTAAAGGAATGTAATCTATTAAATCCCAGGCTGTAAATGTGAGTCCAGCTAATACTAATCCGGCTGCAACTGAACCAAAAAGGGCGCGTTTGAGAAAGTTATTTAGTTTCGCGTCACTCAGTTTTCTTTGTTCTCGTTCTTTTTCCAGTTCCGCCATTACCTGTTTTAACTTCGGTTCCTGTTGCTGACGGATAAAAGCGGCGATGTAGTCATGTACCAGTTGATAACGGTCAGCCGGGTTTTCTGGTAGCAAAACCACCAAGCCCGATTGGACAACAATTTCTAACACTAAATCTAATTTACTGATTTCAGAAGCTTATTCCGCCCTAGCTTCTGATCCCCCCGCCTGCGGCGATCGCCTTAAAAAGGGGGTTTTTGATCCCCCCGCCTGCGGCGACCCCCTTAAAAAGGGGGTTAAAGAAACTAAGCCCCCCTTTTTAAGGGGGGTTGGCGGGATCTGCGACAAGTACGGGATCAAATCGCGTTCCAACTCAGCGCGAGTTTTTAACGGGCGAGTTCCTTTGTCATCGGTCAGCAAATACAGTAATATATCTGCTGCTTGGTGATTTTCTTCACCGCAATCATTAACAACTTCATCCAAATAACGCTTAACCAATTCGTCTTTAGTGCCACGCTGCTGATATTCTGCCAGAGTTGTAATATTCTCTGTTTGCAGTTGCGCCCCCACAACCTGCAACTCAATGGGACGAACTTCACCCAATTCTCCGGCTAAATCCAGCACCATTTCTTCAACTAAAGCAGGTTCTAAGTGGAAATTAGCATTCTCTGTTAAACGCTGAATAATTAACTTGGCATCAGCAGGCGAGAAATTCCCCAACTTGTAAAGCACATTATTACTGAGAATGTCATTGCCAATAATCTTCAGGCTGGGCAAATCATTGCACTCTAGCAAGTAATGAATGTAATCCACCCGCAGCGATAAGATAACTTTCACCGATAGAACATTCAGACACTCTCCCAAAAACTCAAAGAATTGCTTCCTTTGTGCAGGTTCGGTGTAAACAAAGAAAAATTGAGATTTTCTAGCTTTGTCGTAATAACTGATCGTAATATGTCTCAGTCTTTCACCTTGTCGCTCTAAATTATTAGTTGACCGCCAAAAAACTAAGCTTTGATGATAATATTCAATTGCCGAATCTAAGTTTTTATGAAAATTTTCAACTAATCCTAACAAAAACAGGCAATTTGCTTTTAATTCCCCTTCTAAAATTTGTCCAGAGGATTGTAAATCTTGCCATGCTGATTTGATTTCAGGACAAATTTCTAAATTAATATTTAAATGATTATTAAAGAAGTGCGCTGCTGTTTGTTGGAGAAAATCAATTAATTCAACAGTTGCGATCGCAAAATTCCTTGTCGTCGCCCAACTCTCTAAATCAGGCGCAAACTGTATTAGTTGCTTATAGATTTCATCGTTAATCCACAACACCAATGGAAAAGGAAAATTCTTGCGAAACTCTTCCCGCACCTGATTAGCAGAAGTTAACATCACAGACAAATTCTGCACTGATTCCAAACCCACAACCATCACACAGGCTGGTTTTTCTTCGCCAAATTCTGACTGAATCGCAGTATAAAGAGTCCTGTGAGATTGCTGCACCGCCAAAACACGAATTTCGACTTGACAAATTTCCTGCAATTTGGAGATTAAGCGATCGCGCTCTCTAGCATAATTACACCGTGCCAAAATCAGCTTAAACTGTCCCACAGAGGACTCAATCGCCCAAGCTAATTGTGTCACAGAGTTCCGGCGTAGCCCGTCGTAGCGCTCGCTGTTTACATAGTCATTTTCTGGTGGTTGCGAGTCTGTCATAAGTGACGTAAATCTATGGTTAAAAGGGCGGTTAGAAACCGCGTCTACACGAGGCTCGTATTGTCCTAGATATCCTTGATTAAAAGGATAAACTTTTTTACTCCCTTCCCACTACAGAATTACCTCTCTTCTCTTTGGGTCTCTGCGGTTCCTTAAGAAAGAATAAAACCACAGAGACGCAGAGGGCACAGAGAAATAAGATGTAACTAATATTAAGTATCTGCAAAAACTTCGACTCTTTTTTGATACTATTTAAGGCCGGATTCTTTAAATATTGATTGACGTATGAGCAAAGGTACCCTGTTTGATAAAGTTTGGGACTTACACACCGTTGGTACACTTCCCTCAGGGCTGACGCAACTATTTATCGGGCTTCACCTAATTCATGAAGTCACCAGTCCCCAAGCCTTTGCGATGTTACGCGAGAGGGGTTTAAAAGTACTGTTTCCAGAGCGTACTGTTGCCACAGTCGATCATATTGTACCGACAGAAAACCAGGCGCGTCCCTTTGCCGATCGCTTGGCAGAAGAAATGATCCAGGCACTCGAACATAACTGTCAAGAAAATAACATAACTTTTTACAACATCGGTTCTGGCAGTCAAGGTATAGTTCATGTCATCGCTCCAGAACTTGGGCTGACTCAACCAGGAATGACGATCGCTTGTGGAGATAGTCACACATCAAGTCATGGGGCATTTGGTGCGATCGCATTTGGGATTGGTACTAGTCAAGTCCGGGATATTCTCGCTTCTCAAACCCTCGCCCTTTCTAAGTTGAAAGTCCGCAAAATTGAAGTTAACGGTACTCTCAACCCCGGAGTTTACGCCAAAGATGTAATTTTACATATCATCCGCACCCTTGGCGTGAAAGGTGGTGTGGGCTATGGCTACGAATTTGCAGGTACGACATTTGAGCAAATGAACATGGAAGAAAGGATGACTGTCTGCAATATGGCGATCGAAGGCGGTGCTAGATGCGGCTACGTCAATCCCGATCAAGTCACCTACGATTACCTCAAAGGTAGAGATTTTGCTCCCAAAGATGCAGATTGGGATCAAGCAGTAGTTTGGTGGGAATCCATCAAGAGTGATGCTGATGCCCACTACGATGATCTAGTGGTTTTCGACGCTGCGGAAATTTCTCCTACCGTTACCTGGGGAATTACTCCCGGTCAAGGTATCGGTGTCAACCAGTCAGTACCTCAGCCAGAAGAACTGTTAGAAGAAGACCGATTCATTGCTGAAGAAGCTTACCGCTACATGGATTTATATCCTGGTCAACCGATCAAGGGCACCAAAATAGATGTCTGCTTTATTGGTAGTTGCACCAACGGCAGGATTACTGATTTACGGGAAGCGGCGAAAATCGCTAAAGGTCGCCACGTTGCAGAAGGAATCAAAGCTTTCGTTGTCCCTGGTTCTGAAAGGGTGAAGCAAGAGGCGGAAGCTGAAGGATTGGATAAAATCTTTCAGGAAGCTGGATTTGAGTGGCGGGAACCGGGATGTTCCATGTGCTTGGCCATGAACCCCGATAAGCTAGAAGGAAGACAAATCAGCGCCTCCTCCTCCAACCGCAACTTTAAAGGAAGACAAGGTTCCTCTTCCGGGCGCACATTGCTAATGAGTCCAGCAATGGTCGCCACTGCTGCAATTAAAGGTGAAGTCTCTGATGTACGCGAGTTGCTGTAACCCCATCTGATGGCAGAGACTTGTCTCTTAAACTTTTCTTTCTTTCCTTTGCGTCCTTTGCGTCCTTTGCGGTTCGTTTTCAAAATATATGGTAAGTGAAGTTAAAACAGTTTCAGGGCATGGTATACCCTTAGTAGGCAATGATATCGATACCGATCGCATCATTCCCGCGCGATATTTGAAAGCCATTACCTTTGATGGGTTAGGCGAAGGGGCGTTTATCGATGACCGGACAGCACTTAAAGGTGAACATCCCTTTGACCAATCCCAATATCAAGGCGCGAAGGTTTTAATAGTTAACCGTAACTTTGGCTGTGGTTCATCACGGGAACACGCACCCCAAGCGATCGCAAAATGGGGAATCCAAGCTTTAATCGGTGAAAGCTTCGCCGAAATCTTTTTTGGTAACTGTGTGGCAATGGGCATACCTTGTGTGACAGCCGATGCTGTTAGTGTTAAACAACTGCAAGAGTTAATCGCTGCCAATCCCCAAGCTGTCGTGACAGTGAATTTGGAAACTTTGCAAGTGCAAATTGGTGATTACACCGCTTCAGTTGCGATCGGTGAAGGTACAAGAAGCACATTTATTTCTGGAACTTGGGACGCTTGCGGTCAGTTGGTGGCGAATGCTGATCAAGTTCGGGCAACGGCTGCCAAATTACCTTATGTGAGTTGGGGCAATTTAGCCGCAAGTTAATATTTTCTCGTTCCCTGGCTCTGCCGGGGAATGCTCTCCATTGCCGCAATGCGCAGCCTACTTACAATCTGCCACAGAATTAGAAGATCCTGAGAAGTGGAGTTGGTGTTTCAAAAGGATTGAAAGGGCAATTTGGCTAGCACGCAAAATTAATCATAAATTTGAAGATGTTGTTTCACATATAGAGACAGTTCTTGATCGCTGCAATGGAGAAGATCCGATGTGGTTATCAGCAAAGCTTATGGAGCTTTTGCAAGAATATAAACTCGGTAATCCGACGAAATACGCTGCTTTAGCTGAAAAAGCCGCAACCCTAGCAGAATCAAACAATGATTGGCGTAGGGCTAGAAACTATTGGGAAATTTCCGTTCAGTGGAATTTCTGCGATCGCTAGTCAATGAAATAGTAATAGTATCCTGGGTATTAATTGTGATATTTTGGTTAGCGCGTTGGCAAGGTATTGCAGATGCACAACGAGACGCTGGTCAAAACTCCACCTTGCCCGTTGTAGCGTTAATTACACCGGAAGAAAAGTTTGCTGTGGGACGCAAACTTGATGATATATTTGCTGATCCGTCTTTGAAAGGCTACCGCATTATTGGCGTTGGCGTAGCCCGCCGGAGGCATCGAGGTCTATTCGACGACTTGCGAGGCAGGGAAGATAATGATATCAGCAATCCAAAGCAGCCAAGAGTCTGGCGCTTACTCCTAGAACGTGGCGGCTGGATTTATTTGTTTCGAGCATTGCCCCCAAATGCAAAACCTGACGAGCTACCATCGGTGTTAGCTATTCAAGAAAGTGAGAAGGGACATATCATCATTCGCAGTCCAGAAGTTTCCAAAACTAGTTCTCCTGATTTGTAATTCAATAACTTGTTTAAATTTAGGTTAATAAAAAGTTATTTATCCTTAACCACTGTTTTATAATGCCCCTTAACTACAGCATCTTGCTCAAGTTACCGCAGATTCAGGGGAAAAATTTGATGAACCAGGGGCAACGTACTCTTAAATCAAGGATATATTTGACTGAATTAGTTCAGACTTATATTGTTAAAGCTTTACACGCTGCAAGACAGTGGCGCGTCCAACTAATACGAAATTGGTTGTACAAGTATTCTTCGTGGGGTGTTGCGTCCCTATTCTTAGTCGGAGTTAGCTTGAGTATCGTGATGGCTGCCTGCTCTCCACGTAATATCGATAATACTAGTAATCCTGGCGCAGCTTCCCAGAGTAATGTAACCCTAACGTTTGTTTCGTACTCGGTTACTAGTGCAGCATACCAGCAGATCATTCCCAAATTTATCGAACAGTGGAAGAAAGAACACAACCAAAACGTCACTTTCAATCAAAGCTATGATGGATCAGGTTCCCAGACTCTGGCCGTGATTGACGGTAAAGAAGCTGATGTGGTACACCTGTCACTTGCCCTTGATATTAATAAACTTGTTCAGGCAGGTTTTATTCAACCGGGTTGGGAAAAAGAAGCGCCTAATAATGCAATTGTTACCAAATCTGTAAATGCGATCGCTATTCGTGAAGGTAATCCCAAAAATATCAAAACTTGGGCAGATTTGGCACGAGATGGCGTAAATGTGGTGACACCTGATCCTAGAACCTCTGGCGGCGCTCGCTGGAACTTCCTTACTCTGTGGGGTTCTGTGACAAAAACTGGCAAAAATGAAAATCAAGCAATAGACTTTACCTCCAAAGTCTATAATAATGCACCTTTGTTGCCTAAAACGGCTCGAAATGCCACTGAACTGTTCTTCAACGATAATAAAGGTGATGTTCTGCTCAACTATGAAAACGAGATGATTTTATCAGTACAAAATGGCAAAAAAATCTCATATGTTGTGCCTGATATTAATATCTCCATCGATAATCCTGTTGCTGTTGTAGATAAAAATGTCGATAAACACGGCACTCGTTCTGTTGCGGAAGCATTTATCAAATTTCTTTACACCCCAGACTCGCAACGAGAGTTTACCAAATTAGGATTTCGTCCCGTTGATCTGACTATTACTAAAGAAGTGGAAGGCAAATTTCCCAAAATTAAAACTATCTTCAAAGCTGAAGATTTAGGAGGATGGGACGAAATTCAAAAGAAATTCTTTGATGAAGGTGCAATATTTGACAAAATTCGAGCGAAAAAATCTTAGAATTTTCATTCTACAATAGACCTCTTGCAAAAGTCCCTAACACCCCACCCCCAACCCCTGGAGCCTTTGCGTGAGCAAATGCGGGGTGTGGGGTTCTTTATTTTTGATTTATGCAAGAGGTCTAATCATCTTCTCTAAAGCGATTTGCAAATCTTTTGTCAAATCGCTCACAGCCTGTCTAGCCGCCTGGCGATCGCCCTGACAATTTCCCCAGCGTTCGGTAACTGAAATTGGCTCTCCCACGGTGATTTGTACCTGTCGCAAACCTAACCGAGGTCGTCCCGGAAGTGTGGTATTCTGTATTCGAGAAAACATATCGAATACAAGCAAAGCTGTTTCTGCAAACCGTTCCGCCGTCGGTTGTTCCTGAATATAAGTAGCTGTGACGGCAACAAAACTTTCCACTATCCGCATATGTCGCATTCGCAAGTCTGCTTCCTGGGCAATCCAGTCTGCCAAACCGCGTTTAAAGGGTGGTAAAGTATTGATATCTGATAAATCTTCCCGATAAATGTAATTCCAGCCAGCCTCTTCCAAACGGCGACAACGATCAATAAAATTACCCTGCGCTTGAACTCCAAAATATTGTTCGGCAACTTGTAAAGCCTTATCCAACAAGCGATGGAGTCGGGCAATTAACACCTGATTCCGACTAGCAGATTCATCAGTTGAGATGTTTTTTGGGATATCTTGATGATAAAAGCGACGATAAAACTCTTCCATCTCGGTAATGAGATATTCAGCCAACCGACAGAGGCGTTGATAGTAAAACTCTTCGCCATCGCCCGAATCAATTTCTATTACCGGCAAGCCGCTATCAGCTTCCAACTTACTCAACAGCAAATCCAGTTTAGACCAAGGTGGCTCAACGTAGCGATACTGGATAGCGATCGGCACAATGATCACAGTCTCAGAACGGTTAGCTTTTTGCAAGTCTTCTACACACCAGAAGCCCATTTGAGCAACACCGGGTTCCAGTGGGCTAACAATACCACTATGACCATTCGTACCGCCTTCGGGTGCGACTGCGATCGGGAGTTCGCCATTAGCAAACAACTCCCGTGCAGTTTGAATAGCTTGGCGATCTAGTCGCCTACCGCGATGAACCGGCACACCTCCGATTCTAGAGAACAACCAAGCCAGCCAATCTCCAGCCCAAACCGTCATACCCCGGTCATAGAGAAAATAGCTGTGAACAAGAGATTGTAGTGTAATACCTTGCTGACGCGCAACCTTTGGCACAATCCGGGAAAGCAAATACAGCATACAGAGAGGATCTTCTACCTCTGGGTGTCGAAATGCCAACAAAAAGCGAATTTTTCCAGCCTGAAATTGTTGATAAAGTTCAGCTAATACCTCAACATTTTTGGCTTCAATCCGAACAATACCAGCTGTTAACCAAGGTCGAGTGCGAAATCGTAGTGCGATCGGCAGTAACCACCAAACAATCTGGAGTACCAGCCGGTTAAACCGTTGAGTAATAAATTTTAGTGGTGGTTGAGTAGACTGAATCGATCTAGGCAAGTCGCTCTCCAGATTGTATTTCTAGCGATTGTACAACGTCAGGAACGTGGATTAAATAAAATGCAAAAGTTCATCCTGTCTCTAGCTTCCCTCTCTTTTATCAGCAGAAGGATTGAGGGTGAGGTAAGCCAGGGACATACTGTATCTTATTTAATTTTTATTCCTAAGTATCAAATCAAAAATTATTTTGAATGTTTAGGAAAAGTTCGGAATAAATAGGCAAACACTGCTAAGTTCAACACAAGAACAAATATTTTTATCGCCGAGAACCCCCGAATCAATTCATAAATTTCTGGGGCAATACTGATACCAACAAGTACCAACACTAAGACGTGTGCCCAACGCTTTTCGTACCATAAACCAACGGCTTCAATAGTAGTAACAATAGCATAGACTCCTGCTCCAATGCCGCTAAATGCTAAGGTTCGCGGATTTAAGTTGAGAACTTTATCTAAAAGCCAATCAATAATTATCGATTTACCTTCTAAAACATAATTGTCTGAAAACACCTCTAGACTTTGATAATTTTTTAATGTCAATAATAAAGCGATCGAAGTAACCATAAGCAGCATGGCGGTAAATGCTTTGTAGAAAACAATTGCCACTAATCCCAATGGACGCTTTTTCAAACAACCCCCTCAATATATATAAGTGAAACTCTGATTAACTGGCTCTGGATAAGTGGAGAGTTCAAAGCTAACACTCATTTAAATTATGAATTATTAATTATCAATTTCTCGTTCCCAGTCTCTGACTCTTAATGCTTATTGGAAGCTCGGCCTCAAGACTTGCGGCACCGCAATGAGGAGCATTTCCAGCCAGAGGCTAGAAACGAGGGAGGTTTTAAAAGGGTTTTAGCTTCAGTTGACACCAATGGACTTTACCCCCGCTCCTACAAGGCTTCGGGGCTGTGGGGTTAGGTTTTTGATTACTGAATCGATGCTCTAGTTAAGGATAACCCGATGAAACTTGCAACTTTGCTCAATTCTGGGGTTTTGATTGATATTGGATGTGCTTAAGCATAGCCCGCCAAGGGCATCGCGCATTGAAATAAATCATATCCAATGGAGGTTAGCGGACTCGAACCGCTGACATCCTGCTTGCAAAGCAGGCGCTCTACCAACTGAGCCAAACCCCCATAAAATTAAAATAGTAGGTAACTTTGGTTGCTCTTGTTATTGTAACTGATATTGTTCCATTACCAAAAGGATGAAGCTAGAAAATATCCAAGTTGTTGCAGCACTGTATAAATTTGTGAAGCTGCCAGATTTTGGCGAAAAACGAGATCCTCTGCTGTCTTACTGTCAAGCGCAAGGTGTCAAGGGGACAATTTTGCTGGCAGAAGAAGGCATTAACGGTACAATTGCGGGTTCGCGTCAGGCGATTGACTCTGTTCTCTGGTTTCTGCGTTCTGACCCCCGTTTAGCTGACCTAGAATCCAAAGAATCCTATACCGAAACCCCGCCCTTTGAGCGGATGAAGGTGCGATTAAAGCCGGAAATTGTGACTTTGGGGTTGCCTGAAATTGACCCAAGTGAGCAAGTTGGCACTTATGTCAATCCTCAGGAATGGAATGATTTGATTTGTGATCCAGAAGTAACCGTAATTGACACCCGCAATGATTATGAGGTAAGTATCGGTACTTTCCAAGGGGCGGAAAATCCCCAAACTGGCTCATTCCGGGAATTTCCCAATTATGTGCTACACCACCTCGACCCAACTAAACACAAAAAGGTTGCTCTGTTTTGTACAGGCGGCATTCGCTGTGAAAAAGCCTCATCTTTCATGCTTGCCCAAGGCTTTGCAGAAGTTTATCATCTCAAAGGCGGCATTCTCAAGTATTTGCAGGAAGTTCCAGCACAGGAAAGTTTATGGGAAGGCGAATGTTTTGTCTTTGATGAGCGGGTAACTGTCAGTCATGGGTTGGATGAAGGGAGTTGTGAGCGGTGCTTCTGTTGTGGACGTCCGATTTCTGAAGAAGATAAGCTGTCTCCAAAGTATGAGCTAGGTATCTCTTGTCCGTATTGTTTTGATAGCCTCACCGAGGAGAAAAGAGCGCGTCAGCAGCAAAAATGGCGTCACTACCAAACCCAAGTTGCTAACAAAAATCGGATCTAAGGGTTTATTTTGCATTGCTAAACCCCGACGACAGATCCGGTTTTTTCCATCACACATATTTTGTGTTTTCTGTCAATGCGTAAGTCCTAGTTTTATCTTGGGCGTCCCAATGTAGTGATATATAGAACAGCTTCATCAGCAGGAATACCCAAAACGTCATTTACTTGGTCATCAAAAAATCCAGCGATGCCACTGACGCCGAGATTTAGGTGGATTGCGGCTAAATTCAGGCGTTGTCCTAAATGACCAGCATCCAGATGTAAGTAACGGTAAACGCGATCGCCATATTGTGCGATCGCAGCTTTCAAATCGGCTGTATGAAATAACACCGCTCCTGCATCCCGCCCTAATTCTTGTCCTAAACAGAGAAAGTGTAACTCTCGCCGAAAGTTTTTAAACCGAATTTGGCGCAATTCTTGGGCTTTAGGTGCGTAATAATAACAACCCGCCTCCAATCCTTGGACTCCGGAAACAGCAATGAATGTTTCGATTAAATTCAAATCAAAGTAGTCTGGAGAAATATCTAAATTTTGGTCGATGTAATTTTGCGGTTGGTAAGTGAAATCGAGTAAACTTTTCAACTCATCGAAAGTTAAATCATCACCATTGTAAGCGCGGGTAGAGCGTCGCTTGTACATTGTGATTTCCAGTTTTGAAAGATTTTGCCCCCAGTCTATAGGCGCGGTGGTGGTAGGAATTTTCAAACAGAAAGGAAAGTTGTATTTATCCTCCAAAGATTTTTCTTGTTTAATAGTTGGGAGATTGAGATTGCCAGTTATACCTAATTGAATCTGGGTGTGTCGATGGAAATATGCCAGCAGTTCACCATCGGGGATTTGAGGATAACTGGTTTCGGTGGCCGAAGGTAAAGCAGTACATCCCAATGGTAAATTTTGATTGACATCTAATAAGTCTGCCAGAGGTAAGACAGCGATCGCACCTTCTTGTTGCGGATCGATATAAAGCAGATCGTTTACCGATTCATCCACAAAACCACCGATTAAATGGGGGCGATAGTCAGTAATCGCACCAGCCAATTCGATATTGCCCAACAGGTGTCCCGTATCTAGAAAAATCCGGCGGTAAGCCCGATCTTCATAGCGCCACGCAGAACGATAAAATACCGCAGTCACAATAATTGCTAGTTGGGTATTATCTAGGGAAGGATGCCAGAAACAAGCAGCTTGGAGAGTTTGCCAAACATCACTTTCCCAATAATGCATCAGGGAATGATCCCGACACTGGTAGTTATACAGACCAGGTGGCAATAACGACGTACCACGGGAAACCACATACACCTCGGCAGGGTATAATCCGCCTGCACTGGGAGCAGCACGTAAATACCCCGCACTACCCATAGAAGGTATTTTCGCTGTCAATCCATAGCTGCGAAACAGCAGCCGTGAAAGTCTTTGCCACCATTGAGCATCTGGGTTATTAGCATAAGCCTCTGGTTTTTCTTGGATATAGGGTTTGAGATCAAAAGTAGAGCCAATTTTGTACTCTTTAAAGGGAATGGGCTGTTTAGCCCAATCTAACCCTTGATTTTTGGAGGCGAGAGTATCAGGGTTGTATTTAGTCCGTTCGTGATAATGCTGGGCAATTGATTCGTGTAATTCTGGCATAGTACTTTGAATATCCTTGGGGCATCCTTTTTTTGATCTTGGCATTCATTAGCCTGATTATTTCGTGTAAATTAGTACAATCTTCAGAGTTATAAAGTGGTAAACGGTAACAATTGAATTGGGCATTGGGCGGCTGCGCCGACTTGTACTCCTAGGTCGAAGCACCTAGCGTCATTCTTGGGAAGGCAGGCGCTAACTGAACCGTATTGAACTATAAACCTTTATATTGAAATTATGTGGCGCTTCAATTCATGGCAAACCCTTGATCTTAATCTGCCACATTCAACACTAACTCTATGCTGATTAATCGCAAGAGGATCGCAGACTATGACCCAGACAGTACAGAAACTTAGGCTTGAACTATCTCAGCTATCTATTCAAGGAGTTTATTTGGGTAGTTGCAATAGGTCATGGAAAGCGAGGTCATGGAAAGCGCAGACCAGATTATTGGAAGAAACGACAGGTTGAATGATGCTTTAGAAGACAAAAAATAAACTTATTAATTTATCTTAACTTTTCACAACCCCCGAATCGCAATTTCTAACCCTTCACATACACCGCTCAGAAAATCTAAATCCAAAGTAGCAACAGTGTCACTAGATTTGTGATAATGTGGATTTCGCAAGAATGCCGTATCTGTAACCATCATTGCCGGATAACCCAAATCCCAAAAAGGTGCATGATCACTACGTCTGGTTTGGGGAACTATTAAGCCTCGATTTGGTACGGGTAGCCATTGACTAGATACGCCAGCTTTCCGAATATTACGGCTCATGCCAATTAAGTCAGGCAATGTCCGCAAATTCCCAATTAAAGCAATAAAATCACCTCTGTCTGGGTAGAAGCGTTCCAGAGGAGAGGGGTAACTTTGAGAGCCGGCTGTAGAATCCTTATAGCCCAGCATTTCTAGCGAAATCATTAAGCGCAGCTGTTGCTTTTGTTGATGCAACAAAGCTGCATAGTCAGCACTACCCAGTAAGCCGTATTCTTCCATATCGAAAGCAACCAGCCTTAAGGGATATCTTACAGCTTGGGCAGCAAACTTTCTGGCTAATTCCAGCAACACCGCCACACCTGTAGCATTATCATCAGCTCCTGGTGTTCCCGGAACGGTATCATAATGAGCGCCAATTAAAATAGGTGGCAAATCATTTTTTTTCCCTCTAGCTTGCGAGGGTAAATTTAATATCAAGTTCTTACAAGCTTTACCTCTGACTTCAAAGGTGTGGATTTCCACACTCCCCCATTGGGAAAATTGCTGGCGGATGTATTCTTGGACAAAAAAATGTCCAGCCGTTGCCATGTAAGGATCACGTTCTCGCGCTACCTGACTCAGGGAAGTTTGTAATCGCTCTGTTAAATTCAAATTTTTAAAATAGTGAGAATATGAGAGTTAGAGTTTTCAGGCACTCAAAAAAGCAGAACAAGTATTATTAAGGTGCATTTACCAACTTGTAGATACCATAAATAGAAGTAGCAGCATAACAAGAATTGAGGCAGCTTAGGCACACCAACCATCTCAATGCTATCCTAGTCTTGCAACTATCTCCTCTAACTGCACTTCTGAGCTTACTGCCTTAATGATGACTATTATACAATTGGGGTGTTTTTATCCTGTGGCACAAAGCTAGAGGTAGTTCCACCCAATCATAATAAATATATAAGACACTTTAGGAGAAGAGTAACGCATGGGCAAGGTAGTCGGCATCGACTTGGGTACAACCAACTCAGTAGTCGCCGTTATGGAGGGTGGCAAGCCGGTGGTGATTGCCAATGCAGAAGGAATGCGAACAACCCCCTCCGTAGTTGGCTTTAGCAAAGAAGGTGAAAGGGTGGTTGGGCAAATGGCACGGCGCCAAACCGTCCTCAATCCCCAAAATACCTTTTTCGCAGTGAAACGCTTCATTGGGCGGAAGTATGGCGAACTTAACCCAGATTCCAAGCGTATACCCTACACTATCCGCAAAGACGAAGTAGGTAATATTAAGATTGCCTGTCCCCGTCTGAATAAAGATTTTGCCCCAGAAGAAATTTCGGCTATGGTGCTGAAGAAATTGGCAGACGATGCTAGCCGCTATTTGGGTGAACCAGTCACAGGGGCAGTGATTACAGTACCCGCTTATTTTAACGATTCTCAGCGCCAAGCAACCCGTGATGCTGGCAGAATTGCCGGTTTAGAGGTGTTGCGGATTCTCAATGAACCGACTGCTGCATCTTTGGCTTATGGATTAGATCGGGGTGAGACGGAAACTATCTTAGTATTTGACTTGGGTGGTGGCACCTTTGACGTGTCGATTTTAGACGTTGGTGATGGGATATTTGAAGTTAAGGCTACCAGTGGAGATACGCAACTTGGTGGTAATGACTTTGACAAAAAAATCGTAGATTGGTTAGCAGATCAATTTCTGGAAACAGAAGAGGTAGACTTAAGACGCGATCGCCAAGCTTTGCAACGTCTAATGGAAGCGGCGGAAAAGGCCAAAATTGAACTTTCGGCTGTCAGCGTCACCGATATTAACTTACCCTTCATCACCGCCACGGAAGATGGCCCCAAACATCTGGAAACTAGTCTAACTCGTTCCCAGTTTGAAGGCTTGTGTGGCGATTTGGTGGGGCGCTTGCGGATACCAGTCAAACGAGCGCTCAAAGATGCCGGACTTTCACCTAGAGACATTGAAGAAGTTGTATTAGTTGGCGGTTCGACACGGATGCCAATGGTAAAACAACTTGTGCGGGACTTGATTGGCACAGAACCTAACGAGAACGTCAACCCCGATGAAGTCGTGGGAGTGGGTGCAGCAATTCAAGCAGGTATTCTCGCCGGCGAACTTAAAGATGTGCTGCTTTTGGATGTTACACCCCTCTCTTTGGGATTGGAAACCATCGGCGGCGTGATGAAAAAACTCATTCCCCGCAACACCACCATCCCAGTTCGCCGTTCTGACATTTTTTCCACGTCCGAAAATAACCAAAATACTGTGGAAATTCACGTAGTCCAGGGTGAACGGGAAATGGCAGCAAACAACAAGTCTTTAGGACGATTCAAGCTGTATGGCATCCCGCCAGCGCCACGAGGAATCCCTCAAGTTCAGGTGTCATTGGATATTGACGCTAACGGTATTTTACAGGTAACAGCCCTAGATAGAACCACTGGGCGAGAGCAGAGTATCACCATTCAGGGCGCTTCCACCTTAAACGAGTCGGAAGTAAATCGGATGATTCAAGACGCTCAGAAATACGCCGATGTTGATCGGGAACGTAAAGAAAGGGTAGAAAAACGGACTCGTTCTGAGGCGTTGATTTTCCAAGCAGAGCGACAACTCAGAGAAGTAGCGCTGGAATTTGGTATGCAGTTTGCCCGCAGCCGCCGCCAAAGAATTGATAATATTTGCCGACAACTAAAGGAAAGTCTCAAGGAAAATAGCGATCGCGGTATTGATCAATCCTACGCCGACTTGCAAGATGCTCTCTATGAGCTAAATCGAGAAGTCCGCGAGACTTATGCTGAGGATGAAGACGACGACTTATTTGGTACTATCCGGGACATCTTTACTGGCGGTGATAAGGATAAAGAACGCGAATCTCCCAGAGATACAACATATCGAGAACGCGACTCATACGGTAAGGATTATGGCAAAGATTACGGTAAAGACTATGGCAGAGACTATAGTCGGGAGGATCGTTCTTCTTCCTATGACAGCCGTCCTCCACGCAAATCACGCCCCAGCTACCAAGATAACTGGGATGATGAAGAAGACAATGATTGGTTGTAGTACTTTTAATAAAAGTTAGAAGTTAGAAGTTAGAAGTGAGGAGTTAAAAATTAAATCTTTCAACTCCTAACTCCTGTACAGACGCGATTAATTGCGTCTCTACTCATAATTAATCAAAAATCTAAAATCAAAAATCTAAAATTTAAATAACTGACTATGCAAAATTTGCCGAATTTCCGCGATTACTACGAGATTTTGGGAGTATCTAAAGATGCCTCTAGTGAGGAAATTAAAAAGGTTTATCGGCGGTTAGCAAGGCAATATCACCCCGATCTCAATCCGGGTAACAAAGAATCTGAGGAAAAATTTAAAGATATTGGCGAGGCTTATGAAGTCCTTTCAGACATGGCCAAGCGAGCGCAGTACGACCAGTTTAGCCGTTACTGGAAGCAAAAAGGCTTTGCAGGCAATAAACAGACGCCAAAGGCTAAAACTTGGCAGAGTAGTGCTAGCGATCGCAACGTTAATCAGGAGGTAGATCCAAGTCAATTCTCTGACTTTGAAAGCTTTATTAATCAAGTTATTGGCGTCAAAAATAAGGGCGCGACAAATAACTCCACTAATGGCAATACTAGCGATCCGTTTCGTTCCCCCAGAACAAAAGTTGCCTATACCGTTAATACCCCACCTCGTACAACTCGGCGGGATATAGAAGCCAGATTAACGCTCCCACTAGAAAAAGCTTATCAAGGTGGCAATGAACGCATTCGTTTGGAAGATGGGCGATCGCTAGAAGTTAGTATGCCTCCAGGTATGGTAACAGGTCAAACCATCCGTTTGCGAAACCAAGGCGTTGGTGGTGGTGATCTCTACTTAAAAATTACCGTTGAACCTCATCCATTATTTAAGTTAGAAGGTTTAAATATACTCTGCCAAGTCCCAGTTACTCCCAGTGAGGCAGTTTTAGGAGGACAGGTAGAAGCCCCCACTCTCGATGGCCCTGTAAAAATGACTACTCCTCCCGGAGTTCGGTCTGGTCAAAAATTCCGACTAGGGAATAAAGGCTATCCCAGCGATGATGGGAAACGTGGCGATCAATTAGTAGAAATTCAAATAGTTACACCGAAAAATATTAGTCAAGAAGAACGGGAACTTTACGAAAAGTTACGGCAATTTGAAACCTTTAAACCCCGTGCTGATTTACTAGGTTAGGGATGAACTATGAATGGTCATAAAGCTATTGATCAGAATAATTACTAATTCGTAATTATTTTGACTTCAGTCTTCATCTTGAAAAATAGTTTCTATATCTTGTGAGCCGTGCAAGATACGTATAATTTCTATACCTTCGTTTATTGGACGATAAAAAATTAAATAATTTTTCACCGGGAAACTTCGCAAAAAAGGAGCCAATTCACCACATAGTCTGCCCATTTGAGGAAATTTAGCCAGTTTCGGAAAACTTTCTCGCAGAGTATCAAAAAGTGTGTCAGCAGCTTTTAAGTTATTTGGCGCGAGATATTTCCATATATCCTCAATATCTCGCGCCACTTGAGTAGAAATCCGAAATCGACTCATACAGAATCGCTGTTAGCCAAATTTTGCTGTCCTCGTACTTTAATATCTGCAAAAAAAGCTGAAAGTGACTCCTGATTATATTCAGTATAGTGACCGCTCTCAAGTTGCTTAATACCAATGTCAATCTGACTGCGTAACGCTTCTAGCTTGAGTTTTTGCAGTTCTTCCTCAAGGCGTTGGAGTTCATCTATCATCTGCTGAAACGCTTGTGCCTCATGCACCACAACCTCAGCTTTCCCATTCACAGTTAGTACAAGGGGGGACTTTGTGGCCTTGATCCGTTCTACGTAATCCTTAGCATTGCGCTTGAAGTCGGTAAGAGTTTGAATATTTTCGAGATTAATTTTGATGTACATCGCATCTAATTAAATACTTTATAAAATATTTTATCAGATGTTAGACCTGCTGTGTCTTCTCCAATTCAGAAAGGATTTAAAATATAAAAAACATATTTGAGCAAAGTGACTCAAACAGCCGTGAATCACAATGGGGCAATACCACAAAGCAGTAAACTAACTTATTACTCCCTGCTAGGACTGCATCCCTCGGCATCAGTAATTGATATTCGTCGCGCTTATCGAGAACTGAGCAAACGCTATCATCCTGATACTACAGACTTGCCGACTGCGATCGCCACTCCCAAATTTCAGCAAATCAACGAAGCTTACGCCACCCTTAGCCATCCAGAACGTCGCTTCGGCTACGATTTAAAAATTGGCTATTCCCGGTTTGGAGTGATTCAACCACCCCCTGATTTGAATCATCCCGTTTCCCGTTCTCATGACTGGTCAAAATCAGCTTACCTCGATGCGAGCGAGCGCCCCCTCTCGTCTGGCGAAATCTTTGCTTTATTTATGCTGGTGTTAACATTTGTAGGTTGTCTACTACTAGCAGTTACCATCGGCTTAACTCGTGGTGAAACTGCTATCCAAACCCATTTGCTGCAACCAACTGCACCTGTACAACAGCAGATTATCCATGTGTCGCAACCAATTACCCCTATGGTAATTAAAAATAAAAAAATTTCCTAATCCAAAATCCTAAATCCTAAATTCCTATGCCTCTTCTTCCCTCTGATACCCCCCTATATAATCATTCCCTGCCACAAATTGAGCAGTGGCTAAAAGACCAAGGCTGTCAACAAGACGATGTAGAGAGACATTGCTGGCGTGTACAGCGACCTAGTTGGCAAGCTGAATTATGGCTTGATGTTGAGCAAGTCGTAGTGCGATATGTCCAATCCGGGCAAAATGGACAAGATATCCAACGCTCATTCAAATATTCCCTTAGTCGGGATGATATAGAACAAGCTGTATTTTCTGGCCCCTAAAAAAGTGCGAAGTGGCACAGAGATAAGTGCGATCGCATGAGTTGGGAGGCGGGACGAATGCGATCAGATCAGTTGTTTAAACAGGTACAATTGTTAAACTCTGATCCAAATGGAGGTAGAATCTAACAACACATCCGATACCCACAACATACTACACCATGATTTGCATCGCAAAAGCGGACGCAAAAATTCTTATACATATTTTCACTACTGTTTTCTGGAATCAACGCTTTTTAAAGCATCTTTACCTATGGCATGAATGCACCAGCCTAGACTACCTATTCAGCTAAGATAACTAATTATCAAGAAGTTTTAATAAATAGCTCATGTCCTCAACTCCTCTGACACTAAACCTAATTGAAGGTTCTGTCTCCTTTAGTTTTTCACCCCAAGCAGCACGAGAATTAAAGACAGCGACGGATAAACTGATGGAGCGCCTGAAAGCTGTCGCCGCTAAACCTACTCCTGGCGGCGGTAAAATCACTCCCCAGCCTCCCCTAGAATATTGTTATACGGGTGAAGTATTTTTAGAAATTTTCTGTAATCCTAATATCTGGCCAACGCCCTTCGCAGCCAAAGTTTTGCTGACTGTCCGCAACGTCAACATCCGCTTGACTACTGAAGCTGAACTTACCCGCATGATTGAAGACATTAATCAGTATTTAGAGCAAGTTGGGTAACATTTATATAAAAATTACCGGAGCAGTTCAACATTAGAAACTACCCCGGTTTGAGAATCAGATACAAAATGTCAAATGTCAGACTGATAAACTTGATTTAAGCACTCAACTTTAGAAAAGTTTAATCAAGTATTTGAGTATTTAGTCCAACTTTACTCAAGCTATAGCACCAGATATAGTTGCTAATAATATAGACAAATGTCCAGATTATTAGTTTAGAAGTTTTACCTAAATTTTCCTTGACCGACGTTCTAGGGTAAGTATGGTCTTGCCATAAAGTGAGATGCTAGACTGTAAGTAATTTAGAGTGTTTAATCAAAAAGTTACGCAACTTATCTTTGAAAATTAATCGTTACCGTGAGTAGATACAACATAGATGCTGAAGATGTATTCAGGCGTTACGCCTCAGGAGAAAGAGACTTTTTTGGGGTCAATTTAAAAGGCTGCGCTCTATGCAAATGGAATCTCAGTGGCGCTAACCTCAGTGATGCTAACCTTAGTGGTGCTGACCTTAGTGGTGCTAACCTCAGTGGTGCTAACCTAGCTCGATCTAATTTAATAGCAACCAAAATGAATGCTGTCGATCTTACTTATGCTGATTTGTACAGTACTGATTTGACTCATGCTGATTTAAGGAGTGCGAATATGACTCATGCCTATTTATTAGGTGCTGATTTAAGCAGCGCGAATATGAATCGTGCCAATTTAACTAGTGCCGATTTAACTGGCTCCAGTTTGAACAATGCCAATCTTCAAAATGCAAATTTAACTGATGCTATGGTGATTTGGGTTTATTTAGATGGTACAGATTTTACTAACGCCGATTTGACTAATGCCACCTTATTTGATTCTTATATAAATAACGTTAAGCCAAAGGCTCTTAATTTATTAGACACCATATCTCTATTAGAGATTACATCCTTATCAGATTCTAATAAAGAAGGTACCCATTTACACAATACAACTATGCCAGACGGTAATATCATCTTTGATAGCATTTATTTGAATTAGTGGCGTGAAAATTTATAATTACTGAAATTTCGACTAAATTTCAGTAATTAATGTTGCCTTTTAACACTAATCGCATTTATGAATTAAATGCAAGGCAATATTCTACATATCTTGGAATATAAGGAATTTTTATTTTTCTCTGCCTGAAATAATGCAATAGTCATCGGCTCTGGGAATATGTCTATATTTTACCACGATTGACTATCAAATCAGCAAAGTTTTCCAACACAGAAAAAATTGTTCTGATGCCTTCTTTGACTTGAATAGTTGTATCAATTCAGACTCAAATGCCCCTGTGTTAATGAAAAACGCAAGATTCTCTATGGGGGAATGCTCATTAAAAACCAGAGATTATCCCCCAACTTGGGTGTCGAATCGTTGATTGTGATATCCACACATCGAAAATCAACTCCCAATCCCAAATCCGAAATCAAAGATTGATTAGTCGTTGTCCCATTGTTCACGACCAATTAGGTCGCCAATGCGATCGCGCAACAAAAAGTCACATTTCTCTAATTCACATTCAACGCAAACCCACTCTCTCGCTGGAATGTATTGGCAGAGGGTATATATTGGCTGTTGTCTGCTAATCATTCCCTTTTGCACTAGTCGGCGTGCTTCGTCTTGAATCACATCTAGAGAATAGTAATTGATAGAAGGCACCGTATTTACACTCATCGTTTTTACTCACTAATTAACATTTACGATAGTATTCCCGTTAATAATTAGGAACAAACATCACAGAATTTAGACTTGTGGCCAGGATTTTGTAGTTTGCTATACGGAACTGTTTTTATTTTGACGCTACATATCCTGAAATTATCTCAAGAAATGTTAAGAAAGTCAACAAACCCTGACATTTTGGGAAAATCCGCTTTACAAAAAAAGTTCCGAGTAGTTAACTTAACCTGCTTCTTTAGCTGTATGACTTTTATCCAATAAGTCTGAAAGTCCTGCCATTACTGTCTTAAGGCAAGATTTGGCAGTTGGGAAGAGTTCAGGGCGCGTCACGGAGAGCGAGTCATAGAGCGTCACAGCCCGCCGCAGGTCTTACCCTGAGCCTGCGCCGTACCACTTCCCTGCGGGAGGGACGCGCAAGGGACGTGGAAGCAAGCTACGCGCAGCGTCTCGTAAAGAAGGGCATCGCTTACATATCAAATTAATCACCTTAAAATCGAATCTAGAACTGCTGGTATTTATCTAAGGGTAAATAACACAAGAATATTTATCAGATACTAAGATACAAAACATAGCCGTTAAAGTACACTACGAAAGCTTTTACCCTAGCATTTTTTAACAATTTCTTAAGCTAAACAGAAAGCGTATATATAGCAATCCTATTTGATTTGCTCTCCACCGAGAGGCTCAGATCGCCGACTTCTTCAAGAAGTCGGCGATCTTTTTGTTCCTAGCGCATTTAGGATTGCTATATGCAACTACTGATCCCGGAAGCAGGTTATAGTTACATTAAAACAGACGCGATCTAGTCACGTCTGTAAACTGTTTGGCGGATTTGCTGAGATTAATTGTTCTGAAGTTACATTGTTATTTAAGTTACTTATTCACCAGACGATTGATCATCTTGATCTGGACTGTCTTCTACTGATACCAGATTTTCTGGCGGGCGCTGATCGTTAAGTTGGACTAGTAGTGCTAGTACCTTATTACCGCGTTCTATGGAGTGATCTTCGACAAATATGACCTCTGGTGTACGACGTAGCCGTACGCGCGCCCCAAGTTCGCTGCGGACATAACCCGTGGCCGATTTTAAACCTGCCATTGTTTCTGCCTTAGCTTCATCTGTACCATAGATACTGACGTAGATTTTGGCGTGTTGGAGATCGCCGGAAACATCAACATTAGTAACACTTACCATTCCTGTACCCACACGGTCATCTTTAATGCCGTTAAGCAGCATTTGGCCAACTTCCCGTTTAATCAGTTCGGCAACGCGGGAAACCCGGCGATTTGTAGACATAAAAATTCCGCCTCCTCACAGAGGTTGTACGACAAAAATAGATGCAAGTTGGGTAGACAATACTTAGCGGTAGCAACGCTAAGATCAACCGTTTCTGGGGCACAGCCCCGATATAGCGCTAGTCTAGATTGTACTCAAGCCCAGCATTGCACGTAGGGTGAGAGTAAGGAAGACTAGGCTGCTCAGAAATAAACCCAAGATGGCGATGAAGGTAACAGGGCGCTTCAACAGTGGTACTAATGGCGCAAAGGCGTTCAGAAACACTCCTAAGAGGATAGTAATTAAGTACCGGGGGTAGCGAAAGACGTTATCCCAAAATCCGTCAAACATCTGAATGTCAACTGCCTTGTTATATACTTACGTTTGTTTTGATATGCTTTATCCACTCAATTGTAATCTATGCGGCTGGAAAATTAGCCAGTTAATATAAAATATGGCTCGTCGGTTATATTGGCTTTATTTAGTTGTGATTATTTTCACTTCAATCGGAAGTAAATGGTAATTCAAATCCCCAAGGAAACTAGCCCTCGTCCATTTTTGAAGTGGGCAGGGGGTAAAAGTAGGTTGATACAGCAATATATTCCTTATTTTCCTCAGAGTTATAAAAATTACTATGAACCATTCTTAGGTGGTGGTGCTGTTTTTTTCTATCTCCAACCAAGTGCAGCCATTTTAACTGATATTAACGCCGAATTAATTAATACTTATTGTTGTGTTAGAGATCATGTTGAGGAATTAATTTATCTATTGAAAGAGCATAAAATCCGACATGATAAAGATTATTACTATAGTGTCAGAAACAACTCTGATGGTACTGATATAGAAAAAGCTGCTCGGATAATTTATCTTAATAAGACTTGTTTTAATGGTCTTTATCGAGTCAACTCACAGGGTAAATTCAATGTGCCTTTAGGCAGATATGAAAATCCTAATATTTGTCATGAAAACTTATTGCGAGTAGCCTCAATAGCACTTTCTCATGCAGAAATTGAACAAGCAGATTTTACAGAAGTCCTAAATCATGCGACTAGCAGTGATGACTTTGTATTTTTTGATCCACCCTACCATCCGATCAGTGAAACTAGCTATTTCACCGCTTATAATCAAAATTGTTTTAGTAAAAAAGACCAAGAACTTTTAAGAGATACTTGTGCAGAGTTAGCAAGTCGTGGTGTCAAAGTTATGGTATGTAATTCTGGTAGCGAATTTATTAAAAAAATTTATACAGAGATTAATTTTGAAACCTACAAAATCAAAGCAGCCCGATCAATTAACTCAAACATAAAAAATAGAGGTATGATTGACGAATTATTAATTACATCTTTTAAAGATTTTTATTTGCCCAAGCAATGAATCGGTCTATGCTATAAACTGCTAATAAATTATGGTTATCATTAACTCTTGCTTTCAGCCATTTGCTTGCGCCTTCTCGCATACCTTCACCGCCTAAAATCACGATAGTTGGTGTAGGGTAATAGTGCTGAATGTTCATGTTCAAGTAAGGGAACTTTTCATCAACCGAACCGGGGCTTTCTTGCCATTTGCACTCGAAAATTAAACCAGATGGCATTGCAGGTGAACCAATAACATAAAAATCAACCTTCAGATCGGTATGATAAATTCCAGTTCCAATATAAATTTCTTTTCCATAACGTTTTGGTAATAAAGCAGCATTTAGGATAAATTCTTTTGGGACATAGTTCCCTACTTGGAAATAATTATACCCATTCAAGATTGCTTCTACATTTCTTTCTAAAATATTCCCAGACTTATTTGCCCGTCCGCCTTGAGTCAGAGCCATCTTCAATCCCTCTGCCAAAAGTCCTACTTATTATAGGATTTCACAGAAGCAGTAAAAAAGGGTCAGTTGCTTAATATGAATTTTTTATTTTGACTAAACAAGGTTGGATTAATAGGTAAAAAAATCCGAAGTTTTGGTACTTTTGTACTAAACAAATACAAATGTATTAATAATTTGGATGAGGAAGGAGTTAGTAATTCAGATAATAGTTAAAATAATGGATTTTTCTTTAACCAACTATTGCAAGCGACTACGCCATTTTTCTGGGTCTTGGGAACAGTGCAAAACATGATTTGCTATGGCGCTTGCGCCCGCCGTAGGCGATCGCATCTTAAATTTCGCCCAGAAGTCCTCGTGCATATCTGACTATCTTTGTCAATGCGTAAGTCCTAGCTATTAGCCCTTTCAAGGTGGATAAAAATTTTGGACAAGAAATTCCTCTTTAACCTCTTAACTCTGTGTTCTCTGCGCCTCTGTGGTTCAATTAATTACTTTTTAACCACAGAGACGCAGAGAGCGCAGAGAGAAAAAAGAGATTTTAACAGTCACCTTGAAAGGGCTAGTCCTAGTAGGGGAAACGCCTAATTGTAGCGCGGCGATAATGTTTCATGAACAATCTGGTATGTGCTGGGGTGACGCTGAATTAAATTCAGGCAGGCATCAATACAGCGTAGGAAATCAGCGCCTAACCCAAATTCGCGCCCCTCCTACCAGTCATAAGCTTTAATAATATCTAATTCTGCGGCTATAAGGATAGTTAATTTTCTAGCCATGCCGTTGAGAGATTCTGGCTTTTACATCTTCCCAACTGCCGTCAATGGCTGGATTTTCCAGATATTCGGCTTTCCGACGGGCTAGCTATTGTTTCTGCCAATCTAAAAATGGGAGCGTTGCTGGTGTAGCGGCAATCTCATCCCATAAATCTTCTACCAGTTGAAGTTTTTCCGCTCTCGAAAGACTAGAGAGTTCGGGAAATACTGGGTTCATGGTCTTGTCTATATTTTATTCACCTTTATTTTAGCCTGTCTGGGCTTCAGTATGACCGTTGCGGATAGCCCATGCGATTTCTAAAAGTTGAGTCCAGCGCTTTTGTAACTGTTTGGGGGTGCATTTGATGACTTTGGCGATCGCTTGATCGTTTTCCCGTGCAGTTTTTAACTGTAATATTTGTTGTTGCTCTTGTGTGAGTTGATTCACAAAGATTTCCCACTGCTGGGAAGATAAACCCAACTTTTGCTCTAAACCCGCACCCAACCATTGATGTACCAATTGCCAATGGTGTTGCTTAGAAAACTTTTCCACATGGTATTTAAACCGTTGTTGGAGATAATCGCGCTGACGGCTGGTTAAACCGAGAATTTGGTCAATTTCTGGGGCTGAGAGGTCTTGGAGTTTCAAGCTGAGGTAGTTCATACAGTCAGATTGACCTTGAGACTCCAGGTATTTCATCAATTCAGTGATGACGCGATCGCGTTCTGACTCTTCTGATGGATCAAAATTAGTTTGGGCAATCATCTGCGATCGCAGTTGTTGCACCGCCGAGTTGCGCTGGTAAGATTCTGCTTCTTCACCCTTGGCACACTCTACCGCCATTTCAATATCCACGGTAGTTTCTTGGGGCTGACGACGAGCAAAACCTTGGGCCCGCAAGATAATTAATTGCTGATTTGCACCACCAGGTAAATTGATCCGGCGTTTAGCGTACTGTTCTGTAAAGGACATATATTCAGCTAATTGCAGCTGAGTACGCGGCGTGTGATCATTAGGTAGTTCGTTTTCTCTGCGGAAAGCTTTAATAGCTTCGATATAAAATGCTTGTAAAAAATCTTCAATCAGGCTGTAACGAGCCTCAAAACCCAACTCCGAGCCGGACATAGTTATATGGCGGTAAACCATAGCACCCAAATTGCTATGTAATTCCACCCGCCCTTGTTTGGAACCTAGTTGGTAGTAACGTAAGCACTTTTGCATCCGGTGCCTTCCCAACGTCATCTGCCAGGATTTGATTTCCCCAGATGTTTGAATACGGGAGCTTTTATCGCAAATGCGTTCTACTTCTACGACTATGCGCTTTGCTAAAGCTTCTACGCACTTAGGCGCTGCTTTTACTTGCCCTTGCATTTCCTCACACAGCAATTCAATCAAGGTATCGCTGCTGCTGTCTAAAAATTCTTCGGTCGAAAGGTGGTTCTCAAAAATGGGTCTAGAGTTGGGTAGATTGACGACGTTAGCTTTCATGACTTTTCCAGGTAGTAGTATTGCACCGTAATTAGAACGCAGACACAGCAATCAAGACCGTGCTTGGCTTGTGAATCTTTAGGCATTCATCCATCAAAACTTGCCGTATGTAATGCTTATATCTAAAGGTCATATATAAAACTGTAGGAAATACGAAAGAGTTACAGTTATGGCAATGTGTCGGTTTTTTTCACAAGCCACTAGATTGAGGCTGGGACACGAGTACCCGCCATTTTCTGAAAGTTATCAAATACCTTGCTGTGCCAACTGTTGCCACCATTTTGTTATATCCACTGCTTCACCAAACAGCCCGTCTTAGACATCGCCTTTAAATATGACAATTTCAAAACTGGAGTTGTTTTGATCACAATTTCCGAAACGAAGAGGTACGCCTGTGAAGTGGAATTTTTATACCCATGCTGCTGCGGCTTCCCAACCTAAACCCCTCCGTATCATTACTGCTTCGTCTCCGGTCATATCCAAGATGGTAGAGACTTCATATGTAGGTTCCTCGCCAGTGTCTACAATTATGTCTACCAACTTGTCCAAACGGTCAAATAGCTCTACCCGCGACAGAATAGTTTCTGGAACTATCGGAATCATGCCATTATCTGCTTCATCTGGTGGCAAATGCGCTGAAGTAGAAATAATCGGATTGCCCAACGCTGCCAGCAACTCCAAACACATAGTATGGTTTGGTACTCTAATTCCAGTAGTTTTCCGTTTGGGGCTTTGCACCAATCGCGGTACTAACTTAGTCGCTGGGAGCAAAAACGTGTATGGACCTGGAATCAGCCGCTTCATAATTCGATAGCCTGTGTCACTTACGAAGGCATAAGTTGCCACATTTGAAAGCGAGGGACATAAAAATGTCAGTGGTTTATCATTTGCTAGCTGTTTAATTTGCCGCACTCGTTCTACCGCCGATTTAGCATTCAAATCACAACCGATGGCATAGACTGTATCAGTAGGGTAAAGCATGACTGCGCCACTAGAGAGCGCCGACTTTATTTCCTCTATTCGGCGAATTTGAGGATTATCCGGATGAACTGGGAAAATTTTTGCCATAACGGGGAGTGGGGGATGAGGGAGATGAGGAAGATGAGGGAGATAAGGGAGAAGAATTAATAATCAATATTTAATGCCTAATGCCCCATGCCCAATGACTAATGACTAATGACTAATGACTAATTTATTATGAATAAAATCGCTTATTTTCAATGTCCGACAGGAATTTCTGGTGATATGTGCCTCGGTGCTTTAGTAAGTTTGGGTGTTCCTGTGGAGTATTTAATTGAAAAACTCAATCGGTTGGGTATTGAACAGGAATATCAGTTAAGGGCAGAGTTTGTCCAACGTAATGGTCAACAGGCGACTAAAATCCATGTGGATTTAGTAGACCACCACGATCATGATCGCAAACACAGTCACGATCGCACACGCCACTTGCCAGAAATAGAGCAGATGATTCTCAAAGCGGGGTTGCCATCACGGGCAGAAGCTTGGAGTTTGGCGGTATTCCGACAGCTAGCAGTCGCTGAAGGGGCGGTGCATGGCATTGACCCTCAAAAAGTTCATTTTCATGAAGTAGGTGCTGTAGATGCGATCGTCGATATTGTGGGTACTTGCCTGGGGTTGGATTGGTTGGGGATTGAGAGCAATAAGGAAGGATTGCCCCTACTTTACTGCTCGGCGTTCCCGACTGGTGGCGGCACTGTTCGGGCTGCACATGGTCAGATGGCGGTACCAGTACCAGCAGTATTAAAGCTGTGGGAAATGCGGGGTTGTCCAGTTTATAGTAATGGCATTGACAGAGAATTGGTGACACCAACAGGAGCTGCGATCGCTACTACTTTGGCAAGAGATTTTGGTTCACCACCCGCGATCGCTATCAAGCAGATAGGACTGGGAGCAGGAAGCATAAATTTACCCATTCCCAATATTCTACGCCTCTGGTTGGGCGAAAGCACAAGTTTAGAGTCTAATTTCAGTGATTCTGAAGATACTAGCCAAAATTTAGAAACCATATCGGTACTAGAAACCCAAATTGATGATTTAAATCCGCAAGCGATCGGCTATATGTTTGAGGCGTTGTTTGCGGCTGGTGCGGTGGATGTTTTTACCCAAGCGATCGGCATGAAAAAGTCCCGTCCAGGGATTTTGCTGACTGTGATTTGTCATCCAGAAAATTTACTCGGTTGTGAAGCGGTTTTATTTAGTGAAACGACTACTTTGGGCATTCGGCGAACAACTCAGCAACGCGCCATTTTACAACGGGAAATTCAACAAGTGGAAATTGAATATGGCAAAGTGCGTCTTAAAATAGCATGGAAGGGAGAATCACTAGAAAAAGTTATTGCTAATGTGCAGCCAGAATATGAAGATTGTGCAGACTTAGCCAGAAAACATCATATTCCCTGGCGCGAAATTCAACGCCTGGCACTACAGCGTTGGTATTTAGAAAATCAAGACTACTAAGCTACTTTTTATCTTCTCGTAAATCATTGACTGGGGCAGCGATTCAGAAGATTATTAGTCGTGCTGAATTCCATAAATAAAAATCTCATTTATAGATGATTATTTGTATACAAGTAATCATCTATGGATGTAATTTAAGGTGAGATCGTAGTTGGATTAACAGCAGTAACTTCTGAGTAACGGGCAAAATCACTAATATTAAATGTAAGAATATGGGCTAACCCATGCACCAGCATTGCTGCAACTAGTCGCGCATCGTGTACGTTGACTCCTCTAATCTCATAAGCAACCACCAGCCTTTCCCATTCCTGGTAAATTGCCTGAGTATCTAGTAATAATGGGAACAACACCTTTAAACGGTTTACTTCTGCTTGTGTTTCTACCACACTACGCCCTAAGCCATTTCGCTCGGTTGGGCGTGTGTAGACGTTCCAAAATTCAATCAAGTTTTGCGGTACGATGTATAACTGTTCACCACGACTGCTTAACATGCTGATAGCCTTGGCTGCATCCAGGTTCATCGGATGGTTAAGGTCTACACTTCTTAATAGAACATTGGTATCTACAAGGTACGGCACTTAACCTCGCTCTCCATAAATACTTTCTCGGCTAATGGCTTCATCTTGTAGTGTTGGGAGGTTAAGCCCTCGGTGACTCTCCACCCACTCAGTAAATGCTGCTACCCACTCTTGAGGGCTTGCACTTTCATAGAAAGGGCGTTCCCTTGATAGTTGCACCAGTTGCTCAAGCATGGTATCCAAGTGAGGTTTAATCTCTTCTGGAGTCCGGTTGGAAATCTTTGCCAACAACAGGGTAATTGTCTCAATATCTTGACTATGGGCTTGTTCTAAATCACTCACAACAGATTTTGGTTGACTGTTCATAGCTTAAACATTATCTAATTCAAGTTAATCTCTTAATTTTCAGCTTACTGATAAATTCCTGCCCCGGAAGCGCACTTGAGACTTGTCTACAATTTAATAAACTAAAAACCGTTTAATTACTTAGAGCTTTGATTAAATATTGTGTCAATGTAAACGCATCTACGCCTAATTCGGTGCGTTCTTGGGCGGCTATTATACCCGCTTGCGAATGCCACCAAGCGGCAGTTGCGACAATATCTTCTATGGGAATATGTTTAGTTGCTGCTTGTGCCAACAATCCACCCAGTAGCCCAGTTAATACGTCGCCGCTACCACCACGCGCTAAGGCGGGTGTACTTTCAGGAACAATCCAAACGGCACCTTCAGGGTTTGCGATCGCAGTTCTCGCCCCTTTCAACAACACTACAGCCCCACTTTGCGCTGCTGCTTCTTGTACTGCTTTCACTCTGTCATGTTTGGCATCGGTAATATCAGGAAACAATCGCTCAAATTCGCCAGCGTGGGGTGTGAGTACAGTTACTGCTTGACGTTTTTTTAATGTGGCGATCGCTCCCATTTGTGCCAAGATATTTAAACCATCGGCATCGAGAATTAAAGGGCGTTCGCTGGCGATCACTTCTTGCACAATCGGAGTAGCATCTCGTGTTAAACCGGGGCCACAAGCGATCGCATTAAAGGAACTCAGATCGGTGTTTTCTGGTAATTGTAGCTGGGCGATCGCTCCGGTTTCCGTCTCTGGACAACCGACAATCAGCGCTTCTGGCAAATGCGACACCAAAAGGGGTTTTAGTGATTCGGGTACGGCAATGGAAAGCATTCCCACACCACTAGCCCTAGCACCCAAACCAGTTAAAATTGCCCCACCTGCATAGCGCTGCGAACCGCAAATCAGCAGTAAATGTCCTTCCTGATATTTGTGGGTAACTGATGGACGGGGTAGGGGTAAAGTCGCAAGTGCCGTTGCTGGTGTAATGCGTTTAATTCTGGGTGTATCTTTTAGAACAGCTTCTACATCAGCTAAAGGAATATCGAAATCGATTAACTCAGCTTTGCCGAGATATTCCAGCGCCTGATCTTGGAAGAAAGCTAGTTTCCATAAACCCAAGCAAAATGTGTGAGTGGCGCGAATCGCAGTTCCTAATACAACGCCAGTGTCGGTGTGTAAACCTGAAGGTAAATCGATGCTATAAATCGGCACAGATAATTCATTTAACTGATTAATTGCAGAAGCGATGGGATCAGTAAGGTTTCTTTCTAAACCATACCCAAACAAGCCATCAATCAACAAATCAGAATTTGGTAGTTGCTCAATTGTTTGATAAATTGGGATGCCCAAATTCTGGGCATATTGCAAGTGCTGCGAACTTAATTCTTTGAGCTTAGAGAAAGGAGAATAAATCCAAACCTCATACCCGCGAAAGTATAATTCACGGGCTACTACTAAAGCATCCCCGCCATTATGACCGGGGCCGACAAGAATTCCGATACGCGGATTTAAGCTGTGGGAGAGTAATTTTGAATTGTTTCCCCTTTGTCCAAGGTTCGGGTAAATATCTTGAATGCAACGGGCAATTAATCCCGCAACCTTTTCCATCAAAGCTACTACAGGCATTCCCGCCGTAAAGATCCGTTCTTCAATATCGCGCATCTGCCCAGCAGTCACTACCACTTGCGAAATTTTTTCCTGCCTGTTCTGCATCAGTGCTGAGTTATGAGTTTTAGGTTAACTGAAACTTTAGCAGATTTCAAATAAAATAACTTCAAGCAGCGTAACGACGAAACGGCGATCGCTAAAAGATTTAGAACAGGTGTTTTGTGAGATGAAGGGGCGTAAAGTAATTAAGGTGGCGATCGCTCCTTAGTATTTTGGCAGCCAATTCACAGGGGACACTACAATGACTATATAATTTCACAACCAAGGATTTATCCAAGAATCTAGGCAGTTATGGATACAAGGAGGCTGGCATCCACCTGTAGATGATCCTCGTCTTTGAGGCTTGAACTAGTGATGTCTATAGCTGCCAACATCGTGCAACAAGAATAAGACAACGATCTCCCATAAAAAGGTATGGCGCAAAACCACAATTTGAGTCATCATCATCTTCCATCTTGTAGAAGATAATCTCCTTTCCTAACCAAGGTTGCACAGACTTAAGCCATATATTAAGTGCTTCCTCCTCTGACTCATCTGGACGGAATGTATCTTGCATCCAAATTGCAAAATCAAGTGGCTCAAACACCTCAGCCGCACTTTGCATATCTTCCTCAGTCCACCATTCAGGTAATTGGGAATAATCATAGTCATCTGGATAAAGATTTCGGCAAAGTGTCAATAAATCAATAATTTCGATTTCTGTAGTCTCTTCGTCGCAACCAAACAGTGTAAAGTCTTCAGGTTTTGTAAAAACTCGAATATCAACCACTCCGTGGTTCCAGGTTTTTCTGCCACCTAGCAGTAAATCTAGAGAATTCTGCATTGTTGCATCAAAACCAAAGTTTGGAATTATGTATGTATCGCCAATTTGGATAGCCTCATTCGCATAGGATTTAGCAGCTTCACCATGCTGCTGAATTAGTTTTTCCAATTCTTCAGAACACATATCTGCAACTTGGGTAAATGCGGAACTTCAACAGACCTAAGCCTCTTTTGCTTGCTTCAACTGTGTTAAAAGCTGATTCACAAAAGTTTCACCATCAATTCTTTTTCCCCTTTCAAGTGATGCTAACCCTTCATCAATCTTGGTGCGAGTTTCTTCAAGCCATTCTTGATCGGAAAGAGTCTCTTCTGCTAAAAGGCGCAATGCAGTTTGAATTACTTCATCAACGCTGTTAAATCTATCTGTGGCTAGCAAAGCTTGAATTATCTGTTTTTGCTCTGGACTGAACGTAATGCTCATGACGATTCCATTCTTAGCTTTTTCTATGATAGAGCGTTGATAAGTCAGATCCTTAATATCTGAAGTTGGGTTGAGGTTTGAAGTAATCCTCCTGAAAACGGGAAGACTATGGTTACTTCACTAATGGGGAAATTTCCATGAAAGTCCTGAATAGGAAAATGCTCAAAAAATCTCTGCTTAACTGTCTAATTTTGCCTGTTTCTCTAGCACCCTGGCTGTGCGTGGGAACGCTTTTTGATTCCCAAGTTAATGCTTTACCAGGGCAAAGTACAGAGGAAGTAGGCGCCTGGATTAAAGCACATCCCACACTCCGCCCCAGCAGTGGGGAGCAATTATTTGTGCAAAAGACTGATACAGCTGCTCAACGATTCAGTTTTCAAGCGTCGGTATTGCCTCCCGGTAGGATAGAATTTTCTAAAGACCGTGGCAGAATTCGCACTGAGCGTATTGCCATGTATGATGCGATTAACGGTATGACATTTACGCGTCTCCAGGAATCCTTGCGGGTGATTTATGGCTTGGAGATTTATCAAGATTACGATCGCGCCCAAGTCGTCTATCACTATCCCAACCAAAGCGTAATTAACTCGGCGCGTTTTGCCGAAACTCCGATTCGGGAAGCTTTAAAGGGAGAATTACGAGTAGGCGATCGCTATGTATATTGGGTGGAAATCGCCCAACCCAAGACTGGCAAAGCTTTTACCGGTCAAATGACGATTTTGCTCAAAACTGACCTAGACAAGTTAGAAAGGGAACTGCAAAGTCGTTAATGGGCATTGGGCATTGGGCACTTGTACTGAGCGTACCACTTCGTGGAAGCAAGCTACGCGTAGCGTCTCGTAGAGAAGTCGTTGGCGCAGCCTCTGGTAGAGAAGTATTGGGCATTTCCCTTGTCTCCCTCATCTCCCTCATATTTTCTGGTTTAAAGATTATTGAATTGGTGTTCTACAACTTCCCCAACCCTATAGGCGCTAGGGTTTGCCATATACCCGAAAAGATACTTTCAGATGCTAAGGAAATTCGTAGCAAATCTTCTTTCAGTAGTGGCGGCCAATCAACCCCGGCTTTATACCCTGCGGTAAACAGCTGTTGCGCCTTAATGCTTAACTGATAAAGAGCTAAAGCCAGTTCTCGGTCTAGGCTTTTTGCATCTTTAAGAGCTTCAAACACCACTTTCAATGCTAACAAAATCGAGGTGATCTGACCAGGTATCGGGGGTTTCCCGTGTTTCATACGCATTAACAGCGCATCTGGGTTTTCCTCGGTTATGATTGTCTGATCTATGAGGAGTTTCCGAGCTGTTTCGTAATTCATGTAGTCAGTTTAGCGCACATTTTGCTTCAGTATGAATACTTAATTAAAAACTCATCAAACTAGTTTATGGTTATTTATAGCAATCTCATTTGATTTGTGAAAAGATCGGCGTAGGGAAAATGATCGGGAATTTGCGATGCTTTACCTTAAGCAGATAGACTCAATATAATATCTTGGAAAAATATACCTTGCTGGGAATCAGAAGCAAAATGATATCACCGAATTTAGAAGAAATTGAGCGCTCCATCCGTGCCTTATCTGTGGAAGAACAACTTTGGCTACTAGAAAGGATTGCTCGACAAATCCGAGAAACGGAATATACAAAAGATAAATTGACTGATGCCAAAAATCCCGAAGAACAACTGGAAGTGATGGTTAGTCAGCCAAAGATTCCAACCGAAATTGCTGCTAAAAATGATGAGTTTGCGATTTCGGAAATCCTCTGATATCTAAAAGTAAAAATTATAAGATTGTCAGAATTAAAAAGTCAAATATACAAGTTATTGGTGAGCGATCGCTCACCGATAATTGCTGAGTGCGATCGCTCATTCACTACAAAACGATCTCAGACTCCACACACCAGTTCCACAAGATATAGTAGATCGGATGACCGGGCTACTGAAAACAGACTTTAGCACCACTAACCGATGCGGAAGTGGAGATAATTTTAGAAGAAGGCTTGGTGGAGAAATACCTGAAATGAAGGTATTGCTAGATACTAACATCATTCTAGATGTCTTTCGAGAGTGAGAACCATTTTGTAGAAAATGCCAGAGCTTTATTATTGGATTGACTTTTCTTGCAAATGACTTTACAATTCACCTTCCTTATGGTATTTACCTGGGGTAAATACGCTGCGATGATGTTGCTGATTAAGAAGTCAATAGGCACGATCTCGCAAAAACAATTGATCAAGGGTGTTCATTACATTGTTTGAAGTTATGTAGCCTTTTGATTACGGCCTATCAACCACTGCGGTAAACTGTGCGTTGATTATGATTCTTTCGCAGAGAAGAACACTCGAAAGGAGCGGTTTTTTAAATGTCTCATGCCGTAAAAATCTACGATACCTGCATTGGCTGCACCCAATGCGTCCGCGCTTGCCCTACTGATGTACTGGAGATGGTTCCTTGGGATGGCTGCAAAGCTGCTCAAATTGCCTCTTCGCCCCGTACAGAAGACTGTGTGGGCTGTAAGCGCTGCGAAACCGCTTGTCCCACCGACTTTTTGAGCATCCGGGTTTACCTGGGCGCTGAAACAACTCGCAGTATGGGTCTAGCTTACTAAAAAGCTCAGTGCTAAATCACTGAACTGCTGATCGCGATGCGGGTCTATTGCCCAACCGTTCTTTCCAGAACGGTTGCCTTGTCCCCTTTGGACACAAGGGAGAGATGCAAGCCTTTGCGCCTGTAGCCAGTGATATAGACCATCAAAAAAAGCCTCCGCACCCTGCGGAATCTTGCTACAGAGTTCTCGCGCTCGTCGTTGTCCTGAGGCAAAATGAAGTAAATCAAAAAAACAATTTCTTGATTCTTCACTCAGCGAGAAGTTTAGATCGGCGGTTTCCGTCGATCTAAACTTCTTGCAAAGGCAGACGCCAAGGGCGAACGGTGACTCGAAACTCAGAACTCAGTCCTGAAAAATTTTAAAGTTTCTTAATAAAGCACGTCTATCTTGAAACCTGTAGTTCTTCGGTGATCAAAAAGATTTTCCCTCATCCCCCAACCCCTTCTCCCATATCTGGAAGAAGGGGAGCCAGAATTTCAAAGTCCCTTTCCCAGATATGGGAGAGGGATTTAGGGAGAGGGCGAAAACTACGGTTCTCAACTTACAGCAGATTTCAACGAAAGTGAAGTACACAACGATTCGTCTCAAAGCCAGATATAAAGCCTGTTTGACTTCGGAATTCTGCTGTAGATGAAGTTTAGAAAGCATCTTTAGCAATACCTAGTGGTGGAGGGAGTAATTTACTCCCTTTTTTCTTTGCAAAACGTCGAGTTTGTGCTAGCAACTATACTGGATTTAATTATCCTGAAAAAAAGCGGTGTGAACAATGTGCGGAATCGTTGGATATATAGGCACTCAAGCGGCGACAGACATTTTATTGGCTGGGCTGGAAAAACTAGAGTACAGGGGCTACGATTCGGCTGGAATCGCCACTATTTGGGAAGGTGAGGTTAATTGTGTGCGGGCAAAGGGCAAACTGCTTAACCTGCGTTCTAAACTCGAACAAATAGAAACCCCTAGCCAAATTGGTATTGGTCACACACGCTGGGCAACTCATGGTAAACCAGAAGAGTACAACGCCCATCCCCACATGGATACGGCAAAGCGACTGGCGGTAGTACAAAATGGCATTATCGAAAATTACCGCGAGTTGCGCGAGGAACTCAAAGGAAAAGGACACCAGTTTCTTTCTGAGACCGATACAGAAGTAATTCCCCATCTCATAGCCGAATTTTTAAAGAATCTTCCCCCCTCATCTCCCTTCCTAGAGGCAATTCGCCAAGCTGTTAACCACTTACATGGGGCATTTGCGATCGCAGTTATTTCTGCTGACTACCCCGATGAATTGATTGTTGTCCGCCAACAAGCACCTTTGGTAATTGGTTTTGGTCAAGGGGAATTCTTTTGTGCGTCTGACACGCTAGCGATCGCTTCCTACACCCGTGCAGTGCTACCTTTGGAAAATGGCGAAATTGCCCGCCTCACACCTTTGGGCGTTGAGATTTACAATTTTGCTGGCGACAGGTTGAAAAAACAACCCCGACTGCTCAACTACAATCCTGGAATGGTAGAAAAGCAGGGATTTAAACACTTCATGCTCAAAGAAATCCATGAGCAACCAGGGGTAGTAAGAGCTAGTTTAGAAGCATACTTTAATCCAGCCGAATCTAGCGAATCGCCAATCAATCTTGGTTTACCTGCGGATTTATACAACGATTTAGAACAAATTCAGATCGTCGCCTGTGGTACCAGTTGGCACGCAGCATTAATCGGAAAATATTTAATCGAACAACTAGCAGGAATTTCAACTCAAGTACATTACGCTTCTGAGTATCGCTATGCACCATCACCCGTGACGGCTAACACGTTGATTATTGGTGTTACTCAATCAGGTGAAACTGCTGATACCCTAGCAGCTTTGGCGATGGAAAAAGAACGTCGCCAGGGGAAAGAACCTAAATATCAAGCGCGACTACTGGGCATTACCAATCGCCCCGAAAGCAGCCTTGGTCATCTGGTACCGCATATCATCAGTACTCTAGCGGGAATTGAAATTGGGGTAGCGGCGACGAAAACTTTTACTGCTCAATTGATGGCATTTTATGCTTTGGCATTGGATTTAGCAGCTCGTCGTCAGACAGTTTCAAAAGATAGATTAGAGAAAATTATTAATGGGTTGTGGCAGATTCCTAAAGAAATTGAGGCAACTTTGGAAACTCAGGAATGTTTAACTGAACAGCTAGCCCACGAATTCGCCGAAACCCAAGATTTCATTTTTATAGGTAGGGGAATTAACTTTCCTATTGCTTTGGAAGGCGCGTTGAAATTAAAAGAAATCAGCTATATTCACGCCGAAGGCTATCCGGCTGGAGAGATGAAACATGGACCGATCGCTCTATTAGATGCGAAAGTACCAGTAGTTGCGATCGCAATCCCTGGTAGTGTTTACGAAAAAGTTATTTCTAATGCCCAGGAAGCCAAAGCTAGAGATTCTCGGTTAATTGGCGTGACTCCCGTCAACGATGGCGAAGCTGCGGAAATCTTTAACGATCTTCTTCCTATCTCCCATGTAGAAGAGTTACTTTCTCCCCTCCTCACAGTAGTTCCTTTACAATTGTTCGCTTATCATATTGCCGCCCGTCGCGGTTTGGATGTCGATCAACCTCGTAACCTTGCTAAAAGTGTTACCGTAGAATAGTATAATTTTATACGTATAGTTAAGGTATAATGGCTTCTGAAGAAGTTCTATGGCTTGCATAAGCCATTTTTATGGCAATAATTATAAGTATAATATATTTATTAATACTTAAGTAAATATTAGCTGGATTTGCAGTAAAGGGTAAAATTATCCAAATGCGATCGCAAAAACCCGAATGTATAATTTTACAACGTCTTTATACTACAGACAAGTCTGTAAAAATTTGAGCCGATAACATCCAAGTTAATTACATCTACCAACATTATGAGTGAAATCCACCTACGTCAAATAAAGTCATACCTTCAAAAAACATTTAAAGGTTTGATTGACTTATCAGATTATCAAAATAAATCTGAAACAGACAGAGAGTTAATTTTCTTAACAAGAAGTCTAGCTGCATTTACTTTGATGGTTTTAGCTGATATCTCTCCTCAAGAAGCATCAAAATCGATAGTTGATGGTGGACAGGATAATGGAATAGATTCGCTTTATTTTGACAGGCGATAAAGAATAATGTATGTATTACAGTCCAAATGGAAACAAGACAGTAAAGGTAGTGTTAAAACAGATGAGGTAATGAAATTTACTAGAGGTTTTAAAGACTTGGTAAATGCTAGATATGACAGATTCAACTCAAAATTTAATAATAAAACTCCAGATATTGAAGAAGCGCTGAATGACGCAGGAACAAGATTTGAAATAATTCTTGTTTATTCAGGTCAAACTCCCTTAGCAGATGAACCAAAAAGAGAATTGGATGATCTATTAGGTGAGATGAACGATTCATCAGATATTGTTAGTATGAGAGTTTATAACCAGGCAAATATATATAACATTATATCTCAAGGAGCATCTGGCAATCCGATAAATTTAGATGTTTGCCTGTTTGAGTGGGGACAAACAAAAGAACCCTATCAATCATATTATGGGCAAGTGTCTGCTAGGGAAGTAGCTGATTGGTGGACTAAACATTCTCCTAAATTGTTCTCTTAAAATATTAGGCTTTTTGTAAAAGATAGTGAAGTTAATGAAGGTATTATCAATACACTAAAAAAAGAACCGGAAAAATTTTGGTATTATAACAATGGCATAACAGCTTTGTGTTCTAGTATTGGGAAAAAACCGCTTGGCGGTAGTGGAAGAGACACGGGCATATTTGAATGTAAAGATGTCAAAGTAGTTAATGGCGCTCAGACTGTTGGATCGATAGCAAGAGCATATCAAAATTCTCCTGAGCAGGTTGAAAAAGCAAGAGTTCTTATTCGTTTTATCTCCTTAGAAAATTGTCCTGAAGAATTTGCTACAGAAATTACTCGATTCAACAATACTCAGAACCGAATTGATCGTCGAGAATTTGTAGCTCTCGATCCAGAGCAAGAAAGAATAAAAAATGAACTTCACTTAGAAGGAATTATTTATACTTATAAGTCAGGTGAATCAATCCCAGATGGAGAAAAAGGTTTTGATTTAAATGAAGCTACGATTAGTCGAGCGTGCAAACAGAATGAGGTTTCTTTCGCCACGCGAGTTAAAGATAAAATTGGTGTTTTATGGGAAGATATAGAAAAACCTCCATACAAAACTCTCTTTAATAGATCAGTAAATGGTTCTAACCTTTGGAAATTAGTTCAAATCTTAAGAGTAGTAGAGAATAAATTATCAGAAGTGCAAAAACAACGAGATGGAAGAGAAAAGTTATTTGCTACTCATAGTAATCGTCTCATACTACACCTAGTTTACAAAGCCTTACTAGAGAATTTTTTTAGCATATCATCTGATTTAACCCCAGTACAAATTGATGATATTCAATCTATGAGCTCAGAGTTTTTGGGTAGTATTATGAGCGAAAGTAGCAACCTATTTCCAACTTCCTATCCGGCAAATATCTTCAGAAATGTCACAAAATGCCAGGAAATTGTGGAAAAAATTTTAAATTGAGGACAATACTGTAGGACTCCCAGTAATTCGAGTTGGTACAAATTAGGCTTTTCCTATTCTTCAAGGAAATTTTAGAAATGCTAAATGAATATAAGAATACTAACTTAGTAAAAATTATTATGTTTGCTTGACGCTTTAAAGTACTCTCACATTAATCACTAAGGTAGTCTAAATAATAATTAGTTGCCTATATCGTATATCTGCTTAAAGATAGGGTGGTAAAGATGATCGTTGATTGCAGCTTACCTATGCAGATTCTCTCAGAGTAACCTTTAAATCTAACAAAGCCAACAAAGGTTTTAACACCTCAGTTAACATAACATAGATTTAATTTTTAACCTGATTGGTGAGACAGTACCTCTCGACCACGGCTATGAGCTATTTTCTGCGATCGCTCATTTTGAACCCGAACTTCATAAATTAGATACAGTTGGAATTCATACCATTGCAGGTATTCCCAAGTCAGGCGTAATTCGGCTAACTAAAAATTCGAGGCTTCGGATTCGGCCACCAATGGATCAAGTGCGTTTGGTTTATCCGTTAGCAGGTAAGCCCCTGAGAATTGGCAAGCATACAATTCGTTTGGGGATTCCTGAAATTTATTTGCTTGAGCCTGCTGAGAGACTGCGATCGCGTATAGTGATTATCCAGGGTTATCAAGAACCGGAGTCATTTTTATCAGCTGCACAGCGTCAGTTAGAACAACTGGGTATCCAGTCAAAAGCTTTTATTACCAAAAATACTGATGGTAGCCCAAAACGTAGAAGTATCAAAATCAAGCGCTTTACGGTTGTGGGTTTTGGGTTAGAAATCATTAATCTCAGCAATGAAGATTCGCTAACATTGCAAGGAATTCTGTTTGTTAAGAACGCCGGACATTCAAGCAACACCATTCTTTTCGTTTCCACAGGGTAGCAACAATCCAACCATTTTGTTCTAAAGCGTCAGCAACAGCTTTAGATTGTTCTAGTAAAATACCACTGAAGATCGCCCAAGTCTCAGGTTTAGCGATCGCACTCATTTCTGGAACCAATTCAATAATCACGTCAGCCAAAATATTGCAAACGATACCGTCAACTGGTTGAGAAACCAGTTTTGTCAAAACGTCTACACTTCCCAGTGCAGGTAGTAAGCGTTCTGGGCTAATGTCGTTTAAGGTGCGATTGCTGATAGTTGATTGCACCGCCAAAGGGTCATTATCCACTGCATAGACTTTCTCGGCTCCCAGTAGCAGCGCCCCAATGGAAAGGATACCAGAACCACAGCCAATATCCGCAATTACCATATCTTCATGTTTGCCACTATTACCCACAAAGGACTGAGAAACTCCACTCAGCCGCATTTCTAAAGATTCCAAACATAGCTGAGTGGTGGCATGGTTGCCCGTACCAAATGCTACACCAGGGTCAAGACGAATCACTAACCGTTCGGTTATTTCTGGTAATGGTAGCCAAGCGGGATTGATCAGGAAGCGATCGCCTATTTCCTGCGGATGCCAATATTGTTTCCAGCTAGTCGCCCAATCTTCCTCATCAATTAACTGCCATTGCAGGGAGGGAGATGAAACTCCTACACAGAGGGCATCTTGACGCAGCCACAGCGACAGCGCTGCCAAATCTAGTAGCTGTGTTTGAATTGTCGGCAGATAAGCTCTTACTAAAGATGAATTTCCTTTGTTTTCACTAGCTGTACCACGACAACCAAAATCTTCCAGTCGCCAAAAGATCGAATCTTCTAGGTCTGGTTCACATAAAATCTGTAGTTCCCACCAGGTGTTTGCCATTTTTGAGTGCTGAGTGCTGTTAGCGGGAGCGGGGCGTTTAGCCCGTGCTGAGTGCTGAGTATGAGAGAGTTATGAGTTTTAAGTTAGGAGTTAGGAGTTTTCCTTTTTAACTTTTAACTCCTCACTATTCACTCCTAACTTTTCTTCACTCAGCACTCATTCCTGGGCACTCAGCACTCATAAAGTTACTGTATAGGCGTCCCGAATGCCAGGGACTTTTATAATCTCATCCAAAATGCCCTCAGGTAAAGGATCATCTATACTCAGAGCCATTACAGCATCACCACGGACGATTTTACGACCTACTTGCATACTGGCAATATTCACATTAAAACTGCCGAGTAGGGAACCTAGTTTGCCGATAATCCCCGGCATATCGCGGTGCAGGGTAAACAACATATATTTGCTGGGTGGGACGTTAATCGGGAAACCATCAACGTCAGTGAGGTGGATTTCCCGCTCACCCAACAAAGCGCCTGTGACAGAATGAGTACCTAAAGTACCCGTAGCTTCTAGATGAAGCGTTCCGGCATAGTCTCGAATCGAAGCATCGCGGGTTTCAATCACCCGAATTCCGCGTTCTTTGGCTTCTATGCTGGCATTTACGTAATTTACTCGTTCCCGCAAAGCTTGGTAAAGTAATCCTTTCAAGGCAGCTACCACCAAAGGCTGACTTTTGTTGGTCGCTAGTTCGCCTTGCAGTCGCACAGTGAGTGTTTCCACCCGTCCGCCAGCTAGCTGTCCCACTAGATTACCTAGAGTTTCTGCTAGTTGCATATAGGGTTTGAGTTCTTCCAACACATCGGGGCCGAGTCCGGGAATGTTGACGGCTGAACGTGCTGGTAGTCCTAAAAGTACATCCCGAATTTGTTCGGCAACATCAATGGCCACATTCACTTGAGCTTCCGTGGTAGAGGCTCCTAAATGGGGGGTGAGGATGATTTCTTTACCTAGCGATCGCAACTCAGATTCACCCAGTGGTTCTGACTCGAACACATCCAAGGCTGCACCCCCGATTGTACCCGCTTTCAGAGCTGCTGCTAAAGCTACTTCATCAATGATCCCACCACGAGCGCAGTTGATAATCCGGGCTGTGGGTTTCATTTTTGCCAGAGTTGTGGCATTGATTAAGTGGGTAGTTTCTGGGGTTTTGGGGATGTGTAGGGTAATATAGTCTGCTTGCCGGAAGAGTAAATCTAGCTCCACCAACTGACAGCCAAGTTGTTCGGCTCGGTCTGTAGAAATAAAAGGGTCATAAGCTAGGAGTTTCATCCCCATTGTCTTAGCTACAGAGGCAACATGGGAGCCAATTTTACCCAAACCGACAACGCCGAGAGTTTTTTTGTAGACTTCTGCGCCGACAAAGCTATTGCGATCCCAAGCACCGCGTTTCACCGAAGCGTTAGCATCGGGGATGTAGCGAGACAAAGCCAAAATCATTGCTAGCGCATGTTCGGCGGCGGCAATTGTGTTTCCCTCTGGAGAATTGACTACTACAATTCCCCGGCGTGTGGCAGCAGGAACATCTACATTATCCACACCCACACCAGCACGACCGATGATTTTTAGCTGAGTGCCGGCTTCAATGATTTCTTGGGTGACGCGTGTACTAGAGCGAATCATGAGCGCGTCATACTCACCAATAATTTCGAGCAGTTCGGCTGGTTTTAGACCTAGTTTGACATCAACGGTAGCAACTTGCGAAAGAATGTCAATTCCAGCTTGGTCAATAGAATCAGAGACAAGAACCTTAGACATGATTATTTCATTTAAAGCTACAGGTTTTGCTGCACAAGACTTTTTAGTTTAGTCTTTATCTGCCGCAATTCAGCAAAAATTATTCGTTTTAATATCAACTTAACCTTTACTTACGCTGCCTGCTGATGATATCGAGGCATGAGTTGCTTCTGGTGGGTACTGCCTCCTAAGTATTTTAACATGAGTACCTGTTTCTACCACCCTGTCGCTAAATATAAAGCATGAATAGCACTAAGTACTATATATTTATTAATAGTTAAGAAATACCAAAATTTTATCAGCTTAAGCAACTTTGCCGAATGTGCCAGATTAGGTAACCAAAACTAGTATTTGGCTTTTGCCTTTTGCCATCGCTTCATATTGCGTATCAGCCCACTGTTGAGGAAATGCGTCGCGGGTAAAAATTGTCAGAGCAACTTCATAACCGGCAAGAGCAATCTCTAAGTTGCTGGCTCTGTATTATTACTTAGACAAAAACAAGTAGGCGATCGCTCTCATAGATTTGTTACAACACGTTTTGCACTTGAAATCGCTATAATTCTGGTGAGCCAAAAAAACCAAGTATCATTTGAGTTTTGGGGAAACCAGCCATGTTAGAGTACAACTTGCCAAGGTACTTGCCCTCAGCCGAGGAACTACCAGACTCTGATGAAATGCCTGTGGATAATGAACTGCAAGAATTGATACCAGGCTTGCTGAAGGCGATCCTGCTGATACTTTGTCCATAACGCATGGACTGGTTGTTTGGGATAGATATGGGTATTTATTATCACCCCGATAAACCGCCCATTGTGCCAGATGGGTTTTTAAGCTTAGGGGTAGAGCGGTTTTATGATGAGGAACTCCGTCCCAGTTATGTGCTGTGGGATGAAAATGTTGTGCCGATTTTCGTGTTAGAAGTAGTTTCCCAAAATTATCGCAAGGAATACACTACTAAATTGGATGAATATGCGGCTTTGGGTGTACTTTACTACGTGATTTATTCTTCTTGTCGCCGCCGCAAACCGCATTTGGAAGTACATAAGTTAGTTAATGGTAGGTATCAATTGCAAGAGCGAAACCCCGTTTGGCTACCAGAAATTGGCTTAGGAATTGGTTGCGAAAGGGGAAATTATTGCGGTGTAACGCGGGAATGGATCTATTGGTATGATGAGCAAGAACAACGGTATCTCACGCCCGCAGAACAAATAAAACAAGAAACACAACGCGCTCAACAACAAGCACAACGCGCTGAAGTTGCAGAACAACGGGTGCAACAATTGACAGAACAATTAAGAGCGCTCGGAATAGATCCAGATAATCCGGGTTAACTGAAACATTTTGCAATATTTTCAATAAGACTGAAAAATCAGGTTTTTCAAATTTATGTCTTTGCTATAAATCTGGGTTTACTACTGGAAGTTGTCAGTAAAAAAACTATTGCATTTTAGGAATAACGTTTCTGATTCCACTTTTACTACCAACAGTATCACCTTTGTAACGAGGGATGATATGAATACTGGCGTGCATAATATTTTGACCGGCGGCTCGATTGATGTTCATTCCTACATTAAAGCCATCAGCTTCAAATTCAATTTTGAGAATTTCTTGTACTTTGTTCATCATAAACCAGCAAGCAGATTGCTCTTTCAATGGTAGTTCAAAATAACTGCTAACATGACGTTTCGGAATAATCAAAACATGGCCTTTACTTATAGGATAGCCATCGAATATAGCATAAGCAGTTGCGGATTCAGTTAATAGTTTTAGATTTTTATGAGGATTACAGAATATACAATAATTAGATGAATTTTGCTGATGATTATAGTGAATATACTCATATAATTCTCGATGTTCATCTAAAAACACTGAACGAAAGGGAAGTTTTACAATACACTGATAGGTAGGCTTTTTATGAACATAATGTTCTCGGAAACCTTCTTTTTTAATATCCCTTCTTACAGCATAATAAGCTTTACCTCCTGGTTTTAATAAGTGTGATACTTCCATAAGAACATTAGTTTGTTCTTCAGTAAATAAAACATTTAAAACATAAAAGCAAATTATTGTATCAAATTTATTATCAGGATATTCTGGAAAATAAGAAGGGTCATAACCTGTAATATCACAACCTTTTTGGCGCAATATTTTAACATCATTACCAAAGCCACAACCAAAGTCTAGTATTTTGCCTTGTAGAAGGTTTTGATTTAATAAAAACTGTGCAGGAAATGACAGATAACTTCTTTCGATCGCAGTCAGATGGGTGAACTGATTTTTTTGCTGTTTCATGGAATTTTGGTGTTGAGGTCCCAAATTTATTATTCCCAGCATTCGTTGAGGTTATGCGATGTCTACGATGGTTACTGACTTGTGCCGAGCGCAGCCGTTCGCGGAGCGTCTCGTAGAGAAGTACGGGCTACGCCGGAGCATCAGGGTCAACACCTAGCTCACGTAACTTAGCTGCTAATATATCAGCACGTTGGCGTTCTTGTTCAGCGCGTTGGCTTTCCTGTTCAGCACGTTGGCGTTCTTGTTCAGCACGTTGGCTTTCCTGTTCAGCGCGTTGGCATTCTTGTTCAGCTTGTTCGCTACTCCACAACAGCAAATTTCCTTCTCTATCCCACCAGCGCAGCCAATTCATCGTTTGGCATAATCTTTCACCTTGCCAAATTCCGAGAAATAATTCTAACTCAGGAATCCAAAAGCGTCCATTGGTATCTGCTTGCGGCAAAATATATTCTCCATTTTGCAAACACCTTAGTTCTAAACTAGGCTCATAGGGATCGTAGTTTACGTAGGTTGGAACTTGGAGAATCTTTTCGTAATAATAGAGTTTACCGTAGGGTGGAGTTGAGCGGACTGATAGTTCTCCCCCTTCTGTGTCTGAGAGAAATTCCATCACCACAGCCACAGCAGCCCCTTCTAAATTCGGGGTATAGCTGCGACGAACTACATTTGTTCCTACAGACTGCACTTGAGGTACATAAAACCAATCAGGGGCTTTGACAACGATTTTTTTGTTGACTGTGGCTACAAGTCCAAAATTAGAGCCAATCAGCATCTGGGGTTGAATGCGTCCTGTGCTTCCCAAAGCATCGGTAAGCGCAGCAGCGATCGCGGGTTGTTGAATATTTTCCACTGGATCGTCAAGTAAAATGAAGTCGGCTGGAAGTGCTTCCCAAGTAACAGTTGGTTCTTTTTGGATGGGGTTAACTTGTAGAACCATAAAACTACTCCTAATATCAATGCACAGTATATTAGTTATTTTTAACAAATCTTCAGCCAGCATCGCTTTTAAGCTAAAAACTCAGAAATCTGGAAAAATTTCTCTGAGTGGTGTATATACTACTCGTAGTCAAGCACTTAGCAGGCGTGAGTATTATCGTGGAATGGTTGATTGGCTGGATAGCAAGCAATGCTGTTGGACTCCTAGTCAAGACTATTCTTAACGAAGATTTTGCACAGGATTTAGCAAAAGATTATGCCAAAGACTTTTTCAAAGACCGCTTCAACAATGTAGGCACATTACTATTTCTAAAGGAACCACTTCAGAAGGCTATTATTAAGGCACTGAAGGAATTTTTGCAAATAGTGGAAGAGGAGTTAAGGTTTCGCAGAGTGTCTGACGAAGACATTAAGAAATTTGCTAAACCACTCAAGCAATTTATATATAACAAATCTGTTAAACAAATCCTGGGTAAGGCTTTTGACGCTGATTGTGATTCTCTAGATTATCAAACGCTTGCAAATATTTGGAATCACCCACCCCACAAGAGTTATGTTTAATTCGGTTATGCAAATTAGATGTTTTTCAGCTTACCAACGACAACTTCTTGGAATGTTGAAGGTTTGCTAACATTCAACCTAACCTCACATCTACATCAAATTTTCTGAGGAGTAGCGACGCAAACTGTGATAGAACATACCTGCACCAACCAATAGCACGCTAGTTGACCCAGCCACTGCTAGCACAGCATGAATCAAAGATAGCGATCGCAATTAGTGGACTGAAATTTTCTTTTTCACAAACTCTAGTCATTTACATCGCTTTGAGTCTTGGAAACTAAACCAAACGAGAAATGCTGATTTTGTCGTTGGTTCTTAATGTTGTGGCGATCGCACTATTTTAGAGTGTGTAAACTACCCGAAAACCGAAGTCGTAAGCCGCTGCATCCGAGTTGCTTTCGTCTAAACGGTTGGATGAACGGCAATAGCTTGCCGGACTGAACCATGAACCACCGCGCAGCAGCCAAGGATTATTATTTCCACTTACCCAAGCACTTCCATCAGCAGGCATTCCACGGTAATCATTATGGTATTTGTCTTGGCACCATTCCCAGACATTGCCATGCATCTCATGCAAACCATAAGCATTAGCAGGTAAACTACCAACATCGATAGTCTCCTGACGATTTGGGCCATGAGGAGCAGAACCATAAGTATACTCACCATTATAGTTAGCGATCTTGGTCGTAATCGTCTCACCAAAATAGAATGGGGTAGTCGTTCCAGCACGAGCTGCATACTCCCACTCCGCCTCGCTGGGTAAACGATAGCTCTTGTTAGTCATCAGCGACAGCTTTTGACAAAACTTGACTGCATCATTCCAACTTACTTGTTCGACAGGTCGCTTAACCCCTGGGAAGTAAGATGGGTTGATGCCCATAACTGCTTGATACTGCTCTTGCGTAACAGTAAATTTACTGATAAAAAAAGGTTTAATGGTAATAGGATGCTGTGGTCCCTCATTTCTGTTTCGCTCTTTTTCTCCTAGTGGTGAACCCATGAGAAACTGACCGCCAGGAATTTCTACCATCTCTAGTATGTTGCCGTTACCAAGGTCTTCTATAAAAAAAATTCCCTGACCAGGACTGATTGTGGTAATATTTCCTTGATTATCTACCTTCATCACTTTAAACTGGAAGGTTTTTAAAGCTAATTCCCTAGTATTTACACTTTTGGTTGGTAATGCTGGAGTCTGATTGGGGGACGGTACTGGAATATTATTTGGGGAAATAGATGAGGTTGATGGCAAAGCTTTTCTCTCAACTGAGTTGTTGAGCAAGAGTTTCTCAACCACAATCGCAAAACTAAAACTCGCTCCCATTAACCACACGGTTTGAATAACTCTGCGCCGCGACCAGTTAACTGGTTGTTGTGGTTGTGTTGGCGGTGTCAGCGGTTTTTTTGAAAGGTCTTGTAGCACTTCGGCTGTATTGGCGTAGCGTAAACTGTAATGACGACGCACCATCTTGCTTAACACATTAGCTAGATGCTTGCTTACCTGTGCTTGATGACGCCAGAGAATTTCACCTGTTTTGGTATCCTCTTCAAAGTCCACTGCCGAAACACCTGTCAATGCTTGAATTACCGTCACTCCCAAAGCATATATATCACTAGCAAATATGGGTTTACCATTCTTTTGCTCATTAGGCATATAGCCAGGAGTACCTATGAGGACACTAGAAGTCACCTTACCTTGTACATTTACTATTAAAGCGCCAAGTTCCTTGACTGCCCCAAAGTCAATCAGAAAAATCTTCCCATCCTGATGCCGTCGCATCAAATTCTCAGGCTTGATGTCGCGGTGAATTACCTGCTGATTATGTACGAAGGACAAAACTTGCAAAACATCTTGTAATAGCTTAGTGGCATAACCCTCATTTAATTGCTTACCTGCAATCATTTCTTGCTTTAGGTCATGTCCTTCGATAAATTCTTGAACAATATAAAGCTGATTATTTTCTCTAAAATGCGCTAATAATTGAGGAATTTGGGAATCTTTACCTAACTTTTCAAGAACAGTCGCTTCTGTTTCAAAGAATTCCACAATCCGAGAATCAGTATGTTCAGGACGCAATTGCTTAACAACACATAACGGCTGACTGGGCTGTAGACAATCCTTTGCTAGAAACGTAATAGCAAAGCCGCCGCCACCCAATTCCCGAATAATTTCGTAGCGCCCAACCAGCACGCCCATAACAATCTTAGACTCCTGAAAATCTGATGAATTTGAGCATAATTGTTACTAACTGCATCTGACAAATTAACTGCACGAATTATACCAAGTTTTTAGGCAATACTGCTCGGCTGTTTGCCCTGAGATAGTAACAAAGTGAGTAATTGAAAAGATGTTGGTGATCACAAGTCTTAAAAAGGAGGGAATTAAAGAAGTATGTAGTCGGAAGTCGGAAGCGATGCCCTGAGCTACACCGTACCACTTCCCTGCGGGACGCTGCGCGTAGCTTGTCCTCCGCAGGAGTACGTGGAAGCAAGCTACGCGCAGCGTCTCCTAGAGAAGGGTACAGTTTTGTAATGGGGATTTAGAACAAGACTTACATACTTGCGGCTTACTGGAATACCCGGTAAGCGTAAAGCTCAGTCCCTTTAGGGCTGAGATATAAGCGAATCGAGTGACTTTAGTCACATGAAAAATTGAGTGGTTGCAGTAGATGTGATATAATAGTGGCAATTCCAGAATTTAAGTATAACTAAACAACATAAAAACTTAACTAAATTGGTTAAGTGCGTAGTCATACCTAACGGTATTGCAGTTTAGGAAAGCTAAATTTGGTAAAAATAAAATGCATTGAACGAGTACGGTAGGGATACGGTCATTAACGCTTTAGGAGA
>NZ_JBALCE010000059.1:0-117725 GCF_036919815.1 Nostoc sp.
GCATTGGGCATTGGGCATTGGGCATTGGGCATTGGGCATTGGGCATTGGGCATTGGGCATTGGGCATTGGGCATTGGGCATTGGGCATTGGGCATTGGGCATGGGTTATTCCCCTTGTCTCCCTTGTCTCCCTTATCTCCCTCATCCCCCACTCCCTACTCCCCACTCCCCACTCCCTCCTCTCCAGCATGATAAGAACTCCGAACCAGAGGCCCCGAACGGACATGGTTGAATCCCATTTCCCATGCTAAACTGCCGAGTTGCTCAAATTCCTCTGGAGTCCAATATTTTTGGACTGGCAGATGTTCTAAAGATGGGCGCATATACTGCCCAATAGTCAAGCGATCGCACTCCACAGCCCTTAGATCAGCCATTGCTTCAACGATTTCATCAAGTGTTTCTCCGTGTCCCAGCATCAAACCTGATTTGGTGGGAATTGTCGGATCAATTTCTTTGACCATAGCCAGCACCAAGAGCGAGCGATCGTACTTCGCTCCCCGGCGCACTGGCCCAGTTAATCGTTGCACTGTCTCGATATTGTGATTGAAACAAGCTGGTTTGGCTTTGACAATCATGGCTATCCGTTGGCGTTGACCTGACTCTCCAACACCAGCACCACCCCAAAAATCTGGGGTCAGCACTTCAATTTGAGTCTCTCGGTTCAACTGGCGGATAGATGCGATCGTCTTCACAAAGTGCCCTGCACCCTGATCCGGCAAGTCATCACGGGCTACAGAAGTTAGCACTACATAACGCAATCCCAAAAGCTGTACCGCCTGTGCTACCTTTTCGGGTTCCTCTAAATCAAGAGCCATTGGTGCATGACCTTTATCTACTTGACAGAAAGCACAAGAGCGTGTGCAAGTAGGCCCCATTAATAAGAAAGTTGCAGTTTTTTGGGCGTAGCACTCTCCCCGGTTGGGACAGCGCCCTTCTTCGCAAATTGTGTGAATTTGGCGCTGCTTAATAATCCGTTGTACGGTAGAGATTTCACTGGCTTTGCCAATCGGGCGACGTAACCAGCTAGGCATTGCCATAATTTCAGACTTTAGTTCGGCTTGTTGTGACGAAATCATAGACATCCAAGCAAGATACGGATATAGAGTAGTGGTCTGTCAATTAACAAATGATAGATAAGAATAGATGCAGGGAGCGGCAACGCTTTTAATCAAGTCACCATCTCCCTTATGCCCTAGTTCAAGGCTAAAGCCTTAAATATCACCATGACACAAATTGAAAAGAGCGCCAGCAAAAGTTTTGTAAAATACCTCTAGCAATGTCATTTATACCGAAATATACTATCCCCCAATTTAGATAAATTTTGTATATAGTGGGAGAATTCTCAAAGACAATCCGCAAAGTCGCTATTTACACTTAAAGTTTCTGTTAGAGAAAAGAGTCGTGGCAAGCAACAAAATTTTAGTTATCGATGACACTACAGTTGTCAGGGTAAAAGTACGAGAAATGTTGCCTCCGGGCAATTTTGAGGTACTGGAAGCAAAAGACGGTCTGGAAGGACTAAATTTCATCCTTCAGGAAAAACTCAGCCTAATTATGCTGGATTTCCTGTTGCCCAAAATGAGTGGCTGGGAGGTTTTCCAGCAACTTCAAGCCAACCCAGAGTTAAGGAAAATTCCTTTGGTGCTGATGTCTGGTCGCAAGGAAGAAGTGACCGAGAAAATCACAGAACCATTTGAATATTTTGAATTTCTGGGTAAGCCTTTTGATCAGAAGCAACTAATTAGCGCAATTAAGTTAGCTATGACCAAGGCGAAACTGCCACGCCCAGAACTAGTCTCAGTAGGATCAGTGGCTGCTGTCAAAAATAGCACAATTACAATCTCTGGTACTACAAATGCGGCGATGCCTACGGCGGCAAGCAACCCAACTCCTAGTGCGGCAAATGCGGCGATGCCTACGGCGGCAAGCAACGCAACTCCTAGTGCCGGAGGAGCCTCCAACGCCGAAATTAATGCGTTGAACGAGAAAATGGTCAAAATGCAAGCAGAAATTGATGGCTTGAAGAAACAACTAACTCAGGTTGTGACTTTTATTAAACAAAAAATTAAGTAGTATTTGTACTCATTATTATTATCGCAGCCGAAAATACCCCGTCTTTAATAACGGGTGTCCGATTAAAAGCGGGTAAAAATAGTTAGTTCAAAAACACTTATGTTGACAAATCATCGTTAACATCAAAAACAGGAAAAAATAACTAGCACAGCACTGCGTAAATCCAGCTACCATCTCAATTAACCAAATAAGTTGCTCTAAGCCTCTTGTTAAAGGTAGGCAAACTTCTGCCACACTTTACTAGCGATAATCTGCACCTCTATAATTTTTGAATTTTGAATTTCAAATTCCCCATACTTCTACGGTGAAGCAAGCTACGCATAGCGTATTTATAAAAGAAGGGGTTGAACTCAGTTGTTAGTCTAGCAAAGCAGCCCTAGAACCACTAAACGTGCCGTTTTTCTTTGCTCTTAAGCAAAGGAAAACGGCAGGCTTTTTTGTTATTTAGTCTGCTACATACAAAATCTACATCAAAGCTTGATAACTAGTCCACAAATCGAAAGCAGCTCTGTGGTAGCCTGCGGCAAGCCGCTTCTCTACGTTCGCGCAGCGTGTCGCAGACAGACGCACTCGCGTTTGCGTCTACGTTATTCCCTAGACTTGTGTGTAAGTCCTAAGCAAAAATATTTACTAAAAAATTATATTTTAAAATCCAAATTAAACAAAAAAAATCCTATTTTATGATATTAATAGTCTTCACACGGGAATACTAAGCCATAGAAACAAGAATTATGAGCATAGTCCGCAATGTTAGTAGTATTAGATACATTATATACCTTTCCTGGCTATCGCATTACCGAGCAAATCTACTTAGGCAGTAAAACCCTAGTTTATCGGGGCATTCGAGAACAAGACCAAAAATCAGTCGTTCTCAAATTCATGCGGAATGAGTATCCTACGTTCGCGGAAATCGCCCAGTTCCGAAATCAATATATTATCATCAAGAATCTTGATCTTCCTGGCATAGTCAAAACCTATAGCTTAGAAAACTACCGTAACAGCTACATCTTAGTGATGGAAGATTTTGGCGGCATTTCCCTCCAAGACTGGCGACTAGAGGACAACGGGAAGGAGGAAAACTGGCTTTCCCTGAATGAGTTTTTCCCCATTGCTATTAAAATTGCTTCTACCCTTGAAGGACTGCATCGTGAGCGCATCATTCACAAAGACATCAAGCCTGCCAACATCCTAATAAACCCTACCACAGATGAAATAAAACTCATCGACTTTAGTATTGCCACCCTCCTACCAAGAGAAATTCCATTTCTCACAAATCCCAACATCTTAGAAGGCACCCTGGCTTACATTTCCCCAGAACAAACCGGAAGGATGAACCGAGGCATCGACTACCGCACTGATTTTTATTCCCTCGGTGCTACCTTCTTTCAACTCCTCACCGGACAGTTACCCTTCACCACTAAAGATCCGATGGAGTTAGTTTACTCTCACATTGCCAAACAACCGCTAAAAGCCAGCCGGATAAATTCCAATATTCCGCCAATTTTGTCTGACATTATCAGCAAGCTGATGGCAAAAAATGCCGAAGACCGCTATCAGAGTGCTTTGGGGTTAAAGCATGACTTGGAGGTGTGCCAAAGCCAGTGGCAAGAAACAGGAAATATTGCACCCTTTGAACTAGCCGTAAGGGACATCTCAGACCGTTTCGTAATCCCTGAAAAACTCTATGGTCGCCAAAGTGAAGTTGAAACCCTACTCGCTGCTTTTAACCGTGTGACAGAGGGGGCAACAGAAATGATATTAGTCGCGGGTTTCTCTGGCATTGGGAAAACTGCTGTCGTGAATGAAGTCCATAAACCTATTGTGCGGCAGCGTAGTTACTTCATCAAAGGAAAATTTGACCAGTTTCAACGCGACATTCCTTTGTCAGGATTGGTGCAAGCTTTTCGAGATTTAATTGGGCAACTACTCTCAGAAACTGATACCCAAATTCAACAATGGAAAGCCAAAATTCTCTGGGAATTGGGTACACAAACTCAGGTGATTATTGATGTAATTCCTGAACTCGAACAAATTATTGGCAAACAACCTCCGGTTACAGAACTCTCTGGCGCTGCTGCCCAAAATCGGTTTAATTTATTGTTTCAAAAATTCATCCAAATCTTCACGACCAAAGAACATCCCCTAGTTATCTTTGTCGATGACTTGCAATGGGCAGATACGGCATCTTTGAAATTGATTCAATTATTAATGTGTGAAAGCACCTTGTCTTCTCTTTCAGGAGAGACAGAACAGATGCGTGAAAGTAAGGGTGGTTTATTGTTAGTTGGTTCGTATCGAGATAATGAGGTTTCCAAGGCACATCCGCTTTATTTGACACTACAAGAGATTAAAAAAGCAAAAGCAGTCATTAATACGATCACCCTTGCACCCTTAAATCAGGGTGATTTAAATCATCTAATTGCTGATACCCTTCATTGCCCTGAAGTACTTGCTGTTCCTCTCACTCAGATGGTGTTTGCCAAAACTAAAGGCAACCCCTTCTTTTCCGTCCAATTTCTTAAGTCTTTACACGCTGATGGGCTAATTTTATTAAACTTTGATATTGGTCATTGGCAGTATGATATTTCAAAAGTTAAAGAATTAGCTCTCACAAATGATGTGGTAGAATTTATCGGACTGCAAATAGATAAATTGCCAATATCTACCCAAAAAGTTCTGAAACTGGCTGCCTGTATTGGGAATCAATTTGACTTAACAACTCTGGCGATCGTCAATGAAAAATCTATAGTAGATACAGCATCAGACTTATGGCAAGCATTACTTGATGGGCTAGTTTTACCACAGACTGAAAATTACAACATCTTTTCAAAAGATAATACTAATCAAGAGTTAATCATTCATGGAATAGAATCTACACAATTTTCAAGTTCTAATTTTCAGCAACCTAAATATAAATTCGTACATGATCGAGTACAACAAGCTGCTTATTCTTTAATTCCTGAAGAACAGAAAAAGCTAATTCACTTAAAAATTGGGCTACTGTTATTAAACAATATTCCAGTTGCAGAACAGGAAGAAAAGATTTTTGAGCTTGTCAATCAGTTTAATGTTGCAGTGGAATTCATCTCCTCTCAAGCTAAACGAGATGAACTAGCCCAGATGAATCTAATTGCTGGACGTAAAGCTTTAGCATCAACAGGTTATCCATCTGCGGTTAAGTATTCAAGTATTGGCATCCAACTGCTGGCAGATGATAGCTGGGAGACGAAACATCATCTCACTCTGGCTTTATATGAGACTGCGATAGAGGCAGCATATCTAACTGGCAACTTTGAACAGATGGAACAATTAGTAGAGGTGGCGTTGGGACATGAAACACTACTGGAAAAAGTAAAAGTTTATGAAGTCAAAATTCAGGCTTATGGGGCGCAGAATCAAGCACTGGCGGCTGTAAATACCGCCCTAACCTTTTTGAAACTTTTGGGAGTGGAGTTTCCTGAACATCCAAGCCAGTCTGATATTCAGTTAGCAATGACAGAATTAACATCAAATCTCAACGGGAAGCCCATTGAGGACTTAATTAATCTGCCGGAGATGATAGAAGGCCAACCTCTGGCAATAATGCGTATACTATCAACTGCAATCTCTATTACCTATGCAGTTGCTCCTAAACTTTTTCCGCTAATTGTTCTGAAACAAATCGAATTATCGCTCAAATACGGCAATGCTCCCTTATCTGCCTTTGGCTATAGTAATTACGGGTTAATACTTAGCAGTTTAGTAGAAGATATTGAGTCTGGTTATCAATTTGGCAAACTTGCTGCTAATCTAGTGGATAAGCTGAATGCTAAAGATGTTCAAGCTAAAATTACGCTGGGATTCAACACAACTATTCGGCATTGGAAGGAACATAGTAGGGAAGTATTAAAACCTTTACTGGAAGGTTACTATGCTGGACTAGAAATAGGAGATTTAGAATATGCAGCTTATTATCTCCACTCTTATTCCTACTCTTCATATTTTATTGGTAAAGAACTTACAGGGCTAGAACGTGAGATAGCAACTTACAGCAATGTCATCAGACAAATTAACCAAGAAACAGTATTGAACTGGATTACTATCCATCAACAGAGTGTCTTGAACTTGCTAGGAAATGTAGCAAATCCCTGTTATTTAATTGGTGAAGCTTACGACGAAGAAAAAATGCTGCCGCTTTACCTTGATGCCAATGATGTCATGGGAATTTTCTATTTATATGTAAGTAAATTACATCTTTGTTACCTATTTGAGGAATATCCTTCAGCCTTGGAAAATGCTAATTTAGCAGAAAAGTATTTACAAGGTGGAATAGGACAGCAAGTGACTCCTCGTTTCTATTTGTATGATTCACTAGCACGACTGGCTGTATACTCTGATGCATCTGATTCTGAGCAAAAGTGCATTCTGAATAAGGTTCAAGCGAATCAGCAAAAAATGGAGCATTGGGCACATCATGCTCCGATGAATTATTTACACAAATATTATCTTATAGAGGCTGAACAGTATCGGATTTGTGGTCAATATCTTGAAGCAATCGAATCGTATGATCGCGCTATCTCCCTCGCCAAAGAACATGAGTATATTAATGAAGAAGCCCTCGCTCAAGAACTTACCGCCAAATTCTATCTAAAATGGGGTAAACATAAGATTGCTCAAATCTACCTAACAGATGCTTACTATAGCTATATTCGCTGGGGAGCGTTAGCCAAAGTTGATGATTTGGCAAAACGCTATCCTCAATTGCTCGCTCCTATATTCCAGCAAGAAAAACTGAGTATCCATTCCAGCCAGGAAAGCACTACTTTCAATAACACATCTATATCATCTTTATCTACCTTGAGTAATCAACAAACTGTTATTGGCTCGAAGACAAGTATTTCTGATTCTCTGGATTTAGCCGCATTCATTAAAGCATCTCAAGCACTATCTGGCGAAATCGAGCTTGAACGACTACTTTCTACTTTAATGAAAGTTGTGATGGAGAATGCAGGAGCTTCTAAATGCGCTTTGATTTTAAGCGAAGGTGATAACTTAGCATTAACTGTCACTGCTATTTGTTCAAATTCAAATTTTGAGCATACCCACACTGAGTTTCCATCAACTTCCCTAGAGTCAAGCTCCGATGTTCCCATTACTTTGATTAACTACGTTAAACGCTCCAGAGAAATTTTGGTTATTGATGATGCAATGGCTGTTTCTTTTCTAGCAGGTGATAGCTATATTATCAGTGAAGAACCCAAAAGTTTGTTGTCTACACCTATTATTAATCAAGGTAAATTGATTGGGATTCTCTACCTAGAAAATTATCTGACGACGGGAGCATTTACACGCGATCGCGTAGAAGTCCTCAAACTCCTCACCACTCAAGCAGCAATATCCCTAGAGAATGCTATCCTCTACAAAAATTTAGCACAAGCTAAAGAAAGCTTGGAGGAATACAACCATACCCTAGAGGAAAAAGTCCAGAAAAGAACGCAGGAACTTAACGACAAAAATCACTGTTTACAACAAGCTCTAGAGGAATTGCAACGTACCCAAATGCAATTGATCCAAAGTGAAAAAATGTCTTCCTTGGGAGAAATGGTGGCGGGAATTGCACATGAAATAAATAACCCGATTAACTTTATTCATGGCAATATTAATCATGCTACTGAGTATGTCCAAGACTTGCTAGATTTGGTAGTCGTTTATCAGCAGGAATATCCGCGTCCTTCGCATTTAATTGACAAGAAAGCTGAGGAGATTGACCTAGATTTTCTAATAGAAGACTTGCCAAAGATTCTAGATTCAATGAAAGTGGGGAGTTTGCGTATCCGAAATATTGTTTTGGGGTTACGCAACTTTTCTCGCCTAGATGAATCCGAGATGAAGCCTGTAGATGTTCATGAGGGAATAGACAATACTTTAATGATTTTACAACACCGAATTAAAGAAAAGAGCAGTTTTCTGCAAATTGAAGTCATCAAAGAATACGGGAAATTACCGGAAGTTATTTGTTACCCTGGTCAACTAAATCAGGTGTTTATGAATATCCTGAGTAATGCGATCGATGCTTTAGAAGAGTCCTTTGTCATTGGTGATCCATCATTGGTAAATGACAAAGAACAAATAATAAAGGACATAGACGTGTCAGAGGCTTCTCATCGGGTAGGACAAATTCACATCTTTACTGAACTAACAGATTCTAATACGGCGATAATTCGGATTGCCGATAACGGTTCTGGTATGACAAAAGCGGTGCAGCAGAAAATCTTTGACCCATTTTTTACCACCAAGTCGGTAGGAACTGGCACGGGGTTGGGGTTGTCGATTAGCTATCAGATTATTGTGGACAAACACAAGGGTAGTTTAACCTGTGATTCCACATTAGGAAAGGGGACTGAGTTGGTGATTGAGATCCCGATGCAACAGTCAGATATTTAGACTAATAATAATATCATTTCACACAAACTCTGATACATATAGATTTCTCGTAGGGGCACAGTAATGCTCATTGGTGTCAACTTAAGCGGTTAGAAACCGCGTCTACACGAGGCTTTACCCACACTTCGACCCTTCTCTACGAGACGCTCGCTGCGCGTAGCTTGCTTCCACGTTCGCGGAGCGTCTCGTAGAGAAGTGGTACGACAAAGCTCAGGGCAACGCAAGCTCAGTGACCACCTCCGTGGGTTAAGAATCCTTGATTTTGTATTAGTCCACGGAGGTGGACTTTGTTTGTGTAGCCGCGAATTCCATTCGCCAAGGGTTGAGTTGACACGCATAAGTAATGCTGTGCCCCTAACAACGTATTTGTATCATTATTATGAAACGGTATAATACTTCTTTGTAAAATACGAAGTTGGGTTAAGTAGAGCGAAACCTGACATTTGGAAGTTTGTCGAGTTTTGCTCCGTTCTACCCAACCTACAATTCTAAAAACCCAGTTTGTCACAAAAACTGGGTGATTTCTAAGACTGATCAAAATAACTCTGACAAGCTACTAGGATACGGATGTAGTTGTCATATTAACTAAAGACTTTTGACGCGCACGCCGTCCTGTAATTACCATCTTGATTCCAGTGGAAGGCGAAAGGTTAAAACCTCGACGCTGAGGTTTCTCTGGCTGCTGATCAACTAGTGCCAAGTCATAGCGTGATAAAACGGTTGCGAATACTAGCTTTATTTCAAATTGAGCCAAAGCTTGGCCAATACAACGACGGACACCACCGCCAAAGGGCAGGAATTCATAGGGAGAAAATTGACGTTCAATAAAGCGTTCTGGTTTAAATTCCTTAGGCTGGGGATATAAATCCTCTCGGTGATGAGTGAGATAAATACTGGGAAGCAGTACCGTTCCTGGCTCTAAAGGATGTCCCAATAATTCAACGGATTCTTGCACTACCCTGGGAAATGAAAACATTGTAACGGGGTAAATTCGCAAGGTCTCATTACAGACAGCTGTGAGATATGGCAGTTGGTAAATGCTCATCGGATCTGGGGAATCACCCAGAGTGTCTAGTTCTTGGAGCAGTTTTTCCCGCACTAGAGGCTTTTGGTGAATCCAGTAAAATCCCCAAGACATTGCTGATGCCGTAGTATCATAACCGGCAAGTATTAGGGTTATTAACTGATCGTGCAACTCCTGATCCGTCATCGGTTGGCCCGCTTCATCCCGAGATGATATCAGCAAAGAAAGAATATCGATGCGTTCTGGATCAGGTTTTTGCTGACACTCGGCAATTTCAGTGTAGAGGAATTGATCAATTTGCTCTCGATCGCGCAGGAACTTCCCCCAAGGACTCCAAGCTCCTAAATCCTGTTGCAAGAATGGGAAAAAGAATAAACTAGAAGTCAAAGGTGACTCAAAAAGGTTTAACAGTAACGGTAATAGTTGTCTAAGTTTTTGAATTTTTTCTTCCTCATACAAGCCAAAGATAGCCTGTGAAATGACTTGCAGAGATACCTCCTCTGTTAGATTACGAGCGAAAAAGGGCTTGTTTAATGGTAACTGACTAAAGAGTTTTTCAGACGCATTACAGATTAGCTGACCATAGGCTTGCATCCGCTCTCCATGAAAAGAGGGTATCACCAGTTGTCGTTGGCGTTTGTGGGCATTGCCCTCCAGGAGCAGGACTGAATAATTACCCAAAAGCGGCTGCAAAATTTCGTTGAGTTTGCCGACGGCTGTAAACTTTTTTCTATCATTAGTTAAAATTTCCTCGATTGCTTGGGGATGGTTTACAAACACTACTGTGTCACCAAAACCGATGATATTACCAGTAAAAATATCAGGATATTGCTGGGCTGCATTTTCCATATAGCCTATAGGGTCACTAACCCACTGAAGCTTTTGTAGTAAAGAGGGGGTTTTGAGAAGATTAGGTAGTTGCATCTAATTTTTTACTTTTAAATTGTGGTGGGCTAATCTGATAATCATTAATTCTTGCTATCTAAATTACTTAATGTCATAGATTCAAAATTCATTGCGTACAACTTGAATACATCTTAGGTTAGTATTCCACGTTCACTGCTGAAGTAACTTTGGCTTATAGATAAACCGCATCTACCTTGAAAAACCTAGTTTTTTGGAATTAGCGTAAAGCTCAGAACTCAAGCCCCGACCAAATAACATACTTTCCTGAAAATTCGGCATTGCATAATGGACGGGGTTTAAATCTAGAGTATGATTTGATTATTTGAATTATTTTAGCTCCAGCCTTTCTGAATTCTGATAGCGAGAAGAGTGGGAATACCAATCGAGATTACCACGAATCCAACTATGCATACTTGATATATATTTTGCGACATCAACATCTAATTCTTCTCCAAAAGATGGGAGAAATGATTCTAAGGTCAATAAGGAACGTACTTCTTGATCGTGGAGATCTGTGACTTGTTTTGTTGCTTCTTCTAGAGAAATTTGCTTGTGATAATGTAAGACAAATATTAAATTGTGAACATCACCACTAGCTATTTCTCTGGATGCGGAGAAGATATCATTAGACCACGCAATAATGTCAGTTGTAATTAATTCCAGTTTTTTCACAAGATAGTGATTTCTTAAAACATCGGGAATCATGAACTGATTACAAAATTCAGCTAATGCGAGAACAGCATAGACACCTACACTTGACCTACGTATCATAATATAAGTGTCTACATCAGGTACAATTCCCTTGGCGCGGTTGGTTGCTTCCTGAACGCACCCACAGAAGTAGTCTTCCAAGTAGCTGATGAAGTACTTAAACCATTTTATGCTAGCTCTTTGAAGAGTTCGTTGTCGTAAGTCAGCTAATGCATGACTGAACAGTGTATCCTGGCTTGTAAGTACTGCACCGTTCAATATTTCTAAAAATCTTTGGTGACAAACCTTTATTATTTCAGGTTGCTTTTTTAACTCTGATAGATCACATTGATCATCCCAAATAAACACCCAACTTAGCCAGTCATGTGCAATCTTCAGTTCCTCAAGATTGCTGTAAGGATAGGCAGATGCAGCTAATAAAAAAAATTTTGACTTGCAAAAATCCTTATAAGTTGATTCATTTGCCAGTAAGTTAAAACGAGTTACCCATTCCAAAGCATATTCTTCTAGAACATTAATATGCTTATTTATCTGGGATGGAAATGGACAGTATAAATTAGGGGAAAGTAATTGTTGCATAAAAAATGTATTAGTTTCAAGTACCACAAAAAATTAATTACAGTAGAACAAAGACAATAGATTTTTTAAGAGTCTTTGACAAAAGTTTTTGAAAAATTCACAATAATACCATATTTTCTGAATTGTGTGTAAATAGGATTTACACCACTATCAGTAGTATGTAAACGTATATGAGTATTTTCAAATCTATCTAACTATTGTTCAATATTTTTTAATAAAAGAATAACCGTAATTATGTTGAATTATGTGTTTTTAATAAAAATAGCTACCTCTGTGTATGTTCATCATAAATGCTGTTGACGAACTGAAAAATTTAAATTACGGTATCAACAAGATTGTTCTAGTTAGCGCTAATTTTATAAAAAGACAAGGGTAATAATGACTAATTTCAGAGCGATCGCCTTCAGAAAGAGGATGTTAAACTTTAGTGAAAGTGAAGATTGGTGGTTAATTTCCATCCTGTAGCCATCGCACTCGTGGTTATAGAGGGCAATTTATTGTGAGAATGTTGCTGTTGTCAGAGTTTTTGGGAACTATAGGATTGTCAGACTAGAAATAAAGTCAGTCAGTCTACCAATAAAATAGAGGTGACTTAACTGCGATCGCAAGGCAATAGTCAACAACTAACAAGGAGTAAAATTAATTTAAATACATGAATTACAAGCCAGATATAAAAATGCTTTATATACCCGAAGATAGTTTAATTTTAGTAGTGGATGATACTAATACAAATTTAGAGTTTGTCTTTGAGGTATTAACTAATGTCGGCTTTGAAGTTATTACCGAAAATGATGGACAAAGGGCAGTTAAGCAGGCTGAATCTAGACTACCTGATTTGATTTTGCTAGATGTAATGATGCCGGGAATAGATGGATTTGAAACCTGTAAAAGGCTAAAAGAAAATTCAGCTACTTGTGATATTCCCGTAATTTTTATGACAGCAAATTCTGATCCGGTTAGTAAAGTAAAAGGCCTAAGTATAGGTGCGGTTGATTATATCACTAAACCCGTTCATGAAGAAGAATTATTAGCTAGAATTAAAACCCATCTTCAATTACGAAATCTCACAAAAACTCTAGAAAAACGAGTTGCAGAAAGGACAGCAGCCTTGTCGAGGGCATTAAAAGACCTACAAGAGTCTCAACTTCAGCTTGTACAGACAGAAAAAATGTCTGCCCTTGGTCAATTAGTAGCAGGAGTTGCTCATGAAATTAATAATCCTGTTGGTTTCATTCATGGCAATCTCGGACACGCTTCAGTATATTTCCAAGACATGATTAAGCTGATTGATCTCTATCAGCAGCACTATCCTAATCCGGTTCCAGAAATTCAAGAGCAAATTGCAGCGATAGATTTGAAGTATATGCTTTCCGATCTACCTAACTTAATTTCCTCAATGCAAGAGGGCGTTCAGCGCATTCGCAACATTAGTACCAGTCTGAGAACCTTTTCTCGATCAGATAGCGATCGCAAAGTTTATTGCAACATTCATGATGGCATTGATAGCACAATCATGATCCTCAAACACCGCTTAAAAGCATCCGAGCATCGACCCGATATTCAAGTAATTAGAGATTACGATAATTTGCCAGAATTAGAATGCTTTATTGGACAACTAAATCAGGTATTTATGAATTTGTTAGCTAATGCGATTGATGCTTTAGAGGAGTCTAATGCCGGACGCACCTATACTGAAATTGAAGCAAATCCCAATCAAGTTTTGATTCAAACTACTCTTACTAAAGATAAAAATCATATCTTGATTCGGATTAAAGATAATGGCGTGGGAATGTCTCTTGATATCCAGCAAAAAATCTTTGACTATTTATTCACCACCAAGGCTGTGGGTCAAGGCACAGGATTAGGATTATCAATTACCCATCAAATTGTTGTCGAAAAACATGGAGGAACTCTGGAGGTAAATTCAGCACTAGGACAAGGTTCAGAGTTTATTATCAAGCTTCCCATTTAAGAATCATAGCAAGTCGTGTTCATCAACATAACAAAAAGTTCTCTTTAACCTTCATGAAGGTATTAACAATACTCTGCTCATTCTCAAGCACCGCTTGAAAGCTAATAAGATTCGTCCTGTTATTGAAGTAGTTAAAGATTACGGCTAATTTCGTCTAGTAGAATGCTTTCCAGGACAACTTAATCAGGTATTTATGAATCTATTGGCAAATGCCATTGATGCTTTAGACGAGTCTAACTCTGGACTAAGTTTTGATGAAATTAAGGCAAATGCTAATCAAATTACAATTCATACTGCCCTAATTGAAGATACAAATCACGCATTGATTCAGATTCAAGATAATGGTGTGGGAATATCGGCTGATGTTCAGCAAAAAATGTTTGGGCATTTATTCACAACCAAACCTGTGGGAAAAGGAACAGGATTAGGATTATCAATTGCCTATCAAATAATTGTCCAAAAACATCGAGGAACCCTAAAAGTAAATTCTGTGTTAAGAGAAGGTTCTAACTTTATAATTACCATTCCAATTTCTTGAGGTGGCAAATATCCAAATTATTCAAATTAATATTATGAAAAATAAGTAAGTGGGCGTGAATAATTAAAGGTTTGTAGTTAGGGCTAATTTAATTAATTTTACGGGAACGTAAGCTAAAAGAGACTTTGCCAAATTGGGGACTGTCGCAACGACAAAATTCAGAATTTGTGATGACTGATACCATTCATGAGAAACAAAAGCAAGCATCAAATTCTGTGAAGAAAGAGAGTAAGCAGTTACTTTAGAGTGATTTTGGGTTTAAATTTGATTTTAAGTTAAAAGATATTACAAACGCCTGTCTGCTTATTAGCAAACAGGCGTGTCTTCGAGTATAAAGTTTGGTTGAGACTCGGATTATTAAATCTTCGCAGTAGAATCAACTGAGGGTTGAGACTGACTAACCGAATCTAACTTTGGCAAAAGCAGTAGATTTTGTGCTTTTACATCACTGTTGAGTGTGGCTTGCAAAATGGGGGTATTGGAGATGGAATTGTTCGCCAATGTAAACAGTGGATTTGACAAAACCCCTGCTATGGTAGTGGCAATTAATGTTACCACCAACCCGACCTGTAAAGGTCTCAGCCCAGGCAAATCCCAACGCACTTGAGGATAATTCTTTACCGCGTCGGACATTTCATGGGGTTCTTTGACTACCATCATCTTAACTACGCGAATGTAGTAGTAGATGGAGACGACGCTGGTAACTAAGCCCAGCAAGACTAACCAATAAAGTCCTGCTTGCCAACCAGCCCAGAATAAGTAAATCTTGCCGAAAAACCCAGCAAATGGTGGAATTCCACCCAAGGAAAGCAGGGAAATACTCAATCCTAGTGTTAGGAGTGGGTCTTTTTGATATAAGCCAGAGTATTCCGAAATCTGGTCGGTTCCCGTCCGCAGTGAGAACAGAATGATGCAGGTAAAACCGCACAGATTCATGAACAGGTAAACCATTAGATAAAATATCATACTGGCATACCCTGCCTGTGTACTAGCAATCAAGCCAATCATCACAAAGCCAGCTTGGGCAATGGATGAATAAGCTAGCATCCGTTTCATGCTGGTTTGGGCTAGGGCGACTACGTTACCCAAGATCATGCTGAGAACGGCCAGAGCAGTGAAGACAAATCTCCACTCGTCAGCAACAAGGGGGAAGGCTGTTGTCAGTAAGCGGATGGCTAGGGCAAACCCAGCTGCTTTGGAACCGACAGATAAAAAGGCGATTACTGGGGTGGGAGCGCCTTCGTAAACGTCTGGTGTCCACTGATGGAAGGGTGCAGCAGAGATTTTGAACCCAATACCGGCGATCGCAAAAACCAGGGCAATCACTAAACCTAAAGATTGTCCGACTTTAGCTGTGGCAATGCCATTAGCGATCGCACTTAATTCAGTTTGTCCTCCAGATAATCCATACAGCAGTGATACACCGTACAAAAATATTGCCGTGCTGGAAGCTCCAATTAACAAGTATTTCAGCGATGCTTCGTTGGAGCGTGGGTCACGCTTGGTATAACCTGTCAACAGGTAAGAGGATATACTCAGGGTTTCTAGGGAGATGAAAATCATCACCAACTCACTAGCCCCGGATAAAAACATTCCTCCTAAAGTAGCACTCAGCAAAATAGCGATGAATTCGGCTAAAGGGGTGCCACTCTGCTCAACGTAGCGAATTGACATCAGTATAGTGGCGATCGCAGATAAGGCAATAATCCCGCGAAAGACGATACTCAGGTCGTCACCGTTAAAGCTACCGGTAAAAGCGATGGGATTAGGAGAGTCCCATTGAAAATATAGGGCGACAATCGAAGCAAATAAACCTGCGATCGCTAGATATCCAATCCAGCGTGCGGATGTACGCCCCAAAATCAAATCAACAATCAAAACCCCCAAGAGGGTGAGAATAACAATCCCCTCTGGCAAAATCGTTCCAGCGTTTAACTGGGATGCAATATTAGCAAAATCCATGAGATGTATAGGTTTTGGCGATTAGACATTAAGGCTAACTCTGTTCACTCTAGCAAGTTTTCTAATTCCGGGACTAGCTTTTTGAACAAGAGCTTAACAGCTTGGGTATAGATGGCGATCGCCAAAAAGCCAGGGCAAAGGTCATTCGCGGCTACGCAAACTTTCGTCCGCCTCCGCGGACTAAGAAAAAATTAAGCTTTTTTTACCCAGGTCGGTGGGTAAAGCCTCGTGTAGACGAGGTTTCTAACCGCCCTTTTAGGAACATGGATTAAATAAAATGCAAAACTTCATCCTATCTCTAGCTTCCCTCTCCTTATAAAGGAGAGGGATTGAGGGTGAGGTAAGCCAGAGACATAAATTGTAAGTAATCGGACAGAAATATTTACACATTAGTTCTTACCCTGGATAAGGGTTTCAGGTCAAAATTTGTGTAATTAATTTTGTCTTACTACTTATGTTATTTAATTCTTATCCCTTAACTTTTATGTAACAGTCTTTAATTACGAATTACGGATTACGAATTATTTTAACTTTGCCCAAATCCTTGACCCCGTAAAACCTTTGACCATACAACTAATTCGCCCTGATCGCCGCCTGCGGCCAGTAACTTGCCTTGGGGATGCCAAGCTAGGCTAGAAAATCCTCCTGAGACACCTGTGATAATTTGGGATACTTCCTTGGCTTTGTTCCACAAACATAACCAGCCATCAGCAGCAGCAGAAGCCAGAAGGAAGCTTTTGGGTGCAAAGGCGATCGCATTGATCACACCCACATGATTAGTTAAAACTCGCGCTTCCCAACCTAAAGAATCATCCTCTAGCTTTTCCCACACCACAATACCTTCAACGCTAGAAGATGCCAGTATTGGCGCACCTACTTTGGTAATAGCTTCTGACCATGCCAATTGGCGAATTTTACCAGGGAAACCACGCATCACCCAAGGATCGGGGTTGTTCCATTCTAAAACGGTGACACTGCGATCCATGTTGCCAGACGCCAGGAATTTGCCATCGGGCGACCAAGCCATGGCTAAACTGACAGTAGTCATATCTAAGATGTATGGGTCTTCATCCCAATTTTGACTATACCAAATCTTGACTCCCTTATAACCACTAATAGCTAAATACTGTCCATCAATGCGCCAATCTATGCCCAATACTGAAGAGTTGTCGAAATTCAGTGTCACGACAATTTCATGAGAATCTGCATCCCAGACTTGGACGTAACGCCCCAAGCTAAAAGCCAGTTGGTTACTAGTGTAATTCCAAGCTAGCTTATCAACCCATGCGGGAGCATTTGACAAAATGGCGATTAATTGAGTGTCGCGCCAAATTTTAACTTGTCCATCTTGTCCGCCAACGGCTAAAAATTTCCCATCTGGCGAAAAGGCAACACAGTCTACTGATTTACCGTTACCAGTTTGCAAAGTTGTGAGTTCGCCATTATTCCACAGAACTACTTCACCGGCGGCGGAAGTTGCTGCTAAAGTTTTACCTTGTGGCGACCAAGCGATCGCAGTTACATAATCTGAAAGTGTCCCCGAATAGTGTTGTTCAAATTCCTTAGATTTGCTGGTTGTGGAGTTCATATTTGTAAAGAGGGCATTGGGCATTGAGCATTGGGGATTGGGAAGAAAGTTATTTTCCCTCTGCCCCTCTGCTCAGGAACAGCTTGTTTTATGCTAAACAGGCGAGAAAATCTTGCTTGAGTTGGGCTGCATCAAGGTTGCGACCGATGAATACCAGTTCGTTTTTGGGGGTTTCGCTTGGTTTCCAGGGGCGATCGGGTTTGCCATCAAATATCATGTGTACTCCTTGGAATACAAATCGATTTTCTTCTCCAGCAATATTTAAAATGCCTTTCATCCGAAAGATATCTGGCCCTTGGGTACGTAGTAACTCGGAAATCCAAGTGTTTAATTTTTCTCCATCGATTGCACCTGCTTCTACTAAAGCCACAGAAAAGACAGTTTCATCATGTACGTGGGCATCTTCGCCTAAGAAATTTGGATCAATTTCTAATGCGCGGTCTAAATCAAAGGCTTTTACACCTAATAAAGCATCTATTCCTAGTTCAGAATTCTGGGTACGGTAGATTTTTGCGATCGCATTCATCGCCCGAATCCGTTTTTCTAATTCATCCAACTCTTCTGGCGCTACTAAATCTGTTTTATTAAGTAAAATTACATCGGCAAAGGCAATCTGTTCTTGGGCTTCATCTGCATCCCAATGCTGCCAAATATGCTTGGCATCTACAACTGTTACCACAGCATCTAGAGACAGTTGACTTTGCAAATCTTCATCAACAAAAAATGTCTGAATCACTGGTGCAGGATCGGCTAATCCAGTTGTTTCAATTACTATATGGTCAAATTTATCGCGCCGCTTCATCAAATTCCCAATGATCCGAATTAAATCGCCGCGCACTGTACAACAGATACAGCCATTGTTCATCTCAAATATTTCTTCATCTGCATCGATAATTAATTGATTATCAATACCCACTTCCCCAAATTCATTGACAATCACAGCAACTTTTTTGCCGTGTTCATAGGTGAGGATGTGATTGAGTAGAGTCGTTTTACCTGCTCCCAAATAGCCTGTAAGAACAGTAACGGGAACTAAATTGTTAATTACATCAGCCACCATACTCTAAATGCCTCTTGTCTCACCTTTTGGATAATCATTATCGCCTATGATAAATCTTTTTATATTTTTGTGCGCACTTGCTACTATTTTGGGTTTCAGCAAAATAATTACATAATTTAATAACTAAACATTTTATTTTTATGCATCTGTAATAAGTAATAGATATTTGCAGGTTGGCATAGCTGGTAGGAATATTGCATATAAGATAAGCTGACTTACCCTGCGACTTCCCACAGGTTAGTACCTTGACAATACCACTGAGGCAATAATAATCATTATTGTATAGAAAAATACAGTTAATTCAACAAAAGTCTTATTTTGAGTCTGTTTTCCAGAGCGATCGCAAAAATTTTTGTTCTACTGAAAGTCACAACAACAAAGGGAACAAGCCGCGCGATCGCGTATGTAATGAAATATATCGAGGAAAAGTAAACAATGTTTAAACGTAGTCTCTGTAGCATTGGTTTAGCAGCAACCATAGTCATGGGAGGTAGTTATACTTCATATGGTCAAACCCGCCAGTTTCGTGAGATGGAGAAAAGAACACAACAAGGCGTAGAAAATAACCCGGCTATACAGCAAGGAATAAGGAACGGATCGGAACAGTTTAAAAATTGGAGTCAAGGTGTTGGTTCGTTGTTGGGGGGGGCTGGAATTTTAGGGCTGGAATTTTATGTTTGGGAACTAACTGTACAGGTTCGCCAGCTAATGCGAATAACACTCGTCAAGATAATGGGTCACTAGAAACGCAACCTACACAAAATCTAGGTTCCTCTATAACACTCAATGTAATCCTAACTTATTAAATTAGATATTGAAAATTCGCATTTATCACAGAAGGTATCACTAGCAGACAACGCTCTTGAGTTAATTAAACTACAGAAACAAAAAGTGGGTGGTCTTCCTGATTTATATAAACTTTTAATGGGTTATACCAATCTAGAAAATCTACTAACAAGCAAAGAATGGAAAAAAGCTGATTATCAAAACATACACATAATGCGTGAGGTTTTAAGTCTAAGCTCAAATGAATACATGAGTTCACAAGACTTGGAGCGGTTTCCCTGTAATGACCTCTGCATGATTAACGACCTGTGGATGAAACATAGCGACAATAAATATGGCTTCAGTGTTCAGAAAGAAATTTATGAACGGGTTTGCGGTGAAAAAAAAATTTTTGACTCCGAAGCATGGTGTAAATTTGGCAAGCAAGTGGGTTGGTATAAGAAAGGAGAATGGATGGATGATAATAATTACAAGAATGGCTGGAAAGATGCGCCTAAAGGTTATTTCCCTCTGGATGGAAGCGTCAGTGGAGAGGATTGGAAAACAGATTCCAAAGAATACTTTTGTGATTTCATATCATACTACGGTAAATGCAAATGTGAAGAGAACAAAAAATCTTGAACTGCTTCTAAAACAACTGCTGGGTATTCTTCATGCAGTCCCAGAGAACCAGGAATGACAACACTTTTCACTCCTGGTAAGGCTACCAAAGCGTTCATTTCTTCTCGTGATTTGGGGGGGCTGGATTCCCCAATCACTACCATGAGCGGTATAGTTAAAGACTGCACAAGTTCCAGAAAATCAGATTGTTCGTGTACAGCATCGAGATTACCAGTTACAAAGGCAGCAGATGCAAATCGCGCTCCTGGTTGTTGAGTCGTGCGCCACTTCTTCTCAATGAAACTGGGTGTAATTTTAGCTGCGTCAGTAAAGACATGACGGCGGTACATAAAACTTAAAAAAGATTGGGTAGTGTTGAGTTTGTAGAGAGCTTGACCAAGTATAGGCGATCGCACTAATTCTCTCACAATGCCAGCTATTTGCTGACTTGCCCCCATTGTCGGCAAAGGTCCACGCCAAGTAGGAGCTAACAATATAATCCGTGAGAAAGCAGCCTGATGTTTCACAGCTAGTTGTAAAACGTAACTAGCAGCATGGCCAGCCGCGATCACAGTAATGGGAGTATTAAAAATAGCTTTGACAAAATTTTCCAGAAATTGCTGATATATTTCCGGTCGATAATTCAAACTAGGGCGAGAAGATTCTCCAAATCCAGGCCAGTCTATGGCTACAACTTGAAAATGCGGAGCTAGTAATCTCGCAAGTTCGCTCATTTCCAAGCGCGTCGAAACAGTGCTGAAAGATGGTAGTAGCAATAGCGGTGAACCTTTACCAAGGGTTTCATAAACAACGCGCAATTGCTGATTTTCCCAATTCCAGAGATATTCTTGAACTACTCCACCAAAGCCAATAGCAGCAGAGGTAGATAATAAATTTGTTGACATAAGACTAAATTTTGGTAGTTGTATGTTATTTGTCATTAGTCAGTTGTCCTTTGCAAATGACCAATGACTAATGACCAATAACCAAGTTTAGTTAGGCAAATCTAACTTAGGAATGTGGATTAAATAAAATGCAAAACCTCACCCTGCCTCCGGCTTCCCTCTCCTTAGTAAGGAGAGGGATTGAGGGTGAGGTATTATCTTATATTTAATTGTGCCTTCCTACTTAGTTAGGCAAATCTAACTTACTTCCAATGCTTTTTTTTGCATGGTTTTAAAAATGTTGTAAAACCCATTAGCACGGGAAGGTGTCAAACTAACGTTTAAACCTGTTGCTTGAATAAAATCTGGAGTAAGTTGTAGAATCTCAGTTGGCGTTAGTCCATCCAATCCTTCAACCAGAAGCCCTACTAATCCTTTGGTTAACTGCGAATCGGAATCGCCCTGATATACAACCTTCTCGTCATCTAAGGCTGCTGTGATATAAACTTGAGACACGCAACCAGGAACTTTATTTTCGGGTAATTTATCAGCTTCTGGGAACTCATTGAGCTTCTGAGCATACCAGATTAGCTGTTCGTAGCGCCGCTTCGGTTCGGAAGCGCGTTGAAAGCGCTGGACAATTTTAGCAAGCGCAGGTGGCAAAGAATCTAGAGTTGAGGACATAACAGAAGCTGCAAATGATCGGTCTTACCTTGAGTGTAAATTATCTTTCGAGCGATGCCTAGGTTGGGCTGCGCCTACGCGCCGACCGTTTACCAAGGCATATCAGCTAGCTATAACAACCATATCTTGACTATAACTTGTCAAATCCAGATAATTACTGGCTAGGTTTTTTAATGCCTATAATCACAAAAACTTAATTTTCTTATAAGTACAACATCTGATTAATTAGTATCCAATTCTCTGCGTATCTCTGCGCTTAAATTTAAACCCTCAATTTGTCACGATTTGGCGATGCGATGCCTACGCCGGGCTACGCCTACGTACTTACAAAATTAGCTGCAAGTAGATTTTAACTAAGCAGCTAGATAATAATTAATAATTAAAAATTAAAAATCAAAAAAAATTCTGATTTTTAATTTTTAATTTCTCTCCCTTAGGGATTAATTCGTAGTTTGTGCAGCTAGCATCTGCTTCAGCTTTTCTAATTCTGAAGCCCAACGAGGATCTGGACGAATAGCGTCTGAATCGGTAGTCGTGGTGCTGGTTTCACGAGAACCTCCGCCACCTGAACTGCCACGGCGAGGCTTTTTAGAGCTTTTCTCACGACGGCTACCTTCTCCTCTGGTGGGGCTAGGAATGGGGGTACTACTACTAGCAAGAGTAACTGGTTTCGGAGCTTGCTCTTCGCCTTCCTCACCCTTTATACGAGGTAATGCCTTCTCTAGCTTAATCGGAGTGTCTTTGAACATCTGACCATTATACTTTTCAATAATTTCGTCAGCTTGTTCGTCGTTGTTGACTGTAAGAAAACCAAAACCACGGCATTTGCCAGTTTTGCGGTCTTTAATTAATTTAGTAGTTACAGCTTCACCTTCGGCTGCAAAAACGGCTTGCAGATCTTGACGATCTATTTCATCTTTAGGCAAATTACCTATATATAGGCGAACGGACATGAACTATACCTCCAGAGTTGAATGAACATGGCAAGGCAAGAAAACAATCATTTAGCTTTGACTTTTAAATAGATGCTATTGATCAAGACTGCCATTAACCAATTTTTTTGCTCGAAACTGTCAACCTATACAACAATACAGTTTTTCGTCGGGATCAAGCTTGTTTAATCCAAAGGCTCACAATATCGTGAGCTAATAACACCTTAATTCTAAGAATTGTAAATTTAATACCCTGCTGCCTGCTAAAGTAAACGCTTGCTTCGATGCCGTTTTTCGCAGAATCAAATACCATTCTTTAGATTACCACGGTATTTTCTACGTAGCTAGTTTAGCGCATACATTTCTGACATTAGTATGATCGCATCGTAACATAAAACACATTTTTTTATTCCAAAGGGCATATATTTCAAACAAAAACCAACCAGTGGCTAGTTAATTTGCTGCTCTATTGGGACGATAAAAGGTATGGAGCGGGAGAAAAAGCATCCGAATTCATAACTAAGCGGTGCTGCTGAGTTACATCGGCTGCTTTGATTTGTGTAAATAAATGTAACATTTGGGAACCCAACCTGCAATTTTTGTTTACATTCCGATTTCTCCAAAGTCCAATAATAACCAATGCCCAACGACTAACCAGTGAGAAAAACGTATGCGCCCCAAGCCTGTGCTGCAACTGCCAAAAAAATAGACCAAATGGGATGAGGGCTATGAATGGTTTTACCACTTTGAGTTTCCAGGGTTTGGATATCGATCCAAGGTGTTGCTCCTCGGCGGAACCAACCTGTGACAATAATTTGCCGACCGATCATATCCTGGTGATTAACTGACTGTCCTAGCCAAGAAATGTGGTGTAATTTCACTAAACCCGCACTCGATTGGAGGATTAAATCTTGGGCTAGGGAGTTGCTAGTACCTTGACGACCTAATAATTTGCCCACAAGACGCACGCTGTTGCTGTCAATGGGTAAGGCAGAAGGGTCAGATAACAGGTTGGGTAAGCTGTTGTCAGTTTGCACGGTAGCAGGTTTAATATCCGGGAAAAAAGGATTAATCCGCATCACTGTACCAATGCTAAAGCCAATCAAAAGGCAGCCTGTAATGAAAGACCAATCTTCATATATCCATTTTAGATTTAAAAACTTGAGTGCGAATGCTAATTGCCACGTTAGCCAGACCAAAGCTGCAAACAGAAGCCCTAGAGGAATTCCCAACCAGGGAGCAATTTGTAATAAGAAAGACTGACGCTTAACCTTTGATGGTTCGCTACTAAAATGTACTTCGGTGTCTAGATGCCAGTGACGGGCTATTTGGCAGAGGCGTTCAATGCGATCGCCGATTAACGGATGGCTATTATTAATCGTAAACCATCGACGATAGGGATTGGCAGTATCCCACTTCAAAAATGATTCAAAAGATAAATTACTAGCAATAGTACCTAAAGAAAGGCTTTGTTGGTGGCTAACTGGTGTCAGAAGATTTAAGCTTTCTAGTTGCCAACTGGTGTGTTCTTGTTTTTCGATATCAGCTGCAATGCCAATGGCAATTTTGAGTAAAGCTCGAATTAGCGCATTCGGATTACCAGTAATTTCAGCAGCGACGCGATCGCTATAATAAAGCCGCAACCGCGACAACCACAATGCAGTTCCAGTCAGCAAACACCAAACTCCATAAATTAGACTAGCCAGAATTGTCAGCGGCGATCGCCAAATTTTCCCTGATATTTTGTCTCCCCACTTCGACATTTGCTGATATAGCTTATAAGTTGGTAGTGTCACCAGCAGCAACAAAGACATCACAGCAAAATCCCAGTGAGCAATATGCCCTAACTGCGTGGCGTAAATAGTGGCGATTTCATCATCTGCTAGTTGTTCTAATAGCCCTTGACTCACAACAATCCTGGCATTACGTGGTAAACTACCATAGGTCAGGATAATTGGTGCAGCCATTGGTAAAATCCGCAGTTTGGGTAATGGCCAGTGTCGTTGTTGGCAACAACGTTGTAGCACCCGAACGGCTTCGCGGCTATGAGCATTCAATACATCTTTAGAAAATTCTCGCTGACCATACAATTTCGCCAATAGCAGATCCAGCAACCAAGGTGATAGTCCGAGGAAAATCACCAATACTATTAACAATAATTTAGTAGGATCGCGGTATAAAAGCTGCAACGGCTCCAGATAAGGTATTTTGACTAAAGTCTGGTTGATCAATCCCATTGCTAACTTCAGGATTGCCCGGATCAGCCAAAACAAGGCGATGAATGTTCCTGCTGAGAGTAGCCGCAAAGGAATTAATTTCGGTTTACGTAGGGGTTGCCATGCTCTGGCGCGTTGTGCTTGTCGCCAATAAATAACGCCGAATAATTTGGCTTGGGTGCGGGTAACGGAACCCATGAAACCGTTTAGGGGCGCAGCCGGTGGTGGTAGTGGTGTTGCTACTGTAGCTTTGAGTCTAGCTAGTGGCATCATCGCCGGGGTGTCGTCGCTCTTGGTTTCTATTACTTGATCATTTGGCTTTTCCTCTAATGTCGGAGTTATTGAGGGGGTAACTGGGGTTGAATCTGGAGTTGAATTACCAAAGGTAACAAATCCAGTTTCGACATTTTTTGATTCTTGATCAGGTTTTTTACGTTTTGTCAGGTGTTCAAGAGCGCGTGTTGCCCACTCTTGAACTTGGGGATTGTTACCCTCAATGAGATTTTGGGAAATAGCGATCGCTTTGGAAACTTCGCCAGTGCGAGCATAAGCCATCACTAAACCAACTTGGGCTTGTAAGCTAGCAGTCGCATTGCTTTGGCTCTTAGCAATCGGTTCTAGTTGAGCGATCGCTGTTTGGTAATTTCCCTGCTTGAGGGCAATTAAACCAGCCTCCAAAGACGATTTGGCGTGTGAAGGCATAGAAATTTTGGCACTCCAATCTCTTCTAGGTGATCCACGTTTGTGCAAAAGCGCGAACCTCGGATGCCGTGGAACTCAACCGCGCTCAAGTTTTGCTTGTCAAGTGAATTATTCCTCCACTGGTTGTTGACTAGAAAAAACTGGAGCGATCGCGCTTAATTTGAACTCTGGATGATCGCCCAATAATTGTTGGCAATTCCATTCATTGCGGAATAGCAACACTGGGCGTCCCATACTGTCTTTAACTGTAGTGGTATTGAATATTCGTCCCACTTTTTCTAATGCTTCCCAACCACCCTCAACCCAACGGGCGACACTGTAGGGCAATAAATCTAATATGGTTTCTACACCATACTCATTTTGTAAGCGAAACTGCACCACCTCGAATTGCAACTGACCCACCGCCGCCAAAATTGGATCGCGCTTGGCTTCATCAGTTGAATACATAATTTGTACAGCACCTTCTTCGCGCAATTCCGCAACGCCTTTTTGGAATTGTTTAGACTTCGAGGGGTTGGGATTCCTCAGAGACGCAAACAGTTCCGGCGAGAAATACGGAATGCCCTCATATTCGAGCTTTTGTCCCGTGTAAATTGTATCCCCGATCGCAAAAACACCGGGATTGTTCAAACCGATCACATCGCCAGGATAAGCCACATCAATCGATTCCCGCTCTTGGGCAAAGAGTTTTTGCGGGCGAGACAGACGGATGAGTTTACCAATGCGGGCGTGATTCACCATCATATCTTTTTCAAACTTACCAGTGCAGACCCGGATAAAAGCGACGCGATCGCGGTGCTTCGGGTCCATGTTCGCTTGCAGTTTGAAGACAAACCCCGAAAACTCCGGGTATGTAGGGGCGACTTCGCCAACACTGCTGTAGTGAGAACCGGGTTTCAGGGCATAGTCGAGGAAGTAATTGAGAAATAACTCTACACCAAAGTTAGTCATGGCGCTACCAAAGAACACAGGCGTCATTTTGCCTTCGTGTACTAACTGCAAATCTAACTCTGGCCCAACACCTTCTAACAGTTCTAAATCATTTTTCAGTTGGTAGTAGAGTTCTTGTTCTAGCTGCTCCTCTATTCTCGGATCACCTAATTCCACAATCGTATCACGGGCTTCTCGGCTGCCGTGGGCGCTGCGTTCAAACAGGTGAATTTGTTGCTTGTATCGGTCAAAAACACCTTTAAAGCGATCGCCCATACCAATCGGCCAGTTTACGGCATAGGTTTGCAATCCCAATTCTTGCTCAATTTCATCCAACAGTTCCAGAGGTTCCCTGCCTGGGCGATCGAGCTTGTTGATAAATGTAAAGATCGGGATACCCCGCAACTTACACACTTCAAACAATTTGCGCGTTTGGGGTTCCAAACCTTTTGCTGCATCAATCAACATCACGGCATTATCGGCGGCGGCAAGGGTGCGATAAGTATCTTCACTGAAGTCTTGGTGTCCGGGAGTGTCTAATAAATTTATTTGACAGTTCCGGTATTCAAATTGCAACACTGTGGAAGTAATGGAAATACCCCGTTGTTGTTCCATCGCCATCCAGTCAGAGGTAGCCTTACGCTGTGCCCGTCGCGCCTTAACCGCCCCAGCTTCGTGAATTGCACCTCCGTACAAGAGTAGTTTTTCTGTTAGTGTAGTTTTACCCGCATCAGGGTGAGATATAATCGCAAAGTTGCGGCGAAGTTCAACCGCTTGAATAAGTTCAGACTCAAGTTCAGTAGACATAAGTGTATTTGTTTGTTAGCTAACTTAATTTTTTTTGACTCTAGCAAGTCTTTTAATCTTAAGACAACGATGCTCGTGATAGGGTCGTAATATAACTAACAATCTGACTAAATAGGAGAAAGCAATGTACGACACAGACAAGCGAAAGCTTCTATCTGCCTTGTCTCATGGAGCGATTTTTTTCAGCACGACATTGGTATCTGTAGGTATACCTATTGCCATACTGCTCGTGTCTGACGATCCTGTTGTTAAAGAAAACGCCAGAGAATCGATAAATTTCCACTTTAATGTCTGGCTTTATGCACTGATTTTAGGAACACTATTTTTTCTATTCGGTTGGTTGGTGCTACCACTATTAATATTGGGGCCACTAGCCGGTCTGGGATATCTATTGCACTGGGGATTAACAATTTGGGCGCTCATCGGAGTTTTCAACAATCCTGATATACCCTTCCGTTATCCCTATATTTTCCGAGTTTTTTAACCCAGATTTATCAGGATTGGGGACTTGTACTGAGCGTTCGCGTAGCGTCTCGTAGAGAAGCCGTTGGCGCAGCCTCTCGTAGAGAAGTATTGGGCACTTGTACTGAGCGTTCGCGTAGCGTCTTGTAGAGAAGCCGTTGGCGCAGCTTCTCGTAGAGAAGTATTGGGCACTTGTACTGAGCGAAGCCGAAGTATTGGGCATTGGTAATTGTCGGTTATTTTTTATTAAGCTGTTATGCCTTTAATTTGCACACACCCAATCGCCACAATTTTTGCCAACAGACAGTCTTACCATTTTGAATTTTGAATTGCTTACTATGTTGTTTTTTTTCCAGTCCGTCGGATAGGTGCAACCAAGCTGTAGAATACAAAATTGCCCCACAACTTGATTAAGAGTAGGGCAAGGGACAGTTAAGTACTGTTTGTAGTCTGTCCGACGGCAGGAAAATTTTAGCCTGCTTTTGTGACGCTTTATTTTGTGTCCATTTGCGTTGTTTTTCTTCATAAAATTTTATGTTTCCTATACATCGCCCCCGTCGTCTGCGTACCCATCCTCAACTGCGCCGGATGGTTCGTGAAACTGTTTTGACAACAAGCGATTTAATCTACCCATTATTTGCCGTACCAGGTGAGGGAATCGCTAATGAGGTGAAATCAATGCCCGGAGTCTACCAACTTTCGGTAGATAAAATTGTCGAAGAAGCAAAAGAAGTTTATGACTTAGGAATTCCCGCGATTATTCTATTTGGTATTCCGGCTGATAAAGATGTAGATGCCACTGGTGCTTGGCATGATTGCGGTATCGTCCAAAAAGCTGCGACGGCGGTAAAAGCAGCAGTACCAGATTTGATTGTAATTGCTGATACTTGTTTGTGTGAGTACACCAGCCACGGTCATTGTGGTTATCTGCAAGTTGGTGATTTGACGGGACGGGTTTTAAATGACCCAACATTAGAATTGCTGAAGAAAACAGCAGTTTCTCAAGCAAAAGCTGGTGCTGATATCATCGCGCCTTCGGGAATGATGGATGGCTTTGTCCAGGCAATTCGTGTGGGTTTGGATGAAGCCGGATTTCAAGATACGCCGATTATGTCTTATGCTGCTAAGTATGCTTCGGGTTATTATGGCCCATTTCGGGATGCAGCAGACTCGACACCGCAATTTGGGGACAGAAGAACTTATCAAATGGACCCAGGTAATGCCCGCGAAGCCCTTAAAGAGATTGAATTGGATATTGCTGAAGGTGCTGATATGCTCATGGTTAAGCCAGCCTTGGCATACATGGACATTATCTGGCGGGTGAAAGAAGCGAGTAACTTACCAGTTGCGGCTTACAATGTTTCTGGTGAGTATGCGATGGTGAAAGCTGCGGCTCTCAATGGTTGGATTGATGAGGAGCGAGTAGTTATGGAAACTTTAACTGGGTTTAAACGGGCTGGCGCTGACTTGATTTTGACTTACCATGCCAAAGATGCGGCGCGATGGTTGAAGTAAGGTGAGTGATCGAGTAAGAATTTAAGAAATCTCACGCAGAGGCGCAAAGATGCAAAGTTGTGTTTTGGTGTCTGGGTGTGAGATTTTTAGTATTTTAGGTTTGGCTGGTGCGAAATTCAAAAAAAATTAACTAATCCGCGTTATACCTGTCATATTTGTATTACAAGTATGATAAGCTAATCGGCATTTAAGTTGCATAATCAGGGCGGGCAAGATGCCCACCCCACAAGATATTGATAAAATTTTGATATGCAATTTAGATGTGTTTTAGCTTAAAAGTTATGCTCAATGTCAGGCTGGACGAAGAAACAGAACGGTAGCTAGCCGATATCTTGGCTTACGAGCAAACGGAAAAGAGTGAGTTTATCCGACGCTTGATTGCTGAACGCTGGCTAACCTTACAAGCGGATAAAACTTTGGTTGAGAGACGGGGTGGACACCCTGAACATCTGCTGCAAGATGCACCAACGGATTTATCGGAACGCTCAAATCGAAAGAAAGCGATCGCTCACTCAATATCTCAATAAGCGCCAGCCATGACGTATTATCCGCTTATACTCGCGGATAGCGGCTTTTTGTTTGCGTACTACAGCGCCAGAGATCAGTATCATCAACAGGTACGTCGCTTCTTCGAGAACTGTACTTCCAGGCTAGTAACTAGGCCCATTTGTATTGCAGAAGTAGTGTGGTTGCTCAACTTTGATTGGCGTACACAAAATGAGTTTCTTCTAGATGTTGCTAAACAACTCTACGAGTGTGAGCAACTATTGGCGCAAGATTTTTCGCGTATTGCTGAGTTGAATACTCAGTACAAAGATTTACCAGGGGATTTTGCAGATTTATCCTTAATCGTCATTTCAGAGCGTTTGGATATTGCGGCGATGCCTGCGGCGGGCTACGCTACGCCTACGCCACCTTGGACAGTGATTTTAATATTTATCGGCGTTATCGGAAAAAACCTTTTGTGCGGGTGTTATGGGGATAGCGATCGCAAGCGTTACACAGTTAACAATTGAGGAGGCTTCTCGGGGAAATTAGATAGGGTTATATCATGTCTGCTGAATTGCCGATAATAAAAGAACCTCACCCTGGTTTTGCTCCCCCAAAACCTGTCCCTCTCCTTAGTAAGGAGAGGGATTAAAGATAGGACAGGGTGAGGTTTTTCTTTTGTTTTGGGTAATTCGATGAGGTTATCAACGCCAAGTTATAAAATATTGTTGGAGGGTTGCGATCGCTTAAGCTTGATTTCGTAGTCTTTCTAGGTTCTGTTGATGCAACTCTGGGAAGTTTTCTAAATCATCTATTGACTGTGGTGCAAATCAGCCGCATTTGCCAGAGGGGGAGGCGATCGCTCCTAAAACCTCTAAAATCTATTTGATATAGTTATGGCAATTACTCGCTCTGTGCTAGGGGCGCTTCATGCAAACAAACAATCTCTAACTAGTGCGATCGCTCACCGTATTTGCGACAGCAGCACGATAAAATTCTAAAACCATAATCTTACTAAAAGGTCTAAATGGCAGAAACACTATTCTTCAACGCCTTACGCGAAGCCATTGATGAAGAGATGGCGCGTGATTCCAGCGTATTTGTTCTCGGTGAAGATGTCGGACACTACGGCGGTTCCTATAAAGTTACCAAAGACCTGTACCAAAAATATGGCGAACTCCGCGTTCTAGACACCCCGATTGCCGAAAATAGCTTTACTGGCATGGCAGTGGGAGCTGCAATGACAGGGTTGCGTCCGATCATCGAAGGCATGAATATGGGCTTTTTATTGCTCGCTTTCAACCAAATAGCCAACAACGCTGGGATGCTGCGCTACACTTCTGGCGGTAACTTTAAAATTCCGATGGTAATTCGCGGCCCTGGAGGTGTGGGACGACAACTAGGGGCAGAACATTCTCAGCGACTAGAAACCTACTTCCAAGCTGTGCCTGGGTTGAAGATTGTTGCCTGCTCCACACCAAGAAACGCCAAAGGACTACTAAAATCCGCTATCCGCGATGATAACCCGGTATTGTTCTTTGAACACGTTCTGCTTTACAACTTGAAAGAAGATTTACCAGAAGAAGAATATTTACTACCCCTAGATAAAGCAGAAGTTGTGCGTCAAGGAAAAGATGTCACAATTATCACTTATTCGCGGATGCGGCATCATGTGCTGCAAGCGGTAAAAACTTTGGAAAAAGAAGGTTATGATCCAGAAGTTATTGATTTAATCTCGCTCAAGCCATTAGATTTTGATACCATTGGCGCATCAATACGTAAAACCCATAAAGTGATTGTGGTGGAAGAATCGATGCGAACTGCGGGTATCGGCGCAGAAGTCATCGCTTCAATTAACGATCGCTTATTTGATGAATTGGATGCGCCAGTACTGCGGCTTTCTTCCCAAGATATCCCCACGCCTTACAACGGCAATCTGGAACGATTAACAATTGTCCAACCAGAGCAAATAGTAGAAGCTGTGGAAAAAATGGTAGCGTTGCGGGTTTAAAAGTTAAACCATGTCTATCTTGAAACCTGTAGTTCTTCGATGATCAAAAGGATTTGCCCTCATCCCCCAACCCCTTCTCCCAGATATGGGAGAAGGGGAGTCAGAATTTCAAAGTCCCTCTCCCATATTTGGGAGAGGAATTTAGGGTGAGGGCGAAAACTACGGTTCTCAACTTAGATGAGGTTTAGGAGTGAGGAGTTAATAATTTAATGAATTTACAACTCCTAACTCCTAACTCCTAACTTCCAACTCCCCACTCCCCATTCATAACTGTACAAAAGAGAGCTATTATAGCCTTTGTCAGTTGCGAGTTATAGTATGCAAAGACAGCGATCGCTATTAATTTTGATTGGAGTCCTGATAATCGCCGCCATTGTGGTGATTAATACAATTTCGATTCCGTTAGGGCTGGACTTACGCGGAGGCTCACAGCTCACAATTCAAGTGAAAACAACACCGGAGATTAAGCAAATCACCGATCGCGAATTGGAAGCTGTGAAAAAAGTCGTTGAAGGTCGCATTAACGGTCTTGGCGTTTCTGAACCAGTCGTGCAAACTGTAGGGAAAGATCAAATCCTTGTGCAGTTACCCGGAGTCAGTGATCCACAGCAAGCGGAACGGGTTCTAGGGGGTACAGCGCAGTTAGAATTTCGCACGCAAAAGCCTGGTACGGAAACCCAACTGTTTGCTTTCCAAACATCACGAGCTGAATTGAAAGCCAAGCAACAAGATTTGAGAAAGAGTAACGAGCAAGCAGCAATTGTCAAAAATCAGCAAGATTTGCAGAAAAATAATCAAGCGATCGCTGAATTGTATGAAAGCACAAACCCCCCACTCGCAGGGAAATTCCTCAAAGATGCAGGCGTTGAATCCACTCAAAACAAGAATTGGAATGTTACCATTCGCTTCGACCAAAAGGGTGGTGAACTGTTTGCCGAACTGACGAAAAAACTTGCCGGTACAGGACGCAGCATTGGCATTTTTCTAGACAATGAACTGATCAGCGCTCCCAGTGTCGGGCCAGAATTTGCTGCTAGTGGTATTAGTGGTGGTGCTGCTGTGATTACAGGTAGGTTTACCGCCCAAGAAGCTAACAACTTAGGTGTGCAGCTCCGAGGGGGTGCTTTACCCGTACCAGTGCAAATCGTCGAAAACCGCACTGTTGGGGCAACCTTAGGTAAAGATAGTATTCAACGCAGTCTTTACGCTGGTAGTGGCGGATTGCTGTTAGTATTAATTTTCATGTTAGTTTACTACCGACTACCAGGATTAATTGCCGACGTTGCTTTGATTATCTATGCGCTATTGACCTATGCCACCTTCGCTTTGCTAGGCGTTACATTAACTCTCCCCGGTATTGCTGGGTTTATCCTCAGTATCGGCATGGCAGTTGATGCTAACGTCTTGATTTTTGAGCGCACCCGTGAAGAACTACGCGGTGGTAAAACTTTATATCGTTCTATAGAGGCAGGATTCTACCGAGCTTGGTCTAGCATTTTAGATAGTCATGTTACATCATTAATTTCTTGTGCAGCACTGTTTTTCTTAGGAGCAGGTTTAGTTAAAGGCTTTGCTTTGACATTGGCGCTAGGGTTGGGGGTAAATTTATTTACTGCCATTACTTGTAGTCGCACACTCCTGTTCCTATCATTGCAATTTCCCAACTTGCGTAAGCCAGAGTTGTTTTGTCCGAATCTTTCAACGTCAATTAAGTCTGGTGCAGAGGTGCAGTCATGAAATTTAGTGTTATCAAACAGCGAAAATTATGGTGGACAACTTCTGTCATCGCCACGATTATTAGCATCGTGGCGATGGTGATTTCTTGGCAACAACTAGGCGCACCGCTACGTCCCAGTTTAGATTTTGTTGGTGGTACGCGACTACAATTTGAACGCGATTGTACACAACCAAACAATTGCACTCAACCGATTGAAATCTCTGATGTCAGGGAAGTAATTGACGCTCAGAAACTAAATAATAGTAGCATCCAAGTTATTGGTCAAAAGCAACAGGGAATATCGGTTCGCACAAAGACATTAGATGTCGAGCAACGCACCCAGTTACAAACAGCTTTGACTGAAAAAATTGGAGCCTTTGACCCGAAAGCCACCCAAATTGATACCGTTGGCCCGACACTTGGTCGTCAACTACTTTCCCAAGGGTTATTAGCTCTGGTTGTCTCCTTCGCAGCGATCGTTATTTATTTGAGTGTGCGGTTCCAGCTAGACTATGCTGTAATCGCAATTCTTGCATTGTTCCATGATGTTTTGATTACGCTGGGTATTTTCTCCATCTTGGGATTAGTCGCAGGTATTGAAGTTGATAGCCTTTTTGTCGTTGCTATTTTGACTATTACTGGTTTCTCGGTTACAGATACCGTGATTATCTACGATCGCATTCGAGAAATACTGCATCTACATCCTAACGATCACATTGACAAAGTTGTTGATGATGCAATCAATCAAACTTTAACGCGATCAATTAATACCACGTTCACGGTTTTGCTAACATTATTTTCCCTATTCCTATTTGGCGGCGAAACCCTGAGAAACTTTTCACTAGCTTTGATTATTGGCTTCACGATGGGCGCTTATTCAAGTATTTTCCTCGCTAGTCCGCTTTTAGCTTGGTGGCGAGAGCGCAAGGGTCAAACAAATGTGGTAAACAGCGCTGAACCGATTGATACATCTACCAGTTCCCAGGATAGTTAAACTTCTGTGCATTTGACAATTGGGTTCAATTGCTCACCCACACCTTGCAATTTTATTCTCCTATGGATCAACCGGAAGAACCATTAACTCCTGTCCCAGATTTTGATAAATCTGACCCATCGTTTGCTCAACAAGTACAAAGGCTACACAGACTAACAGTATATGGCAGGTGGCTGTTTGTGGGCTGTTTATGGCTGACCATTGCGCCTCTTAGCTTGTGGGGTCTACGTGCAGAAATTTCTTTGTTGCAACAATATTTTACCTGGGTAGCGGTGCGATATGGACTTTTCTACCATCCACTGTCTACCTTCGGTTTAGCCTTTTGTATTGGGATGACGGCTGCTGTTTTAGTTTGGCAAAGTCGGAATATCCTACTCGGGCTACCACAGCAGGAAAAAGAACGTTTAGAAAAACAACTTTATCGCATACGTCAACAGGGAGCAACTCATCCTCTCTGGAAGTGGGTTTGTAATTAATTTTTCTTTCTCGTTACATATATATATACGTGGAGCAATTTCTAGCAAAAGATGAACGAGTCTCAGATTCTAATTTAGCGAACAGCTCCGCTGCGCCAAAGGCGAACGCAAATCTGAAATTGACCTTTACCAACTCCAAGAACTATTAGGCTACAGAAGATCAGCTTCAGGAATCACTAGGGGGATAGAGATTTGTAGTCTGCTAACCTGCTGAAGTGGTTCCTTCGCAATGGTCGAGGGTAAAATTTCCAACTTTCCTCCCATAACTTCTACTAAAGTCTGATTGATTAATAGCCTCATTCCTGGGGAAAGAGCAGCGTTTTTTTGGTCAATCTGAGTCAGCTCATTTTCAGATTTAATCAAATCAATCGACTCGCTCCACAGTATGACATGGGTTGGTACATCCAGCCAAATGTTGACAAAATTATTTGTAGGTAAGATGCTGCTAGAAATACAAATGCTGCCTTCCTCCATTTGACTAATAGCAGTGTCTATTAAACTGATCAATATTTGGCGGAGCCAGAGGTAATCTGCCAAAACATAAATTTCTGGGTCTGCGGGTAATAATTGCAAGGGAAAATTGCGATTAGCCGCCAGCATATAAGTTAATTTATGAACCTCCTCCAAAATTTGGGCTAAGGGTATAGGCTGAATATCTAATTTATTCATACCGTGTTCAATTCTAGCAACGTTGAGAATTTCATCCATCAGCTTCAGCAACTTCAGGGTTCGCTCCTGAGCTTGGGCAATAAATTCTCGTTCTTCAGCTGGATCTTCACATAAATCTGACAAAATTAACTGATGCAAGCCAATTAGACCATTGAGAGGCGATCGCAGTTCATGGGTAGTCCGTGCCAAAAAGCCGGCTTTAAACTGGCTCATTTCCCTTGCCATTTGGTATGCTAGCTGCGTTCGCTCTAGCTGTTGCGATATTGGTGGCATATCTGCTTGATCTACTGGGGATGAGCTAGATGAAACATTTGGCGCTCGCGCAAATAACCTATGTAAAATCATACCTAGTGCTATTCCGGCTCCTAGATATATCCAGTTGCTCCAATTCATAATCTGGCAATTATTAACTTGTTACTTAACCACAACAGCGCCAACTAAAGTTTCGGATTTCTCTGTTGTTCAAATCAGGAAAACAACATTATAGCTACCTATATTTGGTTATCAGTCGAAATATCTAACTTGATCGCACCTTGCCGCAAAATTTGCCAATTTATCCCTGTCCATTTAGCAACAGTGGAAGGTATACCCATTCCCGGCATTTCACCCCGATATTCTGTAGTTGCTATCAGAACCTGGGGAAACTGAAGCTGAATTTCTGCGATCGTTTGCAAAGGTGGCTGACCAGAAAAATTGGCGCTAGTGGTGGCAAGGGGGCCTGTTTGCGCCAAAATAGTTTGAGCGATCGCACTGTTTGGTACTCGGATGCCAATTGTTGTCGAGTCGATGGGGTTCATAACTTTTGGTACGCGTTCACTTGCTGGCAAAACTAACGTCAGCCCTCCCGGCCAATATTTATCTGCTACTTCTTGCCAAACTTTATACTCGTTCTCACTACCTTTCACATATAGCCATAAATCTTCAGCACTAGCCGCCATCAAAATCAAAGGTTTGTCTTGACTGCGTTGCTTCGCCGCAAAAATTAATCCTGCTTTTTCTGGTATGGCTGCAAGTGCAGGAACAGTATCCGTAGGAAAGCTCACCAAAAAGCCAGCGCGTGCGCCAGCTATTAGGTTTGTCAGGGAAACTTGCGTCATTTTTATAGAGTTAGGAGTGAAAAGTAAGTAATTTTTTGTATCTTCTTTCTAATAACTCATAACTCATAATTCCTAACTCTTAACTTTTATAAGCTAGGGCGAAGCGTTCAATTCCAGCTAAATCAGCGTGAATTTGAATTTTACAATAGCTACCTTGATTTTGCAAAAGTTCTCGCACTGTATCCGCCTGTCCAGCCATCATCTCAATTAACCACACGCCACTAGGTTGCAAATAACTAGGGGATATTTCTATCAAATGGCGAATACAATCTAAGCCATCAGCGCCACCATCCAAAGCTAGATGTGGTTCATGGTTAACTACTTCTGGTTGTAAGCTAGATAAGGTACTGGTGGGGATGTAAGGAGGGTTAGACACCATACCACTGAACTGACCTTTGAGAAATGCCAGTGGCTCCCACCAGAAACCTTGATAAAATTTAATCCGGTCAGCAAAACCCAAATTATCGGCGTTGGCTTGGGCGATCGCCAGAGCTTCTAAACTATAATCAACTGCATGAATTGTTGCTTTTGGCAAGACATCTGCTAATCCCAGTGCGATCGCTCCACTTCCAGTACCCAAATCCGCCCAGTGTCCTGAAATATTGCTAGCAAATGCTTTAGCTAAATCAATTAAGCTCTCTGTCTCTGGTCTGGGAATCAAAACCGCACTCGACACCGCGATTTTAAACTGACGCCAAGGTGTAACTCCGGCAATATACTGCACTGGCAAGCGTTCATTTAATCGCCTCTGCCAGAGTTTATCTAACTCTTGCAGAGGCAATTGCAGCTGAATTTGCGGCCAGTTTTTAAAAGACTCCAAACCTAGTGTCAAGCGGTCTAATCCAGCTACCTCTAGAAGCAGCCAATCTACCTCCCTTGGTGGGACATCAGTGGCGATCGCCGCTTTAAAAGCTGCATTCCGCCACTGCCAAAGTTGTAAACCAGAAACTATCAGATGTTTCTCCCTCATGCCTCAACCTTGGAGTGCATATCCGTTATTTTTTCGGAGCGACTACAGGAGCTGGTGATTGATTCGGCGCAAGCGATCGAATAAAATTGATCGACTCCCGCGATGGATACAGAACAATTTTATTTATACCAGGATCGTTGCTGCTATTGAGAGCCTCCAGAACACCGTACAAATCCACCACCTGAATTTCAGTATTGGCTCCTTCCTTGGGCACGGCTTTTTTGAATTCGTCTAATAGAGCCACTGCTTGCTCTTTTTCAAAAAAGAAAGGGATATAGCGCTCCTTACCTTTGGGCACGGGAATGGTCAAATAGCTATTATCTTTCTTAAATTTGGGTACAAATAAGGGAATACCATTGAATTGCTGTCCTTTTTGACCATTCTGATTCAGCATACTTGTTGCCGAAGCTACCTGTTGTTGCGTCGGCACTAGAGTATAAATTACAGACTCTGATTTCTTTTTGCTTTCTTGGACTATTTTATAGTAGTCTGCCAAGGACAAAGGTCTTACCTGTAGCGTGCTTGCCAACTGGGGATTTTCTTTTTTGAGTCGATTGTCAAGGAATTTTTGAGCATCTTGCTTGCTAATAAAAAATCCTACTTGTGAGATCGTCTTGGATTCGTTTTTCCTCGAAAGAACCACGAATTCGCCTTTAGGATTGGTCAGCGTGAATACGGGTACTTCTTGGAGCTTTTTCACTACCTGATCTTGTGGCAAGGCGATCGCCTCTAGATTGCCTATTCCTGGTAGATTGCCTATTCCTGAAAGTCCCGCTAAAAATATACTGCCAGCTATACCCAATGTTGCGCCCAAGCGGATAAATGATTTCATGACTGCTCCTCGCATCAATAGTCCAATTAAATTAAACAAATGGTTGGATTTGCACAGCACCAACTAGCTACAGTTATATAGCAATCTATTTCAATTGTGAAAAATTCGTTGTGCGCGTTGAGGTTGAGTTTTAACCATCAACGGTCAAAATCTAGGATTCCGCAACTATTTCGGGTTGCTATAGTATTTTTCACAAATGGACTATGCTAACGTTGTGTTTTTGTCGGTTTCGCTTCGCTATTCACTGCAAAATGCCGTAGACGCCTATTATATGTCTTCTCAAACAGTGAAAAGTCTCTCCATCTCTGGGACTTTGGAGACTTTACTTAATCTGCCCTAACCGTTAACTATATTAATTAAATCGGGATGACAGGATTTGAACCTGCGGCATCCTGCTCCCAAAGCAGGCGCGCTACCAAGCTGCGCTACATCCCGTTACACTTACCTACTTTTTGCGGTTTGGTATTATAACCTACGATCGAGGCGATCGCCATTTCGCAAAATGTATTAATTTAATCATATCAGATAACACGGCTTATGCCTAATCTTTTTTATCTTTTGCAAACACAATCAATATAGATTACATCGTTACACTGAATAAAGGTTTTTTGCCGACTTAGTTTTACAAGATAGATATTATATACTTGCGTGTTCGTCGGCTGAACCTTGGAAAAACACATCAAAATAATAGAGTTTTGCTATCATACCTGATTTTCTTGTGCAAATCGGGTTTTATTTTGATTGAGCGCTAGTGAGGATACCAGAACATACCTTTGATGCCTTCTGGATCAGCCATAAACCCCATAGTTCGGTAAAAATCTACAACCTGGGGGTCGGCGAAGAGAGTGACATTACTAATTTCTTCACTCCTAAGTTTTTTGAGAACGTATTTCATCAGTGCTTTGCCCAGTCCTTGACTTTGAAAGTCTGGGTGAACCACCACATCCCAAATAGTGGCATTAAACGCGTGATCTGAGGTAGCGCGGGCAAAACCAATGAGCCGCTTTTGGTTTCCTCTCACCTGCCACATTGAGGCGACAAGAAAACTATGCTCAATAGCTTTTTTCACTTTTCTTAGAGGACGACGCGACCAACCAACTGCATCACAGAGTTCTTCTAGCTCATACAGGTCAATGTCTCGCTCCGTACTGAAGACGATACGAGCCTCCTTTGAAGAAGCTTCGCTAATGCTGTTGGGGTTTGAGTTGCCCACAGTTTGCGCTGTATGCTCTTCAAAGGAGTTTGTCCTAGTTGCCGCTACAGATTCAGGAGTATTAAACCAAGTTTTCCAAAAACCCATGCCAACGTGGTTCGGGTAGTATAACTGAATTGGTTTCCACTCTCAGGAGTGTTGATTCACGTTTAACATAGCTACTTCCATTTACTACCCCTGACACTCAAATTTTTTCGGTTGCTTTCGGGATTTGTAATGGCAACAGCCAGTTAGAGCGTGTTTCACACCAATCATCTTCAACTTTAGCATTTTGTTTTGACGTTCGCCCCGCCCTGAACGGACGGGAATTCTAAATATTACTATTTAGGTTTCCTCTTTCATCGACAAACCTTACAATTAGCTATCCATTTCTGGCAATGCTTAAACTGTTCCACCGTTCAATAAAACCAATGAACAAGCCTAACTTAGCTAATCCCAGAGGGCTATATCTCCAGAGACGTACTAGGATAGTAAACATAGCGTTACCTTGCGCCCCAAGGTACGTTTTTAGTCGTCTTAATTGAAAAGCTGAACAATTCTTTAGTTTTGCTGCTGTGTTAGTTTCGCTAGCTCTGATTAGACTCGTTTTCGCCACCAAGTTGCCTTTATTATTTCCCGGACTATCGTGTTTCACTTATTTAAGTCGTCCTGTACCGGCGGTTATTCTACCTGAGACACCTGATTCTACCATAAAAGCCGTCTTAGAAGTTCGGGGCTTTAGACCCAATTTTTCGGTAAAGGCTAGGAGAAATTCACCAAAAGCTAAGGATATAAACAATTCACTCATTCACTCATTCAAAATTCAAAATGAAAAAACCTAATCCTGGCAATTATTCGTATAGAGGTTAAATGCACGTTAGCTTAGGAGTGAATTGTATACAAGGGATTGGGCATGGGACAAAATAGTTCCTCTTTTCCCAGTCCTGAGTGAAGAAGTGAGATTCCCCACTCAGCACGGGCTAAACCCTAGCTATCCGCTAACAGCACTACTTACTCCCCCAACACCCAGCCCCCAGGTGACGAAAGCAAGCGAGTCTTACCCTTAACAATGGCTTCTGGTTTAAAATCTTCAACACTGGAACTCCTAAAGCGCTTTAACCGAGCGTTTCCCCAGTTTTATGAGCAATTCGTCAGCAGTGAGATTCAACTGCAAAATTTACGGCTAGCCTACCGTCTCTATAAAACTAGACGCGCTGTTATTGAGCTGAAACCGGAAGGTAGCAAAAGTGCCTTGCATTTTGCTTACCGCAACCAGTCTTTTCTCCTCAGCGATATTTTTGGTGTACTAGCAGCTTATGGGTTGACTATCCACGGTCTGAGTCTATATGGTCAGATCCGTCCGCCGATGTTAGTTTTTATTAAGCTGTTGGTGTCTCGTGGTAGTAAAGCCTTAACCGACAAAACCGCAGAAAATGTCTGTCGCGCGATTCGGGAGGCTTTAGGAGGTCGGTTTGAGGTAGAAGAGATGCTGGCAGTAGAATTCAATCTTGACACTGGCTTAGAGCAGGTACAAACTGAGTTCTATGTCGATCCGGTCTTTCACCTCCCTGCCCTAGTGATTGAAGCCGATAATCAACCAGGATTATTTTACAAAGTGATGTACGCCATCTGGCAGGAAGATTTGCTGGTAGTCAATGCCAATTTACTGGTTTGGCGCGGACGTACACGGCTAATTCTTTACTTGTTGGGGCCAAATGAAAGCCTCATTCCTGAATATCTCGGTCACAAAATTGCTGAAGGGGTGCGACAGAGGTTGTTGGGTAAATGATAAAAGTGAGGGGTTATGAGTTATGAGTTAAAAATTAACAATTCCTCACTCCTAACTCATAACTCCTAACTCTCTTCTTATTCGGTATTTAGTCGCACCCGCCCTTCGGGGTACGATATAAGTATGGCAACTATCGAAATCTTGGGCGTTCCACACGCATACGAGCTAACGGCTCCCACTTCCTGCCCCCATGCTTTAGTATTTATCCACGGTTGGCTCAATAGCCGTGGATATTGGCAACCTGTGATTTCCCGCCTCTCAGATGATTTGCAGTGCCTTTCCTATGATTTGCGGGGTTTTGGTGAATCCCAGTCCCAGGTAAAAACCGATTTTAGTCAGGCACAAACGTCTCTGAGTCTTATACCCATCTCCAGTAGTGCGGTTGGCTCACCAATCGATTCTGTTTATACTCCTGCTGCCTATGCTCAGGATTTAGCAATTCTCCTGAAACAGCTGAATATTACCAGTGCTTGGCTCATTGGTCACTCTTTGGGAGGTACGATCGCTCTTTGGGGAGCAGATAAAATACCTGAATGTGTTAAGGGAGTTATCTGTATCAACGCTGGTGGTGGTATTTACCTCAAAGAAGCTTTTGAGCAGTTTCGCTCGGCGGGTCAGAAATTTTTGCAAGTCCGCCCGCGTTGGCTGTCCCAATTGCCTTTGATTGATTTGCTGTTTACCAGAGCCAGTGTGGCACATCCTTTGGAACGCTATTGGGCACGTCAGAGGTTGATTGATTTCGTTGTGGCTGACCCGGAAGCATCTCTGGGAGCTCTGTTAGAATCGACAACTGAGGAAGAAATCAATCGTTTACCTGAGCTAGTATCCCAATTGAAGCAGCCAGTTTATTTTTTGGCTGGTGCCGAAGATAAGGTTATGGAACCCAAGTATGTGCGCCATTTAGCTAGCTTTCACAGACTGTTCCAATATTGTGGTGACAATGTTTTGGAAATTCCTGATTGCGGACACTTAGCTATGTTGGAACAGCCGGATGCAGTGGCGAATCATATCCGCTCAATAGTCAAGAGTCATTAGTCATTGGTCATTGGTCATTGGGCACTTGTACTGAGCGTTCGCGTAGCGTCTCGTAGAGAAGCCGAAGTATTGGGCATTGGGCATTGGGCATTGGGCAAAGAGTCAAGCCTTAACCCAAGGGTATCGGGTTACAACTAACAAATGACTACTCAACAGGTTCATACAACTTCATCACCTGGGTAAGCGCTAACCTCGATTCAACGCCTAGTGTGATGGGCGATGTATGACCACAAGATAGATGTTCAGAGGCGGCACAACCGATCATGGCGGCGTTATCAGTACAGAATTTCAGAGGGGGGAATAGGACGCGTAGATTATGTTCAACGGCGGCGGCTTGGAGGTTTTTTCTCAACCCGCTATTAGCTGCTACACCGCCACCAATAGCAATTGTGTCTAGACCATAGTCTAAGGCACAGGCGATCGCTCTTTTGGTCAGCGATCGCGCTACGGTTTCCTGAAAGCTAGCTGCTACATCTGCTACTGGTACTTGTCCACCATCTTTCTCTAACTGCTGCACTAAACGTAATACAGCCGTTTTTAACCCACTAAAACTCGTATCATAACGATGAAACCCCCCGCCCGGTAGAGAAACTTTTCCTTCTGGTAGAGCAAAGGCTTGAGGATTGCCCAGTTGTGCCAACTTGTCAATCATTGGGCCACCCGGATAACCCAGCTTTAATAATCGCGCCACCTTATCAAAGGCTTCACCCGCAGCATCATCACGGGTTTGTCCCAGAGTTTCGTAACTACCACAATCTTTCACATAAATCAAGCTTGTATGTCCGCCAGAAACTAATAAACTCAAGAAAGGGGGATTTAAAGTTGATTCGCTCAAGTAAGTTGCGTAAATGTGACCTTCGAGGTGATGAACTCCCAAAAATGGCTTGTTGTGTACCATCGCCAGGGTTTTGGCAGCAGTTAACCCGACCAACAGCGCTCCTACAAGTCCAGGGGCGCAAGTGGCAGCAATTGCGTCAATTTTCTCCCAGTCTAGTTGGGCTTGCTCTAAGGCTTGAGCGATCGCATCATTGATTGTTTCCAAGTGCTGGCGAGACGCTACTTCTGGTACTACCCCGCCATACTGCTGATGGACTGGAATTTGCGAGGCGACGATACTGCTGTAAACTTTACGATTGTTAACAATTGCGACGGCAGTTTCATCACAGCTTGTTTCTATTGCTAAAACGGTTGCCATTGGGAATAATTAGTGCTGAGTCTGGAGTCCTGAATAGTAAAGAGAAAATCTTGCTTCTTTACTACCCTACAACAACAATTCTGATACTCGGCACGGGCTAAACGCGCCGCTAACAGGACTCAGCGCTTTATTTTGGTTGAGAAACTTTAACTTTTATTTACTTAAACTTTACTCTGTTCCCAGCCAAGAGTATGATGACTTCCTAGTTATGCAAATAAACGAACTGTACAAGCCGCTTCGTTTTGTACAAAGAACTTTTTGTTTTGTAATAAAAGGAAACAACTCTATGCGACGATTGTTTGCTTTGATTTTAGCGATTTGCCTTTGGTTCAATTTTGCCTCCCCAGCAAAAGCTTTAGGGGCTAATTTGACACCGTGTAAGGACAATCCCGCTTTTCAAGAGCTAGCAGCTAATGCCCGTAATACCACTGGTGACCCCGAATCAGGGAGAAAGCGATTTGAGCGTTATTCTCAAGAGCTGTGTGGTCCTGAGGGTTATCCCCACTTGATTGTTGATGGTCGTCTAGATCATGCTGGTGACTTTTTGATCCCTAGCATTCTGTTTCTATATATTGCTGGTTGGATTGGTTGGGTCGGTCGTGCCTATCTGCAAGCGATCAAAAAGGAATCTGACACTGAACTAAAAGAAATCCAAATCGATCTTGGTTTGGCACTACCGATCATGCTGTCAGGCTTTACTTGGCCAGTAGCAGCAGTCCAAGAACTTCTCTCTGGAAAATTAACAGCCAAGGATTCAGAAATTCCCATTTCCCCCCGCTAAATCAGCTTAACTAATTCATTTGTATTGGAGACTAAATTCATGGCAGACAAAGGCGATCAATCAGCCTATTTGATTAAATTCCTTTCCACAGCGCCCGTGGCAGCTACCATCTGGCTGTCGATCACAGCATTTATATTGATTGAATTCAACCTCTTTTTCCCCGACCTACTTTTCCACCCACTGCCATAAGTATGAAATGGGATTTAGGACAGTTGAATGTCTTGCTTTTTGCCTAATATTGTGTAATTGATCTATTCAGCTTAATTAGGCAGAATTATCACCAAAATAGGCGGCAAAAATAGTTTTTTGAAACTCGTGATTCTGTTTACAGATCGCGAGTTTCAGAGTTTGAAAACTAGCTAAATTAATTTTTCTAAACTTCCTAGACAAAAGATATCTTTATCCTCAATTATTATTAATATAAAAATGCCACCATTTTAAATTTAGAGGCAAACATAAAATATGGCACAAGCAGTAGATGCATCAAAGAATCTTCCTAGCGATCCCAGAAATCGGGAAGTTGTTTTTCCCGCATTCCGTGATCCACAAATAGGGAACCTAGAAACCCCGATTAATGCTTCTCCCTTGAGCAAGTGGTTTATTAATAACTTACCTGCCTATCGCCCAGGTCTGTCTCCTGGTAGACGTGCGCTAGAAATAGGCATGGCTCACGGTTACTGGATATTTGGCCCCTTTGCCAAATTAGGACCACTGCGGGACACAGCTAATGCTAACTTAGCTGGATTACTGGCAGCTATGGGCTTGGTTGTGCTTCTCACTGCTGGTTTATCTCTGTATGCGAATAGCAATCCTCCCAAAGCACTTCCTAGTGTTACCGTACCCAATCCTCCGGCAGATGCTTTTAACTCTAAAGAAAGCTGGAACAATTTCGCCAGCTCTTTTTTGATTGGTGGTATTGGTGGTGCAGTAGTCGCTTACTTTTTGACTAGCAATTTGGCATCAATTCAAGGTCTATTTGGTTAATTACTAGGAGTTAGGAGTTAAGAGTTGAAATTCATAACTTCTAACTCTTAACTGGAGGCGGAGCAATTCCAAGCTCCGCTCCTAACTTATTTAAATAAAACCGCTTCAATATCATTTAAGGCAGTTTCAAAATCGTCATTAACGATTTGAATATCAAATTCAGCTGCGGCTTGAATTTCTTCTTGGGCGCGGAGTAGACGACGGGCGATCGCTTCTTCAGAGTCTTGGCCGCGATCGCGTATCCGTTTCTCTAATTCATCAAAAGAAGGCGGTAAAATAAAAATGCTGAGGGCACTGGGGAAGGAAGCACGAATTTGTCTTGCCCCTTCTAGTTCAATTTCCAGCACTACCAACTTACCGGAATTAATTTGGTTAAGCACAGCTTCACGGGGAGTGCCGTAATAGTTACCAGCAAATTCTGCCCATTCTAAAAATTCAGCTTCAGCAAGTAATTGTTCAAACTTGCTGCGGCTGATAAAGTAATAATTTTTGCCATCGATTTCCCCTGGACGAGGAGAACGAGTTGTCACGGATACAGAATAATATAGTTCTGGATGACCTTGTAGGAGCGATCGCATTAGAGTGCCTTTACCGACCCCACTGGGGCCAGTTAAAACAATTAACCTGCCTAAATGTAAGCATTCTTCGCTACTAGCACTACTTTGGATGGGTAAAACTGGCATTATCCCTTCAACCTGTGAATCAATCAATAGATATTATTCATTAGTCTTGTGTTCCTGGCCTAGTGCACTAATGACTAAAGAATTTGTAGCAAGGGTGACAGAAAACTCGTTTAATTCACATAGTACTGCCCATAGGGTGCAAATAGAAGTGGAATTGTTAATCGACTGCTAGTCAATTTTCTACAGTTTGATGATCGCGGGAAATCACAAAGCGATTTGCTACTGTTTCTGGCTGAATCGCCGACAGAATTACGTGGCTGGAATCAGTGATAATTACAGCTCTAGTCCGACGACCGTAAGTTGCATCAATCAGTTGACCTCTGTCCCGTGCATCGGTAATAATCCGCTTAATCGGGGCAGACTCTGGACTGACAATGGCAACTACTCGGTTGGCAGACACGATGTTACCAAAGCCGATGTTGATTAACTGAATGTCCATAAAAAAACTGACGCCAAACGCAGTTTGAGAAGCTTAAAATAAACTTATCCTCATGTTATCGCCAAAAAACGGGAGTTACAACGCTTAAATTCAAGCCAGCCTTGGTTTTTAAATAATCTCTACTTTTTTTAGCTGTTTATCAGCTATATTTCCTGAAAATCTTCCCAAAGACATAGGCTAAATCATACTTATACAGCAATACGCTTGGGTTAAGAAAAATAGTAGCTTGGGTTGAGCAATAGCGAAACCCAACAAATGGTTGATAATCTTGGGTTCCCCTGGGCGATCTTGCTACGTTCCTGAACCCAACCTACACCAGTTTTAGTTTTTAGCCTTAACTGATTTTAATTATGAATTATGAATTAATAATTATGAATTAGGTTGAGCTTGTTCATGAAAACTTTTCTTAGTTATGGACTTTATCAATAAATAAATGGTGGTAAATAATCCACATCTAAAATTTTCTCAATCTTATAAGGACAAGTTTGCGGAAAACAATTTAATCCACTTTTCTTTTTTGCTTGTCGTAGCGCATCAATGTAGACTTCTTCAAGCACTGTAAGCAGATAGTTGTAGAGGTTTTTAGATTTGGTTAATTTCCTGAGTTCCACCCGAAAATTATCAATTTCCACTTCCCAATGATTTTTACATTCAGGAAGACTCCAATGTTGATACAAAAGCAGATGTTTGAGAAGTTGCAGTAAATAACTTTCGAGCTTGTGTTTCTGTTCATTACCCAATCTTTCAATCTCCTCAATCAAATGCTCCCAATCAAGATGCTCTAAATCTCGTTCTTGCAATTGTTTCAACGTAGTTTCTAACCACAAGTGATAATCCTGTTCATAGATAATTTGAGTAAGTATTTTAGACATTATTTAATATTTTCCTAATTTACGAAGATTTGGAATTAGGTTTTTTTGACGTACACTTCCCGCTTGACAATCCCGTAACCAAGTTTTAACCCCTTGGGCAACAGTACCGTTACTACTATCGCGTGGCGGGGATAGTGGCTGCTGTGTTGAATGGGAACCAATTTGAGAAAACATCATTACTAGTTGCCAACCACTTTTAGTTTTAGTCAACAACAGCCAGTGGAACTCCTGCAATTCTACGGCTTTTTTTCCGATGTACTGCCGCTCCAAGGTAGTAAAGAAAACTTGCTCAACTGCTGATGTAGCACTTTTAGACGCATCTGCACTATATTCTTCAAGGTTAAGGGGCAGAGGAGTAAACTCAGGTCTTCCTGCCACTAGCATATAACTGTAAAAATCACTGCTTCTACTGAGGCGGCGGGCGCGTTGACTGACACGGTTCGTATAACTAGGTAAATCTTGCAGTAGCTGTATAGTTAATATTTCTAAATTTTGCTCCGAACACAAAGACCTCGCCCCACCGTTGACATTTTCCTTTTCTGCGATCGCAGAAGGTTTGGGGGTGAAGTTTATCGAGAACGCCGGGTAAGCAAGGCTATTTGCTCCTAAAACCCAGAAGCCACAAGCTAAAAGCCAACTATAGTTTTTATTCCTGAGCGAAAAGGCAAGATTTTTCTCCCCTACACCCTGCGCCCTGTCCCCGTGCTTGTGACTGACTCCTGCTTTCATGCGATCGCAGTTAACTCCTCAGAAATCCGCTTCCAGGCTAACTCCGGCTCAGTAGCAGTAGTAATGGGACGCCCAATCACTAGATAATCTGCACCAGCAATAATTGCTTGGGCTGGGGTCAGCGATCGCTTTTGATCACCTTTCTCTGACCAAGTTGGTCTAACCCCCGGACAAACAAGCAAAAAGTCATTTCCACAAGTTTGCCGCAACTGTGCCACTTCTTGGGGCGAACAAACTGCCCCATCTAATCCGGCCTTTTTAGCCAGCAGTGCCATTTCTAGGGCGTATTCTGGTAACTCTAGGGGAATCTTTAAATCAAACGCCAATTCCCTAGCAGAAATGCTGGTTAACAAAGTAATCGCAATTAACTTAGGCGGTTTTACCCCTGCTTGGGCAGCCCCTTGCTGTGCCGCCTCTGTTGCATATCTCAAAGCTTCTTTACCAGATGCAGCGTGAATTGTCAACAAATCTACCTCGTAACTAGCTGCACTACGACAAGCACCAGCGACTGTATTCGGGATGTCGTGAAACTTTAAATCTAGGAAAATGCGCTTTTGCCGAGACTTTAACACTTCTAGAATTTTTGGGCCTGTGCTGGTAAACAACTCTAAGCCGACTTTCCACCAAATCACTTGCGGAAGTTGATCTAAAAGAGCGATCGCACTTTGTTCATCCGGCACATCCAAAGGCACAATAACTCGTTGTTCTGCGTTCATTTGCGATTCCCCATTTAAACTAAACGCACAAACTTATTTTTCCCAACTTGTAAAACCTTACCTTGTAACTCACCCAGAGAAGCAAAAGTCGTATCAACATCGGTAATGCGATCGCCATCTAAGCGTACCCCACCCTCTTGAATTTTCCGCTTTCCTTCCCCGGTACTTTTACACAAGCCAGTGGCATTGAGAATATAGGCTAACTTAGTCGGAAACTGCTGCACGCCAGAAGAAAGAGAAAATTCTGGAACTGCACCTTCCTTTCCGCCGCTTTGGGCTGCTTCTTTCGCTTCTTGGGCTGCGGTTTCGCCGTGGTACTGTTTGACAATTTCCCATGCTAGGAGTGTTTGGCGATCGCGGGGATTTTCTGGCAGTTTATCCAAAGGTAAATCCGTCAACAGTTCAAAATACTGTGACAGCAGATGATCGGGAACTCCTTGTAACTTTTGGTACTTTTGTCCTGGGTGTTCCGACAACCCAATATAATTATCTAAAGACTTGGACATTTTTTGCACCCCATCCGTGCCAATCAAAATCGGCAGCAGCATCCCAAATTGGGGCTTTTGACCAAAATGGCGCTGCAAATCTCTGCCCACAGCAATGTTAAATTTCTGATCAGTCCCTCCCAATTCCACATCTGCCTCAACGGCAACCGAATCAAAACCTTGCATTAACGGGTAGAGGAACTCATGGATAAAAATCGGATTCTCTTTTTTATAGCGATCGGCAAATCCTTCCTTCGCCAACATCTGCCCCACCGTCATCGTCGAGAGGAACTCCAAAATTTTCTCTAAGTTTAGCCCAGCCAGCCATTCGGAGTTATAGCGCACCTCTAACCTTCCTGGTGTGTCAAAATCCAAGATAGGACGTACTTGATCAAGATAAGTCTGAGCATTTTGGGCGACATCTGCTTCTGTAAGTTGACGACGCACCTCAGATTTACCAGTCGGATCGCCAATGCGTGCGGTAAAATCTCCAATAATTAGAACTGCTATATGACCTGCATCTTGAAACGATCGCAGTTTCCGTACTGGTATGCTATGACCGAGATGAATATCAGTACCCGTTGGGTCAATCCCTAATTTGATCCTCAAAGGTTGGTTTGTAGTTAGCAAACGCTTTTCTAGACTTTCACTGTTAGCATCAAGTGGTTGTGGGAAAACTTCTACTACACCACGACGCAGCCAAGCAAAATCTGGTGTCATACTAGAAAATCCACTGTTAGCGATGTTTTGCACACTAGAAGTTAAGTTGGTTATAAACACTTGCAATTTATCCACTTTCTCATCTGCCAAACTACTATAATTGCAAAAAATTAACCGCCTTGCTTCGCCGAATCAATTACAGTTAAATTTACAAGTGAGGAAGTGTAATAGCCGTGTCGTCGTCTAGGACTTTTGAAGATAAGCAGCCACAACGTCGGGCTTCATCAGGTTTTGAGTTTATAAAAGGAGTCGGTCAGGTAACTGGCGGTACTCTCCTCTCAATCACCATGCTGGCAAGTTCCATTGTAGCCGGAGGACTGGTTGGTTTAGCAATTAGTTTCCGTAATTTGCCAGATGTGAGACAGTTACGTAACTTCTTTCCCTCGGAAACAACTTACATCTATGACGTTAAGGGTAAACTTTTAACGAGTATCCACGGAGAAGCCAACCGAGAAGTCGTACCCCTAGATAGAATTTCCCCGAATCTGAAACGGGCGGTATTGGCAAGTGAAGATAACCACTTTTACGATCACCACGGTATTAACCCCGTCGGCGTTGGGCGGGCTATAGTAGTTAACGCGACAGCACATGGAGTGCGAGAGGGTGGCTCTACTGTCACCATGCAATTGGTAAAAAACCTGTTTTTATCTCGCAAGCGTGTCTTTACCCGCAAGCTAGCAGAGGCGGTGCTGGCAATCCGGTTAGAGCAAATTCTCAATAAAGACCAAATTTTAGAAATGTACCTCAATCAAGTTTATTGGGGTCATAACAATTATGGTGTACAAACGGCAGCACGCAGTTACTTTAATAAGTCAGCAGAATATTTAACCTTGGGTGAGTCAGCAATGATGGCGGGTTTGATTCAAGCACCAGAAGAATTCAGCCCCTTTGTGAGCATGAAGCTGGCAAAACAGAAAGAAAAAGAAGTGCTGAAACGGATGATGGATTTAAACTGGATCAGCCAGTCAGAGTATGACAATGCCCTCAAGCAAGAAATCAAACTTGGTAAAATCAAATCCTTTCAAGGTAGTGCCCTACCTTATGTAACTAATACTGTAGCGCAGGAGTTAGCTAAGAAATTTGGGCGTGAAACACTACTCAAAGGTGGGATGCGAGTTCAAACTACAGTTGATGCCGACTTCCAAATGATGGCAGAAGAAACTGTCAGTAAGTGGCATAAATCACTCCTAGAGCAGGGATTATCTAGGAATCAAATGGCGCTGGTGGCAATTGATCCGCGCACACATTTTATCAAAGCACTGGTGGGTGGTATAGATCCTAAGACCAGTGAATTCAATCGTGCAACTCAATCTCAACGCCAGCCCGGATCTTCTTTTAAACCATTTGTATATTATACTGCTTTTGCTACTGGTAAATATACGGCAGACTCAACGGTAGTAGATGCCCCAGTTAGTTATCGAGATGGTAACGGTTGGTACTCTCCCAGAAATTATGATGCGACTTTTAGAGGAGAGATGTCAATCCGCACAGCTATATCCCAATCGCGCAACATTCCCGTGATCAAGATTGGTAAGGCTGTGGGGATGAATAGAGTTATAGAAACTTGCCGTACCTTGGGAATTATGAGTCCGATGGAACCAGTGTCTTCTTTGCCACTTGGTGCAATTGGTGTTACCCCTCTGGAAATGGCTAGTGCCTATGCTACCTTTGCTAATTATGGCTGGCAATCTCCACCAACTGTAATTGCCCGTGTCACCGATAGTAGTGGCAACGTGTTGCTAGATAACACCCCTAAACCCCAGCTAGTTCTCGATCCTTGGGCATCAGCAGCCATTATCGATGTGATGCGATCGGTAATCTCTGAAGGTACAGGTAAAGGTGCTGCGATCGGTCGTCCAGCCGCAGGGAAGACGGGAACAACATCATCAGAAAAAGATATTTGGTTTGTTGGCACTGTGCCACAGTTAACAACTGCTGTCTGGGTAGGGAGAGACGACAACAGACAATTAGCTGATCATGCCACAGGTGGTGTTTTGGTTGCTCCCATTTGGAAAGATTTTATGCAGAAGGCACTTAAGAACATACCGGTAGAAAACTTCAAGCCACCTTCGCAGTTTTCTCGCCCCAAGTCACAATAATTTTAGATTTTAGATTTTAGATTAATTGCCAATCCAAAATCCAAAATTCAAAATCTAAAATTCACTAGGGCTGTTTTTCTAGCTCGGCTTTCATCCGTTCTAAAGTGAGGTGCATTTGATCAAACATTTGTTGAGGGGTAACACCGAACTGACCTAATTGTGTTTTAAGTTGTTCTACTGTCATTTGTGCCATGAAATCTTCTGATAGCTCGAAGCGCTTCATAAAGATACGATACCGATCCATCATGGCTTCCATTTGCTCAATAAACAGCTTTTTGCCATCGCGGTCAAATTTGCCGTAGCCGTTGCCAAGCTTAATCAGCGCTTGATAATCCTCAAACAGCTGTTTTGCTTCTTGCTGAATTATTTCAGAATCGAAGAATCCCATATTGCTTATATTAGACTGAGCGCCCAGACTCAGTAGCTTAATAGTTTTACTTCTATTTTTATTTTAGTCTAGGGGAGTAATCTAGTCACGAAGCTTCGGTTTTAGTACGGTTTGTTACCGAAATTTCAACACTTGACTTGAGAACGTTTCCTCTCGCTAAACCGACTTAATAAAGGTCTGTGAAACTTACTCAAATTTCTTCAAATACTAAATCGTGGGACTTCCTAAGCTGTTACGTATACAATTTGCATTGTCAGGGCGGGCTTTCCAGTCCACCCCACAATCATTAGGACTTACGCAAAATACCTCTCAAATACTGATTTCCACCGTTGGCGCAGCGTCTCCCCAACTCTACGAGACGCTACGCGAACATTTGAAATTTTGAATGAGTGAGTTTTGAATTGTTTCTGTGCCTTTTGGGTGTCTTATTGTAGAAACTGTGGTATTGGTAGATTTGTTAGAAATATGTTGACTAAGCGTAAAAGTCGAAGTGTTGCTGCTGTTTTAGCTTTTTCTGGCACACTGACAATTTCTGGATTACATAAATTCTATCTGGGACAGCCGTTGTGGGGTGTTTTGTATCTGTTGCTTTTCTGGACGCCTATCCCAAAGATAGCTAGTGCCATTGAGGGAGTTTGGTATTTAACCCAAGACGAAGAAGCTTTCGATCGCAATTTTAATCTAGGCAAGTCAGGGCCAAGAAACTCACTCAGGGTAAGTAATCAGGTAGGAGCGATCGCTGATGCAATGCGAGAATTAGATGCTCTGCGCCAGGATGGACTGATTTCAGAGTATGAATTTGAGCAAAAGCGCCGCCAATTGCTAGACCAGATTTCTTGAGGTAAGCGACAATCATGAATAACTGGCTACCTTTGAACCCCAGGCTGCAAAAACTCCGCGCCAAGCTGCTTAATGATCCCTACTATCGCCTCCAATCTGGGGAAGAAATTCAGATAGCGGCCAAATTAGGTATTCGGATTGATGCTAATCAAGCGACTGTAGATGATTGGTTACGCCTACCAGGATTGTCAATTCATCAAGCGCGATCGCTTGTGGAACTTTCGCGATCGGGTGTTAAATTTTACTGTATTGAAGATATCGCTGCGGCTTTGGGTATGCCAGCGCCGCGCCTGGAGCCATTAAAGCCTCTGCTGAATTTTATTTACTATGACCACGAATCTCTAGAAAATCCGATTCATTTAGTCAACCCGAACACAGCAACAGTTGAAAAATTAGCACAAATTCCATTTATGGATTTGTCTTTAGCGCAAGCAGTGGTTCAAAATCGGCAATCAGCTGGCCTTTATCGTAACCTGGCTGATTTCCAACGGCGGTTAGAGTTAACTGGTGATGCGATCGCTCAGATGATGTATTATTTAAGGTTTTAAACAGTTAGTTGCTAGTTAGATTGCTCCAGTTAATGGGAAAGCTATATACAGGCAAATATTTCGGAATCACCAATTTTTCGGGTATTATAGTTAGCGTCTTGACCATCAATGCCATAAGCGAAAACCAAGCTCATAGGTATATGTTGCATCGCCTTTGGCGTCTCCCCTTGGGAGAAGAAAAAGATTTGGGTCTTGGGAACCAGGACTTCTGCCCTTGGAGGGAATGTCAGACCAATAGAACTACCGAGTCCTGGAGGCTATTCCCGATGAATTGGGAAGCCCCGTCCGTCTATAGGGTGGGGTAGTTCACATGAACCCAATGCGGTCGAGAGGCCAAAAGCGAAACGTTGCCCGACCGATAATATTTTTTCTAGGTAAAAAGCCCCAATAGCGAGAGTCATTACTATCGTTGCGGTTATCGCCCATGACAAAAAATTCGTCTTCTGGGACTTTTACTGGTTGATATGGCTGATTTGGGGGTTCAGCAATGTAGTCTTCTGCCAAGGGCTGACCGTTAAGATAGACTTTGCCATGAGCAACACTAATTACCTCACCAGACTTGCCAATAACCCGCTTGATAAAGGCTTGGTCTTTGGGATATCCTCGACGTTGTAGTTCTGCGGATGGCTGAAAAACAATAATATCTCCAGTTATGGGAGGGTGAAAATGGTAAGAGATTTTTTCAATTACCAAGCGATCGCCTGTATGTAAGGTGGGTAACATCGAGTCAGAAGGTATATAGCGGGGTTCGGCGATAAAAGTCCGAATCAGAAATGCCAAACATAAGGCGATCGCAATTAAAATCAGATTTTCTTGCCAACTACGCCATACTTTTAACGACGCACGGTCTTCTTTTGCATCACTTTCGTGAGGAATCATAAAAGTTTCTAGCCAGTTTCAGAAGTGGGACAAATACCTTGATTATTTTGACTCAAAAGGTATGCTGATAGGCAAGCTGGTTTCTGTACGAATTCATACAGATATTAAATAATACAGTTATTCCATTTACTAAAGATAAGCAAAAGTACTATAAATAAACAATCACTTGTCTAAAGCAATATCACCTAATGATGAGGATTCCTAGATAGATAATTAAAAATCTTAATTCTAATTGCTGCAATTATAAGGCCAGTTATGAGATAATCTTCAATTTTGCTTTTTTAGCAGAAAATTGGTCGTTGAGTGGCAAAACAGTTTACCCAATGTCTCACAATATCTGCTTCACTTTATCGAAAAAAGGCAGAGGCCAGTCTTGCTGGAAGCTGAGTTGGAATAAAATATATTATTAAGTGATATTACAGAAAACTCATCTCCATTTCAAGGTACTTTTAAATACATAACTCTCGCTTCATTTGGTGTCATTAGTAAAAAATATTACATTTAAATGTAATATTTAGTGCTTTAATAGATACCATACTATTGGTGCGATTTTCACCACTTGCCTATATATGCGATTATTTTCCGTAATTACACGGTGACAGTGCATCTTAAATTGTACTATTAATATGATATAAATCTCCTTAATTATTGAGAAAAACATTAACAGACAGAAAGCTACTAGCAATTTAGGCTAAAGTATCAGCATCAAAAGTAGAACTAAACTGCCGAGAAAATTATTTTTATTAAATGGCTCAAAAGTATCTGGATTAAGGAATAAGTATCCCTTGGCAATGAGAAACTATATTGAATGAATTTTCGTCTTTCTATTTCAGAGAAAGTACAAGGCAACATTCTCTTAGTTGGCAATTTAACTTTTTCTTAAAAAGTAAGTAATGGCAGCACGTAGTAAAATCTATCTTATCAAGAATAAAACTAATAGTTTATTAGACTCTTTCTTGAAATATCCTCCGCAGCTTTTAAGTAGTTTTGTATATTAATCAAATAATTCACTAAGCTGTAAATTATACAACTTTCCTGTCAGAAAGTCTTGCTATAAAAACTTCAGTCCACGAAAAATGCAAATTGTAGGCTCGACAGTTTAGCTCATCTTATTTGCAAAGCTCTAAAACTTGAAAGGATAATGCTGCCTTAGCGATGAAGTGAAAGACAGTAACTAATTTAAAGCTGCTATTAAGAGGATTTTGGGGTGTGGTTAATTATCTGATTGTGTTCCTTCTTAAGACTTCTTGCATAAAGTCTTGTCGATTGTGAGTTTCTATTCCAATTTTCGGGATTACCAGAAAGCAACTGGATCTAAATATCTAAAAAAATGTGCTATAACGTACCGTCATAACCGTAGTTGATGGTTCGATCTTTGAAGGAGCTATCAGGTGGAAAACAATAAGTCGTTTCTGTGGCCAGAAGGAATATTAATTGCGCTACTTGCCTTAGGTGGTGTTTTTAGCCTTGCTTTCATGATGCTTCTAAGGCCAAATGCTTCCGAGGCTCAGAGTAGACAAAGTATAAATGTTAAGGATGTAGCTGCAAACATAGGAACTCAGCAACGCATTCAGAAATTAAAAGCGGCGATGCTTACAAGTTGGCAGCAAGAAGCACAAACAAAGGGACTATCCTACCCTCTACCATCACGTTTTCAAGGGGCAATAATTGAGAGTGCAAAACTTACTCAGGGTGAGAAAGTGATTGCTCTCACTTTTGATGATGGTCCTTGGCCTGAAACTACAGAGCAAGTACTAGATATTCTCAAAGCAAATAATATCAAAGGGACGTTTTTTGTCGTCGGGCAGAATCTAAAAAATTATCCAGAAATAGGAAAGCAGATTGTCGCTCAAGGTCACGTTATTGGCAACCATACTTGGCATCACTGGTATCACTTCTTTAATCCACAAGCAGCTGCTTTTGAAATTGATCGCACAGAAGACCTAATTTATCAAGTTACAGGTGCTAAAACAAATCTGTTCCGACCGCCTGGGGGTGTCATGCACAATGGATTAGTTGCTTATGCTAAAGGCCAAAAATATGCTGTGGTGATGTGGTCAGCTGACTCTACAGACTACAAGCAGCCAGCTGTTCCAAAGTTAATCAATAACGTGATTAAAGATTCAAAACCTGGTGGGATTGTGCTAATGCATGATGGTGGTGGGAACCGTTCTAAAACTATACAAGCTTTACCAGAACTTATTAGCAATTTTAGAAAGCAAGGCTATCATTTTGTTACTATTCCCGAACTTTTAGAAATAGAAGATGCAGACCAAAAGTTGCTTGCTAAGAAAAAGCAATAATTATGAGTTATGCTTAATTGGTTAATAGTAATTGGCTAAAAATTAAAATTTATTCATGAAGTATTTAAATTATGTGGGAGCCAGACATTCAAGCATTATCGATGCTTTTGGGAATGATATTTGGAGCATATCTTTTTGGAGGAGCATTTGCTGGAATAGCTACTCTAATTGTCACAAGACAAAGCAATTTTTTTATTGAAATACTTAGACTATTAATTGGTTTTATCGGAGGGTATGAAGGTTTACTAATTCTTGGAATTTTTCTTCAGGAAGATTCATTTAAAAATCCAAATAAAATACTTAAACTAATTATTGATTTTCATTATGCAATACTTAAAGTAATTATTAATTATCCTCAAATAGGTATTTTAGGGGCAATAGGTGCAAGTATAGCTATATTTATGATGAGAAAGGTATTTCGCTGGCGTTCATAAATTCCTAAACTATAATACAATAAATACAGTGTAAGTTAAGCATTTCTTTCTTCTCTTTCTTCTCTTCCTTCGCGTCCTTTGCGTCCTTCGCGGTTCGTTAAAAAAATTAATTTTGCAAGTTGAATGAGGTAGAAAAACCCCACCCCCAACCCCCTGCCCGCAAGCGAGGAGGGGACTATGATGTACCTCATCTGATTCTGTCTAATGACTAGTTACTAAACTGAACTCAGTTGTTTTTTTTTCAGGATCAGCTTCTGGACTATCAGCTTCAGAAGGCGGAACTAACTGCCAGAATTTCGGCAAGAATTCTTGCCAGTTTTGCAGAATTTTCTTCGCCTTTGGTGAACCAGTGCGTTCCGCATGAATTTGGATTAACTCTTGCAACTGCTTTGCACCTACTTCTGTAATCACTCGCTGCATTTTGACAATTTCCGGGTTGACTAACTCACGAAATAAGTCGTCTTCATCTAAGAAGTATGCTAGTCCACCAGTCATTCCGGCTGCTACGTTACGCCCTACTTTGCCCAGGACGACAATTACACCACCAGTCATATATTCGCAGCAGTGATCCCCAGCGCCTTCAATTACTGCTATGCCTTTGGAATTTCTCACAGCAAAGCGTTCTCCTGCTAGTCCGTTGGCAAATAATATGCCACCAGTCGCACCATAGAGGCACGTATTGCCAACTATCACGTTTTGTGATGCGTTATAAGTAGCATCAGTTGGAGGTTTGATGATGATTTCACCACCATGCATACCTTTACCTACGTAGTCGTTTGCCTCTCCTTGTAGGGTCAGAATTATACCAGGAAGGTTGAACGCACCAAAGCTTTGCCCAACACTGCCTGTAAAGTTGAGATTAATTTTTCCTTCAAAGCCTCTGTCACCATATTGAGAAGCGATCGCACCCGCTAATCTTGTACCTACTGTTCTGTCAGTATTGACAATAGGATAAGTCTTGGTGACAGTAGATTGGTTGCGAATGGCAGCTTGAATGTCGGGATCAGCAAGAAATTTGTCATCTAAAACTACGCCGTTGCTGTGGACTTCTTCATGCAGCAACCAGCTACGATTTTCTCTGGTATCTGGTAGCTGAAGTAAACAGTCCAGGTTTAATGATTGCGTTTTGGTGAGTTTTGCCTCTGGGCGCAGTTTCAACAAATCTGCACGTCCAATGATTTCTGATAAAGAACGGTAGCCAAGTCGGGCTAACAAACTACGCACTTCTTCGGCGATGAAGTAGAAGAAGTTGACAACTTGTTCCGGCATACCTGTAAACCGCTTGCGGAGTTCTTCTTTCTGAGTAGCAACACCTACAGGGCAGGTGTTCATGTGGCAAACTCGCGCCATAATACAACCTTCAGCAATCATGGCGATGGAACCGAAACCGAATTCTTCACCGCCCATCAATGCACCTATTACCACATCCCAGCCACTCTTCAGACCGCCATCTACGCGTAAAATCACGCGATCGCGCAGGCTATTTTCCATCAAGACGCGATGCACTTCACTTAAACCCAATTCCCACGGTGAACCAGCGTGTTTAATCGAACTTAGTGGTGATGCACCTGTACCACCATCATGACCAGAAATCTGGATGATATCAGCGTTTGCCTTAGCTACACCAGCCGCGATCGTGCCAATGCCAACTTCGGCAACTAGCTTCACCGATACCTTTGCTTTGGGGTTAATTTGGTGGAGATCAAAAATCAGTTGTGCTAGGTCTTCAATAGAATAAATATCGTGGTGCGGTGGCGGCGAAATCAGCGTTACACCTGGCTTTGAGCGCCTTAACATCGCAATGTATTGGCTCACCTTCGGACCTGGTAGTTGTCCACCTTCCCCAGGCTTGGCACCTTGGGCAATTTTGATTTCAATTTGTTTGGCGTTGACTAGATACTCTGGCGTGACTCCAAAGCGTCCCGATGCAATTTGCTTGATGGCACTATAAGCTTTATCACCATTTCGCAATCCTTTTAAATGAGGTAGGGTTGGCGAGTGACCAGACTCGTCTACATCATCTAAAACTGTATACCGCACTGGGTCTTCGCCACCTTCTCCAGAATTTGATTTACCGCCAATCCGGTTCATGGCGATCGCTAAAGTTTCATGGGCTTCTCTTGACAAAGCGCCTAAAGACATCCCACCTGTACAGAAGCGTTTGACAATTTCAGCTACTGACTCCACTTCTTCTAGAGGAATTGGTGTGGAATCACCTTGGAAGTCCAGCAAGTCCCGCAAAGCTGTTACTGGTCTACCTTGGAGATGCTTTTTATAAACTTCGTAGTGGTCGTAGTTTTTGCCATCTAGAGCCTTATGCAGCGCCTTGACCATTTCGGGGCTATTCATGTGGTACTCGCCGCCGGGACGGTACTGCACAAAGCCCAGGTTTTCTAACTTATTGGTCGTGAGTTCTGGGAAAGCCTTGCTGTGGAAAGAAAGTACTTCATCAGCAAGTTCAGTAACACTCAAACCCCCGATGCGGGAAGTCGTACCACGAAATCCTAGTTCTATTAAATCCCCACCGATGCCAATAGCTTCAAATATTTGGGCTGCTTGATAGCTGGAGAGCAGAGAAATTCCCATTTTGGAGAGAATTTTTAGTAAACCTGACTCTACTGCTTGGCGATAGTTTCCTAAAGCTTTTTCTAGGGTGAGGGCTGGAATTTTTTTCACACCCATTAACTTTTGAGTTTTGGGATCAGACCACCAATCGCGCACCGTATCTAAAGCCATATACGGGCAAACTGCACCAGCACCGTAGCCAATCAGACAAGCAAAGTGATGAGTACTCCAGCATTGGGCAGTATTGACGATCAGGGATGTTTTCATTCGCAACCCTTCACGAATCAGGTGGTGATGCACGGCACCCACTGCTAACAGAGGAGGAATGTAGGTGTATTCTGTACTGATACTGTCATTCACCTGTTGGCGTAACCCACCGTAGGCATCGCTTAATATTAAAATCTTTGCACCTGCGCGTACAGATTCGGCTGCTTGTGCTTGTAAAGACTCGACTGCGGCTTTCAATCCTTTTGGGCCAGTAGCGATCGCAAATAGGGTTGACAACTGGGCTGTGGCAAATCCTGACAGCTTAATTGCCTCTAACTCTACCTCTGTCAACAGTGGCGACTCAAGTTTCAATCTCCGCGCATATTCTGGCTTTGGTTCTAATAAGTTACCCCGTTCACCCAGTTCGACTTTCAGAGACATCACTAGCTTTTCCCGGAGGGGATCGATCGCTGGGTTTGTCACTTGAGCAAAGCGCTGTTTGAAATAGTCATAAAGCAGGTGGGGCTTTTGTGACAGAACTGCTAAAGGAATATCATCCCCCATGCAGAAAGTCGGCTCTGAACCTGCGATCGCCATTGGATGAATCACCATTTCTACATCTTCTGTGGTGTAGCCAAAGGCAGTTTGCAGCTGAAGCAAGGTTTGTTTGTCAATTTTCTCAGTTATACTATGCCCGTTACCATTTTCAGCAGGCAGATGACCATTTCCATTAACATCTGAGGGCTGACTACTGATAATTTGTTTGAGTTCTTGACGGTACTCTTGCAGCCATTCACCATAAGGGTGCTGCTTGGCAATGCGCTGTTTAATTTCCCAATTCTTCAGCACTTCATGATTTTCTAAATCCACGGCAATCATTTGCCCTGGGCCAAGTCTACCTTTCTCGACAATATTGGCTTCTGGAAAGTCTACTACACCAGCTTCCGAAGCTACAACAATGTAATCATCTTTGGTGATCAGGTAACGAGCTGGTCTTAAACCATTACGATCTAGTGTTGCGCCAACTTTTTTGCCATCACTGAATACTAAAAGTGCTGGTCCATCCCACGCTTCTTGCAAACCACTGTAATATTCGTAGAAATCAACAATTTCTGGGAAATCACGTAAAGAAGGCTGATTTTGATAAGCCTCTGGAACCATAATCATTAAAGCTTCCAAGGGGCTACGTCCAGAACACACCAGCAATTCCAGTACGTTGTCTAGGGTAGCTGAGTCGCTGTTATCAATATGAACTAATGGCTTAAGTTCGTTGATGCGAGTCTCCTGCACAGAGGCTGCGCCGTTTTCATGCACGGAGGGCTGTACGCCCCATACAGGATGATTCAGGCTAGCTTCTCGTGCCATCATCCAGTTGATGTTACCCAATAAAGTATTAATTTCGCCGTTGTGGCCTAAAAACCGCATTGGTTGAGCTAGAGGCCACTTGGGCATCGTGTTGGTACTAAAGCGGCGGTGATAGACAGCAAAGGCGCTTTTGTAAGCTGGATTTTTTAAATCGTGATAAAAGTTCCCCAAGACGGCAGAACGCACCATGCCTTTATAGACAATTGTGCGATTTGACAAGGAGCAGATATAAAATTCTTCTGAGATGTTGGTTGCAACTTTACTAATTCGGCGGCGGGTAATGTACAACTGTCGTTCCAATTCATCGCCGCTTTTGTCAACAGAAGCTAACAAAACTTGTTCAATCTGGGGTTGATTTTCTTTTGCTTGTACCCCCAGTAAATCAGGTTGCACTGGCACTACTCGCCAACCCAGTACAATCAATTTTTCTTCGACAGCTATTTGCTCAACTATCGTCCTAGTTTTTTGTGCTGCTTCCTGGTTTTGTGGTAGAAAGATCATCCCCACAGCGATCTTATTGGTGGATGGAAATTCCTTCCCCCTTTCGGCAAAGTCTTGTTGGAACAATTCCCAAGGGATAGCTGTCAATACTCCAGCACCATCACCAGAGTCTTGATCAGCGCTACAACCTCCTCGGTGTTCTAAGCAGGTTAAAGCAGCTAAGGCTTTTTCGACAATTTCATGGCTGGTATGATTTTGGCGATGAGCAATAAAACCGACACCACAGGCATCTCGTTCCTCTACTAACCACTTTTGCCCCTGATAGGTATCTCTTGAGTTGATCTTGGCTGTGATATTCTGGTCTTGATTCATCGGTTTATTATTCATACCCTGTTCCTGAAGTATTGAGTTACCAATTTTGCCACTACTTATCGGAAAAAATTTCTACATTTAGCGATGGAGAAATGTATAAGCACCGAAATTTAGGGAAAAAAATTTTAACTTCGGTTTTACTTTATTAGTTCACCCATGTTAAAATACTTACTTATTTCTTCTGTCTTTATGCGGTGTTAGAAAAATTAAATCAGCCAAGACATTATTTTTGCCCTGACAGTTTTCTTTTTATATTGTGAAGCTAAGTATTTTCTCAATCCCCTGTTTCCAGATGCACGCTAGCTACTCATAGAGCCTATTTCGGCTCACCTGAAACAAAATTAAAACTGAATGCTCCACTATGTTTCAAAGCCAATATCATCCTGATCCGGCAATAAAATCAGCGTATTACAATATATACCCATTTGACAATTCCCAAATATTTTTGTTGTTGTCTAAAGTTTTGCTGCTTACCAGTTGCCACCTGTCTTACTATTAACTAGACCTGACTGAAGTAGCAACAATAGCAACCTTGAGTCAGGATTGAATATCTTAATCCAGTTTTGACAACCAAGACTACCGTATATAGTGTGCTGAGAATGAGTGCCAGTTCAAACACTTGGTTGCAGTGGAGTTAGCACCTAAATGGTTATTTATGTTTAAAAGAGACAACAATCCAATATATATAGTATCATGTTTTTTCAAAAGAAAGTCATGTTTTTTTGATATTTTCAAATAATTAGTTAGTTTATATTTTGGGCGATAGTTTTCAAAAGTACCTAATAAATTATGGTAAAAATGCCGAATTGTTGCCAATCCCTTATTGGCGATCGCTCCGCCCCCCGCAGGCATCGCAGATTTTTCCAGGCTACTGTGTCATCAATACTTTTGACAGCACTGTGCTTAACTACTACCTGTGCTACCAACGCCCAGGAGTCCCCGAAAACTACTAAATCAAGCCCAAGGTTAACCTCACAGTTACTTGCACCTCCTTTAACAAGTGTGCCATCCTCTGGTAATCAAATTTCCCTCAATGGACGTACCTTACCAGGAACTTGGTTGCAGCGACCCAGAAAAGCTGGTCAGATTACAACTGATCTCAGTGACGGGGCATTCAGGCAATTAATTGGAGTAAATTTCTTAAACAGTAGTGATTGGGCGAGGCAACCAATACAGTGGTTTTCATCGTTGACAAAGCCAGTAGTTTTAACCACTAGATTACTAGGAGCATATCGCTATCTGGATATTACTAATTTTGCTCAAACATCTGGATGGCAAATTCAAGCCAATGGCAACACCTTGGTAATTGCTACCCCAAAAGCACAAGTCACAAATATTATTCAGAGCCAGCAACCTTCAGATGCGAGTGTTACTCTTTTGCAACAGGCTCGGATTCTTGTCGATTTAGATCGTCCAACTCCCTGGCAAGTTACACAAGGGTCAACTGTTAAAAAAATTCCAACTCTATTTTCTGATCCAGACACACTAACCCCAAAATCCACTGTACCGCCAAATCGAGAGTGGACAATTACCTTGGATGCAATAGCCGATCCTGTTTTGATAGAACGCTATACTCCGCAGCCACCAGCAGCACCACCAACATTGCTGCCAAACCTGCTTAAACAATTATTACCAGCTACACCAACACAACTAATACCACCAGCATTAGCCCCTGAACCACTGATTCAACAAGTGGAGGTGGTGAAAAACCAAACGATTATTAGTCTGAGCGTTCCCTTTGGTCTATCGCCTCAAGTTAGTACACTTGCTAACCCCAATCGCCTGATTATCGATATTCGACCAGATGCTTTAGAAGAGCGGGATATTATTTGGGCCCCAGGATTGCGCTGGCGACAGCATTATGTCAACTTAGGCACAGATCGCTTTCCGGTGGTCTGGTTAGAAGTTAATCCCCGTAAATTTGGGCTAACGTTAAAACCCATGTGGGCTAGTGCTGATGGGGTTGCGGGTACTGCTCCCTTAATTCAAACAGCACAACGTTACTTAGCAGTAGCTGGGATTAACGGTGGTTATTTTAACCGCAATAACAGATTGCCATTGGGTGCGATTCGTCGGGATAGTCAGTGGTTATCAGGCCCGATTCTCAACCGGGGTGCGATCGCTTGGAATGATTCTGGCCAATTTTACTTCGGTCGTCTCACCTTGGAAGAAACTTTAACTACGGCAAATGACCAGCGTCTACCAATTCTATTTCTCAACAGTGGTTACGTTCAGAGCGGCATTGCTCGTTACACTCCAGCTTGGGGAGCAACTTACACACCCCTGACAGATAACGAAATTATCCTAGTGGTACAGAAAGACCAAATTACTGAACAGTTACCAGGCGGCAAAGTTGGTGGTATGGCGGTTCCCATTCCCCAGGACGGCTACCTACTAACCTTACGCGCCAACGCTGCTAGTGCTGCATCACAGTTACCTATTGGAAGTACAGTACGCATTTCCAGCACTACTGCTCCCATTGATTTTAGTCGTTATCCCTACATAATCGGAGCAGGTCCGCTATTAGTCCAAAATCGTCAAATTGTCCTTGATGCCAAAAGCGAAAAATTCAGCAATGCCTTTATTGCCGAAAAGGCTATTCGTAGCGGTATTTGCACAACAGCAACAGGCACACTAATGATTACTGCCATACATAATCGTGCCGGTGGTTATGGTCCTACGTTGGCAGAACATGCTCAATTGATGCAAGTGATCGGCTGTGTGGATGCCCTAAATTTAGACGGTGGTAGTTCGACCAGCCTTTACTTAGGAGGACAATTACTCAACCGATCGCCTACTACAGCTGCTCGTGTTCATAACGGAATTGGTATTTTCCTAAAACCACGATAATCAGGAAATAGGGAAGTCTCATAATCACCAATGCCCAATGCCCAATGCCCAATGCCCAATGCCCAATCTATCCTTTTTTAAAGTTTAGAACAAGCTGCCCTTCTGCTTGATGAAGAGTTAGTGTAGACCTCAAAGTTTTAGTAGTGATGGTTTACACCATAACCTCTGATTTTGCTATGTTTATCAAGGTGCGACAAAATTGCTAATTTTTAATGTTGCAAGATAGCACCAGAATTTTTATCAATAGTTAAGAGTACCAACGGTTTGTTATGTCTCAAAATGAGGTAACTATGGCTCGATATCAAGAAACTACACAGACTGAAACTCTACACCTCGCTCCAGCCATTACTTCCAGAGGCGTTGCTGCAACAGAGTTACGTCCTTGGGGTGCTTTTACAGTTTTGGAAGAAGGGCGCGGATACAAAATCAAGCGCATCGAAGTTAAGCCCGGACACCGCCTCAGTCTACAAATGCACCACCACCGCAGCGAACATTGGATTGTCGTCTCTGGTACAGCTAGGGTAACTTGTGGTGAGCTAGAAGTACTACTGAGCAATAATGAGTCAACTTATGTACCCCAATGTACATCTCATCGTTTAGAAAATCCTGGCGTGATCCCCTTAGTTTTGATTGAAGTGCAAAATGGCGAATACTTGGGAGAAGATGATATTATTCGCTACCAAGATGACTATGCCCGTACCAAGGATTAAAACTAAAATAACGCTATTAAAGCCTTTAGAGCTTTAATCTAAAAACTGAATATATTTTTGTGCAAATCCTCTTTGGGAACCACTGCACACCAGAAGTCCCTACCTAGTTAAGGTGGGGACTAAAGTATGTTAGTGCTATAAATGTAGTAATAGCGATCGCGCTCATGGGTTCGGTGATTTGGCGCAGGGAGATTGCGATGGTCAACCCATCTGTAAAATGAAGATGGGGTACTCAATTGCAAAAAACGATTTCCATGATTCATCTGAGTCAAGCAGCCGTGAGTGAGATTGGGCGAATAAAGTCCAAGCAGCAAGCAAATGTCTTGTTTAGATTGGCAGTAAAACCAGGTGGTTGTTCTGGGTTATTTTATGATATGTCCTTCGATAAAGTAATAAAAGTTGGCGACCAGGTTTTCGACTTGGACGAGATTCAAGTCGTCATAGATGCCGCCAGCTTAAATTACCTCAACGGTACGAGGGTAGATTATTCAGAAGACTTAATGGGTGGTGGTTTTCGCTTCCACAACCCCCAGGCGATCGCTACCTGTGGCTGTGGCAATTCCTTCTCCTTGAGTGATTAGTCATTTGCCAAAAAACAAATGGCCAATTACCAAGGAAAAATAACAATTGACATAAAACCGTAAAAAACGATATAATCAGGATTTGTTAAAACTTAGACCATAAGCAGCTTTATGCGCTGTAACTCATGCCAACAATACAGCAGCTAATACGTAATGAACGCGAACTATCGCGTCAGAAAACCAAGTCCCCGGCTCTGAAAGAATGTCCCCAACGTCGGGGCGTTTGCACCAGAGTTTACACGACCACACCGAAAAAGCCTAACTCAGCTCTACGCAAAGTAGCAAGAGTAAGACTTACCTCTGGATTTGAAGTCACCGCTTACATTCCAGGCATTGGTCACAACTTACAAGAACACTCAGTTGTGATGATTCGTGGTGGTCGGGTTAAGGATCTACCAGGCGTGAGATACCACATTATCCGTGGCACCCTAGATACAGCCGGAGTCAAAGACCGCAAGCAAGGCCGTTCCAAGTATGGAACTAAGCGTCCCAAAGAAGCGAAAAAATAGGATTAGGCGATTAATCGCATCCAACACGATTAATCGTCTAGCTAAGAAGCGCTGAAGGACAAAAAAACCGCTCATCGTCTGTGTTCTAAGAGCAGTGATTAAGGCTACTAAAGTCTATTTCAAAAAATCAAGCAAGGTACACCTTACACTAAGCGAGCAAGTGTATAGGATCTGAGGAGAACGCTGTAACCGACAGCATAATTCTCATCTGGACATTCAGGTTTACAATCTTGTCACCTTGAGTATTTAGTTGCAGGTAGCAAGTCAAGCAATTTTAGATTTACGATAGCGTAGCGTTAGCGAGTTATCGAGCGTCTTTTGGATTGGTCGAACCCACAAGGGGATAAGGCTTACAGATTTTTGATTTTTTTCGCCCCGTCAGGGCGGTAAGATATACCGAAAACTTTTAATCCAAAATCCCCAATCCCAAATTGGCAGTCAATAACTCAGGCTCGCTGCAACCGTCGAAAAAATTTCAGGAAGTCTGAGAGTTGGGTTCCACCGCTTTTAGTTTCCGGTGTCTGATAGCATATAATTTCGTTGCCAATTCCGAATTAAAGGTGAAGTATGTCTCGTCGTGGTGTTATTCAAAGGCGCCCAGTTCCGTCTGATTCCGTATATAACAGTCGCCTTGTGAGCATGATTATCAGACGGATCATGCGTCACGGCAAGAAATCACTTGCTGCACGGATTGTTTATGAAGCATTGAAAACTATTGAGGAACGCACTGGTAGCGCTGCCTTAGAAACCTTTGAAAGAGCAGTGCGAAATGCCACGCCTTTAGTAGAAGTAAAAGCTCGGCGAGTTGGTGGCGCAACCTACCAAGTACCAATGGAAGTGCGTACAGAACGCGGCACTACTCTAGCACTGCGTTGGTTAGTGCAATATTCCCGCTCAAGACCAGGCCGGACAATGGCAAGCAAACTGGCAAATGAGTTAATGGATGCTGCCAACGAAACTGGAAATGCTATTCGCAAACGGGAAGAAACGCACCGGATGGCAGAAGCTAACAAAGCATTTGCACATTATCGTTACTAAGTAAAAAAGCGATATATCGCCCTGCCGAAGCGTTATATCGTAGATTTACAAAAAGGCGGTTTTCCCTAAAAGTATAGAATCTTAACAAAGAGTAATATACAAGATATCATGAGGCAAAAACTATAGGAGGTAGCTGTGGCACGTAAGATCCCGCTAGAGAAAGTACGCAACATTGGTATTGCGGCGCATATAGATGCGGGCAAAACAACAACAACAGAGAGAATATTGTTTTACTCTGGGATAATTCATAAAATTGGCGAAGTTCATGAAGGAACTGCCGTCACAGACTGGATGGAGCAGGAGCGGGAGCGGGGAATCACGATTACTGCTGCTGCGATCACTACCAGTTGGAATGATCATCAAATTAACATTATCGATACTCCGGGTCACGTAGACTTCACAATTGAAGTTGAGCGTTCCATGCGCGTTTTGGATGGTGTAATCGCAGTATTTTGTTCTGTGGGCGGCGTGCAACCGCAGTCGGAGACAGTGTGGCGACAAGCAGATCGCTACAAAGTTCCTCGGATCGCCTTTATTAACAAGATGGATCGGACTGGAGCGAACTTCTATAAAGTTCACGAGCAGATGCGCGATCGCCTCCGGGCAAATGCGATCGCCATTCAATTACCAATTGGTAGTGAAACCGAATTCCAAGGGATTGTTGACTTGGTACGGCAACGTGCGTATATTTACGCAAATGACCAAGGAACCGATATCCAGGAAACTGATATACCCGCCGAATTGCAAGCGCAGGTAGACGAATACCGCGTCAAGCTAATCGAAGCAGTGGCAGAAACTGATGACACTCTGATGGCTAAGTACTTCGAGGGCGAAGAACTGACAGATGACGAAATCGCTCTGGGACTGCGTAAAGGCACAGTTGCTGGCACAATCGTACCAGTACTTTGTGGCTCGGCATTCAAAAACAAAGGCGTGCAATTGATGCTGGATGCCGTTGTCGATTACCTGCCAGCGCCAAGTGAAGTACCGCCAATTCAAGGCTTACTGCCGAATGGCGACACTGTTGAGCGGCGAGCTGATGACAACGAACCCCTAGCGGCTCTGGCATTTAAGATTATGGCTGACCCTTACGGTCGCCTGACATTTGTCCGTGTTTATTCTGGTGTGTTGAAAAAGGGTAGCTATGTCCTCAACGCTAGTAAGAATAAAAAAGAACGGATTTCCCGCTTAGTTCTGATGAAGGCAGATGACCGACAAGATGTCGATGAACTGCGAGCGGGTGATTTGGGAGCAGCTCTGGGATTAAAAGACACCTTGACAGGTGACACGATCTGTGATGAAGGATCGCCAGTAATTCTGGAATCTCTATTCATTCCTGAGCCTGTAATCTCGGTGGCGGTTGAACCCAAAACCAAGAACGACATGGATAAACTATCCAAGGCTCTGCAATCTCTTTCCGAAGAAGACCCCACCTTCCGTGTGCGCGTCGATCCGGAAACAAACCAAACCGTGATCGCGGGGATGGGAGAGCTACACCTAGAAATTCTAGTAGACCGGATGTTACGAGAATTTAAGGTGGAAGCGAATGTTGGTGCGCCGCAAGTAGCTTACCGGGAAACGATTCGGAAAGCTGTGAACAAAGTTGAGGGCAAATTCATCCGCCAAAGTGGTGGTAAAGGTCAATACGGTCACGTTGTGATCAATTTGGAGCCTGGAGAACCCGGTAGTGGTTTTGAATTCGTCTCCAAAATTGTCGGCGGTACAGTACCTAAAGAGTACATCAACCCAGCCGAACAAGGAATGAAAGAAAGCTGCGAATCCGGTGTTGTAGCTGGATATCCGCTGATTGACGTGAAAGCGACGCTAATTGATGGCTCATATCACGATGTAGACTCTTCAGAAATGGCTTTCAAAATCGCTGGCTCAATGGCGATGAAAGAGGCTGTGCTGAAAGCTTCACCCGTGCTGTTAGAGCCGATGATGAAAGTTGAGGTTGAAGTTCCCGAAGACTATATCGGGAATGTGATTGGCGACTTGATTGCCCGACGAGGGCAGATTGAAAGCCAAAGCACTGACCAGGGACTCGCTAAGGTGACATCGAAAGTCCCACTGGCGACCATGTTTGGCTATGCTACTGATATCCGGTCGAAGACCCAAGGTCGGGGCATCTTCTCAATGGAGTTTAGCCGCTACGAAGAAGTACCTCGCAACGTGGCTGAGGCAATCATTGCTAAAGGCAAAGGGAACGCTTAATTAAAATAAGGAAATGAGCATTCATGGCACGCGCAAAGTTTGAAAGGAATAAACCCCACATCAATATCGGTACGATTGGCCACGTTGACCACGGTAAAACTACGTTAACAGCAGCTATCACTATGACCTTGGCAGCTATGGGTCAGGCGATCGCTAAGGGCTACGACCAAATCGATAACGCGCCAGAAGAAAAGGCACGGGGCATTACGATCAATACGTCTCACGTTGAGTATGAAACCGCAAATCGGCACTATGCTCACGTAGACTGTCCAGGACACGCTGACTATGTGAAGAACATGATCACCGGCGCGGCTCAGATGGATGGTGGCATCCTGGTAGTAGCTGCTACCGATGGACCGATGCCCCAAACTCGTGAACACATCCTGTTGGCAAAACAGGTGGGTGTTCCCAGTCTGGTTGTCTTCTTGAATAAGGAAGACTTGATGGATGATCCAGAACTCCTGGAACTAGTAGAACTAGAACTGAGAGAATTGCTTTCCAGTTATGATTTCCCTGGTGATGATATCCCGATCATCAAAGGATCTGGTTTGCAAGCTCTGGAAGTAATGGTCAAGAATCCTAAGACCCAACGGGGTGAAAATCCTTGGGTAGACAAAATCTACGAATTGATGGATGCTGTAGATTCTTTCATCCCCACCCCTGAGCGGGATGTTGATAAGCCCTTCCTGATGGCTGTAGAAGACGTATTCTCAATTACAGGTCGTGGTACTGTCGCCACCGGTCGGATTGAGCGGGGTATTGTGAAAGTTGGCGATAACGTTGAACTAGTGGGTATCAGAGATACTCGCGCCACTACCGTAACTGGTATTGAAATGTTCAAGAAGAGTCTTGACCAAGGTATGGCTGGGGACAACGCTGGCGTACTCCTCCGGGGTATCCAGAAAGCTGATATTGAACGCGGTATGGTAATCGCCAAACCAGGTTCAATTAAACCTCATATTCAATTTGAAGGTGAAGTTTACGTTTTAACAGAAAAAGAAGGTGGTCGTAAAACTCCATTTTTCTCCGGCTATCGCCCCCAGTTCTACGTGCGGACAACTGATGTAACTGGTACTATTAGAGCCTTTACCTCCGATGATGGTAGTGAAGCCGAAATGGTAATGCCAGGCGATCGCATCAAGATGACAGTAGAATTGATCAACGCGATCGCTATTGAACAAGGAATGCGCTTCGCTATCCGCGAAGGTGGTCGCACCATCGGTGCTGGTGTCGTCTCCAAAATTTTGAAGTAGCACCTTTTTGCTCACAAAGAAGGAGCAGAGATGGTATTTATTATGCCTCTCTGCTCCTTTCTCTTCCCTCTATAAATAAGGTAATAGGTTACAGGGGACAGGTGATAGTTTTCTATAACCTCTAACTTGTAACCTTTATCCTGTAAATACTCCCCTAATTACGCAGAACCTGGAAAATTAAAGATGGCAACTCTACAGCAGCAGAAAATTAGAATTCGCTTACAGGCTTTTGACCGCCGCCTATTAGATACATCTTGCGAGAAGATTGTAGACACCGCTAACCGCACCAATGCTACAGCCATAGGCCCAATTCCTTTACCAACAAAACGCCGAATCTATTGTGTGCTGCGATCGCCTCACGTAGATAAAGATTCACGGGAACACTTTGAAACCCGTACTCATCGCCGGATTATTGACATTTATCAGCCTTCTTCTAAGACTATCGATGCCCTGATGAAATTGGATCTACCATCGGGTGTAGATATCGAAGTTAAACTTTAATTGGTTATTAGTCATTAGTCATTAGTCATTAGCAAAGAACAAATGACTAAGGACATTAGTATGAATATTTACATAGCCCTGAAGAAATATATCTCAGGGCTTTTATTTAGCTAGAAAACAAATGATAGAATGTAGAGAAAGTACGGGAAAAGCAGAGAAGAATTATTTTTTAAGATTAAGTTTATACCAAGGTAACAATGACATCATCTTCTAAAATTGCAGTTCGTGAACTACCTCTGTTCCCGTTACCCGAAGTAGTTCTGTTTCCTACTAGGCCATTACCCCTGCACATTTTTGAATTTCGCTACCGAATCATGATGAACACGATTTTGGAGAGCGATCGCAGGTTCGGTGTTTTGATGTTCGATCCTGTAAAAGGCACAATTGCAAACACTGGTTGTTGTGCGGAAATTGTTCATCACCAGCGTCTGCCAGATGATCGGATCAAGATGTTGACTTTAGGGCAGCAAAGATTTCGTGTATTAGAGTATGTTCGTGAAAAACCATACCGCGTTGGCTTGGTGGAGTGGATTGAAGACCAAGCGCCAACTAAAGATTTGCGACCTTTGTCAACTGAAGTAGAACAACTACTTCGAGATGTTGTGCGTCTGTCAGCCAAATTAACCGAACAAAATATCGAGTTGCCAGAAGATTTGCCTGACCTACCAACAGAGTTATCTTATTGGGTAGCCAGTAATCTTTATGGTGTCGCCGCAGAGCAACAGTTATTGCTAGAAATGCAAGATACTTCAACTCGTCTAGAGCGGGAAGCAGAAATTTTAACTTCTACTCGGAATCACTTGGCAGCTCGCGCTGTTCTCAAAGATACATTTAATCAAAAGTAAGGAGTTGGGAGTTGGGAGGGAGGAGTTAGGAGTGAGGAGTTAAGAAAAAATAACAAAAAATAAAAGATTGACAACTTATAATTTATATTCCCTAACTGATAACTCTTAACTTCTTAAGTAACAGCGCTGATCGGCAAAACATTGTAAGCGCCAAGAATTTTTAAAATCTCTGTGTGGATAGCTAATTCTGCTAAAGCAGATTGCATTTGTGCTTCCTTGGCATCCGCTTCTAAATCCATGAAAAACAGGTATTCGCCTAGCGATCGCTTCGTCGGACGAGATTCAATCCGGCTGAGGTTAATCCCTAACTGAGCAAATATTTGCAAAGGTTTGACTAATGCTCCGGGTGTGTTGGTAGGCATACTAAAAGCCAGCGATGTATGACTGGTAGGCACTTTTGATGTCTGGTATTCAGCGATCGCTTCACCGTGACTTACTACCCAAAAACGAGTAAAGTTTTCTGGATAGTCGTTAATGCCACTAGCAAGTATGGGCAGGTTGTAGAGTTGAGCTGCTCTACTAGAAGCGATCGCTGCTGTTGTTGTATCTTGCTCTAATCCCTGTAGTGCTTCGCTTGTGGAATTGCTGGGAATAATTTGTACAGTCGGGAGAAACCGCTCTAACCATCCCTGACATTGTGCCAAAGCTTGGGGATGAGAGTAAACAGTTTCAATCCTATTTAAATTAGACGCGCAGGAAATTAACATATGGGCAATGGGTAATACCAAAGCCAACTGAATTCGCAAACTGTCGAACTGCCACAGGGTATCCAGTGTTATGGTAACACTCCCTTCAATAGAATTTTCCACTGGCACCACAGCCAACTGGGCTTCACCATCAGCAACGGCGTGTAGTGATTGAGAAATGGTGGGATAAGGGCATAATATAGCTTCAACTCCCGTACTTTTGTTCAACAAGTTGACATAAAAAACAGCTGCTTGTTCTGTGTAAGTGCCGGGAGGCCCTAAATGTGCAATCAGTAAAGTCATGTGTTTTTTAGTTATCTGTTCAATTTATAGACTATATCGTGCGTAAACCCAGCCTTTTTTTATTGACCGAGAATATTACTTTAATTTGATTCATTTAATTACGTAGCGCTCTTTTTAGTAGTGTAATTATACAGTTTGTATTTGTACAACAATGTAGGTGCTTGACCAAGTAGAGCAAATGTACTAACTTAATTTCAGTGGTTATTTCAGTGAGAAATAAAGATTATGAAGTTCTCGTACACAATTCTCTATGTAAAGGATGTTGCCCAATCGGTCGCTTTTTATGAAAAGGCGTTTGGACTGAAACAGCAGTTTATTCACCAGAGCAAACAATACGCCGAGATGGAAACGGGTGGAACAACTCTCGCTTTCGCCTCAAACGAACTTGCAAAGTCTAACCTTGCCCAAGGATTCCAAGAAAACAGTCTGTCAAATCTACCTGCTGGTATTGAAGTTGGTTTTGTAACAGACGATATAACAGCAGCTTTATCGCGTGCCATAGAAGCTGGTGCTGTGATTGTTGTAAATGCCAAAGTTAAGCCTTGGGGACAAACAGTGGCTTATGTTCGTGATTTGGATGGAATTCTTGTTGAAATTGCTAGCCCAATGTAAACTAAATTAAAAAAATAAACATCATAAATTAATCAATAATAGAAGTATCAAACAATTACTTCCTTCAATTCATGGCTACCAAGTTTACTGCCTCCCAATCAGTGGAAATCGCTGTTCCAGAGCAGCCTATTCCCATTCAGCACTACTTGCGTCAGCCTCAACGTTTGGTTAAGGCTTTGGCTGACAATAGCCGGATTCAGCAGCTTTCTGAGGAAGTATTTCGCTTGAAAATGCGTCCGCTAACTTTTATGTCACTAAGTATTCAACCGACTGTGGACATGAGAGTTTGGGCAGAATCAAATGGAATAATTTATTTGCGATCGCTAGGCTGTGAAATCCTGGGTTTCGAGTATATTAACCAGCGCTTTACTCTCAATTTAAAAGGGTATTTATCTCCTCAAGAGTTTAGCACTGGCACTCGCCTGCAAGGAATAGCTGATTTAGAAGTGCAGGTGGATTTTCCACCGCCATTTTCCTTTACTCCTAAGCCAATTTTAGAAGCCACTGGCAATGCTTTGCTCAAAAGTGTGCTGTTGTCAGTCAAGCAACGGTTATTAAATCAACTTCTGGCGGATTATCGCTACTGGGTGATATCACAAACCAAAGATAGAGGACTTGACAGTGGCAGTACTGAATTGCCAATCCTGAATGCTGAGTAATATATTTAATCACTCAACATTCAGACGTTTGACTTGGCAAGGACGAAAAGATTGACGATGTAGGGGCGAAATCCCGTATTCTTGCAAAGCCAGCAAATGTCGCTGGCTACCATAACCCTTGTTACACTCCAGGTTGTACATCGGGTATTTTAATGCTAAACGTAGTATCAGTTCGTCACGCCAGACCTTGGCAACAATACTAGCAGAGGCAATAGTGAGCGATCGCTCGTCCCCTTTAACTATTGTTTGTTGCGGCAGTAGCAAGTCTTTGATTGACTGATTGCCATCAATCAGACAGAGTGCGGGTTGTACCTTTAATTTCAGCACAGCCCGCTTCATTGCTAACAGCGTCGCTTGCAAAATATTTATCTTGTCAATTTCGGCAGTAGAAGCAAACCCAATTTTCCAGTCTATAGCCAGCGCCGAAATTTGCTGCGCTAGCTGAGTTCTACGAGAACTAGACAACTTTTTACTGTCTTTAATTTTAGCTGCCATCAGTATTGGCAAAGCATGATCTGGTAGGATCACTGCTGCCGCCACCACAGGGCCAAATAGAGCGCCTCGCCCTACTTCATCCACACCTGCAACCAATCCTGGAATCCCTGACAAGGTAGAAAACTCCAGCCAATTGGATTGTTTTAAGGGTGCTGGCAACTTTTCTACCATAAAGCAAATTAATTATCCTCGATCGCGGAGGAACGACGGCGACGGCGACGGCTAGCAGTGGCGCTGTTATTGGCTTCACTTTCACTTTCATCTGCGATCGCTTCCGGGGGGAAGGCTGTTGCAGACAAAGATCCCGAAGGATTCGCAGTCAACTCCAATGCTTCAGTTGTCTCTTCTATCAAAGATTTTTGTTCTGGTTCAATAACTTTTGGTGTCAGTATTTTGCTTGGGGTTATTTCCGGTGTTGCTTTTTGAGCAATAGTGGTTATTTCAGGTGTTGCTTTTTGAGCAATAGTTGGTTCTGGGGTTGATTCAGTTGCGATCGTTGGCAGTTGCCCGGGCTGAATCACGTTAATAATCACAGACTTGGTATTTTTAACCTCTTGCTCCAACTTCACCAAGGGAGAGATTCCCATCAAGGCAAACATATCCTGTTCTTGGAGGCTCATTTCTACAGTCCTAATTTCCGGTGGCTCTACCACTGGTTTTATTGGCTCTGCCTTGATAACTTTAATCCGCTCTACTCTTTCAGTCCAACCTGGTTTACCAAGGGTGGGTGAGGGAATCTCTGGTGCAACTCCTATTTCTGGTTCCACATCAAGGTCTAAGTCTGGCTCGTTGACAAATGCCAGGGGATTGGGAACAAGCCGAGCTTCATCTTTCCCATTTAACCCATTAATGCCAATTCGACTTTTACGAGTGCGGGTACGACGCTTATTATCATTAAGTTCTTGATAACTCGGATGATTGATCAGATTTAGGTTACTCAATTCCGAGTCGCCGTCAAATGCTTCCCCAAATCCATCATAGGTTTCTCGTGGTTCCGGGATGCGGGCAGATGGCTGACGTGGTTCTCGGTGAGGCAAGGATACTAAGCGCTCACGCTCTGCTGTCTCTGTTAGTATTGGCAATCGGTTTTCGATTTCTCCAGGCAGACGCACGGTATGCCCTAAACCGCCACAGGTCGGACAAGTTTCACCAAACAATTCGTAAATGTTTTGACCCTGACGCTTGCGGGTCAGTTCTACTAAACCCAGTTCGGTGAGCTGGGCAATCTGGGGACGAGCTTTGTCTGCTTTGAGTGCTTTATTAAAGTGTTCGAGAACTTGCAGCTGATCACGTCGCAATTCCATATCAATGAAATCAATCACGATCACCCCAGCAATATTCCGCAGACGCAACTGGCGAGCAATTTCTGTTGCAGATTCGCAGTTTGTCCACAAAACCGTTTCTCTAGCTGTTGCCGATCGCGTGAAGGAACCTGAGTTAACATCGATTACGGTTAATGCCTCAGTCGGCTCAATGATAATGTAGCCTCCAGAAGGTAGGTCTACTCTCGGTTTTAGGGCTTCTCGAATCGCTGCTGTAATGCGGAAGTATTCTAAAATTGGGGAGCGATCGCGATGATGGTCTATTAACAATCCCTGCGGTGTTTGACCTCCACTCCAGTTCTGCAAGTACTGTTTCACGCGCTTCAAACCAGTACTGGAATCTACGACAATCCGATTTACATCCGCGCCGTACATATCCCGCAACACGCGTTGAATAAAGTCATCGTCCCGGTTGAGCAGTGCTGGAGCACGGGTGGACTGTGCTTCTACCTGGATGGACTCCCATTGCTTTTGCAGCACCTCCAAATCTTCCATAATCGCTTCTTCGGGTTTGCCTTCGGCTTCTGTACGCACAAGCAAACCCATTCCCGCCGGTTTGACCAAAATCGCCAGCGCCCGCAAGCGGTTGCGCTCACTTTCACTTTTAATCCGTCGGGATAAATTTACGCCCCTACCATAGGGCATTAGTACTACGTAGCGTCCGGGTAAGGTGATATTACCCGTGAGCCTGGGACCTTTTGTCCCCGTTGGCTCTTTCATTACTTGCACCAAAACTTTCTGCTGTGGTACTAGTAATTCTGTAATTGCGGCTGCGGTACGCTTTAACTTCAATGGCCCCAAATCGGTGACGTGAATAAAACCGTTGCGCTCGGGGTCGCCAATATTGACAAAAGCCGCATCTATCCCAGGCAATACGTTTTCTACTACTCCTAAGTAGATATCACCTATTTGATGATGACCGGTAGCAACAACGAGTTCCTGTATTTGATCTTCAGAAAAAACCGCAGCAATTTGGTGCTGCTCCGCGATGATAATTTGTTTTGGCATTCAATTTCCTCAAAAACTGGCAGCACCTATAGGTATGGAGGTTTGTTATACCTTTGTTGTCCCTACAACCCTCTAAAGGTGCTACTGCTAATAAAAATCGTAAACCTGATCTTCTAAGTTAAATAGCTATTGGCGCTCTTAAGAGCGTTCACACGGCTGCATATTGTTGTCAGCAATTTAAATCAACCGTCCGTAGTTGATTCGTAATGCAATACCCTCAATCAAGAGAGTTCTGAGTTGAAAGTTCTAAATCCTGAGTCAGCTTTTAACTCAGGATGCTTGATTTGAGAGTAACCTACTGAAGTCGTTAAGAAAAAGAAACTATTTCTATTTTCCATTCCCCGGATTTATCCTTAGGGTTATACTCAGCAACGCCAGCTGCTACCTGCCTTAAAGCTGCCCTAGCCTATGGCAAGTTGCCCTTTGCGCGTCTATTGAACGTCTACAATTCGGCATAACCGACGGCCGTTGCTTCAACTCTAGAAAAGTAATGCACTAGCTCTTGGGAACTACTGTAGATTAGACATTCAGCAGTTGTTTAAAAAGCATGAATTTAGAGAAGCTAACCGAGCCTGCTGTTACTTACTGATTCACAAGGTAGCTATAGAAAGAGTGTTCTTTAATCTGCCTTTTGTTTATCTGGGATAAAATCCTAGAAGTTACACTCTAGTATGTATGCTTTTGCCCCCTGAATACCAGGGTAGTGAACCAGCTAATTCAATGCAGCGCCAGAAAATTTCTCTTCACACTATTCTAACGCAACCTTGCTAAAAATCAATTCCGACGATTTGCAATGTTAGGACAACTACGAGCAAGCTGCCCTACAGGGATTATACTCCTAAAATTAGCCGATTGCGGTGGATGTGCAGGAGTTGAAATTCTACACTAGCCACTGTCTGTAGCATAAACAGGATTTGTTCGGGACGCAACACTAAACCGTCCTGGCGATAGCTACCTAAATAACGGATCACAGATGACATAGATTCTGCTGTGCTATTGTGGGTTTCGACTAATTCCAGTTCAAATAAGCGATCGCGCAGATTTATTAACTGGCTTTTGCCTGACTTAGTTGTTTGCTCGTACCAAAGTTCCTTTTTCGCTTTGATTGTATCAATCCAGTCTTGCCATTGTATAGGTGTTGTTTCTTCAAGCGCTGCGACAGTAATCAAATACTCGGCGGCTTCCAGGAGTTGGGTAGCGGCACTAGTTTTTAAATCTATCTGCTCCACATTATATATAGGTATGTCTGTGGGCATTTCACGAGCCAACTGTTCTCGGAAAGTATCAACTTCCACTGGCACAGTTAACTCAAAATCTACTATTTCACCACTACTAGTAGCCCCTAAAGCCAAAGCAGTTGCTACAGAAATTCGCGGCATGGGATGAAATCCACCAGTGAAAGCGATTGGCAAGCTTGCTCGTCGCACAACTCGGTCAAATAGACGGATTAAATCTAGGTGGCTGAGCAAAGCCATATTACCCTGTTTCCCAAACCAAACTCTCAGTCTTTGTGCCTTAGTTTTGTTGGGGACAAACTCCCCAGCGAATTTTGGGATAGCGGGTGATTCAATCACGATGTTATGGCCAAAGTCGGTGCCACAAACGCCACAGTGAGAACAACCTTCAAAAGAGCAGTCGGGTACAATTGCAGCTTCCAAGGCGCGTTGCAAGTCTTCTTGGAGCCACTTTTTGTCAATCCCGGTATCAATATGATCCCAAGGTAGGGGAGTATCGAGGGAGTGGGGAGTGGGGAGAGACGCGATTAATCGCGTCTGTACAATTAGGAGTGGGATATTTTCTGCATCTGGCGATCTCTTGTGATCTTGTGCGTGAAACAAATTCCATTCGCCATTTTCTACTTGGCGGTATTTCCAATCTAGACCGGCTTGAGCGATCGCAGATGCCCAAGCACTAAAAGCCTGATCTAAATTTTCATACCAGGAATCCATTCCTGCGCCCAATTCCCAGGCACGCCGCACTACTTTTCCCAAACTGCGATCGCCTCGTCCCACAAAATCTTCCATTGCCGAAATGCGGACATCGGTAAAATTTACCTTCAATCCCTTGATCCGGCGGAATTCTTGCCGCAACAGGTTTTGTTTACGCTTAAATTCAGTAGTCGAAACTGAGTGCCACTGGAATGGTGTATGGGGCTTGGGTGTAAAGTTAGAAATCGTCAGGTTAAAGTTTAGGGGTTTTCTACCTTTGCCCCGACATTCTCGCTGTAACCAGCTTACTGTTTCCGCAATGCCCAAAACGTCAACATCCGTCTCCCCCGGCAAGCCAATCATAAAATACAACTTTATTTTATCCCAGCCTTGCTCCCAAGCCGTTTTCACCCCCCGCAACAATTCTTCATTGGTCAAACCCTTATTTACGATGTCTCGCATCCGCTGAGTTCCAGCTTCTGGAGCAAAAGTCAATCCCCCTTGGCGCGTACCTCCAAGGATGTTAGCAATATTCTCATCAAATCTGTCTACCCGTTGGCTTGGTAGAGTCAGAGAAATGTTTTCATTTTTTAAACGATTTTTGATTTCCATCCCCACTGCTGGTAGGGACAAATAATCAGAACAACTCAGAGATAGTAGGGAAAACTCATTGTAACCAGTTGCCCGCATCCCTTGTTCAATTGCTTCTACAACCTGATCGGGTTCTACATCCCGTGCTGGTCGAGTCAGCATTCCTGGTTGACAGAAGCGACAGCCACGAGTGCAACCCCGCCGAATCTCAATGGTCAAGCGGTCATGCACCGTTTCTACATAGGGAACTAACCCAATGGAATATGCTGGTATGGGAGTTGCAACCCGCCGCAAAATTCGTTTTGGCACCTCTGGGCGACGCGGATGAACTGAGCCATCCTCTGCCATGTCGTAAAACTGGGGGACATATACACCTGGTATCTGTGCCAAATCCAGTAATAAATTTTCCCGACTGAATCCTGCTTGTTTGCCTTCTTCCAATACCAAACCAATTTCTGGCAGTAGTTCTTCACCATCTCCAAGGGCGAAAAAGTCGAAGAAGTCGGCGTAAGGCTCAGGATTCGATGTTGCTGTTTGCCCACCAGCAAAAATCAACGGAAACTGGGATTGGAGATTAGTAAATTCTCCCCCGACTTCCCCTGCTTTTTGCCTCTCTCGCCACGTCAAGGGAATTCCAGCCAAATCCAACATTTCCAGGATATTAGTTGCACCCAGTTCGTAACTGAGGCTAAAGCCTAAAATGTCGAATTCTGTGAGCGATCGCTTTGACTCTACCGCAAACAACGGCGTATTAGTTTCGCGTAGTTTGGCTGCCAAGTCTTTTCCTGGGAGGTAGGTGCGATCGCATAATTGACGCGGTTGGGCATTCAAAATGTTGTATAGGATAATGTGTCCTAAATTGGATGCACCGACTTCATAGACTTCTGGGTAGGTTAAAACCCAGCGTATTTCTGTCGTATCCCAACCTTTGTGTACTGCTAAACGCTCATTACCCAGGTAACGCCCTGGTTTTAAAATATCCGATGTTATTAATTTTTCAACTGCAACAGCCACTGTGCTATCTTCTAGCTACCTTAATTACAGCTACTCAAACCCAACTTTAGCATTGAATTAGGTCTTTTAACATAGTTTATCGTTGCAGCTTACAACACCTTTACTTGACATCCTCACCGGACTAAAGCCACGGTGATTCCCAAACATTACTATTTGGGTTCCTGCTTCATAGCAACTGCCTCCACCTCCCGAAGGGTAATAGGTCTTACGTTCGCTCCACAGGCTTTGGTTTTGAGCCTCCCGCAAGAGAAAGCGGTACTCTATATTATACCAAAAGCTGTCCTATAAGCGATGCACTGACTTGTGCCGAGCGCAGTCGAGGTAGCGTGGTCGTTCGCGCAGCGTCTCGTAGAGAAGTGGACGGGATTTTAGACCCAATTTTTCGATAAAGTCTACTTTCTACCAGAACCTTTGTACTTTTACGTAAAATTATGTTGCAGCCACCTCAACTTCAGCATCCAATATTTCAAACACCCTATCGAGTTGCGTTAATTCAAAAATAATTCTAATTGACGGAGTAACAGCGCAAAGTCGGAAACCCCGTCCTAAACTCAGAGCTAGCTTGTGTGTAGATAACAATGCCATCAACCCCGCACTGTCTAACAATTCTACTGCTACTAAGTCTACTACCAAGATAGAAATACCATTTTGTACCAACGCTGTAGTCATATCTCGTTCAAATTCCAAGGCGTTTGCAGCATTCAAACACCCTTGGGGGCGAATAACTGTAATCTTGGGATAGTTAAGCACTGCCTGCATAGTTACATCCTATTGAGAATTGTTGAAGCGTCAAGCTAAGAGTTATTTGAACATAAACTCTATTTTGTTGCATCGACCATATGTCTTAGCTCTCTTTGCTGAATCTTTATTGCTTTCCTCTCTCTGTTTAAAGATTGTCATAATTCCAGCTTGAAATGTGTTTATGTATACTTTTTTTTTATCTCAGTTCAAAAACAATCAACATAGACAGCCATAGAACAGACAAATTATCAGTAACTATCCTGATAAAACTTGCTTAATCTAGAACTAAAGCTAATTTAAGCAAGCCTTAACGGTAAGTTAAATCTCCCACTTTAGCGTTGCTGATGGCATCCGAGAGAGTCATCACACATTATCTATTTAACTAATTAGGATGTGATCTATATCACTAGAAGTTAGTATTTGGATTACTCTATATACTTAGGCTAATCTGGGATAATTAATATCATATACAGTTAGGTTATTACTTATGAGAACTCAGTACGCTATTCGTAAATTGGTAGAAAAAGCTCTTGACATTAAAAAACTAACTCCTGAGATAGAAAATCAAATCAACTCAGAACTGACGGAACTGGGTTATATTTCTGATGTTGATTACGAAGCCCTAGAATTATTAATGGCAGAGATGGATGCTGGTAGAATCCAGTTGGTTCCTAGTCTGGGATATTTCTAATTGCTTGGCATAGAGGCTTCTTGGCTATCAAAATTTCAAGTAAGTAAAACAAGTTTTATTGACATCCTCCCACGGGTAAAGCCGATGGAATTCAAAGAATGACTTTTGAGGTTTTCTCTTTTTGCAACTCGACTTACTTGGAGGGATTTCTCAACCCACGCAGATGTCGATGTCTCCAGAGACGATTAACATTTCCGTGTGCCCCACGCTACGGAGTCTTATCTTAAGTATATTTATAGCAGCAGACTCTCAAATTCAAAAAAGATTTCAGAGCCAATGACTAATGACTAATGATATGCTTGCCAAAGTTGGTGAATAAACTGATTGAGTTGCTGCTTGGCGGCTGAGTCAGGTTCAATTTTCGGTTCTTTTGCTAAAACTTGGCTCAAAAAGGTAATTACTTCTGTGTCTAAAGCTGGCCGAAATAAATTTGCAGGCCAAAGCAAGTCAGACGCATCTCGCAAATCGGTAATTAGCGGCGATTCTGGAATCAAAGTAACCATTAATAAAGGACGCACCCAGCACAAGTCGCGGGATACTACAAATTGAATGACTTCTGCATACAGATTCCTGTCGCCATGCTCTAAAGACACAATTTGTCCTGGTTGAAGAAAATCTAAGCTCATGTCCATCATTATGCAGTTCGGGCAGGGGCAAGGATTATTTTGCAACTTGCTTAATCTTAAAAGTGAAAATGCGCTACGTTTAAAGAAAGCTTCTGTTAAGATTAGGGTAGCATTCTTACGGCAACTATGTCTAAGATGTATACCTCATTAAGTGGGTATACAAAACTCATACGATCAATTTTTGGCAGCAAAGGGTTTTTCTAGGATAGTATCTGGATAGAAATACTATAGAATAGGTAAATAACTGTTAAGCGATCGCTAGACAGAGATTTTGTTGTAGTGAAGTAACGAGAAAAGAGCAAAGAGCCGTGTCAGTTGAAACCATTGAAAAGCCTTCCACAACCCGCAAGCTCGCGCCTCGGTATCGCGTTTTGCTCCATAACGACGACTACAACTCGATGGAGCATGTTGTGCAGTCATTAATAGCCAGTGTGCCAAGCCTTAGCCAACCCCAGGCTGTTAGCATCATGATGGAAGCCCACACTAACGGGTTAGCTTTAGTCATTACTTGCGCTCTGGAACACGCTGAGTTCTATTGCGAAACATTGATAAGTCACGGTTTAAGTAGCACGATTGAACCTGATGAATAGTCATTGGTCATTGGTCATTAGTCATTGGTCATTAGTCGAAATTTAGAGTATTGGCTGGTGATTGGTGACTTACTTGATATGAACAAAAACTTTGTCCGTTTAGCCGAACGCCCTGCCCCTATCAGGCTGGGTGCTTTTATTTTGACTTTATTGTTGCTATGGTTGCCCTTAGCTGCACCAATATACTTACTAGTGGATGATTCAAACTTAGAAAGTATATTGACATTGGTGTTGTTATATGCAGTATTTATTTTTATCTTGAGATTATGGGGCAAATATGTCTACCAGCAGCCCCAAATTCTGCGGCATTATGGCTTAGAATTGACGCGGCAAAATGGTGTGGATTTATTGCGTGGTTTGGCTATGGGGATAATTAATATTCTGATCCTTTTTGGGGTAGAAAGTTTATTAGGTTGGTTGGTGTGGCAACAATCGAAAGTTTTTTTGGTGAAAGTAATTTTAGAGGGTTTACTTGTTGGCTTGGGCATCGGTTTTGCTGAGGAATTGTTATTCCGAGGCTGGTTGCTAGATGAATTACAACGAGATTACAGTCCGCGTGTGGCACTGTGGACAGATGCAACTGCATTTGCTACATTGCACTTTATTAAACCCTTAGAGGCAATTATTCATACACTGCCGCAATTTCCAGCTTTAGTACTGCTAGGGTTAACGCAAGTATGGGGAAAGCGTTGGCGGAGGGGACGCTTGGGTTTACCAATTGGTCTGCATGGTGGTTTAGTAGGGGGCTACTACATTATTAATGTTGGGGAATTAGTGAAATATTCTGGTCAAGTTCCTGATTGGGTAACTGGTGTGAATAATAATCCCCTGCAAGGAGTGATGGGGGTGTTGTTAATGAGTGTACTAGCTTTGTGGATGCGGGGGCGAACAGTGAAAAGTTAAAAATGGATAATGAACTTGTAGAAAAATAAAATATCGGCTAAAAAGGAACTACATTAATATTCTATTTAGGCAAAGTGTCAGAGTGCAGCCAAAAGGCTTTTATAGATTCAACATCAAACAACTATTTATGGTTGAAAATAATGGATTGTAGTCGTCTGGAATATATCAAAAATGTCAATGATGATAATAAGGTTTGGGCGTATAAATTGCATCTTATTGGAGATGACTTTCGGTTGAACTTTAAAAAAAGTAAAAATACAAGTGTAGACACTCATGCCTTTAACTTATCAAAAGGATCTCTTATCATCCTTTCTCAAAAACGACCTGGATACGACGAGCGATATTTGACGCACGTAGTTGAACTGGTTAATGAGGGAAGTAAAGATAAGCTTGATTGGGAAACAGGTACATGGGATATTTTCCGATTGGTTAAGGTTCATTGGATTGCTGATTTCAAGTATCCTAACCGTATTCCTCTTGATAAGGAGATAATGATAGCCAAGTGGGGTTGGTATGACACTAAAGCTAAATTGTTGTCTAGTCGAAACTTGATGTCTCAGTGGAGTAGTATCGATCAATTAAGAACGCACTTAGGAGAAGTCTTTAATTAAACGATGACGCAATCTAACACCATTAAACAGCAGCGATCGCAAAGAATATTGGAATTATTTGCGATCGCACGTCAGCGATATTTAGATGCGGGAGGAAATCCTCGACGCCCCCCAAAGGGACTCAAGAAAGATGATTATATGACAGACGAGGAGAGGCAAGAAGCGCTGGTATTAGGAAAACAAATTTTCCCACAAGAATATGTTGATAACTTTTTACAACAGCGTCAAAACAGTTAGTCAGTTTCTTCCCAAAATTATCGCACCTACGCCACATTTTTGACTGATATAATTCCTTCACCACACCACTGAATCAGTAGCCATCTGTCAGAATTTTTATCTCGTGCTGGCTGGCTTGAGACGGAAATTAAAAACCTCTTGCCATACCTCTACTCCATACTGGGATACAAAATCTGCCTCCAGTTCTTTGAACTGTTCCCATTGCCGATTTGCGATCGCGGTTAACAAGGAAATAATTGCAGTAATTGAAACTTGTGCAGCGACGGGTGTCATTCTGGGTAGTCCTGAAAAATACAAATAATCGGCATAGGTGGTTTTTTGGTACAATCTTTACGGAACCGTCTCAACCACTGTACCCACCAAACACGCTTTATTGAAATTAACGCCGCTCAAATTTGCACCTTCTAACTCTGCACAGAGTAAATTCGCCCCTGTCAAATTTGCCCCCGCCAAATTCGCCCCCCGTAAGTCAGCTTCTTCGAGGTTTGCTTCACTCAACAACGCCCCTTGCAAATCAGCGCGACTCAAGTCTGCACCTTTGAGATTTGCCCCAGTCAGGTTTGCACCGCGCAAGTCAGCACCGCGCATATCAACGCCTTGCAAATTCACATTCATTAAATTGGCACCACTCACGAAAGCACCCGCCAATGACACATCACTGAGTCTCGCTCCCATCAAGTTAGCGCCACGCAAATTGCTACCCCGCAAGTCAGCACCTGTTAAATCTGCTTGCATCAAGTTTGCTCCCATCAAATTCGCCCGTAAGTCAGTTTCTTGGAGGTTGGCTCCCATCAAATTTGCCCCCTCCAAATGCCCACCTTCGAGTTTAGAACCAGCGAAATTAGTGCCGACAAGGGTAGCACCAGCAAGATTAATCCGGCTTAAATCCAGTCGGGAGAGTTCCTCGTCTTCTAAATTTGCCCCTGGAAGTTGTTTGAGTTTTCCTAATCTAATCGCTTCAATATTCATGTAAAGTAACTACTAATCTCCTCACTTATCTTGCTGTGCCGATCCCATTGGGAATCAAGTATCCAGATGCCGGCGCTGAGTTTGGGTGTCATCAAGGGTAAGTCGAGTCCCTGTTGTAAACCCATAACTAACAAAGCTAGGGTATCTACAAGTTTAGGATCAAAGCGGGTAGATTGTTGCTGTTTGCACTCATCTAAAGCTTGAGTAAATATCTGTTCCCGGCTCAGATTTGATGACTTTCGCTGATTTAACCGCCACTGAAAATCTGCCAATAATGCCAAAATTCTCGACTCTAGGGGAATTTCATCTCCAGCTAAACCTGCTGGTTCCCCTGAACCATTCCACCACTCACTTTGGTGAGTGATAATTTGGGCAACTGCTCGCAGTCGTGGCATGGTTCGCAATACTTGCGCCCCCGGTACTAAGGGACAAGTTAAGGGACAACTGGGGGCATCTTCTTGGTAGCGTGCTGATATACCGTCAGCGAGAAGGCTTTCGGCATTTTGTAATGGATCTATGCGATGTAACAAAGCCGCTAGCCGCAACCTCTTAATTTGCCATGCGGGAAGATCCAACAGCTGCGCGATCGCCTCAGCAAGTACCACCACTTCCGCAGCTGCCATTTGATTGTTCACATCTGCCACATCCATCAATTGCGCCATCCGCAAAAAGGCTTGGATTTCGTTAGAAACCAAGTTACGATCTAACGTTTGTTGCTGAAGCGCTATTGGGATAGATAAATTATCTTGCTCAGTCTGGAGATAATCTACGACACGGGAGACAACTGCACCCAAATTTTCTAATCTGGCAGTAGATGGGATGATTTGCTGTTTATCGGCTGTGAGTTTTTGGGCTAGTTCTGGGTTGTATTTTTTGATGTGAGCGATCGCTATTTCTGCTGTTTCTTGCACTAACTCTGGCTCAAATGTCCACAAACCATAGAATTTCCGCTCTAAGTCTGATGTCGGTATTCCAGTGCTGCCATAATCTGCTTCTGATAATTCTTGACAAATTACCATTGCTGTGTATCTAGGCGATAAAATAATTAAGTGCCACTCTTGAGCTACTGAATCACTTGCATCTAATCCTACTAAGTCTACATTGGGTAAAAGGCTGGTAGGATGTTCAGCAAAGCCAGATTCGGCGGCAGCCATAATCACAATTTCGCGGCTGTGCTGGGCGATATCTGCATATCGTTGAGCTTCTTGCAAATACCATTTACCCTGTTGGAAGGCTGAGATGACCAGAGGTCTACTGTCGTCGGTTAAAATATGGTCTTCTAGAGCGTGGCACAGGGCAACTAGGGTATTTTTGTAGTAAACACCGAATCGAATTGGCCTGGTAGTATGGCGATGGGCTGTTTCTAGCTGTTGTAGGATTGAACCTTCTAACATGGGTTTGGGATTTTATGAAAACGAACCGCAGAGGACACAGAGGAAGAAAGGGGGAGAAATTCCGAATTCGTGTTTTCTAGGATACACCTGCTAACTGTTTCTCTTTCGTCTCTATTGGTGCTGTAAGTGCTGCTTCTAAGTCGGCACAACCCAGCTTTTCTTCTAAAATTTTCATGACTTCGCGTCCGAAATCGTTGGGGTTTTGTTGCCAAGCTTGCAAACAGACTTCTCCAAAGAATGAACCAAGGGGTTCGGGATTCCAGAGGAGTTTTTTGGCTGTCCACGGCATCAAACTCATTGGATCATACCCTGGTTTGAGGATGCCTTCTTTAAAAGCATATTCTTCTAAATGGGTATGGGGTTGCAGTCCAATAAAGAAAATGGCCGGTTCGACTTTATCAGCACCAAAAATCCGTTCTAGTTCACGGTGGTAAGCGATGGTTTGGCGGATGGTTTCGGGGCGTTCGTCAATCACGTTAAAGGAGTAGTTGACGGAAACTAAGTCGTTGAAACCAGCTGCTTTTAAATCGCGGCAGTTTTGCAAGACGGTTCGCAGGTTATACCCCATCCGCATTTTCCGCACGAGTTCTTGAGAACCACTGGTAATCCCGATTTCAAAGTAGTTCATCCCAGTTTTCGCCATCAAGTCGCACAACTGTGGTGTCAAATTGTCGGCTCTAATGTAAGCTGCCCAATGGATGTCTGTCATACCAGAATCGACGATTTTTTGCAATAGTTCTATGGCATCGTCGATAAATTTTTTCGCTGGGATGAATTGAGCATCAGTAAACCAGAAGTTGCGAATGCCGCGATTATACAATTGGCGCATCTCAGCAACTACTTCATCGGCTGGGTTGATGCGTACTTGTTTGCCTTCGACAACAGTGTAGACGCAATAGCAGCAGTTGTGAGGACAACCGCGCTTAGTTTGGACACCTATGTAAAAATCTTGCTCTTGCAGGTAATAGTTAAATTCCGGCCAGATGCTTTCGATATAGTCGTAGTTACAAGCTGTTTTTTCTACTGGGGTGGGTTGTTCGTGAATTAGCCCTTTCCGTGGTTGAGTTTCTCCCGCAACGTAACAGCGTTCATCTCGAAAATCTTTGCCACTTAAAAGTTTTTCCAGCAGGGTTTCGCCTTCACCGACAGAAATAATTGCTCCTTTAGGTAAGCTTTTACCCAACTGTTCATAAAATACACTAACTGCACCACCACCTACAACTACACGGGCATCAGAATTATATTTTTGGGCACGCTTTAAGCCGCGTTTGATTAAGCCCTGATTCTGCCACAATTCTACATAGTAAGCGATGAAGATTCGTAAACCGCCCAATCCCCCGCGTAGTTTCAATAAAGGATTCTTAGCATAGTAAAATTCAAAGGCGTTTTGTAGTGGGTTGCCACCACGTCCGCCAACTGGGGCATAGATTTGAATATCGCGCCAAGAAAATACTAGGAGTGTCGGTTTAAATTCATCAATACAGCGATCTAAGGCGGTAGCGTAATCTAAAGGTGGCACTGTTCCCAAATCAAAGATACGCTGTTCGATATTCGGAAACTGTTTGTGAACGTGATCGCTCAGGTAGACAACCCCAATGGGAAAGATAGGGTTACAAGGAAGGCGAACGTAAAGAATTCGATTTTCCATCATAGGTATTTTGACTTCCATCTTGCCAATCTTTGGGGAAAGCGAGATAAATTCCACTTTTAAGGGGTATTTTTCTTCTTGGAGTATTAAATCTCTGAAAATCTTGCTTGACACGGAAGCCGATTATTGATAAGCGTGAAACTTTTGTTCCCAGATTTAGGAATCAATAAAATTGCTTTGCATACCAAACGCAGGGTATCAAGAGAGGCTTTATGAAGACATTTTTCATATAGCTTTACGATAACATTGAGTTTATTCATTAAGCGATGATCCCAGGCTTTTAATCCTGGAATCGATGAAACACAAAAATACACTCCTGAACTAGGCTCAAGCTAAGGCGCTCTTCACCATATCTACCCTGTAATTATCTGCCCTAAAGAAGTTAAAGCTTTTTTGCCAGAAATTAAAAATTAAAAGATGTTTACATATTGTAAAATTGCAGATAAAGCATAAATATTTACAAAATTTTTATAACCGACGATACATCTTTAGGTAGAAAAAATCTACAAAGAGTTGAGTTGGTAGTCGGAGCTACAACAATTGGGGATCGGGCAATGTTAGGCTTGGCTAGTGTAATGTAAAATTGTGGCGTAAAGCTCCTCAGCAGTTATGGCTCAAATATTAGATCCTCTACCACCTGAGCAATCGGGAAAAATTCTCTGCTGCTATATTAATGCCACGAGCAAAATACAGATAGTTCGCATCTCCAATATTCCGAACTGGTACTTTGAAAGGGTTGTTTTCCCTGGACAACGTTTAATCTTTGAAGCTCCGCGAAAAGGTCAGATGGAGATTCATACAGGGATGATGGCAAGTGCAATTTTATCCGATAAGATTCCGTGCGATCGCCTGATACTCCACGAACCCAACAGTTATGAGTTTGATACAGACTCATCAGATGGAAAAGACCCTATTAATACTAAACCAATGGTGCAGCAAATTAATACAAAAATTGGAGATACTACAAAACCTTTACAAATCGTTGGTTTAGCGTCGGTTGATTAAAAAAAACAATTTTAATAAATTTAAGGGTTGCTAATTCAGCAGCCCTTTTTGTTTATTATTTATGGGGCATTGGGCATTGGGCATGGTTATTTTCCTTGTCTCTCTTATCTCCCTTATCCCCCACTCTCCATTACAATCATTGTTATGAATCTGCCTTCATTTATTTGGTTGTGGAAAATAGCCGCCTGGTCTATGGGGTTGTCCCTGCTGGCATATCTGATGTTAGCATTCACCGGCGTTTTGATGTTTCGGGCGAGAACTTCGCAGCAATTCCCTTTTATTACTTCATTTGTGGGCGGAAATAGAGAAGTGCGATCGCTCCACTATACAATGGGCATCAGCATGGTAAGTTTAGTGCTACTACTGCTAACGATCGGCATTGTTGGCACTTTCGGTCACTTTGGTTCCTTGGGACACTCGTCACACCTAATCGCTGGATTGATAGTGGTAGCATTAGTTTTACTATCTGCTTTCAGTGCCACACAAATTAGTGCTAGACGACCTTGGGCTAGACCTTTACACATCGGCGTAAATATTATTCTCTCTATAGGATTTGCCTGGGTATCCTTTACTGGTTGGATTGTAGTCCAAAAGTATTTACCTTAAAGGATAATTTACCCTTTCAAAGTGGCACAACTTCTGTGCGACAGGCGAGGTAGGACATAGACCTACCCTACAATAAAATAAAAGCATTGTAATTGAGCCGTGACAGCAAACTCAGCCAATATCTCAGCTTCTGTTTTTCGTCTGTCTCCTTTGATTCGGATAACATTGCTGAGTCTATACATAGCACTCACAGTCCCATTACCCTTTTTATCGCAGGTAACAGCTGCACCCGTATCCCCAGGATTATTGTGGCTAGGGATTAGCATCGGCTTACTTGCCTTGTATGCTGTATTGACTGAACAAGTAATGGTAGATGACGAGGGAATTCAGGTTACTTACCCCGCCTGGGTGCCTCGCTTTTTTCGTAAAGGCTGGTTATTACCTTGGTCACAAGTGAAAGAGTTAAAACCCCGCACCACTGGTCAAGGAGGGCTAGTTTATTATTTCCTCAGCCAGGATGGGAAAGCTTATTTACTACCGATGCGTATAGCCGGATTTGCCCGTTTCGTCCAAATTGTCCAAGTAAAGACAGGTATTGACACCACAAATGTTCGCCCTTTAGCGCAACCGTGGATGTACCTAATTTTACTAGGATTTACGCTACTATTATTGTTGGTCGATGGCTGGGCGATCGCTACAGCCTTAACCAGCAGACAATTAACTTAAAATAGGGCATTGGTTATTTGTCCCCTATCTCCCTACTCCCCACTCCCCTTGAATAATGCCACACTCAAGCTAGAGCAAGTTAATCTATTTACAAAGCTGAAAACCCAACTTCCAGGCAATCAGCAAGGATACCCCATATTGCAAGATATTTCCTTGGAGGTATTCCAGGGCGAACGCATTGCCATTTTGGGACCAGTTGGCGCTGGTAAAACTTCGTCATTATACCTCCTCAACCGCCTAATTGAACCCACAAGTGGCAAGATATATCTAGAAAATCAAGAATATCACCAAATTCCTGTCATCCAGCTACGCCAGATAGTGACACTTGTATTGCAAGAATCAAAACTGTTGGGGATGACAGTTGGGCAAGCCTTGGCTTATCCTTTAGTTTTGCGTGGGTTGCCCAAACAGACAATTCAGCAACGAGTTAGTCACTGGACAGAACAACTGCACATTCCTAGTGAATGGTTAGGGCGAACAGAGGTGCAACTTTCTGCCGGACAACGACAATTAGTAGCGATCGCTCGTGCCTTAGTCATCCAGCCTAAAATATTATTATTGGACGAGCCAACCTCTGCCCTAGATGCTGGTACGGCGTCTCATCTAATGCAAGTCTTAATCCAGTTAAGTGAAACTCATCAAACTACGATTCTGATGGTAAATCATCAACTGGAACTAGCCCAAATGTTTTGCACTCGGTTATTACACCTACAACAAGGTCGTTTATTCGCAAATCAAAGAGTCTCTGAAATAGACTGGGTTAAATTACGAGAAACCTTGATTAAAGCAGAAGCTCAAGACGATTTTGGATTTTAAATTTTGGATGAGTCAGGAGAGAGGAATTAGGAGTCGTTTTCTTCCTCACCCCAATGCCCAATGCCCAATGCCCAATGCCCAATGCCACATTCACACTTGACTACTACTAAGTGTTGAACGTTGATTACTAAATCTCTCTCTAGCTAACTTTGTTGTTTGTGACTGTGAAATATTGGTATTCAAAATTTCCATATTAAAACGGTATCCTACATTGCGGATAGTTTGAATCAAATTGGGTTGCCGGGGGTCAAGTTCCACCTTTTTTCGCAGCGACAAAACGTGAGTATCAATAGTACGAGGATTGTCGATAGCGTCAGGCCAAGCCCGACGTAGCAATTCCGACCTACTCAGAGGCACTCCCCCAGCTTGTGCCAAAACGTACAGCAAACTGAATTCTTGGGGTGTTAAGTCGATAAACTCCCCCTGGAAGCGGACACGACGCTGAACTAAATCGATTTGCAAAGTGCCATAATCCAAATAAGCTGGTGCAGTAGGTGTGCGCCTCCGACGAATCAGTGCCTCTACCCGTGCCAAAAACTCTTGCATCCCAAAAGGTTTGCTCAAATAATCATCTGCACCCGCCTTTAAACCTGCGACAATATCACCTTCAGTATTCCGGGCAGATAGCATTAAAATTAGAGGCTGCTGCTGACGATGTAACCACCGACAAAACTCAATGCCATCACCATCAGGCAAGTCTGCATCTAAAACGACCAGTGTTGGTTGATGGCTTAAAAATACTTCCCTTGCTTGATAAATACTGGCAGCTTGATGCACACGGTATTCCAGTTGTTGCAAGTGCCAACCCAGCAACGATCTCAGATGGGGATTCCCCTCAATGATTTCTATACAAACGGAACCCACAGTGGCAAGACCCCTTAGCGTCAATGACTCTCAAAATAACAAGCCCATCTCTAAGGTTTTGTAGCCTTTGTTACTTCAATTACTATTAGCTTTACATTTCCTCATAAAAAGAGTGGCAATATCTTTAATTTATGCCTTGCCGAAAGGGGATGAGAAATATTCTTAAATTTTTATTAAATTTATCAAAAGTCTTGTTAGAATTATTAAGAGTTCTTTAAGATTAACATTTTGCTTTTAGATAGGTGCCATGTGGAAAATATTTATAATCCAACCACCTAACCGTTGCTACAACAGCTTTTAAACCTGATGGTGAAAGTGGATTTTTTAGCAAAAATTAGTACCCACATCCATCAATATAACCCCAATACAATTGGGCTGTTGATTATGAAAATTATAAAAATAACTTAGCAGATAACTAGAATCGATGTTTTCTGGAATAGGATTAAAGTAGCTTGTAGCTGTCAGGAGGGTATTGCCCAAAGTAGATGTATTGACTTTGAGTTGATGCCAAAGTGAAATTACAGTTCACATTTGAGCGTGAATCATTTACAATTCTCATTCCAAAGAGATTAATACAGCAGTTATGCTCCAAGACACACAAACCATCCGCTATTACCAAAGACTCACCGACGCCTTCGCCGAGTTATGGAATCGTGGTTATCGCACGGATGATATGCGGATGTATTTGGATGGATATCTAGCCGCACTGCGACATGGCAACATCATTGAACCTTTTCTGATTCATCGTTTAGAAGAGGAAGCCAGCCGCTACTTGTACGATGGATCAAATTTTGCAGTGCCGCAACCACAGCCACAGCCCGATTACTACTAAGTACCATTTACCTAGTGATTGATAGTGACTGTTAATTACCACAGATAATTATACCATATTATCTGTATTTGTCAACGGTTTGCCGTGGTGTTAAATTTGGGAGATATTGTATTGATAAAATGCATCCCCTCAGTCGTATATTGGTCTTGCCAATGCGACTGAGGGGATTGTTGGCTAGGTATGAAATCAAGCCCAACATAGGCACAAGTATTTTTGCCAGAAACCGATTAAGATAATTCGTAATTCGTAATTTAATTTTTAACTAAGAATTACGAATTAGTAATTAGTTATGAGGCTAATGCTACTTCTACTTGTTGCTGCAATTCACCTTTTTGGTACAGTTCAATCAAGATGTCAGAACCGCCCAGGAATTCACCATTGATATACACCTGGGGAATTGTGGGCCAGTTAGAGTATTCTTTAATTCCTTGACGGATTTCAGAATCTGATAGAACATCAACCGTCTCGAAGGGAACTCCCAAGGTATTGAGAATCTGCACCACGTTGTTAGAAAAACCACATTGGGGCATTAACTTGTTTCCCTTCATGAAAACTAAAATCTTGTTCTGTTGTAGCAAGTTATCAATTTTCTGTTTGAGTTCTGGCGTCATGATATTTGTGTTTCCTGTGTTGCATTCAACGATAACCAATTAGGAGTTAAAAATTTATAACTCCTAACTTTATGTTTACGAAGCTGTTGTTGCTTGCCAAACTTCGGGAGTATATGTTTTTACTGCCAAGGCATGAATCGCTTCAGTTGACATAGCTTGGCCCAAAGCACCATAAATTAACTGGTGCTGTTGCACTAGTCCCTTACCTGCAAAGTGCGATGAAACAACTGTCACCTGATAGTGATCACCGCCACCAGTCAAGTCTTGTACCTGAATCTGGGCGTCTGGGAGTTCCGCCTTGATCATTTCCTCAATCTGCTGCGGACTAATCATCGCAATTCCTGAAAAAACTTACTTTTCTATTATTAACAGATATAGAGCAAATACCTGTGCCAACTTCAGGTTTTGACAAGGCTGGGGAGAAATCCGCCTCTGAGCTATATTTTTCAGAACGCTGGATCAAAGTCTACGGCAGATAATCCTATCCTAGCACTGGGGCGTTGCAAGGTGCTGCTCAGGGAGAGAAGGATGTGAAAGATGGGGAAAAACAGGTAACAAAAATTTAATTTATTTTTTTTGGGGCGAGGAAGATGAACTACCACCTTCTTTGGGATAGGGAGAATCAACAAAACCCAATTCAAACAACTGTTTATAGGCTTTCTTGCCTAAATCTCGCGTCGGGTTTTGACTCTTAATTATTTGAATCAATAACGGCACAGCTAATTCTGGCTGATTTTGCGCTCGATGTACTAATGCTAGCTGAAAGGTTGCTTCATCTCGCTTTTGGGCTGTTGATAGAGCTTTTTGACGCTGAGAATCTGAAACTCTATTGTCAATTCCCGAAAAGCTAGAATTTAACTCTTGATAAAAATTAGATAGCTGATTATAAACCTGACGCGCTTCTTCCAGTTTTTTAACAGCTAAGGGGTAATTTTGAGCAGAAATGGCTTGTTCTGCATCTTTCACTAAGCGATCGCCTCCATCAATGCTCAAAAGGCTGTTACTTTGGGTTATGGGGCGAAGGTTATTGGGAGCGTTGGGATCAATTGGTTGTGGTTGGCTGGTAGTGCCTGGTAACTGTGATACCTGAGCATTCACAGGTGATAGCAGATTGAGGACTGCTATGACTGATAAAACAGTACGGTGCATCAAGGTAACAGCGACAGCAGTGTTCATGGGATCAATTAGTGCGACAACTATATAAAAAAGTTATGGAAACTTCGGGTATCTTAACTCTGTTTTGGTCTTGGACAAAGCAAAGCTACATCCTAAGTATCTCTGATTTAGACTAAAAATCGGTTTAATCGAGTTCCCATTACCTTTGTATAGTAGCTAACTAAAATCCTCCTGATCAGCGATACCTACGGACTAGATTAAGAATTAGTAATTTCTGCAAATGCGTGATTAGTAATTTTTGTTTCTTGATGGCTTAATTGTTGCAGTGCCTTTGCTAAATCAGCTGTGATGCTTTTGGCATCTTGTTTTATACAGCCACTCATGTAATCCGTGACTCTGATTGGCGAACCAATGTGAATACTTACATCTGTACCCCAATTTGGATAAGGTTGGCTGTAATTAATGCCTATGGGTATAATTTTCACTCCCAGTCGGGAATGACTAGATTCAGCACTTAAAGCCAAACGAGCAATTCCCGGCTTCAACTGGTGAACTTGGCCATCACGAAAAATGTTACCTTCTGGAAAGATCACCAGGGTTTTATTCTGCTGAAGTAACTCAACTCCATGTCGCAACGTGCGGATTGACGGATGCTTAGAATCTACAGGAAACCCCCCCAAACGTCGGACAAACCAGCCTTGCAAACCTTGGCATTCGTCAATAGTCACCATAAACCGCAAGTCTTGTTCTCTCAGACAATCAGCTGTAGCGTAGGGTACGAGCAATGCATCCCAACGCGCCCGATGGGTAGGCGCGAGAATTACAGGGCCAGTTGTGGGGATATTTTTTTGTCCGGTTATTCTAATTTGCCCAAAGAATAATGGTAATAGGCAGTGACGCCCAAATAAATGTGCCAGAGGACTTAGCCAAGGAGAAACCCTTGAGGTAGTACCAGCTACCTGAGGATTTCCTGCTGTGTGCTGGCAGGTATCGGATGAAGAATAAAATTCCATCATGACGGATGCAGCTGATTGACGGATAAAATTTAACGTAAAGCCTGACTAGTTACACCGTAGATTCTCTTGCGTGACTTGTGTCCTACTAGATGGACAGTTTTACCTCTGTCCGTTAGTTTACTCTATGGCGCTTAGTGGCAAACCAAGCCTGTAATTGTTGACGACAAGCTGACTCTAGAATGCCTCCGATTACCTGGAGACGGTGATTAGAAGCAGCGCTATCGGGTATGTTAATAACTGTACGAATTGCGCCAGTTTTTGTATCGTCTACTCCATATACAAGTAGTCCTAGACGCGCTTGCACAATCGCACCTGCACACATCGGGCAAGGTTCGAGAGTTACGTAGAGGCTGCACTCATTAAGATGCCAATTTTGTAAAGTTGTTGCAGCTCTCTTGAGAGCGAGAATTTCCGCATGAGCGGTAGGGTCTTTGTCACGCTCTTTTCTATTTTCTCCTTGTGCCAGCAATTTGCCGGTTGAATCAATGATAACAGCACCTACAGGGACTTCACCTGCATCACCTGCTGCTTTTGCTAATTCTAAGGCATAACTCATCCATTGTTGATGTATAAGATATTCTGTATACTTAGTTAGCATATTCTGATAAATAGGCGATGTACAACTTAATATTCTCACCTCTCTCCTAAAAGGAGAGAGGCTTTGAATTTTGCCCTTTCCGTTTAATTCGATTATGCAAATTAGAGGTTTTTCAGCTTATTGAGGGCTAATCTTATTGTTAAATAGCGGCTTGGGCTAAAAGGGGATCTAGTTGACTTTGGGTGTCTAGCTGATAGAGGTCATCGCAGCCGCCAATGTGCTGGTTATTAATAAAAATTTGCGGTACACTACGGCGCCCGTTAGCGCGTTCTGCCATTTTAGCTCTGGCTGCTTCGTTGCCGTCGATTTTATATTCAGTAAAATTTACACCTTTCCACCACAGCAGGATTTTGGCACGAATGCAGTAAGGACAAGTTTGCCATGTGTAAAGTTCGACGTTGGCTTTGACTCGCTCTGGATGGCGATTTAAAAGGGGATTAAGAAAGTCTAGCATATTTTCTTAAGCAAGGTTTAAACTATGTCTCTAGCCTAGATCATTGCTTACCGCATTGGGGCTGGAACCCACTTTTGGAAACTCTCTAAATGATTCCAGTAAGACAAATATCCAGTCAATGCCCAAATTAGAGCGGCTATTATTAGCACTGCTACACCAATTAACCGCCAAGTTCGGTTGGCTTTCCAATAGAGGGTTGGCGCTGCAAAAATACCACCTAATCCAGTTAAAATAAAGCCGATTCCCGATAAAAGCGGTTGTTTTGTCAAATTCAAGTTGATGATGCGGATGCCTACTGCGATCGCAACTACACCAGCAAAGAAGCCGTAAATCGCTATTGTAAATAAATCCCAACCTTGAGCCAGGGCAATCGCAGCCGCAATAAACAAGATTCCAAATAAGACAGTTGTTTCACCGAAGGCAATGTTAAAGCTACCGATTACTGGCCAGGTGAAGCTCATGTGTAAACCAGTTGTTAGTGCGATCGCGCCTGTAATTCCAAAACCCGGAATCCACTGTCTTTGATTAGAACTATCTATACCACGATACACATAGTCAGCCAGTAGAAATAATCCAGCTACCATATTGATCAACATTAGTGTGATGTAGTCAATAAACACGATTAACCTCTTAATTTAACGAGCTATTTACTCTGCACCTCGTTTCTTGCTTATTTTTGAGTTTTTAGTGAATTTACCAGCTTTTTTCTTTATTATTTTATACCTCAAGATAGATACTAAAGAAAAGCAATGTTCTAGATATGCACTGCTACCGATTTGTGCCATTTCTTAACTTAGTTACTTTTGAACACGCTTTATACTGGAGTAGTTATAGAGTAAAAAATAAGAATATGTTAACTGGCACTTTTTTAACCAGTTAGCAGTAAAACTTAACTTTCTTCCAGGTGTATCCGCCCTTTGGTAGACTTGAATACTGAAATAGCCGGATAAGACGACGGAAATTCAAGCAATTGAAAGGGTGGATTCTATGGAAAATACACTTGGGTTAGAGATTATTGAAGTAGTAGAGCAAGCGGCGATCGCTTCCTCGAAATGGATGGGGAAAGGCGAAAAAGACATTGCTGACCAAGTAGCAGTGGAAGCTATGCGGGAGCGGATGAATAAAATCTATATGCGGGGTCGCATTGTGATTGGCGAAGGCGAACGCGACAACGCACCTATGTTATACATCGGGGAAGAAGTTGGTATCTGTACCCAACCAAATGCCAGTAGTTTGTGTAACCCTGATGAATTAATCGAAATTGATATTGCTGTTGACCCCTGTGAAGGTACAAACTTGGTAGCTTATGGACAACCTGGTTCGATGGCTGTCTTGGCAATTTCTGAAAAGGGTGGATTATTTGCTGCTCCCGACTTTTACATGAAGAAGTTAGCAGCACCTCCCGCAGCTAAGGGCAAGGTAGACATCAACAAGTCAGCAACAGAAAACCTGAAGATTCTCGCTGAGTGTCTAGATCGCTCTATTGAAGAACTTGTGATCGTAGTCATGAAGCGCGAACGCCACAACGATTTAATTAAAGAAATCCGTGAGGCTGGAGCGAGAGTCGCCCTAATTTCAGACGGTGATGTGGGTGCAGCTATAAGCTGCGGTTTTGCTGGAACTAATATCCACGCTCTGATGGGTATTGGTGCGGCTCCTGAAGGTGTAATCTCGGCAGCTGCAATGCGTGCTTTAGGTGGACACTTCCAAGGTCAACTGATTTACGATCCAGCAGTCGTAAAAACTGGTCTGATTGGAGAAAGCAGAGAAGCCAACATCGATCGCTTAAAGTCTATGAATATCAATGACCCCGATAAGGTCTATGATGCTCATGAACTGGCATCTGGTAAAACTGTTCTGTTCGCTGCTTGCGGTATTACCAGTGGCAATCTCATGGAAGGTGTACGTTTCTTCCACGGCGGAGCCAGAACTCAAAGCTTGGTAATTTCTAACCAGTCGAAAACTGCTCGATTTGTTGATACAATTCACATGTTTGATGAACCCAAGACTCTGCAACTGAGATAATTTTTAGGGAATAGGGAATTGTAAAAGTAAGGGCAAAGCATTTGGAAAGGAATCTTTCTATAAAACGGAAAAATAGTCGCCAAAATGCTTTACCCTTAGAGTAGTTAGTAGTTAGTAGTTAGTGATTATTTGTTGTTTGTTGCTGAGAAAAACTATCAACCAATAAATAAAAATTCCCTATTCCCTATTCTCACTCATTACCCTATTTCCAACTACCAACTAGTAACTACGATTTAGCAAATGAATATAGCAGTTGTGGGGTTAAGTCATAAAACAGCCCCAGTAGAAGTTCGGGAAAAACTGAGCATTCCAGAACCACAAATTGAAAGCGCGATCGCTCAACTGGCCAGCTATCCCCATATTGACGAAGTTGCAATTCTTAGCACTTGTAACCGCCTGGAAATCTACATTGTTACCAGTGAAACAGACCAAGGTATCCGAGAAATAACTCAGTTTCTTGCAGAATACAGTAAATTGCCCGTTATTTCTCTGCGACAACACTTATTTATGCTGCTACATGATGATGCAGTGATGCATGTTATGCGGGTAGCAGGTGGTTTAGATAGTCTGGTACTCGGAGAAGGTCAAATTCTGGCTCAGGTGAAGACTACTCACAAACTGGGGCAGCAATATAACGGTATAAAAACCATTTTGAATCGATTATTTAAACAAGCGCTAACTGCTGGTAAGCGGGTTCGCACTGAAACTAGTATTGGTACTGGCGCTGTCTCGATTAGTTCGGCAGCTGTGGAGTTAGCACAGATTAAAGTGGCAAATTTAGCTGCTTGCCGAGTGGTAATTCTGGGTGCTGGTAAAATGTCGCGGTTGCTGGTGCAACACCTACTTTCTAAAGGTGCTGTGCAAATCAGTATTGTAAATCGCTCTGGCGAACGCGCCCAAGAATTAGCGAAGCAGTTCCCTCAACAACCGATCCAAACTCATCCGCTATCGGAAATGATGGCAGTAATTGCCGATAGTGATTTGGTGTTTACAAGTACTTCGGCAACAGAGCCAATACTTGACCGTGCCAAGTTGGAAATGGTTTTAGAAGTTCAGCGCTCTCTGATGTTATTTGATATTTCTGTGCCGCGTAATGTTCACCCAGATGTGAATGAACTGGCAAATGTACAGGCGTTTAATGTGGATGATTTGAAGGCAGTAGTAGCGCAAAACTACGAAAGCCGTCGGAAAATTGCACAGGAAGCCGAGCGACTTTTAGAGGAAGAAGTAGAAGCTTTCGATATTTGGTGGCGCAGTTTAGAAACTGTCTCTACTATTAGCTGTCTGCGAAATAAAGTCGAAACTATTCGGGAACAAGAGTTAGAAAAAGCTTTGTCGAGATTAGGTTCAGAATTTGCTGAAAAACATCAAGAGGTGATTGAAGCATTAACACGGGGAATTGTCAATAAAATTTTACATGACCCGATGGTGCAATTGCGATCGCAGCAAGATGTTGAAGCTAGACGGCGGTGTATGCAAACTCTGCAAATGTTATTTAATCTAGATGCAGAGGAACAGTTTAGCTAAACTCAACAACAAGATCCCGGACTTCTCAAAGAAGTCCAGGATCTGAACTTTTGAATTTTCACAAAAGTTGTTCTGGATCAATTCCCCGTTCTTGTAGTCGTGTCAATAAATCTTGATATCGTTGCCGTTCTTCTTCCAGTTGTTGGAGAGCTGCTTCTTTGGCTTGACGTTCTTGTATACGTACTTGGTCAAGCTCAACGGGTGTAAGAAATTTATATCCATCAAGCCGATATATTTCTAGAGTTTCTGGGGTCAGCTCAAAACGGATTCCCAAACGCGGACTTATCCACCCATGAATTTGGTTAATCTCTTCTAACCAATCTTCTGAGCGCACAAATCCTGTTAATTCATTTCGGTCTGGGTCGTAAATATAATATTCTTCAACTCCGTAGCGTTGATAAAACAGGAGTTTATGCGCCATCTCTTTAGTTGTATTACCAGGAGATAAAATTTCAAATACCACCTGTGGCGGAATGTTTTCTTCTTGCCATTGCTTGTAAGAACCTCTATCTCCCTTGGGTCTACCAAACACTACCAGAGTATCAGGTGCTTTTTTGATGTTAGGATTGCCTTCAACTGGATACCAAAGTAAATCTCCAGCGATGAATACATCTGATTGCGATGCAAATAAAATTTCTAAATTTTCTTTAATAGTTACTATCCAGCGAAATTGCTTGGTATTATCCGCCATTGGTTGTCCGTCGTTTTCAGGGTAAATGACCTCAGATGCGGTATTAGGAGTGATTACCATAACGCTACGCCTCCACTCTTGGGCTTTCTTATAGTTTAGAACGATTCCAAGTGATAATGCGATCGCAAATATCATTAATCAGTATCCGATTCATCCAACAAAATTCACTTGGCATTATTTAGCGAGTCGCTACCAAAGTTCTTCACTGAATTTGTGTTTCTTCCTCGGTAAAGATCGGAGGCCATAATTCAGTAATTGGTAATTCCCAACCGGGAAAAAGTTCTGGTATAGTTAAAATATCGCCATTTTCTAAAACTGTCGGTTCGCCTGTAGAGCGATAAATTGTCACTGTTTCTTCATCAGGATCAATCAGAATCCCGACGATCGCTCCTAGTTCTATAAATTTCAGAATTTTGGCTACTATAAGTTTAATTTTATCGCTCTGAGATTTAATTTCTACCACCAAGTCAGGGACAAGTTCTCCAAAGTAACGAGGACTTTGCAGAAGTCGGGAAGCGCGAACAAAGGAAACATCGGGTGCTTTAAGGTTTGTATCTGGCATGATGAAACCACCTGCGGAGTCAAATACTCTTCCCCAACGACGAGGACTTACCCAAGCAAAGAGAAAGGCGATGAGACGACTACTGATTTCGCTGGATACAATATCTGATGGACCCGTAATTGAAATTTTCCCATTTTCGAGTTCAAGTTGGTAATCTAAACCTGCTTCGGTAAAAGCGGTTTGAACTTGCTCTAAATCTTTGATTGTCATCATTGGCATAAAAAGCTTTTCCCACTAGAATATTCGATTTTAACACGAGCCAAATTTCTGAAGATTTGACCCCGTGTGTAACTTTCTCTCAAGCTTAATCCCAACCCGCTCCCTACCAAACATGAAACTTGTAGCTGACTAACTTCAGACACCAATTTAAAATGATAATATAATCAAAAAGTTTTAGCCACACAATCATAGGTTGTATCTTTATGCAGTTAGAAACACAAAAATTTTATTACACACCTGAAGAGTATTTAGAAATTGAAGAAAAAGCGGAATATAAAAGCGAATACTGTGATGGAAAAATTATACCAATGAGGGGTGGCACTACAAATCATAATAAAATTGCTTTGAATTTAGCTGCATCCTTAAAAATTACTTTAAGACGTAAAAATTATGATGTTTATATTGGTGATGTGCGTTTGTGGATACCCCGTTATCGGCAGCATACGTATCCCGATGTGATGGTGATTGAGGGACAACCTATTTATACAGGAACCAGCACAACAACGGTGATGAACCCGATGTTAATTGCTGAAGTTTTATCTAAATCGACTAAAAATTATGACCAAGGCGATAAGTTTCTTTATTATCGCTCTATTCCAGAATTCAAGGAATATATTTTAATTGACCAATATCAGTATCATGTGATGCAGTATGTAAAAACTGCGGAAAATCAATGGTCATTTACTGAACTGGAACATGAATCTGCAATTTTATCACTGCAAACAGTTGATTTTCAAATTGAATTGGGCGACCTTTACGAGCAAGTCAATTTTGGCGAAAATAACGAAGATAAAAATAATTTGTAATTCGTAATACTTCTCTACGAGAGGCTACGCCCGAAGCGTAGCTATGCCGCAGGCTTTACGGCTGCGCTCAGTACAAGTTCGTAATTCGTAATTATGTTAACTTGGGATTATTTAGCGAATAGCTGCCAAATTGAGGGGTGGATTCGTAGTTTGCCCTGTCTTCGCTAAAGCGCAAACTACGCACCGAGCAAATGAAATTTGATAAACTTCTATTTTCCCAAATACGCCTCTAAAACTTTGGGATTAGTTTGAATTTCTGCGGGCGTACCATCAGCCAAATTCTGCCCTTCAGCAAGTACCCAAACGCGATCGCACAATGACATAATCACATCCATATTGTGTTCGATAATCAAAAAGGTCATCCCGTCTTGACGGTTCCAAGTGATAATGCGATCGCAAATATCATCAATTAATCTCGGATTCACCCCAGCTGCTGGTTCATCCAACAAAATTAACTTGGGATTCGTCATCAGCGCCCGTCCCATTTCCAGCAGCTTGCGTTGTCCCCCAGACAAGCTACCAGCATAATCCTGTGCCTTTTCTACCAAACCCACTGATTCTAATAGGAACATTGCCCGCTCTTGCAGTTGCTTTTCTTCCTTAGCTATCAAGTGCGGTTGCAACTGCACCTGCCAAAAATTTTCACCCGTTTGTTTTTGCGCCGCCAGCAGCATATTTTCTAACACCGACAACCGCGAGAGAGTCCGTGCAACCTGAAAGGTGCGTATCACTCCCTGCTGGGCGATTTGATATGGTTGCAAGTTGTGAATCGGTTCGCCGTCAAAAATCACTCGTCCCTTATCTGGGCGAATAAAGTTTGAGAGTAAGTTAAATAAAGTAGTTTTACCAGCACCATTGGGGCCAATCAAGCCTGTGATGCTGCCTTTAGGAACTTCGATTTTCGCCTCATTAACTGCTTTGACACCACCAAAGCTTTTAGAAAGTCCAGTGGCTACCAAAAGAGGAAGTGGCGATGACTGGTTATTTACCAAGAGTGAGTTCCTCCTTTTTCCCTAGAATACCTTGAGGTCGCCAAATCATCAGTACCATCAAAATTAGTCCGATTACCATGATCCGAAATGCAGCCAAACGTGCCTCATCAAGGGGAACGATTCTGGGTAAGACTTCCCGCGTCAGTGCATCGTAAGCAAAGAAAATTACCGCGCCTAAGATTGTGCCAACATTATTCCCAGAACCGCCTAAAATTACTATGATCCAAGTATCAAATGTTAGTTGCGGTTGGAAATTATCCGGGTAAATGGCGCTAAGTTGCCAAGCGAAGAAAGCACCAGCCATACCCGCGATCGCACCTCCAAGCATGAGAGACTGTAATTTATACCAAAAGACATTTTTTCCTAGCGCCTTGGGAATTTCTTCATCTTCGCGGATCGCTTTGAGAATTCTACCCCAAGGCGATCGCACCAAAATTTCTAAGCGCCAGTATACAAATGCTAAAACCAGCAGCAAGACTAGCATTAAACCTGCTTTTGGGTTGTAATTATACAGTCCGATTACCCCAGAAATATAAATCGCTGCTGCCAAAACTGCTAACACAATTCCCACACCCAAGCGTGATGCGAATTCTTCCTTGCTAGTCATCCTTTGGCCTAAATCAGTAGTCCGAGATATTTGGGTGGTACGAATCCATCGCCACAACATAAAAAAAGTTACAGCAGCTAGTAGCGTTAACAACCCAATCATCAGAAATCTGACGAACAAATTCGGCTCTGTGGATAGCGGTATACGATAACTTTGCACACCAAACGCCCCAGAAATCCAGGTATCACCCACAGGTAATTCCTGGTTATTTACCACCAAACGAATTAATTCCCCTGTACCAATAGTGACAATTGACAGATAATCTTCCCGCAAGCGTAAAGTCGCAAAACCAATTATCAAACCCAACAAGGCGGCGACAATTGCCCCAGCGATTGCCGATATCACTAAGGGAACACCCTTCAAGCTTAACAACACAGTTGTATATGCTCCCAGCGTCATGAAAGCAATATGACCAAAGTTAATTAACCCTGTAAAGCCCCATTGCAAATTTAGTCCGAGTCCGAATAGAGCGAAAATTGCTGTAGAAATTGCTAAGAAAATGAGATATTCAACCATGTTTAGGAGTGGGGAGTGGGGAGACGCGATGAATCGCGTCTGTACAAGAGTGGGGAGTAGAGACGCGATGAATCGCGTCTGTTAAGCTCAGAGGTTCAAGCGCCAAGCTCAGAAGTTCAATCGTCAAGCTTAGAAGTTCAATCGCCAAGCTCAGAGGTTCAATCGCCAAGCTCAGAGGTTCAATCGCCAAGCTCAGAGGTTCAAGCGTCAAGCTCAGAGGTTCAATCGCCAAGCTCAGAGGTTCAAGCGTCAAGCTCAGAGGTTCAAGCGTCAAGCTCAGAGGTTCAAGCGTCAAGCTCAGAGGTTTAATCGTCATGTTCTCAGAAACTTACTAGCTCTCTCCTCTGGTACTAGAACAGCAATTCAGTAATCCTGGAAGAACCTCTCCCCCAAACCCTCTCCGAAGCGGCTACCGTGTACACATAAGTCTGAAATAGTTGATTAACCAAGGTTTTACCCCACCCTAACCCTCCCCGATGGATTGGGGAGGGAACTGGATTTCCTGTTTCCCACCTTTCCAAGGGGGGATTAAGGGGGGTAAATCCGACTTGTGTGTATACCATAGCCTTGGTAAGGAGAGGGATTAAAGTCAGGACAGGGTGATGTTTTTGTTTTGGGCAATTCGATGAATTGTGTGTACACCGTAGCTCGAAAGCAAAGAGGGAAGTCAAACTCCCCCTTCCCTTGTAGGGAAGGGGGCTGGGGGGTTAGGTTTTTGATTACTGAATCGATGCTCTAGGCAATAAATTTTAGCGTAGCTTGAGTGGAGCTAATTTTTTGGGAATACTATTTATTGTTGGTGTTTCCAGTAGGGAATGATTAAGGTATGAATTTGCTACGACTTAGAATGCATCACTTAATCGAACAGTTAGGCGATGACGATTTGCAAGACATTTGGGACGTTCTCGAAGCTTTACATTATGACTTTTATATGCTCAAAGCGATACAAAAAGTCAAGCGATCGCAGCAACCGTGGGATATATTAACGCATGAAGAAGCGGTAAGACTGTTGATGTTTTTCTGATTCAGCAGCGCTTTTTCGCTAATGCCAGTGGACCCTCAAGTTTTGGTTAAGGTAACGTCTAGTGACTCTGGAAATGCGCTATGCAAGGTCTTTTTTGCTAGACCTAAAGAACTTAGAACCTGCCGCCTACGAGCGGGTGCATGATTTTGTCTTTATTGAGTTAGCCCAAAAGTGGCAGCTGACTGATTTAAAAGAACTACGACAGCTTGATGGTGAAGGCATTTTTCACCGCTTCACCCTCGATAATTATCTGATTGGTATAGAAATCAGGGGTGAAATTGTGAAATTTCTGCGTGTCATCCCTATGCCAGATGTTTAAGGAGAAGAGTTAAGCCAATACTTAAAACTGTAAACAGTATAAGGCTAGGCAGGGATTGCCGTAACCTTCCATTAAACTAGTTTTTGAAATAACACTTTATTTGAGATTTCCCTATGGATGCTAGGGCACTTTGGCAACGATACCAAAACTGGTTATATTTCCACGAGGGATTGGGACTGTACTTAGACGTGAGTCGGATACGGTTCGATGATGCCTTTGTGGATTCGTTGCAGCCGAAGTTTGACAAGGCGTTTGCGGATATGGCTCAACTGGAAAAGGGTGCGATCGCAAATCCCGATGAGAACCGCATGGTTGGACACTACTGGCTGCGAAATCCTGATTTAGCGCCAACTCCAGAACTTACACAAGAAATTGTCCAAACCCTAGAACAAATTGAAGCCTTTGCGGAAAAAGTCCAAACAGGTGCGATTCATCCTCCCAGAGCCAGCCGCTTCACCGATATTATCTCCATTGGGATTGGTGGTTCCGCGCTCGGTCCCCAATTCGTCGCCGAAGCCCTCGCTCCTGATTTCCCGCCCCTGAAACTTCACTTTATCGATAACAACGATCCGGCAGGAATCGATCGCGTTCTCAATCATGTCCGAAACAGCCTTGCCAGCACTTTGGTATTGGTAATCTCCAAATCTGGGGGGACGCCAGAACCTCGCAACGGCATGATTGAAGTTAAAAAAGCCTACGCCGGACACAATTTGGAATTTGCCCAGTATGCGGTAGCTATTACTAGCGTTGATAGCAATCTCGACAAGCTCGCCAAAGATGAAGGCTGGCTGGCCAGATTTCCCATGTATGACTGGGTAGGAGGACGCACTTCAGAAATGTCTGCTGTGGGGCTAGTACCAGCAGCATTGCAGGGCATTGATGTTCGTGCCATGCTAGATGGCGCCAAAGAGATGGATGACGCTACCCGCGTCTGTGATGTGAAAAACAACCCAGCAGCCTTACTCGCTTTATCTTGGTACTTTACTGGCAATGGACGGGGTGAAAAAGATATGGTTGTTCTACCTTACAAGGACAGCTTATTTTTATTCAGTCGCTATTTGCAACAGCTAGTGATGGAATCCTTGGGTAAGGAAAAAGACTTAGACGGTAACGTTGTCCATCAAGGCATCGCCGTTTATGGTAACAAAGGCTCAACAGATCAACACGCTTATGTCCAGCAGTTGCGTGAGGGTGTAGCGAATTTGTTTGCTACCTTCATAGAAGTGTTGGAAGATCGTCAAGGGCCATCCACTGAAATAGATCCGGGAGTTACATCAGGCGATTATCTTTCCGGTTTTCTTCAAGGAACCCGAGAAGCGCTTTATGAAAATCACCGCGATTCGATTACAGTCACGATTCCCCAAGTTAACCCCCGAACTGTAGGGGCATTAATTGCTTTGTATGAACGCGCTGTTGGTTTATACGCTAGTTTGATCAACGTCAACGCCTACCATCAACCAGGGGTAGAAGCTGGCAAAAAAGCTGCCGCCACCATTCTCGACTTGCAAACACGAGTCGTAGCAGTGTTACAAAAAGAAAAAACTCCCCTTTCTCTTGACGAACTCGCTTCTAAGGCAGGCGCATCAGAGGAAGTTGAGGCAATTTACAAGATTTTGCGTCATATCCACGCCAATCAGCGAGGTGTGGTTTTGCAAGGTGATCTTCAGAAACCCGGTAGTTTAACTGTTTCTGCTAGCTGATAGCTCTAGTTTGAATATCATATTTTGTCCATAATTGTTGTATGAGCAACAATTTTTTATTGTGAAGCATCCTAGATAGAAAGTATATCTTTTGTTTAGGATGCTTCACTATTCTGTATTCAATACATAATTCATGCCATCTGCGAATCGCCTTGACTTTTCCATAAAATAAAATTAAGCCAGGATTAACAGGTAGGGTTAATTACTATGACTGAATCAACTGCAAAACAACCTGCACGTCGAGGTAGAATCTTTCCAGAACGCACTTTACCACCAGAAGAACTTGCTAGACGCAAAGCTGAACAGGAGATATTTTCTCGGCGTTGTCGGGCAATTTTTGAGCGTGTGCGTCCAGATTTGATTCAGGAACACTATGGCTGGTATATTGCTGTGGAACCGGATAGTGGAGATTATTTCATTGATGAGGATATAGAAGTAACTAGTCAGAAAGCACGCGAGAAACACCCAAATGCTGTACATTGTATGTTTTGTTTGAATGAGACTGGAGCTAGTGGCACAATATGATGCAGGGGTCTTTTGGCAGTAATGGGCAACTATTTTTTGAAATTGATTTCATTACGTCTGATGCATTAAATCTGCCTGTGGATGCTATGTTAGATACTGGTTTTACAGGCTTTTTAGCTATTAATAAACAAGATTTATATGGTCTGGACTGGCAATTTATTCGTGGTCAATAACTACGAATAGCACAGGGTGAAAAAGTTTTTGATTTATATTTAGGTAAGGTGAAATTCAATGGACAGGAGTATGAAATTCCAGTTTTTGCAGGCGACGAAATTAGAGAAATTTTGTTAGGTTCAGAATGGCTAAAAATTCTGCCGTTGGTAGTTAATTATCAAGCTGGTATATTAATTTTAGGATAATTGCGATATTGTGAAACTAACTGCATACTCCTACAGAGAAGCAAGCTACACGCAGCGTCTCGCAGAGAAAGCAAAGAGAAGAAAAGAGATATATTACACTATCTTTAGTTAATTGCTAAATTGCAGAGAAAGTAAAAGCGATGCCTACGGCTGGCTACGCCTACGCTATTAAAATTATTTTATTTTAAATGTTGTTATAACAAGATTAAAGCTGTCAATCAACTGGAACTGGAAATCATGAATATCCAAATTAAACCTGAACTAGAGCAAATTATCCAAGCGCAAATTGCTACAGGTAGATATGCCAATCCCGAAGAAGTGATTAGTAAAGCATTGAAGTTGCTATTAGAGTGGGAAAAAGGTTATCAGCAGTGGGTTGGAGAAACACGCGAAAAAGTTGAGGTTGCTATTGAGCAACTGGATAGAGGGGAAGGTATTGATGGAGAAGTTGTAGTTGAACAACTGCGAGAAAAACTGCGTAAAGCAAAAGAAGTACAAGGATGAAACAACATATTATCTCTCCAAAAGCTAGTCAGGATTTATCAGAAATTATTGATTATTTTGTCAGGATAAATATTGATGCTGGGAATAATTTTGTTGAGAAGTTTGATCAAAAGTGTAAAAATTTAGCTAATTTCCCGAATATGGGACGCAGCTACGGAAATATTAAACCTGATTTGCGCGGTGTTCCTTTGGATAATTACATTATTCTTTATCGAGTTATAGATAGTGGAATTGAAATTGTCCGTGTAGTTAGTGGTTATCAAAATTTGGAATCTTTATTTGCAGAATCAGGTAGCTAAATTAGTCTATTGTATCGTCCTTCCAATTATTTCCTTGCTTATTTTCCGTTTATTGGTAAATCGTGGAGAAAGTAAAAGCGATCGCTATTCAAATTACTGCTTTTTATTCGTCCTAAATAGCCTGTTAATGGTGAAGAAAGTTCTATCAGAATTTCGTGCATTTCTGTTGTTCTTAGTGGCTGTGGCGGATGTGAGCCGAAATACGCACCATGTAGAGATTCAACACCAGCAGATTCTATACCAGAGTTTTGTAGATAATTTTTGACAAGCTGGACAATGTGCGATCGCAACTTAATCTCTCTCTCAACTTTATCAATATATTGATCAATTTTATAGTCAATTTGCCCAGGTTCTAGATATTGCTGTAATTCGACTAAGTTAATAGCACCTGGATATTTTGCTTTCAATTCAACGAGTTTTTGTAGAGTCATTACATTTATAATACTGATTTTAGATATCTGAGCAGATTCTTTCAGATTTTTAGTTGGTTGACCTGGGCCAATAATCAACCGCACAGCTTGAAGATAATTTTCTTTAAGATGCCTTTTACCAATCCTATCTAATTCTTCTACTGCACGATCAGGAATGCTTTTACCTGCTTTACATTCGCAAACAAGAGGATAAGGTTGTGAACAAAATAAATCTAAGCCACCTGCACCACCTTTGTAATTTTCTTCAACTTTGAATCCTAAAAAATCAAGGCTACGGCGTGCAATAATTTCAAAATCTGTACCAGCTTGATAGTTACTTTTACCCTCGTCTTGTTCGATGCTGCGATCGCCCAATTTTGCAATATCATTTATCCAAGCTAAATTTGGATCGGATTGCTTGATTAGCTTGTCACTACTCCAACCCAAAAATACTTTGATATCGTCGTCTAATTGTTTCGCTTCTGGTTGGCTAATGCTTAGGGATGCGATCGCACTCTGCAATTCTTCCAATTCAGGATGCAGCGCGGGTTCTAGTTTTTCTAGTTGATGCTTGCGTTGAGCGAAGGTGCGATCGTTTAATACTGGATTGGCTTCAGAAACATTGAGAGACTGTGGTAATGAAATAAATAGACTATTCGATTTGATCGCAACTTCAATTGATTTAGGCAACTGATATACTCGCAGATATACCAGAAAAATATTATGTCTTTGCGTTAATATTTCCTGTAAACCTTTTTTTGTCCAAATAGTTAGGTGTGATAAAGCAACCAAAGATTCAGCATTGTTTATAATTTGACACAGTTCGCAGTTAGCCCAGGCTTTAACTAAGACTGTTTCATAAGCTAAAAGGGGTAGTTTCAACTGTTCCTCATCTGAAAGCAAGCTCATTTGCTGAGGCTGTATTAAAACACCCTGACTATTTAGTTGTGCGAATGTACTTTGGGCAATAGGTAAGAAATTTGAGCGATAGTACTGTTCAACTGGTAGTAAATTAATTGACGCATCTGCTGGACAAAGGGCAAATTCTCGCCCCGGAGTAATAAATTTATTAGGCATTACTGCAATTATTCTCCCTTGCAACAATGCCTCTATTTCTGGTGCTGGTAAACGTAAAGCTGTATTAATCATTATTCCTGGAATAAATCATCTGAACCAACATTTACTACATCTCCAACCTCTGTTAAGGTGATATTACCACTTTCATTTTCTTCATCAATTGCATCTTCAGGAACTTGTCCTGATGGATCGCTGAGAATTTCACGGATAAGATAATTATCAATTGCTATCCGCTTCGTGCGAATAAAATCTATAATTTGGTCTTCGCTTAACTCATCATTTTCACGACCTTTCATGACAAAATGTAATGCTAAAAGTGGTTTGATGTCTTCAGGTTTTAATAATACCCATTCACCACCTAATTCAGTTGACAAAAGCTCACTTAAATACTTTTGTGCTTTAGCAGCCCCTTTATTAATTTGCTTAGAGCGAATTAAGCACCCACGGGTTAAATCAAATTTTTTGTAGTCGATTAACCGTCTCAATGTAGCTTGGACGAATAAGCCCCCAGACTCTTGCAGAACAGCTACGGCAATTTTGACATCTTTACCGTTTTCCTTGCCAACAATTTTAAAATCCAGATAGCCTCTATCAGCAGATTTTACTTGAACATCGACAACTTTTTCAATTTGTACATTCTCTATAGTTTCACCAATTACTGTACTAAATCCTAATCGGAGTGCTTGAGCAAGAGTTGCTTTATCTTCCATATAATCTTGTATGGTAGTTTCTAAAGCAGATATTTGTTGATTATAAGCAAGTTCTACTATATCTAAGACTATTCCTCCGTTATCACCGGGAAATTTAAAATTGTCAGCACACCATTTCAACACTTTTCTAACTATTGGTCTTTCTTTACCTAATGCTCTTAGCTTCTGTTCATCAAATGGGTAAAGTGCATGAGGAGGTGTTAAAGCATTTTCTTGATAAAACTCTTCAAGCCATCGAGAAACTAAATTAATAACATCATCAGAATTGAGATACTTTAGTTCAATAACTTGCTCCCCAATTCTATCTACAACTGAATCAGCATTTCCTAATCTTTTAACTTCATTAATCCACTGATCAGGAAAGATAGAAGTTAGTAAAACGCCACGCTTAATTTTGTCGTATAAGTCTTTAGCAAAAATGGCAGTTACTTGTCGTCCAGTATATCCTATTTCATTACAGTGGTCAGTTTCCATTTCATCAAAACAAACGACTATTGGTTTGTAATCACCAATTAAGTTGATAATTTGCCGTGCTGTAGTGAAAGATTCAGCCTCTTTATCATCTGCACTCACATTGGCTAAACCCATTGCATCCGCTTTGACCTGTGGTAGGCTTTTACCAGCAAGCCAGTTAATAGCAAAGAGTTCATAAGCTGGATCAGGAGATAGTGTCCATAGAATTGCTGTGATAATATCAGGATTTTCTAGATCACGCTTGATACCAAGTACTTTATCTCGTAAAACTTCAACCACCTTGGGATTTTTAACTAATGCTCCAGGAAATTGATTTATTAGCTGTTGAGGTGTATAGTTTTTGTTGAAAGCTTCATTAATTAAAGCTGTTGCTAAGTACTGCCATTGACTAACACCTTGACTACCTATTTGTTTAAGGCTATTGGCTAGAGTAGTTAAGAATTCTGCTTTGATACGGTTTAGGTTATTGCACTGACTCATGTAAACAAATAAAGCGCTACCATCAACTTGTAACTGATGGCGGATTCGTCCGATAACATGGCTTTTTCCTAAACCTCTTTCTGCTGTAATTGTAATACCAACTACTTTCCTTTGTCCGCTACGAACTTTTTCGACGGCATCATAAACAGCATCAGAAGCATGAGAATTTAAAGATGGTACATCAGGAAAACCTTGTCCCCAAACATTCTGGTCTCTAACTACTAAGCGTCCTTGAAATGGGTTGTTTTTGCTAATAACATTAATTAAATCGTTAGACATAGATTTGAACTAGTTGTGTATGAGGGCTAGGAGAGAATTATCAAAAATTACAAAAATTGCTGGATTAGTTTAAACGTTTAGCATAGCAACGCAGTCCACTGACTTCAGTAGTTACCGAGTCTTCAAGTTTCGCTGGGTCGTTATCTGCTAAACTTCCACCTTGAAGTTGCAAAATATCCTTCTCCTGCATTTCCAGGAGCCATTCATTGAAATCTTCACGACTGATCTGATCGCCTATCTCTCTTCTAATCCGATAAATTGGCACAAGATCATCTAGGTTGTAATTTTGGTTCAACTTGTCGTAGACTTCCAAAGTCACCGACTTAAACTCGTCGTAAGATGCGATCGCACTTTTCCCATTAACTAGTACATCTGCACCAGTTACCGCCACATCAATCTGACTAATCCACCGCACCAACGCATTCGCTGCCCAAGTTCCGACAATCGTCCCTTCAAACTTAAAATCGCCACTTCTCAAACCCTCACCCAATACCTCTAAACCTTTGGGAGATGTCAGAGAATATCCCTTTTTGGAAATTGCGATCGCACCCTGACTCTGTAATTCCTCGAATATGCCCTGATAATCTGCTACCTTCTGGGTCTTGGATACAATTCGCTTAGTGAATTGACCCTTCTTAACTTCCTGCTGCGTTCCTCCCAAATCCCACAAAGCCAAAAGGAGACGAGTTATAGTTTGGGCTGTATTTTTTGATGTCATATTGAGTGTATTTTTTGACAATAATTATCGTAGCGGCTGTATCTTTGTAATTTATTTATCCCGAAAAAATAACCGAGAAATTGCTGAATATTTCGGCGTTTTAGGTAAATTCATGCATAAAAAATCAACAATATATTTCCTTAGGATGAATGCAGTTTCTCTCAAAGGCGGGATGGAATAGTTGAGAAAATCGATCATGATGACAGTTAGACACTATAGCTGTGCAGTTGTAAATTCAGTGGTATATGTTTTTTCAATCCCAAGCGAAATAACAGGAATTCCAACTTTGTTTTTGCAACCGCAAGGCTTTTAGCAAATACAGGTGATGAAGAAATCCGATGAACACAACAATATATAAAGAACGTAAAATAGTTTCGCGTCTATTAGCAGTGCTGCTCTCAGCATTGCTAATGGTACCCTTGCTGAGTAGCTGCGGAGGCGGTTCTCGAAACGCTTCAACACCACCACCTGTTGATGACAGTATGGGTAGAACAGTGAGCGATCGCAACGCTAAAAACCAACCCGAAGCTAAGAAAGGCTTGGGTACAGGGCAAAAAGTGGCACTTTTGGCGGGAGCTGCGGGACTTTATTACCTCTACAACCAACATAAGAATGCTTCACAAGAAGGAGCGCAAGGTAAGTACTATCTCTCTAAGAACGGGCGTGTATACTACCGTGACGCTGAAAAACGCGCTCACTGGGTAACTCCACCAAAAGAAGGAATTCGAGTGCCGGAATCTGAGGCGCAAAAGTATCAACAATTCCAAGGCTATAATGGGAGTTCTTCAGGCCGCGATCTGACTGGTATAACTTCATCCGCAGCTCCAACACTCTAGATCAGTGAAGCGTGTGTAAACCTCAAGCGGGTTTCCCGGAGGGTAACGCCAATCGCGCACGTCGGAAACACGAACTTAAATCAGGAGACAGATTATGGTAGATGACTTTTTGCGAAAGGCGAAGGATTTGCTTTTGGGATCGAACAGCGATCAAGCTGATCAAGATGCCGAATTGCGCGATCGCAATGTACGTCCAGCCAGCGAAGACCCCTACGGTGATCCCGCAGAGGCGGCATCTTACGGCAACCTCACCCCAGCCAGTCAAGACCCCTACGGCGATCCCGGAGATATAGCGTCTTACGGCAATGTTCGCCCAGCTAGTGAAGACCCTTACGGCGATCCCGCAGACCAAGGGGACTTTGGCAACGTCCGCCCAGCCAGCGAAGATCCCTACGGCGACCCCGCAGATGATGATTCCCGCCGTTAGCGCGAAACTAATACTTTGTCAAGCTAGTTTTGAGCGTTTGTAATAAGCACTTTAGTGCTTAGAAATTAAGGACTAAAATCCTAACTACGAACTTGCTTACCCATCAACTTAAACTTGACAAAAAACTAAATCTCTCTCCTACAAGGAGAGAGATTTTTAATTTTCTGCCTTCCCGCGTCCTACAGTGTACACACAAGTCATCCAATTACCCAAAACAAAAACCTCACCCTGCCCTGACAGACATCCCTCTCCTTACCAAGGAGAGGAACAGGTTTTGCGTAGCATAACCAGGGTGAGGTTTCTTTAGGCTATTTGATAAACCGTAAATTGCTTCCACAGAGACTTATATGTACACCGTAGTTTCCCGCGTCGGTAAGGCGGTTAGAGGGTTAGGTTTTCCGTAGACTTTTCCAGATGAGGTGAAAAATCAGGGCGGAATTATTATTTAAACTCTTCGAGTTGATCCAGACGTAGCCAAATATTAGGTGTTGGCACTTTCCCAAACTTAATCAGGGCGTAATCACCTTTGACATCTACAATTTCGCCCTTAGTTTCAAACAAATAAGAAGGAAAGCGATTATCACTGGCTTTTGCCTCTAGACTGTTTTCTAGTTTCTCGCGCACAGCGCGAACCATATCTCCTTTTTTGACTGCCATCAGTTCCTCCCTCAAATTTTTGACACTCTCAGGTCTAAAGACGCTGAGATTCTTTAATCAATGAGCCGACTTGTTTAAGCAGGATTATTCCAACAAAAATAGAGGTATTAAACTCAACGAGGTTGTCACCAACCCCGTTGGTCTTCAAAACCGTGCATGAAAGTTTCCCTTCACACGGCTCCTCAGTAATTTGGTGCTT
>NZ_JBALCE010000060.1:0-23162 GCF_036919815.1 Nostoc sp.
CAATGAGTTACAATTTTGAACTACAATATAAGGATACTGCTTCATACTTTGGTATCAATCTTGGCAAAAGTACTTGGTGGTTTCTGCGGCTGTATCTATCTTCGCAGAAAAAAAGTTTTATTACTCGGCTAAATGTAGATGAAGTAAAGTCTCTAGCTTTAAATTTTGAAGTGCAGGAAATAACAGCTTCTCTGGGGGATACCGCATCAAAAGTAATTATTTCTTCTGTCAGTGACTTCGATAAGCTGACATCACTGATTCTCAGATGTTACGAAGCAGAAGCAGCCAAGCACCAAGTATTCATACCAGATGTAATTAGAATGGAAAAATCAGCTTAACTCAAGGTATCTACTGCAAAACTACGCCTACCCAACTTTGACAAAAAAAGTGGCTCTGCAATCAGCAGAACCACTAAAGCTTTCGCAAACCTGTTATAACTTAACGAGCAGCCCCTTGAGTAGAAACAGTATCAATCGGTTTCATCAGGTACAGCCGCAATAACTGCCAGCCATTGGAGATGTAAAGCGGCAGTTTTTGGAAGAATTGCAGGAATTTGGGAGTATTGGAGTTAGCGATCGCACTCAGCTTCCCATTATTGCTTATACAAGTATCCAAGCGCTGATAAAACTCTGGATTCTCCACATCCAACATCAGAGGGAACACCCTACCGGCGTTTTCGTTAGTCTTCTGAATAACATGGATGTCGTATTCTCGCGCATCCAGTCCCAGAGTGGCATAAAAGTCTTTCCGTTGGATGTCATTAAGATACATTGTCGCAAACACCGACAACAGGAAGAACCGACTCCACAGCCGGGCTTTCCAATCATTCAATATTTGCGGCTGAGATTTCATGATCGCATCAAAGAAATCGCTGTGACGGTTTTCATCTTGACACCAGTTTTCAAAGAACCGGAAGATTGGATAAATCCGATCTTCGGGATGTGCTTCTAAATGGCGATAAATAGTGATATAACGCCAATAACCAATTTTCTCAGAAAGATAAGTGGCGTAAAAGATGAATTTTGGCTTAAAGAAGGTATAATTGCGGCTCTTAGTCAAAAACCCTAAATCTAGGGACAGATTAAAGTCCGACATAGCTTTGTTTAAAAAGCCAGCGTGACGCGCTTCATCGCGTGACATCAGGTTAAAGCACTCTGCTAAGACGGGGCTTTTGCCTTTCAAGCGACGACCAAGTTCTTTATACAGCAAAAAGCCAGAAAACTCTGCCGTACAGGAACGTTCTAGAAACTCAACGAACAATCGGCGAGTTTCCCCATCAATATGATCCCAGGATTGTTCAAACTCGGCATCCCGAACAAAGTGATGGCGGTTGTAGTCAGTGCGGAACTCTTCGAGAATGGCTTTTAACTCATCTTCGTTGACGGAGATATCCATCCGCGCCATTTCATCAAAATCGGTAGTATAAAACCGAGGTGTTAACAGGGTTTCTTTTGCCGGGACTTTAATCCCTGGCCGGATTTCTTCAAAGCCTGGTTTTTTGAGGGAATCTACCATGTCTTGATTGCTCTTTCGTCTTTATTATCTTGATGTACACCCTTCGGGTTCGGCAGTTCCTCATGGGGGAAACCCCCTCTGAGCGACTGCCTCACCAAAAAGCCAAGGGTAATGCTTTGGCAAGGCGCAACAGCCCACAATATCCATTTGTATAAAGTTTAGTCTACCAAGGTGTGGGTTACAAATTAGTAAGCAAAACATTAAGAGTTGCAACAATGATTCAATGTTTGCGGAATCTAAAATTGCAGATTGGTTGATTATCTTAATATTAACAATCCATGATTAGCATAATTACTGAAAATTTGTTACACCTTTAGTGATATGTTACACTTTTATCAATAACTATAGGTTGGACACTGCTTACAGCATCAAATCAGAGTTGGAGCTAACAGCAGTAGATAATTACAAAAATTGCCAGAAAACAACTGATGCAAGATGTAAGTCTAGCTATCCATATTTAGTATAAAAACAGTAGGAAAAAACCATTTTAGACAACAAGAGTAAATCCAAAGGGTTGAAAACAAGATGAATCTTGAAAACAATCAGCATAAAGACCGACTTCTTGTATCTTACATCTTGTGTGCAGCGCTCTTTTTAGGATTAGGAGGACTGCACCGTTTGTATAATGGCAAAATCGGGACTGGTTTGTTGTGGCTGTTGACCGGTGGTGTCTTTGGTATAGGGCAGTTCGTGGATTTGTTCATCATTCCCAATATGGTTGAGGAATACGAACACAATCTGAGATTAAAAGCGGGCTTATCTCCTTTTGGTGTGCCGTTAAATCAAGCAGTGGTTGCTTCTCAAGTCCACCGCCCAACTGGGAACCAAGTGATGATTAAACTGATCGAAGCGGCGGAAAGCAAGGGTGGTATTTTAACTGTCACTCAAGGCGTGATGTTCACTGGAGCCAGCTTTGCTGAAGTCGAAGCTACTCTCAAGGAGATGTACAAATCAGGTTATGTGAAAATAGATAACGACCCCAATACTGGAGCCGTTACCTACCATTTCCACGAACTTTAAGGGGAGTGGGGAGTGGGGGAGAGAAGAATTAATAACCAATGCCCAATGCCCCATGACCAATAACTAATTTCTACCTAACCACTTTTGACCGTCTAAGCGCTGAACTAAGCCAAATACCAACAAATCGAGGGTAATTTTGCGCTCATCGATTAAGAATGATTCAAGAGTGCTAGGTTTTTTGCCTTCATTACAGGAAAATCCCTTTTTCCCTTGAATATCTTCTTCAGGGAAATATAGGTTAAACTGACGTTGACCTATTTCCGACCAACTGCCGATAATTTGCCAGCATTCTTCGGAGGATTCAAAGCCAGTGATTGACACCTTCTGCTTGGCAAAAGACACCTGTAAATCTTGCACGCCTTGTTGAGCGATCGCTTTTTGTAAAGCTGGTAAGTAATCTTGCTCAATAAACTCTACAAATGGCTTATCTTCAACAGCTGGGGCTTTTTCCTTTTTGGCGGCTTTAGCGGCGGCGGCGGGTTTTTGTTCAGTTGCGGCGGAGGCGGGTTTTTCGCCTACTGCGGCTTTAGCTGCGGGGGCGGGTTTTTCTCGCTTGGGTGATGCAGCAGATGGTTTAGCAGCATTGGGGTTATCTTCGGGGTTTGCGGCTTTCGGATCTGGCGCGTTGGCAGTAGGAAGGTCTGTAGCTTCGGGTGAGTCTGTACTAGGAGCGTGTTCTTCGGCTACACTGGGAGCTTGCTTGTCAACAGTGCTGGGAGCTACTTCTCCCGCTTGATTGTGATTGGTTTGGTCTGCCATTGCTCAGGTCAATCCTTTAATCTAGCAAGGTGAGCGATCGCTCACCTTGAGGTATCGGGTCTTTTTATTTTGACATACTACTACCTCTGCGCGGAATTCTTAATTTGTAATTCAGATACCGCGAAAATTTCATCGGGGCTAGTATGGGCAATTGGCTTTTAGGGAAGAAACTTATTTTCTATAGATTGCACCAATGCGATCGCACTGGTCCAAACAATTCATCCAAATCTTCTGAAATCACCAGCACTGCTGCACCTGGATCTCAATCAAAAGCATCATAAATTCTTTGAGTCGAGGTTTGTTAACTTCCTAAAGCGAATCATTCCCCGCCGCACCAGCCCTTGTCCGTGAGCAGTCAGCATTTTCCAGTAAACTTAAACTTGCTGTCACACCCTTTTCTAAGCGTTCTTCTGGGATTATAGTAAAATTTATAGCTGATAAAAACCTCCATTTACAGAGAAATTAATTTTCGTGTTTTATTGGTAAGTATTTGGCAATTTGGCAGATTGTTATTAAAGTATTTTGATATATTCCAGAAATTACCAAGATGTTTTTACTTATTATACACAGGACGGGCTAACCCCCGTCTTTTTTATTTATGCAAGAAGTCTATTCAATAGTTTGTTGTGCAAAATTAGGTAGATGCCTGTCTCAATACTTAATTACTCTAATATTTATCTACAAGCACAATTAAAAAGTAAAAGTACTCCGTATAAGTCCGATGGTAACTGAGTCACTATCTGGTGTGTTCCCAGGCTCCAAGATATGAATTATTCCTGGTGTAATGCTGATGTTATCTGTTAGCTGGAAACGATAAAATGCCTCGATTTGAGTGGTCGTCCCTGGTTGTCCACCTGCACGTCCTAAACCTGTATTAACAAAATCAGGGACATTATTCCCTATCGGTAGGTCACTACTGGTGATTTTAGGAGGTTGACCGACATAAATTCCCGCCAAATTTCCTTTAGAAAATAAATCAGGGAAATTCAGAAACACCATATAATTCGTCGTCTCTACATTTCCCGATCGCCCAGGAATGTAAGATTTAGTATAACCACCCCAGGCACCTGCGCTAATGTGGGGAGAAATTTGCCAAGTTACAGTCGCACCCACGGCGTTGGTTTGCACAGGTGCTGATTTTCCGTTACTAGTATTAACCGCAGTTAAGCATTCATCGCCAACAAAGGTTAGTAAACAACCATTTGAGGAGTAATTGTTAACGTAATACAAACTTAAATCTAGAGTATCACTTGGTGTCGTCAGCAATTGCACACCTGTAGTAGTGGTTCCATCAAATAAACCGCTATTCTTACCGGGATTTCCTGGTTGATAACTAGTATAAATTGCCTGCAAACTAGCGCGTTTAGCAAATTGCCAATCAATAGCTATACCGCCGTGGCCATAACCCATATTTAAAATTGGGTTTCTTTGGGCAAAATAAGACAGTGGTCCTGTTGCAGCACTTTCTACCCGATTTGGGCCTCGGAAAGCAGTTGGCATACTTACGCCTTCTGTTCCCACCATTATTGCTAATTTATCTGTCACCAGCCAATGAAAATTGAAGTCACTTATAATCAAGTTATTTGTAGGAAATTCGTAGCCAAGTAAAACATCATTTCGGGAAACGCTATTAGTAAATCTAGGTACAGTAGTACCTCTACCATCTACAAGACCTGTAAACAAGTAACTACTGGGAGTGATTTGACTAATTAAATACAGCTGCGCCAGGGATATGAGATGAATGTTTGTCCCTGCATCATTTGTATCTTTTTGTCCATCTCTAGGATTAACATCACCACGATTGTTAGTCCGTCCTTGAATGGCAACTATCAGTAATCCATTGAGTTTGGTTGTTCTTGAGAATTGGTTGGCTTTTATTTCGGCGCTTTTAGCTTCTAAACTATCGACACGACCCCGCAAAGTTGCTAATTCCGGGGCAAATTCTGACTGCAATTTTTGTAAGATTCTTAAATCTTCGCGGGTGACTAAATCACTGGTGGCTGTAGTAATTAATTCGTTGACTCTATTTAAACAAGCATTCACACCGGCGGCAAATTCATATCGAGTTAAGGCGCGATTACCACGATAGCTGCTATCTGGATAGCCGGCTATACAACCATAACGTTCTACCAAAGACTGTAATGCTTGGAATGCCCAATCGTTGGGTTGGACGTCCTTGAGTTGAGAAACCGATGTAACTTGCGCCATTGGATCTTCTGGGGAGAGGGGGGGAGAGGGAATAATCTGATCACTGTTAACTCCTGACTCCTGAGTAGTTACTGTATTTATGTATTCTTGTGCTAGTGCTTTTTCTGCAACTCCATTTACTCCCGCAATTAGTAACCATGTGAACATCCTGGTTTTGCAATGACTGCGGTTAATAAGTTTACCTTTCAACTTTTTACACTCGGCTCACATACTTAAGTGAAGAGTGTATTCGCAATCAGTTAGCGTTCACATGGGGATATTTACGGATTTTTTCCCAAATTAAACTTAATGCTTCTGGGCAACTTTTTGAAAGGACGAGTATAACAGGGTATTAAGTACTGGAGACTTTTAAGGGGGAGATGTAGCTTTAACTTTCCTACGGAACGCTACGCGAACCCGCAGGGTGGGAGATGAATCACTACGCCATGCCCAATGCCCAATGCTCAAAAATATCTATTGGATTGATTGAAAATTAATATGGCAAAACGCTCACGCAAGCTGACGCCAAAAGCCTCTAAACGAAATCAACCTCATGCAGGTGTGATCAAACGCGTCGCTAAAAAACCCCAGAAAAAGCTAAAACGGGGAAGTTGGTTGTCGTCAATGCTAGCAATCGCAATTCTGTTAACTAGTGCTAGTCTAATTATGGCTTTTGCCTGGATTAGCGTTCTCTACATCTTCAATCCAGATCAGGTAAGCTGGCTAAATAAAATTTTACCTGCATGGGCACAAATCCCGCTTGGGAAGCACGAACGCCCCCAAACTCTCAAACAAATTCAACTCGATTTGAGTAAAAAAAACCAAATATTTGGGGAAACTCTGCCTTTAAATCAGGATGCGGAAAACTCATTTTTACTGCCAGTTTTTCAACACCGTGCTAATTGTGAATCTGATTGTGAAGAACTTATGGAACTCAGGGTTTACGAACGTTCAGAAGAGTTAGAGTTTAAATCTCAGTCAGAAAATTACTACTATCTGGCGACTCAATTGCCGATAACTGGACTAGAAGAATCCTTTGTGTCTCCCTTGCTTGATGGGACATCAGAACCCCAGGATATCAACATTTCCCTACCTTTAACTCAAGTGCAACCCTTTGAAAGCGGTACACCATTACCAGGGGTTTGGTTTAATTTGCGGGGTCAACGTCAAGAAGGAACTGGTGCGTTCGCCTACGGTTACGTCGTATACTACAATCCCGAACGCACGAATTTACTACAAATGTTGTCTTGGACTAGTCCTAATGGACAATTGCCAAAATGGCAGCAGGTAACTGGTGATGGTACAAAAGAGTTGGTTGTTGATCAAACTATAGGTTTAGAACCGCACTTACAGCTTTACCAAGTCAAGCCTCTAAAATTATTCCTCAAACCAATTCAATTGGAGGCGATTACCCTTAAATCACCAGCCCTCAAGGATTTAGCATACCAAAATGCTCTATCAATTGCCCGTAGTGGACTTTGGACACCAGCCTTTGAATGGTTGAAATTCATCAAGAAACAGCGCAAAGGAGTTTTACCAGAGGCGGCGCAAGCCCAAATGGATTTGATTCGCTTGCATTCTCAACTTACTAAAACTCAAGCTGATAAAAATTGGGCAAGTCCTAGTCAACAAGTGTTAGCAGATTTGATTGATGGCCGTTGGGGGAAAGCTTTACAGGTGTTTGAAGCGTCGCCACATAATGCCCAAGAAATTGTTACCTTACTCAAAGCTGATGAAAAACGGTTGTGGAATCGCACGGTGGCAGCATTGCGGGTAAACCCAAATAGACTAGATGTGCAAGCTTGGTTCGCTTTGATTTTAGCAGTTCAGCGAGGAGAAGAACATGCTAATTCTTGGTTAAAGGCGCAACCAGAAATTACAAAAGATAATCTTGCCTATATTCAAGGTCTGTTAGTAAGACTTAATCATGAGGGTAGAAAGTCGCAAATATCTTCTACTCACCCTAGTCAAATTGTTGGTACTGTGCAACCAATCACTCAAGTTACCAACAGCGAATGGCTGCAACCAAATTCCCCAGCAGTTTTCAAACTCACAGATAACCAAGTTTGGTATCAGGTGGAAGTGAGTGCATTTAATGATGGGAAACGCTGGCTAAATTCTCCCTTTGAAAATTTCAACTTACCCAAAACTGACGCCGCCAAATTTTTCTGGAAAACTTTGGGAATCACTTCTGACCCGGAAATCCAGATTGTGGTCTGGTTGCCAAATGGAGAACAACAAATTAGTATAGCCACTATCAAAGCGGTGCAACTGCGGGGTAAAGTTTTGCGCCTATTAGCTGCTAGCCCAAAAATCCCAGAGAATCAAAATAATCTTCTCCAACCCAAACCTTTAGCTTTGACAAATGCAGCAGTGGAATGGGTGCAACCATCTCCAATTACTCTCCAAGAACTGCATCAACAAAATCCCCAAGGGGTCAAAGTAATTTTATCGAGTGTGTGGCAATCTTTACAGCAATCTGGTGAAGTTCCGGCTGGTACTATTCCTAGCTTTGAGCAGATGCAGGAAAAGTTGGGTAATTGGCCGGTTCAAGTGATTGATTTAACAAATAACGCTCAACCAGAAATAATACTGACTATCTCAGTAGAAGAAATAGCATCCTTGAATCTGCCTAAACCTGGAATTCAGAGAGAAAACACAAATAACCCCCCTGACCGGACTATAATTTTGTCTGATCAGAATAAAGTCATTTACACTGATTTTACAAGAAATTATCTACAAAAACTCTCGGCGATCGCCAAACTTTCAGGTGTGCAATCCTTAGCTTTACTTGTAGAAAATGCTCATAACTACAGTTTGAGGCGCTGGTCCCAGAAAAATCAGCGCTTTGAATAGCACGCCCCTGACTCAAATTTACCCCTGACTCAAATTTAGATTAGAGAGGGGAAAAGCGTAGGCGTAGCCCGTCGTAGACATCGCTATCTCCAAAAATGACTTATTCTTTTTGGTTGGTGTCGGCTAGACGTTGGTGCTTCAGGTTTTCCAACTGCTGCAACAGAGAGTCTACCTCTGCTTGTAAATGCATAAATTTAGCTTGCTGATCGTCTTGATAATAAGACTTGGTTAACTTACTGACCCAGTTGGTCTGGGACTCGCGATCGGAAACACTAGATAAACAAGTAGACATCGCTAATTAAATCCACAATTTAACTCACACCATTAGAAATATTATAATAATGCTATTTGAAGCTTTATTAAATTATTGTATATTTTAATCAATTACTCTAATGGATTTTAGGTTCAATCATCAGAGACGGTGATCATAATGGCTGTGTTCCAGAGAAAACATCGCCCCAAGTGGCAAAGCTTCTGTCCACTTGAGGTTACTTAGTACACGTCACCGTAAAAGGGGTTCGGAAATATTCAGACTTGATGTTGGGTTTCACTACGTTCTACCCAACCTACGAATGATGAAATTCCATATTCTTTTTGTGGTGTTCTGTAGTTAGCAATACTTAATTAATGCCCTGTCAATTATAGCTGTATGAATTATTGTCGCAGTTTTAGGGGAATTTACGCAAGAGTTTAGACCATCTAGATTTCGTTAAACCGAAGGTCGCGGTGGCACTTTATGATAAACTTACATTCTAAATAAAATAAAAATGGCAAGTGTAACGCCTGCACCACAAAAAATAATATTCTTAAATAATATACGTTTGGAATTAGGCGACTCTTAACTGGGAACTAGCAAAGAAAAATTTACTTTCTTCCTGTTCCCGATTTTTTGCTTCACTATGCCACCGTTTCTAAATATCCAATCCTTACATTAAGAAATTTTAAATCCCGTGACTTTGAGCCTGTCTACTGCTAAATCTCATCGCCAACCCTGGCCTGGACTGATAGAAGCCTATCGTGAATATTTGCCCGTCAGCGAAAAAACACCGATTGTCACTCTGTTGGAGGGTAACACACCTCTAATACCAGTGCCAGCGATCGCCGAACGCATTGGCAGACAAGTGCGGGTTTTTGTAAAATATGACGGTCTCAATCCCACCGGCAGCTTCAAAGACCGGGGGATGACTATGGCAATTTCTAAAGCCAAGGAAGCAGGGGCAAAAGCAGTAATTTGTGCCAGCACGGGCAACACCTCAGCCTCCGCCGCCGCTTATGCTAGGCGTGGGGGAATGAATGCCTTTGTACTGATTCCCGAAGGTTATGTGGCGCTAGGCAAGTTAGCCCAAGCATTACTCTACGGTGCAGAAGTGTTGGCAATTAAAGGGAATTTTGACCAAGCGCTAGAAATTGTCCGCGAGATGTCGAAAAGCTATCCCATAACTTTGGTGAATTCGGTCAATCCCTACCGCATAGAAGGGCAGAAAACAGCAGCCTTTGAAATTGTTGATGTGCTAGGTGATGCCCCAGACTGGCTGTGTATCCCCGTGGGCAATGCCGGAAATATCACAGCATATTGGATGGGATTTTGTCAATATCATCAAGCCAAAAAGTGCGATCGCCTACCCCGAATGATGGGATTCCAAGCCGCAGGTGCAGCCCCATTAGTACATGGTCAGCGAGTGGCGCATCCCGAAACCCTAGCGACAGCAATTCGCATTGGCAACCCTGCTAGTTGGGAGTTAGCTGTTGCAGCCCAAACCGCAAGTCAGGGAAATTTCCACGCCGTTACCGATGCCGAAATTCTCGACGCTTATCGACTTTTGGCAACATCAGAAGGTATCTTCTGCGAACCTGCTAGCGCCGCTTCTGTAGCCGGGTTGTTGCAGGTGAAAGACCAAATTCCGACAGGGGCGACAGTGGTTTGTGTCCTCACAGGCAATGGTCTAAAAGACCCAGATACAGCGATTAAACACAATCACAGTCAATTTCAACAGGGTATTGCACCAGAATTGAGTGTAGTAGCCCAGGCAATGGGATTTTAGCACTCTGGAACTAAGAGCGATCGTAATATCTAATTGAATTGCGTAGGCATCAGAACTTTCCCAGAGGAATTTTAAATTTTGAATTCGGAGCGAAGCGACGTGACTCATTCTACTGATATTGCCACCTTAGCCCGGTGGATGGCAGCTGACTTTAGCAATCAAGAACAAGCTTTTGAAAACCCGCCTTTTTATGCCCACATTCGCGTGTGTATCCGTCCCCTTCCCTTGGAATTGTTCTCAGGGGTAAGTTTGTTTCTCGAACAAGCTTATGATTTTATGCTCAATCAACCCTACCGGATGCGGGTAATGAAGTTGATTCCCACAGAAAACCACATTGTTATTGAACACTACACGCTTAAAGAAGAACAAAAATTTTTCGGCGCATCTCGTGAACCTGAACGTTTAAAAGTTTTATCCGTTGACCAATTGCAAAAAATGCCAGGTTGCAACATGGTTGTAGAGTGGACAGGTAATAGCTTTAAAGGCAGGGTTGAACCTGGTAAAGGCTGCATTGTGGTTCGTGACGGCAAAAATACTTATCTAGATAACGAATTTGAGATTGACGCTAAAGAATTTTTCAGCCTCGACCGGGGAAGGGATTTAGACACAAATGAACATTTATGGGGTTCTATCGCCGGTCCATTTCACTTTGTCCGATGGGGCAGTTTTGCCGATGAAGTAAAGGTTTGACAAGTCGAAAAAAAGCCCGATTTCTCTATTATTCTCTCGTTCCCATGTGAAGCATGGGAACGAGGAAAAAAATTACAGATTAGCTTTTGTGCTACTATTGTTAAATTAGCGCTGTTAGCTCCTCTTTGGCTCTCAAAACTATCGAGTTGCAGGCAGAAGGCTGTATGTTTCATGCTGTGGCGGCATAGCCAAGTGGTAAGGCAGAGGTCTGCAAAACCTCCACCCCCGGTTCAAATCCGGGTGCCGCCTTTAGGTTTTCAGCCTTTCAGGATAATCAAAAACCAAATAAAAGGCTTTCTTGATATTCAAAGTGATATTCAAAACCTCCGGGTTAACCCCAGGAGGTTTTTTTTCTTTGGTTACTAGACGGACTCGGTAATCCTTTCTAACTCAAGTTTAGTAACTTCTATGGTTAATAATGCTCCATTATTAAAGGTTACTGTTTGGCCATATTGACCCGCGTAGCTGTTCTGGAAAGTTAACATTTGTCCATATTCGCCTATGTAAGGTAACTCGATACCATCGACAATATAAAGCTTATTTATAGTTAAGGGAAGTTTGGCTTGAGACATCTTTGTAAATCGGTAGGGTACTCACACTAAGTCAACTTGACTATATTAGGATATCTAGTTGACTATATTAGGACACATGGCTTATTTTTATGGCTAACAAAAAACTACCAATCACTTTAGATGAACACTCCTTTCTCAAACTCAAAACCCTTTCTAAACAATCTAATATCTCTATGGCAGCCATCATCCGACAACTTATCGCTAAAGCAGCTACGGAATGATATTAAGGAACAAAGCGATCGCCAAGTAGAACTACGGAAGACCATTGATCGCATTGAAGTTACTGTTAATGAACAAACCCAAGTTTTAAACTTCATCGCCCAGAGGCTATCACCTCCCAACCAAGACCAACATTAAGAACAATAAGAAGACCAAAGGTCTTAAGGAACCCTAGACAATGACTTATCAATCAAACTTTGATATTAATGCTCATGTAGCCCAACTGATAGCCGAGGCTAAAGAGGAACAAACCAAATATGATGCTCGGTTAGCAGAAATAAAAGCCAAGGAAACCCAGGCACGCAAAGAGCAACAGAAGCGCCAACATAGTCAAGACCTGACATCTAAAACTGCCAGCTTGTTAATACAGAAGTCCATTGATAAAGGTAGCCTAGATTCTGAACAATACCAGAAAGTTTATGAGATAACTTATAAGATAGATGGTCAACAAAAAGCCCAAGAGTTATTTGTTTCCTCTGTTATTTCTCTGTTAAGCCACAAGCACTTCGGGGTTGAATCAGCTATGTTATTACCTTGACCAATGATGAGGGGGTTACTTGGTTAGAAATCATTTACCGTAAGGATTGCGATAGTAACTTACAAGGTTTTCTCTCGGATGTTAAGTTCCCTGGCTAGAACCACCAACGCACAACGGGGGGATATCTAAATGACTGAATAGGGGTACAAACAACACCGAAAGACCCAAGGATACCTGATGACCCCTAAGCAACTATTTATTTTAAAGTCCCTAACCCCTAAACAAAAAGCCTTATACCGCCAACTAACCCCAGAGCAAAGACAAAGGCTCCTAGAAGTCTTAGGGCGCAAGCAAGCTACACAACGGAGAATAAAGAGAATCACAGCATCATCTAGGAGGGTAAAATAATGGCTAACAAGAAACCCTGTGTAGTCGATTTACTACCAGATGATATCAGGGAAGCTGTAGACGCACAGTTATCTAAAAGCATCCCAGCCCCAGCGATCGCTAAATGGTTAGTAGCAAGGGGTCATAAGGTAACAGCTAGGCAGATTTATGGCTACAAGGCTAACACAGTACCCAAGGCTATCCCTACTACCCTAACAGACCCTAATAGCTATAATGACTACTCAGACGCGGATAAGCTTCAGAGTCCACTAAAGACCACATTAGTTACCATAGATACCTTGAATGATTCCTTTAAGGTCACTGGCGACCTAAGCACTGTCAGAGCGCTACGAGAAATGATTGAGACTGCATCAGGGCTTCTGAAATACCAACTACAGTACAGCCAGCCTGACCCAGTGGTTAATGTATCCTTCAGGGTAGGGAGCCTAGAGGAAGAAATGGGGGTTCCTGAGTACACCGAGGACTACCAGACGCACTACGGCAATAATCAGGGAAATCTACCCCATGATTAGGTAAATACTCTAGAATCCCCTAGAATGCCCCAGAATACCCTTAGAATCCCCTAGAGATACAAGTTGCATCTAGGGGATTTTTGATGCCTCTGTAGCCTATTGTGACCCCTGACGCTTCGGCGATCGCTAATAGTGTCACCAGGATTATGAAACCAGATTATCTGGTATTTTACTAGCTGAATATTTATCTACCTGTATTAGGATTTTGCATAGTCTAAGCCTTGCCCTGTAAGCATCCTGGGGATTTTAAGGTTTATTTAGTTGCAACTAAACGCATTGGGACTCTAAGACCACTAGGAGCCAATAATGACTATTTGTTAATAAGTAATCCTAAAGTATTACCCTAATGAACCCTTAGAGTTCATCTAACTGACCAATGCAAAATCCCTGTAAGTAGTTACTAGCTACGCACAGGGTTATCTAATACTTTTAAAATAAGTCCTTTGTCTATCATAACATACATTGCGCCTAATGGCACAAGTAGAAACTCTGAACATTTTCAGGATTCCTTTAGCGATCGCCTAGCCTGTGGTAATGCCTGGGAATACTCACTAGTCGCGCACCTGAAGACCCACGGGTTAGACAAGGTTTATCAGGTTGATCAATATCTACCATATCGGTCTGAGGTCTGTTACTGGCAGAATAACCCCATGAAACCAGATCCCCAAGGTTGGCGGGATAACCCTAAGTCTGAGTTATCTAAGTCATCATTTGCCAAGTTCCAAAGGGATGTACGGATTATCCACAATGGACAGGGTTACAACATAGAGGTCAAGTCGGGGGCTGATAAGTTCAAGTACCATAACATCCTAGTTGGTGGCATAGATACCAGATGGGCTAAGTATAGATTCCCGGTTCACTTTGTAGTTGCCATCGATCGCACCACGGGGGAAGCCAGGGTAACTGAGGCGGACAGGTTAACCAGAGAAACCAGTTGGTTAAGGGTCAAGTCCCAGGAGTTATCTTATGCAGTCCCCAGGTATTTATTTAAACCCCTGGATAGCTGGTTAGACTTCCTCAGAGACACATAACCAACAACAAAACCCCCGGATCATTCCAGGGGTTTTTCATAGGTTAACCAGTTTACTAGAGTTCTGGAAGGTTTAGTGGTACTGTGTTACCCGCATAGTGCTTCAGAATAATCTCTGGGCTGTTACCAACTAACTTGGCCACTGTGGAGACTGTTAACCCCTCAGCCAGCATTAGGGTGATAAAGGTGTGCCGGGTGTTATATGGGCATCGATAGCGCTCTATTTTACCAGCATCTAATAACCCCTGGATAACTCCATTGTAGTTTTTATTACTTGTCCTGCCCCCTTTCCAGACCTGAGTAGAAAATCTGGTATTGCTGATTATTCCTCCAGTGGGACTAGTAAATACTTGTGATTCTGGGCTGATATCCTGGGGCTTAATGGATAACAATAGTTCCCTAACTTGGGTGTTACAGGGAAACTTCCTAGCCTTGCCAGTCTTAGTACCCTTCCTAATATTTAACTGGCTATCATAGGACTCACAGAAGTTAATCTGTGTGCATTCAGGGTTAATATGTTTCCATTGGATAGCGATCGCTTCCCCAGTCCTGCAACCAGTCCAGAATAGGAACTTAACAAAGGGGGCATAGTGCGCCCTGGTAGTCTCAAATGCCTGGATGATGTTATTCATCTCCTGTTTGCTAAATGGGTCAATGGCATCTGAATCATGCTTTGGTAACTTGATGTCCTCTGACATCCCGGCAAAGGGGTTATCCTTAGCCATACCGGAGCCAACAGCCCATTTACAGCAAGCGGCTAAATAGGTTAGTACTCTCTTGGCAGCATTAGGAGACAGTTGGGTTAACAGGTGATCTCTGATTGCGATCGACTGGCTTAAGTCCTTTGTCGGTAGCCCCTTAATATGGTTAGTGTACTTTCTGGCATAATCGCGCAGATATGTGGTAGAGGCTAGCTGCGGTTTCATATAGACACAGTATTGCTCCCATAGTCCCATGATGTCTGTCTGTGGTGTCTTGGGGCTAACCAGGGTTAACAGGGGTTTTCTGTAGCTCTCTAGTTTCTCTTTGTAGCGCTCAAGTGTTGGGTCAAGCTGCCCTGTGATTATCTCTTCTTCTATCCAGTTAGCAACTGAATCCACTCGCCGCCTATTAATATCATTTGAATCTAACCCAGTACTAATGATAACTTGTTTACCCAGTGGTGTTACTGACCTGGGTAATCTCAGCCTTAGCTTACCTCTGAACTCCTCAACACCGACATTACCCCTGGCTGTCCTAACTGTCTTGGCTATACCCATTTGAATATCTCTAACCTCTATCTCCCTATGATATTCATTTTGATATTCAAAGTCAAGCGATTATTGCTAGATTGTTGACTTTATGGGCATTTTTGAAGCCAAAGGGTACACAGTACCGATCTGCAAAACCTCCACCCCCGGTTCAAATCCGGGTGCCGCCTTTAAATAAATATAAGTATTACAGGGCTTTTCAAACAACCTCTAAGGCTTAGGTCGTCTGATAAAAGCAGATTTTGTACTAGTAGAATTTACGCACCAGCATCATAGATACTCCCTTGTCCAGAATAATTCTCATAAATGTGCTGATAAACTTCCTGACATTTCTGTTCATACACTTCAGCAGAATAACTCTGGGGTAACTTATCCAAATTATCTTTAATTGCCACTTCTACTGATGCTCTGGTTTGCTGTCTCTTCTTCCAATCCAAAACTAACTTCTCTTTTTTGAGAGTTTTCAATAATTCTTTGGCAACTTGTTTGACTTCCTGTTCCTCTTGCTTAGTCAGTTTAATTTCTGGTTTAGTCAAGAAGTCAAAAATTGCTAGTTCTTCTTCAGTGAGATTTTGCGCGATCGCTCTTTTATCTTCAACACCCAATTCCTGAGCAAAGTTAATCAAATCATTGAAGAATATTTGCACGTTGCGTGAGTCAGCGTTGTGTTTTGCTATCATCTGCTGGAATTTCTCCAGGTAGCCCATGCGTGTTTTATTTAACTTCAGCATCTGCTGGAGCTTTTGCGCGATCGCAGTTTTTAGCTTTTCTGTCTCCGTTCTCTGGTAGTCAGTATTAGCAAATTTATTTTTTAAGGCTGCAAAGTCGATTTTGCTTAAGTCGATGCGTTGACTGTGGGATTCCTGAATCACAAACTCCCCAGCAGTGATGGACAAATCCAACAGTTCTTCCACTTCGGACATCACTTCGGACATATCAACTTCTGGTACTTCTGCCAGAATTTGGTCTTTGATTGCCTGCAAATGAGCATTGATAAGAGTAAACTCATTAGCACCAGCATCTGGAAGAATGGCTTTGTAAAGTTTGTTAACGTTACCTGTTAGAGAAAGATAAGTTTTTTTGGCATCATCATTAAAAATGATCGATTCTACTGCATCTGCCCAAAATTTGGTGCGTGTAAAACCTTGTGCTGACTCCAGTACACCAAAATCAATGCCTTTTTGCGTACAGAATGTTGTGGTTTGGGCGATCGCTTCTCTCAATTGTGCCACTAAAGCTGTTTTAGCTTTAACTGGCGTATCCCCTTCTTGAATACTACCACCAGATGCAGAACCATAAATAGCTAGTGCTTTCTGTAAATCTCGGAAGACACCAATATAATCAACGATCAGTCCATTTATTTTACCTGGGAAGACACGATTTGCTCTGGCAATCGTTTGCATCAGACTATGGTTCTTCATCGGTTTGTCTAGGTAAATGGTGGAACAACTGGGGACATCAAATCCAGTCATCCACATGGCGCAGACAAATATGATGCGTAGGGGATGAGATGGATCTTTGAATTTTTCATCCAATGGCGGAGATTGACTCACTAACCTTTGACGGTGAGGAGTGATATCTAATTCTTTTTGCTGAAATACTTCTACTTCATTTTGAGACTGAGATATGACTACTGCCATATCTGTTTCTTCCATATATTTAATAGTGACTGATAATTTTTTTTGTTCAAATTCGCTTAAATTAAACTGAGCAAGTTGATTTCTAAACTCTTGCAGGTGTTCTTGCCAGTAGTGCTGAACTTTGTTGTACATTTTGACAGCAGTAAATCTGTCAATGCTGACAATCATTGCTTTACCTTGATAACCTCTACCCAACAAGTGGGTGACAATATCTTGAGCAATTTTCTCTAATCGGTCATCTCTGGTAATTAATTGATATTCTCTGGCACATTGTCTTTCTAATTTCTTCTCTTCCTCCTCATCCAGTGTTGCAGATTCAATGATTTCTGCCATATTTTCATTGAGTGCATCATTGGTGAGTTGCAATTCGGGAATTCGGTTTTCGTAGTAGAGGGGAACTGTGGCGCTATCTTCTATTGATTCGCGGAAGTTATAAATGCTGATGTAATCACCAAAGGTTTTTTTGGTTTCTTGCTCTCCTAACATTAAGGGTGTACCAGTGAAACCAATGAATGCTGCATTAGGTAAGGCATTTCTCATGTTGAGAGCAAATGTGTCATATTGACTGCGGTGTGCTTCATCTGCAATCACAATAATATCTGACCTATTTGAAATTATCGGGTAGGTTCCGCCTTTTTCGGTGCGGAATTTTTGAATCATCGTGAAGATGTAGCGATGATCTTCATGCAGGAGTTGTTTGAGGTGTTCTCCACTTTTAGCGCGGACATTTTTTTCGATTTCTGTCACAGCACCAGCATAGGCAAAGTTTTTGTATATTTGTTCGTCTAAATCTTCTCTGTCGGTGATAATTAGAAAATTCCAGTTTCCATAGAGTTTTCGCACCACTTTTTGGGAGAAGAAGACCATTGAATAACTTTTACCGCTACCTTGGGTATGCCAAAATACTCCTAATCTGCCTTGGTTGGATTTAATTTCTGTTACTGCGGTAACTGCTTGGTTAACTCCTAAATATTGGTGATTTTTGGCAATGATTTTAACTAAACTGCCTTTGGCAGAATAAAAGAAGATAAAATTTTCAACTAAATCCAGTAATTTGGTAGGTTCACAAGTTCCTCTAATAATGGTGTCTAGAGAAATTATCCCTTCTTCTCCTTCAGAATTTATCTTTTTCCACTCAGCGAAATGTTCCCATTTGGCAGTTAAGCCACTAATGCGACTTTTTGTACCATTGGAGAGGATGATAAATGCGTTGTACCAGAAGAGTTGGGGGATAGTTTGCTTGTAATCTGTGAGATTGTTTTTATAGGCAAGTTCTAAGCGTTGGTGATGTGCTTTTAATTCAATGAATACTAAGGGTAAACCATTCACAAACCCGATTAAATCTGTTCTTCTGGTGTAAATCTCTCCTGTAACCCAGAATTGGGAAGCGAGAAAAAAATTATTATTTTCTGGGTGATTCCAGTCAATGACTTTGACTGTTTCTGCTTCGTCTTCACCCTCATCATTTTTAAAACTGACTTTTACTCCATCTTTGAGGAGTTGATAAATTTCTGCATTCGCATTGGCTAAACTCAATGTGTTTCTATCACGAGTTAATTCTTCAATGGCAAGTTGGATAGTTTCTGTGGGTAAGTCAGGGTTTAAGTTTTGTAAAGCTAACTGGAGTTTGGGAATTAAAACTACCTCACCCTTTGTCTCTCTCCCCAGTGTGCTGTTTGTACCAAAGGTTTCATGGAAACAGTTGGCTGTTTGCCATTGCAGTTGAGAGAATAGGTCAATGGTGGCATTCTCTAACGCTGCTTCTGAGTCTGGGTGAGGTGGACGCATAAGTATGGAGTATCGATTTACTCCATTCTTAACTCAAAAATTTGGTGTTGGCGATTGAGGGGGTGATTTTCTCACGCACAGTTGCAAAGGCTCAACCCAATCTACACAGCTTGATTGCGGTGCGACAAAGTTTTAAGTACTCCAACACGACTTTTAAGTACTCCAAGACGAGTTTTAAGTACTTCAACACGACTTTTAAATACCTAAATACGACTTTTAAGTACTTCAACACGACTTTTAAATACCTAAATACGACTTCCGAGTACTCCAACACGACTTTTAAGTACCTAAATACGACTTCCAAGTACTCCAACACGACTTCCAAGTACCTAAATACGACTTTCAAGTACCTCAACACGACTTTTACAGCAGATTGCAAGTTGGTAAGGTACAGATAAGGTTTTTTGATGACACACCTTAGATCACAAAGACGCGATAAATCGCCGTCTTTACAATAATCAGTCCTTTGTAGAGATGGCGATTTATCGCGTCTCTTGCCTTAATTTATCGCGTCTCTTGCCTTAGCCCTGTTTTGTCACAGGGCTAAGAGGATGTTTGAAAAGTCCTCTTATCGGTATCAAAAGTTTTAGATCCCCCTAAATCCCCCTTAAAAAGGGGGACTTTGACTCCGGTTCCCCCCTTTTTAAGGGGGGTTAGGGGGGATCTAAAGTACCTAAAGTTACAGAGAAATACTTTTCAAACATCCTCCAAAACTGGAACCCATGATTTCTGGGTTAAATGTGATTCGTTTTAGTGGTTTTATTGGGTGACTATTTTAATTCTGCTAATGGGCGAATAGCAAGAACTGCATCGCTAGGCATTTTTTTTACTGCTGACATGGGAACGGTAAAAACAGCGATAGAGTCACCTGCTGCATTAAATACTTCTAATATATAGCCATCTTCTCCACCGCTTGGATGAGTCACATAATCAATTATCATGGCGACATCACCCTGTTTGAGGTTGTATTCTGGGAAATCACGACGGAGAGCAACATACTGATATAGTTCCAATTTCATGATCATTAGTCCTTCTTTGGTTTCAAGGTAACGCGATGTGCAACTTATCCTTAAAACCCCTCTCCAAACCTCTCCCCCACAGGGAGAGAGGCTTTGATTCTTGCTCCCCTTCCCTTGTAGGGAAGGGGTTGGGGGTTAGGTCTGAGAGAAAGTTGCACACGGCGTAAGGTAATAAAACGAAAGCTTCCGTCATGTTTTGATTGTAGTCAAACTGTAATAACTGCTAAATTTTGACCATTTACTCTTTGTAGGTATCCAGCAATGGTGTAAAAAGTTCCATATTCATTAGTATTATCTTGTACTGCTTCGTTGGTGGTGGCGAGTTGTCGAATCGCTGTCAATAAATCTTCTGGGTTATTTTGTGTAAATCCTGCTTGGGCTAAAAATTTTGATTTATCATCTTTGATGCGGGGAACTAGAAGATAGCGGGTAACTTTTTCTTCGGGAATGATGATATTATCGGGGATTTTCACAATTTAGTTTTTATCTGGTAATTTTTAATTGTTTAAGCAGCTATGTCCTCTGTGGTGATGTCTAGGCGTTCTACGTCGATTTCTCCTGAGATGAATTTGGGGAGGAGTAAATCGCGGGTTTTGCGGAGGTTGGAGTTTTTATGAGCTAATAGATAAATTTGACGAAACAATGGAGATATTAACTTAGAAAATGTGGAAATGGTTGCAGCATCAGGGTGAGCAAATAAAAATGCATCAAAACAAGCTTCTTGTACTCTTTGCCTACCTGTAGCTCCAGTCATACTTTTGATAGCATTATCTCTAAAATCATTTGAATGAGCCATTAAATAAACATATTGTGGACAAAGAGTATTAGACCTGAGAACAATAAACTCTGTTGAACCAAATGCAACAGCGTCATCATTAGTTAAAAATTGTACATACCCTGTCTTGCCATTCTCAAGACATGGAGTTATTCGAGCAAAGAGAGTATCACCATTCTTAAATTTTGAGCCACTATTGCCTAAACGGTATTCAATCTCGTTAATAAGCATTGAATTATTAGATAAACAACTCATTGATACAAATGGTTTTTCACCTTCTTTTGGAACTGAAGTTTTAGGATTTACAAAAATAGCGTCTCTAGATTCGCCAAAAATTCAATCTGTTCGGCGCTAAACTCCCGATGCGCTCGATCAATTTGACGGTAAATGTGCCTAGCATCCAGAAATAATACCTTATCCCTGCGGATAGTATCTGCTTTCCCCTTATCCAAAAACCACAAAGTACAGGGTAAAGTAACAGTGTAGAAAAAATTAGAACCAACAGCAATCATCACATCCACTGCATGAGATTGGATGAGTTTCTGCCGAATTTCTAACTCAGTTCCTCGCGCATCACTCGCAGAATTAGCCATGACAAATCCTGCCCTACCTCTGGCATTTAATGCACTCCAGAAAAAATGAATCCACAGGTAATTACCATTATCTGCCTTGGGCATCCCAAATGTGCAAACACGCGGATCTCCTTTGATTTTTTCTTTGTCCACCTTGTCTACATTAAAAGGTGGATTAGCCATCACAAAGTCAAACTTGCTGACCGACTCGTGAATGTCTTCATAATAAGTATTACTCTGCCGAATATCTCCTGCAAGTCCATGTACCGCTAAGTTCATCCTGCACAAGCGCACAGTTTCACCTACTTTTTCCTGTCCATAAATACTAATTTCTGTACTGGGATTTTTCTTGTGCCTTTCTACAAAAGATGCACTTTGGACAAACATACCACCACTTCCACAAGCCGGGTCATAAATTCGTCCATGATAAGGTTCGATTACTTCCACAATCAGCTTTACCACAGAAATAGGAGTAAAAAATTCTCCCCCCTTCTGTCCCTCACTCATAGCAAACTTACCCAAGAAGTATTCATAAATCTTCCCGAAAGCATCACCTGATAAATCTATTCCTAATTCGACTTTGTTAAAGTTTTTCAGCAAGTCAAATAACAGATCATTTTCCAGGCGATTATAAGTTTTGGGGAGAATATCCTTTAATTCTTCATTTTCTGCTTCTATGGCACGCATGGCATCATTAATTCCCTTACCAATGTCTGCGCTTCCTGGTAAATTCAGCAGTGTAGAGAATCTGGCAGCATCAGGCAAGTACATTACACCCTTGGCTTGGTAGTCTGCTTTGGTAATCCCACGTCTTCTACTACCTATATTTTTCAGTTCTTCCTCAGCATGGGTAAATTTCCAATCAGCGTAGCGGAGGAAGACTAACCCCAGTACTGGGATAGAATACTCACTAGACTTTAGCTTGGAGTTAGCGCGTAACTCATCAGCTGCTTCCCATAAACGTTTCTCCAAGTCAGTAGTATTAGCAGGCATAGTCAGACATCAGATTATCAAATCTACTCATCATAGGATAGTTTGCGTGTTACCTACCACTTGGTGAGCTACCAACTTGAGCAGAAATCCACCAGATGATGACACCTTGGGCAAACAATGGGCGATGTCTGGTGACAAGAAGCAGAGCTTCTACGCCTTTTTGGGTTATCAGGCAGAATTAGGTTGTGTGCGATGTGCGATCGCACCTTGACAAAACGTGATGCTAAAAGAGTCCCGTTTTTGATATGAGCAAACGGTGAGTAATTATTCTCATAATGAGAATTGCTGTATACTTTTAGGGATGCCAGATTATACTCTACAGAGAAAATCTATGATTGCTCTACCTGGTATTACCATCCAAGATCAGATATACGAAAGTTCTAATTCTTTAGTGTATCGGGGCATCAGAGATGATGGAGTGGCGATCATCGCAAAAATGCTCAAGCAAAATTATCCGTCTCCTCAAGAACTTACCCGCTACAGACAGGAATATAAAATTACTCGTTGCCTCAATTTGGAAGGAGTTATCAAGGCATACAGCCAGCAGGACTATCAACGCACTCTGGTAATTCTCTTAGAAGATTTTGGCGGAGAATCCCTAGAGCAATGGATGCAAAAGCGCCCAGAGAAGTTCTGCCCTTATCCCTTATCCACTTTTCTTGGTCTTGCGATCGCCCTCACAAACATTCTGGGTAGAATCCATGCAGTTAATGTCATTCATAAAGATATCAATCCGGGAAATATTGTTCTCAATCCAGATACTGGCGTTGTCAAAATCATTGACTTCGGGATTGCTACCCAATTTAATCGCACGAATCCGACTTTCAAAAGTCTTCA
>NZ_JBALCE010000061.1:0-80138 GCF_036919815.1 Nostoc sp.
ATAATTCTCTGGACAGTTTCTCCACTAATCGAAATTTATTTAATTATTTATACAGTTATTGGTAATTCCATAGCTGTTTACTTGAATCAGGCAATAAATATAGTTAATCAACAAGAGCTTGCGTTTAAGGCAGACTTTGCTTATTGCTTAACTCATGTTCGCAATCACGCTGAATCGATTGCTTTTTTTCAGGGAGAAAAGGAAGAATTAAATATAATTCAGCGTCGATTTAATCATGTTCTAGAAACTGCTGAACGGAGGCTGAGTTTGGAGAAAGGTCAAGACGCTTTTGGCAGAGCATATCAGTCTGCCATTAGTGTATTTTCGATGTTTATCCTCACGCCTTTATTTATTCAGAACCAAATTGATTATGGGGAAATTAACCAAGTTAGTTTTGCTTGCTTTATGTTTTCTAATGCTCTGGGAGAGTTAATAGGTGAATTTAGTATTTCCGGGCGATTTTCTAGTTATGTGAAGCGTTTAGCTGAATTTTCAGATGCTTTAGAAGCTGTTAGTAAACAACCAGATAATGTCAATACCATTCAAGTCATAGAAGAAGAACATTTAGCGTTTGAAAATGTCACTTTACAAACACCAAATTATGACCAGACGATTGTTGAAAATTTATCAGTTTCTGTTCAGCCAAGCGAAGGGTTATTGATTGTTGGCCCTAGCGGTGGGGGTAAAAGTTCTCTATTGAGAGCGATCGCAGGATTGTGGAATGCAGGAACTGGTCGTCTAGTGCGTCCTCCCCTAAAAGAAGTCTTATTCCTACCCCAGCGTCCCTATATCATTTTGGGTACTTTGCGCGAACAATTACTCTATCCGCATACAGACCGAAAAATGAGCGACACAGAACTCGGACAAATTTTGCAACAAGTTAACTTACAACACTTGCTTACCCGTGTAAAAGGTTTTGATACAGAAGTTCCTTGGGAGAATATATTGTCTTTAGGAGAACAACAACGTTTAGCTTTTGCACGACTATTAATTACTCATCCTAGTTTCACCATATTAGATGAAGCAACAAGTGCTTTGGATTTAACTAATGAAGAGAATTTATATGAACAACTGCAAGAAAGTAAAACAACTTTTATCAGTGTTGGACATAGAGAGAGTTTATTTAACTATCATCAATGGGTTCTAGAGCTAAAAGAAGATTCCCATTGGCAACTTATTTCTGTGCAAGATTATCAAAGGAAAAAAGGAATTGTCATTGCTCCACCTGAAAACGCTCAAATTACAATAGATAGCTCCTCTGAACTCCAAATAAAACCAGAGATATCAGTAGCAATAGATACAATCGAAAAGCTCACTCATCAAGAAATTAAAGGATTAACAGGCTATTCTATTACCACTATTAGAAGCAGAGCCAGCCAAGGGAAGTCTATCACTACTAAAGATGGCGCAACCTACTGCTATGACAAAAATTCAAAAGTTTTAAAATGGGTGAAAGTTTAGCGGCTGTTGTGAGAACTGATGTGATGTTAACTAAAAAACAAAGACAACTAATAAATTATAAATCTATTACAATTTATGAAAAAAGTTATCAATTACCTGTTATCAACAATTCAAAATTAAAAAAAGCTCAAAAAAAAATTAAAGAATGTCAAGTATTAATTCAACAAGGTACTAAGTATCATTATTATTTGTGGGGAATAATCAAACGAAAGCAGGAAATTAGCCAAGAAGAAATTTTCGCTAAGACTAAATTATTAATTAAAGACTATACTCAACTAATTGATTTTTTAGAAAAATATAAAGATAATTATCAAGATTTTTTATTAAAATTTACTGATAATTGGAAACACTTGTTTACTCAAAAATACCTAGAAATTAAAAATATAAATGCAGAAAGAAACAAACTAGAAATAAAAAATCACAATAATCCGCAACTCATTGAAAAACTAAAATGGGAAAAACAAGAAAACCTCAAATCAATTTTACTTTTGAGTAATACTAACTTTTTGATGTTAGAAAAAATTAAATTGCTAACTCAAGGAATTAAAAGTTTAGGGGAAGATACTAAGAATCAAAAGCAAACTGTCCAGCAAATAGCTCAAGAGTTAGGGGTATATCAAGAAATTTACGAATATCAAATAAAAGCAATAAAAATTCGTCAAGAAATAGCAAAAATAGCTGAGACAGTAACAAATTTTGAAGATTATTTACAAGATTACTTTAGTCCATTTCAATCTTTAATAGACGAAGTAGTAAAACTAGATGCAAACTTTTACGCAATTGTCGGAGAAATTAAAAATTTAGCAACTAGTAGTTTAAATTTCCAGTCAAGCTTATTAACCATACAAGATACTGATACAATTTCTGAAAATATTCTTAATTTATTGGTAGCAAGTTATGAGAGAGGAGATAGATTAAAAGATGCGTTAGTTGAGTCTAAATTATTAAATGAACAAATTACTAATTTTGAGTTAAATAATGATGGAATAGCTTTAGAACAAACAATTTACTTAATATCTAATTATATATCTACTCAACTTGTCGATCAAAGAAAAGTGCTAGGGATATTAGAGACAGATGTCGTTTCTACAAATTCTGCACTTTTTATTGAAAAAACAGAATTATTAGAGCCAACTAATAATCCTGGTAACTCTGTAAAAGAATTTAAAAATAGTAAAAATATTGATTATAGTCAACTTCAAACTCTACTCGCACAATTCCAGTGGAAAGAAGCTGATATTGAAACTGCTAAATTAATGCTACAAGTCATGGGAAAAAATTATTGGAATGAAGTTTATAAGGAAGATATTCTTAACTTTTCTTGTCAAGCTTTTTATACTATCGATGGACTTTGGCAAGAATACAGTCATGGTTATTTCGGCTTTAGTGTACAGCAAAGCATCTGGAAAGAAATAGGCGCTCAAGTAGATTATGAAACAGAAAAGAGACTTGGCGATCGCTTGGGTTGGCGAAAAGAGGGAAACTGGCTAGATTACAACCAACTAACTTTTAAATTATCTCCAACGACACCGATGGGACACTTACCAGTCAAATGGCTACACTACGACCAAGATATTTTTGATTTACCTCCAAATTCATCTGCTGAACCTCTATCAATGGGAGCTTGGCGGGTTGGTTCTTGGCTAGTATGGCAGATGCACTTATTCTTTTCCCGTGTCCAAATTTGTAATGAAAGATCATAAGTTAATAGTGTAAAGTAGAGCTAATAAATAATATGAACCTTTCTGATATAGAAATAGAAGTTTTGCTTTTTGGAAAATGGCGTTTTAATACAGATTGGGAGAAAATTTTTATTGAATTAAAGCAAGATATGACTTATGAGCAAACGAAGATTCAAACATTTATTTTATCTAAACCTAGTGAATTGATCGTAGGTAATAAATTTACTGGCGTCTGGTATATAAATGATGCAAGATTATCTTTAATTCCTAAAACTGTTCCTAAATCAATTTTTAATTTTCAATTACCAATATTACCTAGAGTTTATCTTGCCGATATAATAACTAGTATTACTTCTGCATTTATAACGGAAAAGTATGAAATTCTTGAAGTTAATAAGTCTAGATTTATCATAAGTGATGTAGATAAATCATTTGTTGGTATCAAGATAAGTTAATATGTGAAAATGAATATAGCGGTTATCGGTTGAGTGAGATACAAGAACCCCACCCCCAACCAGGGGGCTATGATGTACCTGATGTGATCAGGAAACGATATATAAATAATCAATTATGCATACAACAATAAATTAATACTTGAAAAATAATATAATTTGCAATTTACTGATGTATTTTCTTTCCTCTGACAGAGTTGATATTGATTTTTATCCCCAAAACTTTTAAAGTTCCAATACTATTGCTGGCATTAATTGAGGTTAACTCTTTACCTAAAAGATAAAAACTCCCAGCAATATTAACAGAATTGTATTGTCCGTTCTTGGCTTTGTTGAGTGTTATCGTAGCATTTTTCTGATTTTTAGCTCCTCTAAGTATTAAAATGCCAGCAAAATTGAAGCTACCCGATGCAGTTAATCTGCTGCTATTAATGCTAGCAGTGGTATTGGCAAAGGTGTAACCTAAAAATTTGAGATTTCCTGCAATATTAGCAGAATTATTGATACTACCATTACTGCCTTTGCTGAGAATAACTGTAGCACCATTGAAAGCTAAAATGCCGAAGTTGAAGTTACTTGTAGCTTGAAACCCAGTCTCATTAAGACTGATACCTAACGCAGTAAATTGTTTACCGAGGAGTGTAACATCACCTACACCAAAAACCTTTTTATTCGTTGAATCAAGGTTGAGTTTAGGAACATTGAACTTGAGAATATTACCTAAATTAATAGCTACATTATTAACTGACACGTTCTGAGTGTTAAATGATAATATCCCGCTACCTAAAGATTGATTAAAAGCAATAATATTTGCTGTTCCTGATACACTTTTGTTTGTCAAGTTAACTGTAAGACTCGGAATACTGAAAGTCAAGAAACCTGCTAAACTCAACTGAACATTCTTCAGGTTAACACTATTTTGAGTAATATCAAAAGTAATGCCTGCTAGCGTATTCCCCAAAAAATAAATTGTTCCTGAACCGCTACCGCTACCAGATTTTATATCAATATTCAAGGCATCAACATCGATACTCAATACATTAGCTAAACTCAAGTCAAAGTTTTTGAAGGTAGCATTATTAGAATTAATTTTAAATTCAACATTTGCAATCTCATTGCCAAAAATTTCAACAGAACCATCTCCTTGAAGATACTGTTCGCTAGGTGTTACCTTTAGGGCTAAATCTAAACTATTGTCATCTGTTCCCTTAATTTTCAGAAATCCTAAATCAATTTCACTAACTTTTAACGAACCCCCAATATTCTTGAAAATTTTGTCACTTTGAAGGATTACAATTGCCTCATGACCCCAAGCATTAATTTTGCCATTAATTTCTAACCCTTCTGATATCGGTTGGCCTGCAATTGTCGTCGGAAAAGGAACATACTTAATTAATGGGTTAAGTTTTCCGTCTCCATCCCCATCAATTGGTTCAATATTTAAGTTTACTAAGCTCTCTAGTAAACCTAGTGCTTTGTTAACCAAATCGATTGAATAACCTACTTGTTTGTTAATAAAAGAAGCGACTGGCCCTCGCCACAAATCTATTAAGCTAACCGCTTGATTAGGATTTAAAACTAAAGCTAATTTTTCTGGATCGTTTGTATCCATGAGGAATGCTACCTCAAAGTCTATTTTTTCCCATTTCAAATCACCAATGAAACCAAAGTTATCGAAGTAAGGAGGTAAATAAGTCCCGCCTCCTTGAAACCTGAGATTGCGAAGTTCAGTTCCTAGCAACCCATAGGGATTACACCAGGATTTTTTACCTTGTTGATAAAAGAATGCCGTTAAAGATTCGGGTTCCAGAGAAAGATTACCAGAGAGAAGTAATTTAGGTTCGTTTTCTTGGGTGGGATCGTAGCCTTGAAGAATCAGATTTCCAGTTAATCCCAAGTTTGGCTCTAAATCAGCCCCAATATTTAACCCTATGAGTAAGTTATTAAAAGTAGCTTTAAATTGTTGCTGGGAAAATAGCTGAATATTGCCTGGAATATTTCCTGTTAAGCTGACCTGTCCCGCAGGATTAAAGCTTATTATGGCTTGGAAGCAAGTAATTTTTAAGCTTTTATGAATAAAACTACTGAAATTTGGATGGAGGTTCTTTAAATCAATATTTCCGATAAAATTAAATCCTCTGCTTAAGTTAATACAACCTAACTTTGGATGTATAAAAGAATAGCCAATGTTAGTTATAATTAACTCTGGGCTGCTGAGTTTTAAATGGTTAACAATAGGTATTATATTTGTTAAAGAGCTAAAACTGAAATGTGTAGGTAGATGATATTTTAATATGGTTTTTTTCCCAAAATATAATTCAATATTTTGGTTATTTAGCAAACCTTTAAAACTGAATTCAATTTCTTGATTGCTTTGGGAAACTCTATATTTTGGTTTAGATATTGTGATTTCATTGTTGCCAAAGACTTCAACAATAATTCTATCAATTGCCACATCCATATATGGAACTGTACTATGAATGCTAAAGAATTTGTCTAAATTTATCTGTAAATCATGATCAAAGTCTAAGTAAGTTCCTGAACTGGATGGGGTTAGCTTTATACAATTTAGAGCCTCAAGCTTTAATTGGATATCATCAGGTAAAGTAATTCCTGCTAGATCAAAGCTGTTATTCATAAATTAAATGGAGCTAAATATTTTTAACAAATTGCCTTGAAATCGATTTATCGCTTCAAGCTATGTTGTAGTTTAGCGTATTCTCATGGTTCTAAAACTTACTACAAATGTGGCGTTCGCTCTTTTCTAAAGCTATATTAGTTTTCAAATAATCTTTAATTATACTGCAACCATAAGTTAGTACATTTAGATTGAGAATTCGTGGCAAGTTCCACAGAATGAGTGTGTTGTCATCACCCCCCGAAACCAAAAAAGTTCCATCGCGGCTGATGGCAATTTTCCTAATCGCTGCGGTATGTCCTCTGAGGGTCGTTAGCTCGGTACCATCAAGTTTCCAAAGCTTGACAGTACCATCTACGCTCCCAGAAGCAAGTATTTTGCTGTCGGGACTGAACGCCACACCCCAAATTGCAGCTGTGTGACCTTTGAATGTTTTAAGCAATTTTCCATCAAGTGTCCACAACTTAATGGTATTGTCACCGCTTCCAGAAGCCACCATTTTACCGTCAGGACTAAAGGCAACTATCCATACTGCTGCCGAATGTGCGACAAGGGTTCTGAACAACTTACCCTCCAGCGTCCACAGCTTAACAGTACCATCACCATTAGCTGAAGCAACCAGCCTACCGTTGGGACTAAATGCAACTTGCCACACTTCGGCTTGATGTTCTTTAAGAATCTGTGGTGTAGGGCGACCTATGTGCCATATCAGCACACTCTTGTTAACATTTGCTATGGCGATCGCTCGGCCATCGGGACTCAATAACGCTCCTGTCATTTTGCCATAAGGGTTTTTGTAACTAGCGATTAACGTACCATTTCGCTGCTTGAGTTTTACCGTATCATCATCACCAGCAAGAGCAATTAACTTGTTATCCTCACTGAAAGAAACCTGGAAGACTAACCTTTCTTCAGTCAAAGTTTTGAGCAATTTGCCTTGACGACTCCAAAATTTAACAGTATTTTCGTGGCTAGCTGTGGCGATGGTAGAACTATCAGAGGCGATCGCTATTGACCAAATCCCTGCACTATGAGCTATCACACTCTTTTGGAATTGATTTTCACTCTGCCAAAGTCTAACAAGGTTTTCTGCACCCGCCGAAGCTATAAAGCTACCGTCAGGACTGAAAGTAACTCCCCAAACAGATGCACTATGTCCTCTGAGCGTTCTCAATTCTGTTCCATCAATGTTCCAAAGTTTAATCGTTTTGTCGAGACTGGCGGAGGCAATAGTCTGACCATCGGGACTAAACGCTACTCCCGAAACTCCGGCACTATGACCTTTAAGAGTTTTATCAAGGTGATAACTGCCATCTGTGCTGTCTCGCTGCCAAAGTTTCACAGTTTTGTCTTCACTTGCTGAAGCAATGGTCTGACTATCAGGACTGAAAGCTACGCCGACAACCCAAGCTGTGTGACCTTGGAGAGGTTGTAGGGGTTTGGCGTTCTGCCAGCCTAAACTGTCTCGTCTCCAAAGTTTTACTGTCCTGTCTAGATTGGCAGCCGCAATGGTTTGACTATCAGGACTAAAAGTTACTCCCCAAAATCCAGTTTTATAACCTTGAAACGTTTTCAGCAAAGTGCCGTCTAGCTTCCAGACTCTCACCGTTTTGTCCCAACCAGCAGAGGCAATGGTTTGACTATCAGGACTAAAAGCTACTCCCCAGACTGAAGCTGTGTGACCTTTGAATGTTCTAGAAATGCGCCACGATAAGTCTGTGTCATTTCGCTGCCAAAGTTTAATAGTACCATCCTCACTTGCCGAGGCAAGTATCTGACCGTCAGGACTAAAAGCGACTGACCTAATTGCTCCCTGATGACCTTTGAGAGTGGCAACTGCTGTACCATCACGTCGCCAAAGTTTGATTGTCTTATCTATGCTGGCTGAGGCAATTAAAGAACTATCAGGGCTGACATTTACTGCCATAACACTTGCTGTATGACCAGAAAGATGATTATATTCATCTGCTCCATAAACTGCTTGTTTTAGTGCATCTTCAACCAGAGGTGCAAGATTTGTGTTTGCTATTCCTAGTTTTTGCAGTTTGTCTTTGGCTTTAATTGCTTCTACCAGCGCATCTAATCTGCGATTTGAGGCAAACAGTCCAGATGAAGAAGATACAAGCGCTCGAATCTCGCTACTCTTAGCTTGAGCTTCGCTTTTAAGAGTTTGACGATACAGAATGAAACTCCCGATCGCCAAACTGCTAGAGATGAGCAACTTGATACACACTCCAACTAGCAAAAACCTTTGCAATCTAGCTGTCTTTTTCTCTTGTACGAGTTGTGCTTTTTCTAGTATCAGTCGTGCCTCTACTTCTTTAGCCCTTGCTGCCTCTAATGCTGTTTGCACTTCAATGCGATCGCATTCAATACTTGCAGTTAAAAACCGATAATCTAAATCGCCCAAACTTTTGCCCTGCGACCATTTTTGAGCATCTTTAAGTGCCTGTCCTCGCAGTAGGCGCGATTCATCTTTATAATCTGATGCGACCCAAGCATTGAATGTCTGCGAGTATGGGCGGAGATTGTCTAGTTGTCTTAATACCCATTCGGCATTAAAAACATTGCGATAGATGGGATTTTTAATTTTGAGATAGCCGTTGTGTTTCTCCACTAAACCAGATAACAACAGTTCTGTTTGTTCTCGACTATCATCAATCGGGACAGAATGAAGAGGTGAAGGGGGAGAGGGGCAAAGGGGCCAAGGGGAAAACTCTTCTCCCCTGCACCCTGCACACTGAGCGTTCGCGTAGCGTCTCGTAGAAAAGTGCTGCCCCCCTGCTCTCTGCTCAAGAGCCTCTGGTGCTTGCAACACCTGCTGATAAAGACCCAACAACCGCCCGGCCTGTTGTTCGTTGAATAGTAGGCGATCTCTTATAGTACGCAGATGTTCAGGTTCGTCTTGTGATTGCCAATGTTGAATAATATGCGTTTTTACTAATTGCTCTATCCAAAATGCTTCTGTACCTGGAGCAAGAGTAATCATTTGTGTAGTATTTTCACAAGCAAGTTGGACAATTAAATCACAGAGTTTTTGTGTGAGAAATGGTTGTCCTTCCGTCCAATGAATAATCTCTTGCAATATTGCTTCTGGTTGAGTGAGTACTTCCTTTAATCCTTGAAGTAGCGGCGTGGCTTCATCTAGTTGAAAGCCTTGTAACTCAATGGCTTTACCAAGGTTAAAGGGCGTGCGGCGTTTATCAGCGATCAGGTCAGAGGGACTAGCTACACCAAATAGTGCAAATCCCAAGCGTTCAAAGTTTGGATTCTCTGGTCGTAGATTATAACAGTGACGAATCCAAGCAAAAAAGTCGTTAATTGGGAAATTTAAACTGAGCAGACTGTCAATTTCATCAATAAAGATAAAAATGCGTTCAGCTTTGCCGTTTCGTAGAGAATTGCTCTTGACATTTGGCAGTAAAATTTCTTCCACAAAGGAATGTAGTTTTTGCACCGAAGAAATGCCAGCTTGCGTCTCCCACCAATGTTTAAAATTGACTTGCGATCCTAACTTGAAGCTGTAGAACAAGCTGATAATAATGCCTTTGTACCATTGATCTGGTGTAGTAACCTCAATACCCAAGCGGGTCATATCCAAGTAAACACAGCTAGAGCCTTCTTCTCGAAGACGGTAACTTGTGCGCTGTAGTAAGGATGACTTGCCCATCTGGCGAGAGTTGAAGACGTAACAAAAATTACCAGCTTTCAAACTGTCATAAAGTTTTTCGTCTGCCTGACGGATAACATATGTCGGGTCGTCACTGCGGAGACTCCCACCTACTTGATATCTCATATTGAAGTGTGATTATCAAACAAGAACATAACACAATTATTAGCAATTGTCAGATTATTTTTGAAAATAAATATTGTCCACTTTCCAGTACGGTTTGATACGATTTATTAGTTTATTTCAGGTAAAAAAATTACTATCTTTTGCATATACAACGTTTTTGGCTGTTCTATTTCAATTCACAAACAAACAGTATCTTCGCTATTTTTACTCTTAACTTTCTTAACTTTCCCAAAAAGTTATTTACTTTCTTAACTTTCTTTGATATTTTTTTTTGATTAATGGAATATAGTTTGGTAAAAGAAATTGTTAATGATTACCATAAATTTTAATTTATATGGCTCATCAAACCAGAATAAATCTTACCTGACAATTTTGAGACAGTTAACGCCATTACATTTTTTATTATTCGGAAAATGTATTGCTAAACAATTGTCGATAACTGTTTTTTAAAATAAGCACGGTAGAGTTCAAAACGTGGTAATATGCGATCGCCTTCAAAGCGAATTAATCCCAAACTTTCAAGCTTGTAAGCCTCAATAGGATTAACAGAAATGCCTTGCTTTGCTGCCACAACTTTAGCATAAGTTTTTGCTATGCTAGGATTTTCGTACAGTTTGAACCAGTGTCGCCATAAATGATAGCGGTAGATGCCACCATTGGCGATCGCATCCTCTATCAGTTCTTGCAGGGTTATTTCTTGAGAGCAAAGATGGTACAAACTAATCTGAATCAGTGCTGGATGTCCTCCTACCAGTGACATCAGTTGGGCAATATCTTTAGGTGTACACGAACTTAAACCATACCGCCTAGCTAAATCTTCTACTTGTGATTGGGTAAATTCCTTCAAACGAATAGATAAACCGATATTAAAAGGAGAGAGGTTAAGATCCACAGAGGCATACTTTTCTGTAGAGTAAACCATGACTAATCTTAGCTTTTGCCAGTTGGGAACGTGTCGTGCTTCCTCACACCACGACCGCAACAAAGCAAAAAACTCTTGACAAATTTGAGGATATTCAAAAAAACGATTAATTTCATTCAATACCAAAACCACTGGGCTTTGACATTGATTAAACAAATAGTTTTCTAAATAGAAGCCGCTACTCAAGCTAGGGCCAATTTCTTCATTCCATTCTGACTTAAAATTAGGGTCAATACCTAATTTTGTTGCAATTTGCCAGCAAAGACAACGCAACAGCTTATTTAAATCAGTTAGACACTCACGATCAAATTGGTAGCAATTCAGATTCACAGTCTGATACCCAAGCTTCTGTGCAAAGGCTAACAGCCTCAATACTAGAGAACTTTTACCCATCTGTTTCGGACCCCTAATCCGAATCACGCAGCCACTTTGAGTTACTTCTCGATAAACCTTTCTCTCTAGTGGGGGACGTTCAATGTAAAAGTAAGAATCTAGAGGTACGGGGCCATCCGGGTATGACTGAAGATTTTCTATCTGTTCAGTTTGTTCGTGATGTTCTTCGACAAATGAGGTGAATTCGGAAGGTTGAGATGAATCTTCTTCTGTATTTGAACCTACAGACAAGAACTCAGATAATTCAGTCTTATTTGCTTCATTGACGGTTGTGTAGTCTTCGCTGTGTAATTCCAGATTAAAAGTGCTAAAGCAGAGTTTTACAGTTTTTTGGTCTACACTTTTGCTTAAAGACCATAATTTACTCAAAGTTCTAGAGGAAACATTAATGCGATCGCTCAATGCTTCTAGACTAAAGCGATCGCCTTTGTTTTCTACGATCTCCACAGAAAGAATCGCTTCTTGTAACCGTTTAATTCCTATGGAAGTTAGTACAACTCCTCGTCTCCGCCTACTTTTCTTTTGTTCTACTTTATACATCAATTAACTAAGTAGTTGTAAATAAGTATTGGCAAATAATAATTTTTATGTTGATATACGCAGATTGAAATTCGGTGTAGTAATTTTTGATACACTTTTATTTGTTTTTTTATGGAATCCATTGGAACTTTAACACATTAGATTACACCATACTAACTTGATAGTTGTAAGGACTTGCAATACTAATCGCTCAAACCTGCAATCAAGGTATTTTCAAACCAGGATTATTTGCAACCCACTTTCCGCACCCCCCAAGTGTCACAATAGGGAAATTACTTAGAAAAAAAGGGAACAAAGAATAAAAATACACATCTAGAGATAAAAAAATATAAAAGCCGTTGGTGGCCATCCCAAGCAGTCAAATGCGGGCAGCATGGTATTTCCGATCTATTTGCAAGGCGATCGCAATATCTTAACAATTTATCTGAAGTTTAAAAAATCCTCAAGCATTATGGTGTGATTTCCGACTCCAGCAAGCTCAATACTTTCTCCTCCAAAGCCGTCAAATAAGCACGGTTTAGTTTCCCCAGCGACTCTAAAAACTTCTGCTCTTAAAATTTGTCATTCTCTTGGCATATCATTATCAGATTTCCTCACCAAAGAGAGCATCACTCTTAATTCTAGTCATGTAAATAGTCACCAATTGCTAACTAGACAGCACAAATCAAGAAAACCATCTAGCCTATTTGATTTACAGAGAGTGCAAGATACTCTGTTAGCTGTAGTGCAAAGTAGCCAGGAACCACCAGCGACAATGCAAGAGGTAGCTGATTCTCTCAAATATGATAGGAGAACGATTTTAAGGCATTTTCCAGATTTATGCGGTGCCATTTTGGCAAAATCTCGTAGTTACAAGAAAGCTCAACATATAAAAAAAATAGAGCAATCTTGCGAGGAGGTCAGGCAAATTGCTTCCCAACTTCGTACCGAGAGAGTCTATCCATCTGAAGCTCGCGTTGCACAGAATATGACAATGCCTGGATACTTAAGGTATAAACAAGTTCGTACTGCATTGCAAGAAGCCAAATTTGAAATGGGTAATTAAGCTGATACTGATTAATCAAATTCCAACTCTTTTGCTTTAACATTAAAAGTGACAAGCATAAGTTGTTCAAGGAAAATTACAATCATAAAGTGACTATTTTGGACAACTAATGCTGTCGATTGCCAAATTAAATGACCACTTGACAAATTAATGTCCACAAGAATATTAACTCCTAAACCCTTACATAGTGAGGGTTTTGTTATTTTAGCCTATGTTTTTCCTATTAGACACTAATTGACAAATTAATTGTCCGAGTTTAGATTGCTGACAAATTAGTTGTCCTATATTGAAAATCACTATTTGTCTAATTTTGCTCTGAGTTGACAAATTAATTGTCCTCCCATATAGTACAATACAACTATGTTTGTAATAAACATATATGCTAGAAATACAAGATGATCAAACAAATGATGATGAAGTAGAAGGTAGTGAGATTATCACTGAATTATCCGCAGGTGATAAGGAACTATTGGAACTAATCCAAAAATTACTCGAACCATGCGATCGCAAAACCTATGGAGAAAGACAAAGGGAGGTAGCCGCCAAACTAGGGAAATCAGTGCGAACAGTACGCAGACTGGTTAAAAAATGGGAAACAGACGGTTTAGCTGCACTGCAAACCACTCGACGGGCTGACAAAGGCAAACACCGCATTGATACCAGGGCTATTTCATTCTAAATGTAGGCAGTTTATGGTAAAATTAGGGCGCAAATTTCGTTTAATCCATTTCCATGTCTGAAATCGCCATTATAGAAGCCTTTGCCGACTTACCAGACCCTCGCCGTGGCGCAGGACAACGTCATAGACAAGCCCTGTGTCTTGCCCTTTTCACCCTTGCGTAGGCGCAGCCCGCCGTAGGCATCGCCGCAGGCAACAGGGGATTTCTGGCGATGGGAGACTGGCTCAAGGCTTATAGAGACGAGTTAGTGGCATTGTTTGCCCCTCCAAAAGACAGACTTCCTTCCTACAGCACCATCCGACGTGTACTGCTTTGCACTAACTACGAAGAATATTCTGCAAGACTAGCGAGGTTTTTTGACATTCGTCCCTTACCTGGAGAAATGATTGCTACTGATGGTAAGGTGTTGCGAGGTTCATATCAACTAGAAACTGACAATCCTGATTCTGAGCCACATCCGGCAATTATCTTGGTTAGCGCCGACATTGTCGAACGGGGACTAATTTTAGAACCTTACCAAGTTGAGTCCAAAACCAATGAAATCAAAGCCTTACCTGAATTTATTAAAAGAATGGCACTACAAGGTGTTATTTTTGCCTTTGATGCTATTAACACTCAAAAAAAACCTGTCAGTTGATTGTGGACAGTGGTAATGACTATATTGGGGCACTCAAAGGCAACCAATCCGGGTTACTAAAAGAAGTGGAGACTTACTTTGGCCCAGAACAAACCGACATGCAGATCAACAAGGGGCATGGTCGAATTGAGAAACGCACCGTTAGTATCTGTCAATCTTTGCAGGATATACGCAATTGGCCAGGATTGGTGACGGTGATTCGAGTGGAATCCGATCGCCAACTCCTCAAGCAACACTTCATTGCGGTACAAACAGAAACCCGTTACTACATCGCTTCGTTCAGTGACACTGCACAAGCTTTTGCCGAACGGATTCGAGGCTACTGGGGAGTTGAGAACAAGCTGCATTACGTTCGAGATGTTACGCAAGGAGAAGACAGTTGTAGAATCCGCACAAATGGGTTAGTCCAAATTTGTGCGTTGGCACGAAATTTTGCTTTGAATCTTTACCGTTCTAATGGCTTTGAGAATATGGCTCAAGCCCAGCGTTTCTCTTCATTTGGTCTAAGCACACTCAAACACTTATTTAGAATGAAATAGCCCTGGTTTGAGGCGCTGGGTTTCAATACCCCTCACAGCTTGAGGCGGGTTGAAAGACAGTTACGGTTACTCCAGTTTCTTGACATTGAAAAGTTTCAATACCCCTCACAGCTTGAGGCGGGTTGAAAGGCATGAGTTCCCACGCCCAAGCGCGGTACTTTCCCGAAGTGTTTCAATACCCCTCACAGCTTGAGGCGGGTTGAAAGGATGCACTACTGGCAGCCACAGAATTGTTGATGAAACTGGAGGTTTCAATACCCCTCACAGCTTGATGCGGGTTGAAAGTTGTCAGATATTATATTTATTTACGCCCATCTACTTAGTACCAAAACAATGGTTTTGGGCGAATTTAGAAACCCTTATAGGACAGAGACATTTCTAATTCACATCAGGCGTAATCAAGGTTTTTTGTAAAAGGTGGGTTGAAAGCGAATCCAGTTACGTCCTTGTTAAACTGGTATTGTGACCATAGCAGTTCATTTTTGATATGCCTTATCCAGACTGCCTAATGGACACTAATTTGTCAACGCGGACATTTATCTGTCAATATGGACATTAATTTGTCAACGCGGACAAATAAATTGGCAATCGACACTTGTTGTCGCAATTGGCGACTACTGGTAAGGACTTCCGAAAGTGGACGTAACTGGATTCGAACCAGTGACCAGACGTAATTAACAGCTAAAACACTTGCTATATCGTGGTTTTCTCTCAAAAACCGTTATCTGAAAAACAGAATTGAGAGAAGAATGAGAGAAACTTTTACAGCAGCAAATATTGAATCACATTTAATCGGGTATGAACGATTATTAGCACTCTTCAAAGAGATCCAGAAGCAAACACCTAAAGGTGTAGGACTCAAACGAGAGGTAAAAACATCTGGTACATATATACTACTTCAATTCAAGATAGGCGATAAACGCACTGCTAAGGCTTGTAATTGTGATTTTACTGAGATAGGCATAATAAAGGCATTAGAAAAAGCACAATTAGTCAGTGAAGCTTTAGGAAAATTCACCAGCGAAACAGAGTTCTTAGCTTGGTATGACGAAACTATCCTTGAGAAGAACATAGTCAAAAATGACCTGATTACATTCAGTGAAGCTATCAAGCTCGTAGAAGATAATTACTGGAATAGTTACACTAGGAAACGTCAAAAGCGAGATAGGAACAACCCTAGCCAACAATCATGTTGGTATGAAGTTTACTATTGTTTCTACAAGTTGCTACCAATAGAAAACTCAGTAAATTTGACTGATATGATGGCAGTAATTAGCAGTAAAGAACGTGGTGCTAAAAGTTATAAACTTTGCACTTGTGCTATGAAAAAACTATGTGAGGTTATAGGTAATGACAAGCTACGGGATGAGTTGAGCAAGATAAATGTAACTCAAACTAAGTTTAAAGAAAATTTGCAAAGTGTTTCACTTGATGACTATCTAAGATTTAGAGATTCGGTTTTAGATATTCCTTTCAAGGACAAACGCTACAATTTTGAGTCTAGGAATGCGTGGCTATTTGTATTTTCAATGCAAGTTGTATATGGATTGAGAGTTAACGAAGTATTCGCTGTTCAAAACATTGATATACCATTCAAAACTAAAGATGGAGTAACCATACCAGCATTAAATGCCCCAAGTAACCGAGATATGGTAGCGGTTGTAGGTGATGAAACAAATTTAGGTACTACTACTAAGACAGGTTATCGATTAGCTATTCCATTAATTCCACCTACTTATCCTGATTTGATTGGGAAGTTAGAGATTAAGTCTGGAAAATTACCAAACATTAACCCTGAAAGTAATAATCCTGAAACCATAGCTAAAAAGCACGCGAAAGAAGCTCATACAAGATTAGTTAAATGGGGACAGCAAATAGGATTTACTCAAACTCATGCTTTACGTCACTTAGCTAACCTTAACGGTATGATGGCAGGGATACCGTTAGAAAAAAGAGCTATGAGTTTAGGTCACTCTCCCACAATGAATGACACAGTGTACAAAAAACGTCAAACAACTAAGACAACACTGGATTTACTTACACAATCTACTAATCAAGCTATTCCATTACAGTCAGCAGTTGCGATCGCTCAACAGCTAGGATGTACTGATGAGAAGTCAATCAAGTTACTAGCTGCTATCTACAATGTTTCTGAAGATCAAATAACAAAGACTATGTAGCCTCAATAATACACGTTCAAGTACCTGAGTTTTAACACTACTTACAATACAAGCAATAACTGAGGATAGTAAATACACAATACTATCCTTTTTTCTTACCTCATGTAACAGCTAATAGTTATTTCATCTAACGGCGCTCTAAACATTAACTAAATTACTATAAACAAGTTAGTCTAAGACAACTAAGTTTAACAACTAATTGTATTTACCTTATTTGGAGTAATTTAATCAGCAATAGGTAAGACAAGTATCTTAAGTAATACTTCATTTAACTATCTTAAATACAGTTAGGTTAACTATGAAAAGTTACCTTAACTAATATATCTAACTTTACTTTAACTAAAGTACTTGAAAATAGATTAATTAAAACAATATAAATACTTGGAATTATATTAGTAATAAATCAGATAACTATACAAACTAATTTATCATCTAATTTATCTTGTAAATAAGTTGTATGAGTAAGAAAAACATTCATAATTCTGCTAATTTAATTACTTTGTTTGCACTAATAATAAATCAAGCAATATCGGCATTTTAATCAATAAGCAAAATCTGAAAAGCAGTATATAGAATGATAAGAAAATACAATCAATTAATTTTCCAAAAGTATACACAAACCGATTTATTCCGTTTACAATATTCGTATGAGCGCTAAAAAAGCTCACCGAACCTTGAAAACTGAATAGTACCTAACCACACATTCTTAGGAAGTCTGGTTAAGTCGTGTCAATTTAGATTTATTTAAACAATAATAACAATGCCAAAAATCACAGATAAACCTTTAACCCATATAGTTAGTACTCGATTAAATAATAAGGATTATGAGCAGTTAGTCAATACAGCAAAACTCCACAAGCTTACAAATACAAGCTTAATAAGGAAGTTAGTTGTAGAATGTTTTGAAAAAGCAGCTAAGGAAATACCAGCACTTAATTAAGTACTGGTATCTATGATTCTCTATAAAAATTAACAATTATTTAACTATGAATAACGAATATTATAACACTTTTGATGATTGCCAGAGCCAAAAAGAAACTGATTTAATACAAGAAGAATATTCTGATAATTTGCTGTTACTACCAACAAAGCATGAGAATAAAAATTTAGTAAAAGTTAATGATGAAACTACCAATACATCTAGAAATACACAAGGTACGATTCCACGAGCCGATATTATAGGTACACAGATAGCTGAAAAATATAAAGATAAATGGATATTTAACAGTGAAGCTAATTGTTGGATGATTTATGAATTAGAACAGTCTGGTATTTGGAGTAAAGTAAATGACTATTATATTGAAGGATTGATCAATAAAGAACTCAAACATCAAAAAATAGCTGGTTATGGCTCTGTTAATTATATAACTAGCATTATTGGTAAACTTAGACTTGAATTAATAGAGATAGGTTGGGAAGAAAAATCTCCTACCAAATTACTACCATTTCAAAACTGCGTACTAGAGATAGCTACAGGAAATATTCTAAATCATTCACGAGAATATCGCTTTACTTGGTGTTTACCGCGTGATTTTGATAACTCTGATAATGAGTTTCGATTGATTAATGATTGGTTAGATGAAGTCACATACAATAATGAGTCAATCAAAGAAATATTACTATGTTACTTAGCTGCTATTCTCAAAGGTCGTTCTGATCTCCAACAATTCTTACATCTCATTGGTTCTAGTGGAACAGGTAAAAGTACATTTGTTGGACTTGCACAATCTCTCGTAGGTAACAAGAATATATGTAGCACTACTCTGAGGGATTTTTGTAGTAAAACCTTTGGAGTGGCTAATGCTTACAAAAAGCGGTTACTTGTATTTGCTGATCAAACTTCGTATCAGGGTGACGTACAAAAGTTTAAGTCACTTACAGGACAAGATGAGTTACAAGCAGAAGAAAAATATAAGCAAGCGTTTCAATTCAAATTTGATGGTATGGTCATCATGGCATCAAATGACCCAGTGTTTGATACTCGTAATTCATCTTGGTTAACGAGAAGGCAGATTTTAATTCCATTCACAATAACTGTAGATAAAACAAAGCTTAGAGATTTAGAAAAAGAGTTTCAACCTGAGTTGAACGCATTAACTCAATATTTACTGAATATTCCTGATGAAAGAATTACTCAAGTATTAAGGCGTGCAGTAGATAACCCAGAACTAGCTAAACATAATTTAGAACATCAAATAATTAGTAATCCTATTGCAGGCTGGATTGATGAGTGTGTTATTCGAGATGCCAGTAGTAAATGTTCAATAGGGAGTGATAAGGCTAAGAGCAACACTTTATTTGGTAGCTATACCCAATGGTGTCATAAGTCTGGTAGTTATCTTCCCAGTTTGCGTAATTTCAGCCCTAATCTACTAGATTTTTGCAACTCTACTATGAGATGGGATGATGTGAAGAAAGCACGTAATAGCCAAGGTTATTGCATTCACGGCTTTAGATTACGTCAACTGGATAACGATGATCATATTCCTTCACCACTAATAGTTAATGTAGAGTCAAAGCTACATAGTGAAGAGTGGGGTATAGCATCCTAACCCAGTCAGGATAAGGGTTATGTAGGTTGTGTAGGGTTAGAGCATTATTTCTAAATATATTAGAAGTAATGCTTTGACCTTCAAACGAAATAAGGAAAGCATAACCTAAGCCACAATCCATAATTCACTATGGTATGTGAGCTTAATATATATCAATAACCCTACACACTATACATAACCCAGTCAGTATAAGGATTACAACACTACACTTGACTCTGCACAGTGTAGCACTTGATTCTACATAAAATCATAGGGGTGGGATTTGCAATTGAAAGTATAATAAATAACTTCACTCAGGCATATCCTAAGTACTAACAGTTATTCTCATAATGAGAGTATCACTAGGATCACTTGAATATGGATTATGCAATTTCAATATATAAAGGTGGCAAAAAAGTTTATCCAAAGGACTATAATTTTGTTTCTTACTCAGAACAAGGTTTAAACTTAAGTAATTATTCGGAGTTAGATATCATGTTAATGATGCAAAATGGATTTTTAAACCACATTCCGCACCATCATTATTATGACTTTACATCAGAGTAAGTTGGTTTATAAAAACATTCTTGTAATTCTTCTAAGCCTCATCTGTATGGAAGTTGGTTTACCAGAATCCATAAGTTCTAAAACGGTCTTAGCACAAAATGTAAGTGCTGATCCGCTTTGCTATTGGCAAACTACAAATGGTACAAGTATAGACTTAGGAGCTTTATGTGCATCTAAATCTAATCAGCATATACCCACTATATCTTTAACAAATACACAAAGTTTGACTATTAATAGTATTAAATTTATTAAGGTAAAGGATACTGAGGAGATAAAGTTTAAAACAGTAGGTACAATCACAAATACAGGGAGTATTCCTCAGAGATTTATAGAAGTTTCTTATCAAAGTTACGCTTTAAATAATGGTTTATTAAAAGCTAGGGACTCCAACAAAGTCTTTGTAAATAATACTACATTAAACCCAGGTGAAACAACAACTTTTCCTGTTGAATTTGAATATGATAAACATAAACATTTTGGAGTCCGAAGCCGTTTTGATGTGTTGGTAATAACTTCTGTGGATTCAGTTGAAGAAGGCTCTATACCAGTTAATATTTGCTATTCTGGCAGACTTGCTGAAGACAGATTTTTGTGTCAGCGTCTTTCTCCAAAGCAAATCAGAGAATTTGGCTAAAGTTTATAGTATTGAAAGCAGAAAACCCAGTGGCTTGAGTCCTGGGTTATTGACATAGAAACTACTCTCTACTTCCTGAAGCAAACACTTCTTTAAACGTTTTTTCATTCAACTCATAAATAGGCGCTGAATATGAATGTTGCAAAAGCAATGGCTTTAGGTGGTCAAAGAGTTTATCCAGAGCAATGTGACTTTTATTCTTATAAGAAATTACTGTTACGTTGCTGTTTTTGTGGACAAGAAGTTTGTTTGAAAAAAGGTAGTATTAGAAAATCTCACTTTGCTCATTTTGCAGGTACAGATCCTAAACAAATAGAAGAATGTGAACTGAGAGTATCAACCGATGGTAACAGCACAGAAACAAGTGGTTTGATTGAAAATAGAGGACAAAGATTAGAGATATTTCAACAACACTTTTTAAGTTTGATTTATGTGGGGCAAGAAAAAATTGTTAATGATGTGAAATTTAATAACTGGATTGATTCAATAAAACAAAGTGATCATCTAGCAATTAATAACATTACTAATGATTGTATAGAATATTTTTTAAAATATCACAACAAAATAAAGCAAAGATATGTTATTCCATTAACAAATGTAAAAGATAAACAAATCTTGTTTCAACAGCAAATAGCTTTCGAGGGAATAGATTATTTGTGCGTTAAATCTAGTTCTAAGTTGCTGGAATACATAATACATTACTGTATATACCAATTATATAAAGAAAAATTTACAAAAAATAATATCGATTTAATTTGTCATACTGCTATCAAAATAATTATGCTTAACCCTTGGATAAAAGCATTAGATAATACTAAAGTTATTAACTCATCAACTACTAATATTTCTCAACTATTTGAATCTAAAATAGTAGAATTTCAATCTCCATCATCACTAGAAATATTCTTGCAAGATATTCAGGATGCTTCTCAACTATATGATTTAGAACAGGCTAAGGTCAATAGTAAGTGGATTGTATCTGGAAGCATTGATATCGACATTAATCAAATCAATGCTAGTGAACGCCATGCACTTGAAAACAAGTTAGATTTGCAATTAACTTTCCCAGCATGGGAATACGGTAACGTCGATAAGCAGACTGGATTACCATCACGTAAAAAAGTTTTTGTTTCTTGCAAATTAGTCACCGAAGCCAATCCAGATGATAAGACAGCGTTACGTTTTTCATTTATGACAAGTCAAAATGTTAACGTTAAAGTAACTACTGAAACTTATTTACCTGCTGTAGTGTATTCCTTTGGGTACGATTTCACCCTCACTGTAGAAAAATATTCGGATCTACTGTTTGCTAAAAATGGTAAATTAATGGAATATCCTCATATAACAAAAAGAGATGAATTAGCAAGCTTACTAGAACGGATGATTAAAGATAATAAAGTAGACTTTATCAAAATGTACATCGACGACAAAGGGAAAAAACGAATATTACATACCTACGATGATACAGTTTTAATTTTGTTAGCATTAAAACGCCGTACACAGTTAGATAATATTTCAATAGAAAGTACTACAGATGTTAAAAAAGGTACATACAATAAAATCACAAATAAAATTGTAATGGAAGCATTCATAGAAGCTTATCAGAAGTCACTTGAATGCTCTGTAAAACTACCAAATACAACGATTGATAATTATCATCGTTATGCACAGTTTAAGCTTACTGAAGCTAATTCAGAACACGTAAAAACTACAGTAGAAAACTACATAGTTAATAATTCTGATGCTCAAATACATAAAGCTACTCACGATGTTAAAAAGTGTCAACAGTCAGCCAGAAGTGTTATTAGAGAACATCAACCAAGTGCTAGTGATAGTGATATATCAAGGTTAGCTATGCTAATCACTGAGTACATTTTCACTAAGTTAAACCTCAATAAATCTCAGGCTGTAGCACTCTTGAGTAATTTGAAACAAGATGTTAACCAGTACATCAAAATTAGAGACTTGGTTATTAAACCAGAATTAGATCACCTTAAAGAAGTTGCTCAAAAAGTTTCAGCACTTTCAAATTCCAGTGACTTTGGAGTTAGTTTTTCATTAATGGGAGGTAAAAAACTGAGTACTCCTATTATCTACACAATGGAAGTTTCTAATACTGGTGAGGTAGTTCTTTATTATCATTACAGTGAGAAAATTAAAAATGCTATAACAGATGAAAATGAAACTAGCTACAAAAAACGTGAAGTAGCCAAAATTAATGCAGCACCGGGAACGCTTAAAGTGGTGTTTCAACATATTACGTTAGATAAGTTAGCTTTTGGTGACTATTCATTCCATCATGAGTTATTAGAAAATTACGCTATACCATTCTGGATTAAGAATGCTGAAAACTATGTATTGGCAAATAAGTTAAAACCAGTATGGATGGTGACAAGTAAGCCTATTGAAATAACTTGTATGGATGATAACCATAGTAAACTAACACTTACCCAATTGCAGAATACATTACCATTCACAGAGGTACAATGGTATCAAACATTAATTCAATGTAGTGAACAGTGTCCTAGTGTGCCACAGTTTGCTAACGCGGTACGTAATATACCAGATAAGTTTAAATACTTAACTGGAGTAACTGAAGTACCTGTAACAAGGATATTACCACAAGTAGTAACTGAAATAATAACCGATGCAACTATACCTGAAATAGCTGTAACTGAGATATCGGTAGTTACAGAAGTCAAACCAGATAAGAAAGTTAAGTAACTGCTAACTTCACATACGAGTAGGATATTTTTCTTACTCATTCCTCAATGTTGGGTAATTAGAAAATTAACCTAAAGATAAGCCGTTACCTACACTCAATTAACGTTTAAATTCTACATCATAGAAAATAGATAAACTATTAGAATAAGCACTTAAATTGATTGAATAGGGGTTATTTAATTACTCAATTCAGTGTTTACAGTTATCATTTATGCCTTATGCGACCGCCACTATTATTGTTTCTATATCTACCTATCTTATGATTAAGATGATAAGTTAAATATAATAATTATCGTACATTATCTACAGTAAGAAAAATAGGTTATATATCTATTAATATATGGATTAATGTGTATATCATATATGCGATATTAGTTAAACTAAGTTATAGTTGATTAGGATTAGTATACTTGCGGCTCAATACGATTAAGTATTTTAAATTTTATTTACCATAAGTTAACTAACCTTAAGTAATGTTACTTGAGCCAATAATATAATTCTCTAGTTGTAGCTAATACTGCATTAGGCAATACAAAGCTGAAGGCTTCCATTACCTTAAACTCAAAACAAAGGTGTTATGGGCGAATATAACGCGAGTATTGATTTAATCAAGCTATTTGCTAATGCTTATCAATTTTTCAAATAACTATGCTCTATATTTAATCTGCTACTTGCTACGATGTAACCTATGTCAGATAACAATTAGACACAACAGGAAACCACCATAGCCATTACTAACGATGAAACTGGGGAATAGTTTTTTCTTACGTTTCTATTGTTGAATGATTAGCCTTGATAGCATTGAACCTTTAATACCTAGCTCTACAATTCCCTATAACAAGCGATATAAGACTTAAACTTGTCATTCTACCTGAGACTGAAAATAGAAGCATTACAGACGAAAATAGCTCAATCCCTAATCTTATACGCATACATAAGCTAATCAGGAAGTTTGCTATATAAGTAATAATACCAGCTTATATTAATACGGGTAAATGATGATCTTCTCTCAAATCAGCTAGTTACCCTTATTTCGTTGTTTTAGGGATAAAATAGTATTGATTGAGAGAAAGCTGAGAGAAAACAAGTTGGTTAGAGCGCTACGTTGACATCGTAGCCAGTACTGGTAAGGACATTATCTTAAATGGACGTAACTGGATTCGAACCAGTGACCTCTACGATGTCAACGTAGCGCTCTAACCAACTGAGCTATACGTCCTTAACCACACGATTTATAATCATAGCATAGATTTTCTTGACTAAACTAACATAGAGGGCGGAAATTAGGCAAACTCTATTTCCTAGATGACCCTAGTGTATGATTGATAAGGTTATTCGGTTCTGGTGGGAGTCAGCTACCAGAGGTAACGGGGAAAAATCGGTGCAAATCCGGCGCTTGGGAGCAACTGTGAACCTATTTGAGAGTAATCTAAAATCCAAATTTGAGTGAATCAGCATGCCCGCCGAAATAGATTTATCAGTTCCACATATCTGCGAGGTACAGATGACTACTACTGTCAATATTTCCCCAACTAGTCCTTTGAATGTTGCTGACCATACTTTATTTGTTTGCAAAACTTGCGCTAGCGTTTGGCAAGATGGAAAACGCTTAGGTGAAAGTGGTGGTGAAAAACTTCTACATCAACTTCAGCAGCTTGCACAAGATTGGGACTTACGAGATAAATTCCCAATTCAGGAAGTTGAATGCATGAGTGCTTGCAATCGTTCTTGTGTAGTCGCCTTTGCTGCCAAAGGCAAATTAACATATTTATTTGGTGATTTAGCCGTTGATGGTAGTGCATCTGCGGTACTAGAATGTGCTAGTCAATACTATGTCAAAGCTGATGGTTTATTACCTTGGTCAGAGCGTCCAGAAGCGCTGAAAAAGGGGATTTTGGCAAAGATTCCACCTTTATCTTAATGATCCGCGTTTTGATTCTGGGTGGGACGGGAGATGCCGCAGAACTAGCTGCTAGAGTGGTGACTATCCAAGGGTTAGAAGCAATCACGTCTCTAGCCGGTCGCACCCGTAAACCATCAGTTCCCTTGGGCGATTTACGGGTTGGAGGCTTCGGTGGTGTAGCTGGATTGGCTAGCTATCTGCGAGGGGAGCAAATCGACTTATTAATTGATGCAACCCATCCTTTTGCTAGTCAGATTTCTTTTAATGCGGCAGATGCCGCAATCGAAGTCGGAGTACCCCGTCTGATGTTAATTCGTCCGCCTTGGGAAAAAGTAAGTGGCGATCGCTGGATTGAAGTTGACAGCGTTGAAGCCGCAGCAGCATCTGTAGCAAATCAGCCACAACGGGTATTTTTGACAGTTGGGAGGCAAGAACTCGCCGCTTTTGCTCATTTAGAGAAAATTTGGTTTCTGATGCGGATGATTGACCCTCCTAGCGATGATGCTTTAGTGCCACCGGGAATGATATTGTGCGATCGCGGTCCCTTTACCCTGAATAATGAAAGGCAAATCCTGATTCACAACAACATTGATGCCATCGTCAGTAAAAATAGCGGTGGCGATGCCACAAAGCCGAAGATTATTGCAGCGCGAGAACTAGGCGTGAAAGTTATTATGGTAAATCGTCCAGCCATACCGCCAGGAGAGCAAGTTACTGATGTGGATGCGGCTTTGGCATGGCTATTTAATAAGTTGCACGAATAATTCATAATTCTAATGAAAATCTGTATTGTTGGCGCGGGTGCGATCGGTGGATATTTAGGGGCAAAATTGGCACTCGCAGGTGAAGCAGTGACGCTAATTGCGCGTGGTTCTCATTTGGAGGCAATTCAAAAAAATGGGCTGAAGTTGCTCATGACAGACGGTTCTAGCCAAATTGCTACTCCATTTTTGGCAACTAGCGAGATCCAAAAAGCGGGACGACAAGATGTAGTAATTTTAACTGTTAAGGCTCACAGTGTCCTGGCGATCGCACCTTTTCTGCCTGCACTCTACGATGCCCAGACGATGGTGGTGACAGCCCAAAATGGTGTTCCTTGGTGGTACTTTCGTCAGCATGGTGGTGAGTATGAAGGTACACGCATTCAATCTGTTGATCCAGATGGGATTATTGAAGCTAATATCACTGCTGACCGCGCCATCGGTTGTGTCGTTTACCCGGCAACTGAGATAATTGAACCAGGTGTAATTAAACATATTGAAGGCGATCGCTTTACTCTGGGTGAAATCGACGGCACTAAAACAGAACGCATCCAATTATTAGCACAAACTCTCAAACAGGCAGGATTTAAAGCACCAATCCGCAATCAAATTCGCACGGAAATTTGGATCAAGTTGTGGGGTAATGTGGCATTTAATCCGATTAGTGCCCTGACTGGTGCTACTCTAGAAGGTATTTGTCAGTATCCTCTGACTCGTGAACTAGCGCGGCAAATGATGACTGAAACTCAGGCGATCGCTGAAAAATTGGGTATAAAGTTTGGCATCACAATGGATCAGCGAATTAATGGGGCAGAAAATGTTGGTGCCCATAAAACATCTATGCTACAAGATATTGAAGTTGGGCGGACTACGGAGATAGACGCGATCGTTGGCGCGGTGGCAGAATTGGGAAAACTTACTCAAATTCCCACACCTTATATTGATGCTATTTATGCCAGTGTTAAGCTGCTGGAGGCGACTAAAGTCAGAATTTGACGAACCACAGAGACGCAGAGAACACAGAGACAGGAGGAATAGAGAGGATTTTTGTGTCAGCTTTGGGATATTTTTTTATTTGGAAGTCCCTTAAGGTGCGGAATGAAAGTTATCAGGACTTACGCAAAATATCTCTCAAACTCTGATTTCTCCGTGTCGCGCCAGTTGCTATAAACTCCTCCACCCCCGCAACGCACTGGCTTCTCTGCGCCTCTGCGGTAGCCTGCGGCAAGCCGTTCGCGTAGCGTCTCGTAGAGAAGCGTCTACGCTATTCCGTAACTTGTGCGTAAGTCCTAGTTATATAGTTATCAAGTTTATGAATAAGAAAAAACTATGGCTATTAACGATACTGGTTGTAGTAGTAATCAACATGATCATCGGACATAGTAATTCTCTAAAAGCTGCTTCATCTTTAGGTAAAGACACGCTGACGATGATTACTTCCCCAGATTATCCTCCTTATGAGTTTTATGATACTAAAGTCGGCGATCGCCAAATCGTTGGCTTTGATATAGATATTGCCAAGACCCTTGCTCAAAAACTAGGGTTTAAACTTCAGATAATGGAATCCGATTTTAATGGATTAATTCCTGCACTCCAAGCAAATCGCGCTGACTTTGCAATGGCTGGGATGACTCCAACTCCAGAACGTCAGAAAAATATTGATTTTTCAATTATTTATTACGAAGCTAAAGATACGATTGTCGCCCCTAAAGGTAGCAACCTGAAGCAGCCCAAAGATTTATTAGGAAAAAAGGTTGGGGTACAACTAGGAACGATACAAGAACAAAATGCTCAGAAAATTGCTAAAAAAGTTGCGGGTATTCAGCTAAAGCAACTCAACAAAGTCCCGGAAGTAGTTCAGGAAATCAAATCTGGGCGAATTGATGCAGCAATTGTTGAGGATACTGTCGCTAAGGGATTCGCCCAAGCTAACCCAGATTTAGAGTTTAATATTATTCCCTCAGAGGAGGCAAGTGGATCAGCGATCGCTTTTCCCAAAGGTTCTTCTTTAGCAGAACCGTTTAACAAAGTCCTTCAACAAATGAAGGACAATGGCACATTAGCGAAACTAGTAGCCAAGTGGTTTTCACAGAACACTACCGCCAATCCTGCATCCTCAACTCCTGCCAAAGGCGGATTGAATCTCGACTTCACCAGAATTCTTCCTGATATTCCCTTTATTCTTCGGGGAATCCCTTTAACTTTATTGTTTACGCTATTATCTGTATCCTTGGGGTTAATCTGGGGAACAATACTCTCTCTATTAAAAATTCTCAGCATCAAGCCGCTTACCTGGGTTGCTAACGCCTACACCTCTGTTTTTCGAGGCACACCATTGCTATTACAGTTGGCGTTGGTTTACTACGCAACACCCCAGCTTACAGGCTATGACATTTCCGCATTGGAGGCAGGGGTGCTAACTTTTACCCTGAATTCTGGCGCTTATATGTCGGAAACTATCAGAGGTGGGATTCAGGCGGTGGATAAAGGGCAAAGTGAAGCGGCAATGTCTATGGGTGTTCCCTATTGGTTGATGATGTGGGATGTGATTTTTCCCCAAGCATTGAAGAACATTCTCCCCGCATTGGTAAATGAAACTATCGGATTGCTCAAAGATTCTGCGCTGGTGTCAACTATTGGGGTAGTGGAAATATTACGCAGCGCCCAAATCGTTGGTGCAAACAAGTATATTTATTTTGAACCACTGCTATTTGCAGGGTTAATCTACTATGTTTTGGTAATGGGTATGACTTTGGGTGCATCCGCTTTAGAAAGGAGGTTACGGGAAAGTGAGTAATGTAGTAATTCGCACGGAATTTTTATCTAAATCCTTTGGCAAACTCGACGTACTCAAAGATATTTCCACTGAGTTTTACCAGGGGGAAGTGGTTGCCATATTAGGCCCTTCTGGTTCAGGTAAGTCTACCTTTCTGCGATGCATAAACTTGCTAGAACAACCCACCAGAGGAAGAATCTACTTTCACGACCAAGAAATCACTAATCCCAAGGCAAACATCGCTAAGGTGCGTCAGCATTTGGTGATGGTATTTCAACATTTTAATTTGTTTCCCCACATGAGTGTGCTGCAAAATGTCACCTACGCACCCATAAAGGTGAAAGGAATAAACAAGCAAAAAGCAGAACAACATGGCTTAGAATTGCTTGCTAAGGTCGGTTTAGAACCAAAAGCAGATGTCTATCCGTCCAAATTATCTGGGGGACAAAAACAGCGAGTAGCGATCGCGCGTGCATTAGCAATGGAACCAGAGATGATTTTGTTTGATGAACCCACCTCTGCATTAGATCCAGAAATGGTTAAAGATGTGCTGGAAGTGATGAAAGCTTTGGCGGTATCTGGAATGACAATGGCGATCGTTACTCATGAAATGGGGTTTGCTAGAGTTGTTGCCAATCGGATTATGTTCCTCGACCAGGGAAGTTTAGCAGAAGATACTACTCCTAGCGAATTTTTCCAAAATCCTAAGTGCGATCGCGCCAAGCAATTCTTGGAAAAAATGCTTTAGAACATCAGAAATTCAGCGCTTTTCTTGTATTCCTGAAACTTTTCCAAAACGGGGCGATCGTTTGGCATTAATGCAGGTAAAAGCGCACTCACTGAATTTGCGATCGCAAAGGGTTGGTTAGAAAGATAAATCAGAATGGCGATCGCACAAACTACCAATTTATAACAAGAATTGTCTTGGATAGGGAGCTAAGTACAGCCTTTCCTTAATTCGTAGCGAATTAAGGAAAGGCAATACCCTACAATGGCAATGAATGCGTCGGCCGCTTTGTTAATGCGTCGGCGGCCTTGTTAATGCATCTCAATGCAATGCCAATGCGTTCCCCTGCATTGGAAACGCTGCGCTTTTACCCAAAACTGTACTAAGAGCGATCGCTTTTCAATATGGTTTGGATAAGCTTTTTTCTTCCCTTGCTTTCCTTTAAACTGAAACAGTATTATCCCTACTTTCTCAAACGAAAGCGCACTGGCATTCTATCAGGCGGATAAATCAAAAGGTTTTGCTGTAACTGTTCCAGAGATGATCGACCGTTGACCAACTCCCAGTCAAAGTAGTAAAGCAGTAGTGCCAGCATCATTGTTCCTTCCAGCATTGACAAATGCTCTCCCAAGCAACGATGAGAACCTGAGCCAAAGTCTATCATTGGCAGTTGACTACTTTCCTTATTCTTCTCTAACCAACGCTCTGGCAGAAATTCATCGGGATGAGAATATACTTCTGGATCTCGTCCAGCAGCAAGCATTGACCAGAATATTTTCGTGCCACGAGGAATAACCGTACCCTCAATAACAGTGTCACGTTCAGCCTCCAATGAAGTCGAGCCTGAAGCGACTGAATAAAGGCGCAAAGTTTCCTTGATAATAGCGCGGATGTAATTCAAATCCTTGAGGCTTTCTCCATTAATACTGCCTTGACTTTTCCAAGCTTGGTCAACAACGGCCTGTGCCTGCTGAAAAACTCTTGGATTTAAGGCCAACTCTCCTATTGCAAAGGATAAAGTATGGGCCGTGGTATCAGTACCAGCGATTAAAAGTTCAATAACTTCTGCTACTAGTGTTTCCCGATTGTATTTTGGTTCTTTGGCAGCTATTTTCACCAACATTGATTCTTGGAACAAAGGACTTACCTGTGTTAAATCCGTCTGATTTTGTTCTCTCATCTGTAAAGCTAAGTCTACACGGGGAGTAATAAACTCCTCTAAATATCGCCTTGCTGCCCAATAATCTCGTGAATTCTTAGTTGGCAGATATTTCATCCATATCTTCTCGCCAGTAGCTACCCGTAGGAACCTATAGCTGACAATAGACATCGCCTCGTACACCTTGAGAACATCAAGGGGTTGTCCTTCATGAGTAGCAACGTTTTTATCCACAGGAATGCCCAGTACAAGAGAGGAAATCACCCTCATTGTTAGTTCTACAAACAGAGGATCTACCTGAACTTCTGGTGAAGCAGCTGACTGAATTTTCTCAATTATTTGTTCGCAAGCTTGGCTAATAATTTCCACATATTTGGAGAGACCGCTAGAACTGAATTCAGGGTTCCAAGCCTTGCGTCTGTACTGCCACTCACTTCCGTTTTGACCAAAAAGAATGGGCCCACCAATGTCGTTCCAAGCTTTGCTAGCTCGCTGTGACCTAATTAGGCTACCGTCTCTCATCCCATTAACAATGGTGTCTTCGATAACTTTTGGCTTACTCAAAACGAGAACTGGATTGCCAGTCCAGTAAACATACATTGGCCCTAGCTGCTGGCTCCAATCAAACAATAATTGGAAGAATTTCTTCTCTTTCACTGCTGCTAATACTTGAGGAATATTTCCTAATAGCCAGTGTCTCTTAGGAGAGGGAAAGGACTGTAGAGATTTGTAAGTGTTCTTTTGTTTCCACCACCGCCAACCTAATATTCCCACTGTGCTAGTAATGCCTAAGACTGTAACTAAATATGGAAATGAGTCAGAAAAAGCAATTTGAGCAGCAATCTCTTGGAACATGAATCCGCCTTTGTCCAACAAAACTTAGGTTATTCAGATACTACCGTATTGTTTCCAGATTGGTTCAGCGCGGTTCATAGTTGAGTGGTTTCTAAAGAAAATCTAAAGGTAGCAAATAGCGATCGCCTGAAAACAGGATAATGCAGCTGAATTGGCGAATTCTTCCCATTCAACCTCTAACTATGGCATCTACACCAAAATCCTGGCTTCCAGCCGAGATCATTAGACTTCTTGCATAAATCAAAAAAAGAACCCCACCCCGCCTTTGACTTACGTCAAATTCTCCCCTAAGAGCCTGCTCTTAGGGGCTGGGGGTGTTAGGGACTTTTGCGGTTCTATTGGAGAGCAAAAGCCAAGTCACTCTCAATAAACAAGGCACCTGTTAGGTTAGCGCCACTCAAATTGCATTCGTGAAAATTTGCCCCTCTTAAATCTGCTAGTGCTAAATTGGCTCCTGTTAAATCTGCATGAGTCAGGTTAACTTCACTTAAACATGCGCTAGTGAGGTTAGCCCCCCTCAGTGAAACTTGTTGCAGGTCTGCCCCTTTTAGGTTTGTCCTCATTAGGTATGCCGAAATCAGGTCGGCTCCACTTAAATTAGCTTGGCTTAGGTCTGCTGCTGTTAAATCAGCTTTACTGAGATTGGCTTGACTTAGGTCTGCCCAACTCAGCTTTGCATAACTTAGGTTAATTCCACTCAGCTTTACTGATGCAAGTACTGCACACCTCAAATTAGCATTAACAAAATTTCTTTCTCCTATTGCATAACGGCGTAAAATTTCATCAGCTGTTACTCTGTCTAAAACAGCTTTTGAAGCGCCTTGATAACACCATGTAGCTTCCAATAGTAAGGACGCAGTATTAACAGCTATCTCATCACATTTAGCGATGATCACACCATTGCAGCCATCCCACTGACCGTTGAGCATAAGGGCGATCTCACTAGCAGCAGCAATTGAGTCAAATAGTAAAATGGATTCTTTGTGGGGTTTTAACCAACTATTCCAAGCAGTCGAGATAATATTTTTCATTTCTATAATTTTTGGCGCTTTCAAACGATTACGGCTCTAACTTCAAGGTATTAATCAACTCTGTTGACTTTCCCTCTATCTTGAGTTAAATATTCAGGGTTAGTTCTACCAGTCATACCAATTCACACAAACCCTGATACATATAGATTTATCGTAGAGAACATTGCTGTGCCCCTACCAACGTATTTGTATGATTATTAAAGTGAAACGGTATCACCAGCGCAAAAGACTCGGCTTCGTTTTTCAAGACTGCCTCTTTTTCTTTTATACGCCACTTGGTGACAGAGCGCTGCACACAGCCCTACAAAACTGATGCAGCCCATTTACAGCGCCCAGTCACAAAAGAGTTACAAATGTCTGCAAGAACTAAGTTCTAAACAGCTGAATCTGAGCGTTGTATCTGCTGCCGAATGGTATCAATAGAAGCATTAATACCAGCCAGTTTGGACTCTAAATCATCTCGCATCCAAATCAAGAATTTTAATTTCCGCTCTAAGCTAGCTTTGTGCGAAATGGGTTCGCTTCCATAACAGGTATTACCCCAAAAAGGAAACATAGTCTACCTCTGTATTTAGCTTTTGTAAGAGTGCAATATCTTGCACCACTACATTCTGACTAATAACAATCAGACTGGTGTGGGTAACAACCGACCATTATTGTACGTGTTTAGCGAACCCTTGCTAAAAGTTGCCTCAAGAAATGGTGGAGGTATTTGACCAGACTGCCATCAACTCTTTCCACTCCTCCTTTAAGAAAAAGCTGAAGCTTAATTAAACTCTTCAATTTGACACTAAATAACGAATACCGATCATTAACACAAAGATACCATAGAGCTTTTTCATTAACTCACTGCTAATAAACGGCTGATTTGCAAGCAATGCCCCAAAGAAGTTACCCACAATTAAACCAACTGCAATAATCAAGGCATATTTGATATTAAGATTACCGGTGCGCTGGTAAACCAAGGCTGCTAAAATGCCGATTGGCAAAATTTGAGCAGCCACAGAAGTTCCTGTAGCTAACTTCTGATCCAAACCAATTACTAACACCATTGCCGGAATCATAATTGCGCCGCCACCGATACCAAACATCCCGCCAGCAATGCCAGAAACTAAACCGATTAACAACAGTTGGATAAAGATATTAGACATAAAAAATGGTCGCTTGATTGGAAATTATAAATTAATTTTATAGGAAAAAATGGATTTAGGTAGCATTCCATGCACACCTTTTTGGGGACTGTTTACAACTTGAGTAATATGAAAATTCACAGCTAAACTACACAATACATAAGCATCTTCTGGCGATAAATTTACGAAGCGTTCCAGAAAATCAATCATGTTTTTTAAAGCCAGTTCTAAGGCTTCATCTAAGGTTTGAGCAAAGCCCATTGTGATGATATCAGTTGGAGTTTCGGCAATTGGTGTTGTCAGTTGTAAATCCTTGCGAAGTTTGAGGGTAATTCTACCGTTCATGGAAGTTTCAATGGCGGTGACATTTACTTCACCATCTCCCTGTGCAGAATGCCCATCACCAATAGAAAATAATGCACCGGGTACGAAAATTGGCAAAAATAACCGAGAACCAGCTTGTAATTCCCGATTGTCGATATTACCGCCGTAAGAACCTGGTGGGACAGAAGTTCGAGAGGTTTCCGGAGTAGCGACACCAAGAATCCCAAAAAACGGTTTGAGGGGAATTTTGATGCCAGCACCCGCCGGAAATTCCGCGATATTGTTTGCTAAATCTAGAGGAATGAATCTCAAAGCAGGTTCAGGAAACTGATGTGGTAATGCTCCCCAACCTGTACGAATGGCATTGAAGCCGACAGGTAAACGAGGTGCGATCGCATCTAATTGTACTTCTAAAACATCCCCTGGTTGGGCATCGCGCACATAAATCGGCCCTGTGAGTAAATGCGGCCCCCCGGCAATTTTGCGTTCTGGTAAAAGATTTTGGCAGATGTCGATAAATTCTGGTGTGAGAAACTCTGGTGGTGCTTGGTCATAAACGTAGTAACCAGTATAAGTTTCTACGTCAACGGTATCGCCAGAGTCAATAATGAGTGCTGGTTCTAGCAGATGGGAGAAACCGCCTAAATGCACGGTTTCTTTTGAGGCTTTTAAAATGTGGTGAGTCATTGCTGTTGTGTTTTTAGTTGCGTGCAATACAGAAGCAAGCCGCATCGGCGGGTTAAGAGACTTGAGCAAACCAGCGTACCATTGGTAGGCGTACAGCAATGAACCAGGCTTCATACAAATCTGGTTTAATTGCCAGAGCTTTATCCAAGTTAGCGATCGCTTCTTCTAAGCTACCTAAATTCACCAGCGCAATACTCCGGTTGTACCAGGCTTCGTAGAAATCTGGTTTAATTTCCAGTACTTTGTCTAAGTTAGTAACTATATATTCATCAATAACTTCTAAGTTCGCTAGCACTGTTTTGCTTTTGTAGGAGCCTGCTAAAAAGCCAAGATTCATGTCCAAGGGCTTTTTGTAGCCAGTGTTCGCTTGATTTGGGCGTTCTAAAAGGAGGCTATCTATTATGCGTATTGATTCCATTAAAGTTTTACCCAATTAGTCATGTGGGTGTTAATGCGATCGCATTTTAGATTTTAGCCTCTCTTCTTCTACCTTCTCTGAATAATTAATTATTTCCGTTCTAAATCCATAACTAAAATAGGTTTCAAGTTGAAATGTCATTAACATTATATTTGTGATCTGTATTCACGATAATTGGCAGAGGAAATGGAGACTAGTGCTAAAGGAGATATCTAACGTCAGTATCCTCACAGTCCATCTGCACTACACAATTTCTTCCTTGTGCTTTTGCTTGGTAGAGTCCCTGGTCAGCAGCAGCAATTAAGGTTGCAGGAGATAATTGGCTATGAGGAGTGATGGTTGACACACCAAAACTTAAGGTGATGAATTCATTGACATCAGAATGCGGATGAGGCATTTGTAATGCACTAACATTGGTCTGAATATCTCTTGCAACTGCGATCGCCCCTTGAATATCAGTATTCGGCAAAATGACTGCAAACTCTTCTCCACCATAACGAGCAACTAAATCAACGGGGTGTTTAACTGTCTGAGATATTGCCTTGGCAACCTGTCTGAGTGCATCATCTCCTGCCAAATGTCCATGCGTATCGTTGTAAAGCTTAAAGTAATCGACATCACACAAAATCAAAGATAGTGAGCCTTGCTCTTGTGCCAACCGTTGCCACTCTGCGTTGAACGTGTCATCAAAGCAGCGTCGATTTGCCACTTGGGTTAGACCATCCGAAGAGGCAAGGCGCTGTAATTCCTGGTTTGCTTGTTGTAATTGGTGGTAAAGTTCTGATTGCTGAATAGCGATCGCAGCTTGACCTGCTAACTGCTTAAACAAATTAACCTCAGATCGCTGCCATTGTCTGGGGTTACGGCATTGGTGAGCGATCAATAGTCCCCACAAACGGTCTTGGTGCAAAATGGGTATGATCAGGTTTGACCGGATTTGCAAACTCCGAAGCATGTCAATATGACACGGCGATAGTCCCGCAGTTTCAATGTCTTCGATCGCTTTAGTATTGCCTTGTTGGTAGTATGCGCGCGTAGATTTAAACCACGTGTCCAAGACTTGAAATCCCAGAATGGATATGCAGCCTTCTGCTAAGGATTCTACGGCAACTAACCCACTCCAGTCTGGCTTAAACTGATAGATTACCACTCGGTCTATCTCAAACAGTTGTCGTACTTCGGCTGCTGTGGTTTGCAAAATCTCGTCTAACTCTAACGATTCTCGAATGCGCTGCGTTACAGCCGTGACAATTCGCTCAGACTCGATTTGGTGTTGAACCTGCTGCTTAACCAACTGAGAATTTGCTGATGCTACAGTTAATGCGATCGGATCAAACTGAGGGGTTATAGTGACAGGCACTCCACTGGGTTTAGCAATCAAATAGCCTTGAGCAAGATTTGCACCTCGTTCTCGCAGCCAGTTCAGTTCCTCAATGCACTCAATTCCTTCCGCAACAGTCTGGATGTTTAACTTTTGAGTAATCTCTAGAAGCTTCTCGGTAATCGAAGCTTTGTAAACGTCCTGATGCACATCTCGAATTAACTCCATGTCCAGCTTGATAAAGTCTGGACGTAACTGATGAAGCAAGTTTAGGCTGGAATAGCCAGAACCCAGGTCATCAAGGGCGACTAAAAACCCAGCATCCCGGTAGTATTGCAGCACCGTCTTCAGATGGTCTAAATCTTGAGGATTGTCTGACTCCACGACTTCAAAAACAACCCGATCATGGGAAATGCCGACAGCATCAATTGCATCTACCGTACTACGTAGGCAAAAAGCTGGGTCATAAAGTGATGTTAGTGCAAAATTGATGAAGATATGCCCACTTACTTTATAGCGACTGACTTGAGTAATTGCGCTCAAGCGAGCAACTTGGTCAAGTTGTGGTAGGAGTCCGGCTTCGGTTGCTAACTCCAGAATTGGTTTCGGTAGCAATATATTGCCTTGTTCATCCAGTCCCCGTAAGAGCGATTCATATCCAAAAATCTGCGATGTATCCTTAATTGAGACAATTGGTTGCAAGTAAGTGGTGAATCGCTCCATTGCTAGCATTTCAACCAGCCAGTCGGATTGGTTCAACTTAATGAAGCGTTGTAATGAGGCTATGTCACTAAAATCCTGAATTTGAGGTTGCATAGCGCCTCGAATGAAAAGGACTTGCGTCTCTTTTAATTCTCTCGGTGCAAGCAATTCGGCTAGGTTACGCGCAATTTTTAGCGACTGTCCGGGTTTACAGTCCAAACTTAAACCTGGTCGCTCGTGCATCAGTTCATACTTAAGGGCAAACTGCTGTAGGTAGGAGGTAACTTTTTGCAGAGTATGTGGAACGGGGAACCAGAGAAAGAGCCTGCCTGCTTCCTTACTCCGGCAGCGTGCAACATTGCGACAAGCACAAGTTTTGGAGATGCGACATATTTGACTCATAGCTAACTAATTTACTTAATGCGATCTAGTTTATTATTCCCACTGTTTATCCGATAAAAGATAAACTATACTTCAAATAGATGAAGATTTGATGAGTTTGGCAAACTGAATATTTTAGCTGATCAGGTGATTTCCCAACATCTTCAAAACTTGATATTAACTGCTCAAGCAATTGCCGATAGCTTTTCTACAATAAAGCAAATTAACTAGTAGTTATATAAACAATTTTAAATCATAAAATAAAAGCAAAAATTAGTCAGTGCAAGAAAGATTTTCAGATAGATTAATTAAGATTCAATATATATTACTTAATACCATTTCTTTTTGAAGATGCACCTATGGGACTTACGCAAAACTGCGCTGTAGGGGCAATTCATGTAGTTTTAGCTGACCGCAGGGTATTGCCCCTACGTCAATAAAGCGCAGCCTCACATAGAATTGGTATAAGAATGAATCTAGCCTCAATCAAGAACAAAAGCTCTCCAAAAATTTAATAAAGAATTTTTTATAAAACAGGAGATTTTAAAAGTGTTGTTTATTATCCAAAACTCTTAGAAACATCAAGCACTATATATTATCAATTTTGACAACAGAGTGTTCTTTTGCGTCTATTACTCCTGAGATAGAGATTGTGATCTCAAGTCAGAGGATCACAACTTTCATCATAATTTTAATTTATCGTTTTAAGAAAAAAGACTATTTGATTTTATTCTCCAAGTCGCTTTATCCTGAAATCACTAGAGATTTGAACTTTGAACAAATACAAACTTGGCTTACGATTAATACAGCTAAAGGCTAAGTAATTAACTATCCAAATCTCTATTGCTGTCAAACTTAGGTGAAAAATAGGTGCTACATGAATCCGGCAAAATCATTAACCAGCAACATCAACTTTCAGAAAGCAAAAAAGGACAATAACTAAATGCTAGAGCAGCAGATTGATTCCCCCACCAGACCGAAGACAAGTGCAATGATTATGAAACTTTTCCAAATAACTCTAGTGGTCTTGGTACTTTTGATTAACTTAGGAATTGCTTTCCCCTCTTGGGCAGAAAGAGCGCCTTCTTTAACTAGCAATCCTAACTATTTTGAAGTAGGACAAAAAGTCATTTGGCTTTACAAGCCCCGCACGGATTCTAACGATGTCCAAAGAATTACCGCCGAAGTAGTCAAGTTAAGTTCCAAGCAAGTGCAAATCAAGGTGTACAAACATAACAAGGAATTTGTCAATCGTTGGGTGAATCCAAACAAGCTTGAGAATTCACCAAAAGTTAAAGAGTCAGTACTCTAAAATTTAGCCAGATGGAAGTAAATCTAGTCCTAGCTAGCGACAAAACTCTTTAGTGGACAAAGTATTTGGATTTAGAGTGAGATCAGCTATTTCACATCTAAATATGCATATAATGGTAATCGTAGAAAGAGTGTATCTACGATTATGCCAACTAAAGGACATCTGAGGCGATGCGGAAGCCGCCACTTCGTGAACGCAATCAGAGAATTTACTGTCTGAGTTAAAAGATAGCAATTCTCCACAGTTAACACTAAGGATATTAATCTGATTTTTAATGGATGATGAAAAATAATATATGGATAGTAAAGAATTAGCGCAATACATCGAAGCAACGAATAGCATTACCAAACCTTGGCTATTGGTACAACTGCGCCTCAAGAAATTGCAAGAGCGTCGAGCCACCCTTACAAACGATGTCTATACCAAAGAATTAGAAGATATTTACCAAGACTTGATGAATTTGGGGGAATGGTGGCATGGGATTGAAGATGAGGTATTTTAAAATGATGAGTTATCAGCTATGAGTTTTCCTAACTCCTAACTCCTAACTCCTGACTTTTAACTTAAAACGCAACCTGATGCCTCAAGCTCTCGATCAAGTCGATTACGACACTCTCGATGCCGCAAAACGACGCTTCATCGATGCCGCCAAACGCACACTTGGCTTTGCAAGCGCTTATGGCACCGTGCCCGCATCCGGTCTCGGAGCTAGCGCTAACGCTTTTAGTTTTAACCTGGCTCCGTTTCTAGAGGCGGGGGCTAGGGAACTTTCGATGACACTTGTACCCGAAGGACTGGGCACCGCAGACGATACCCGGCCTGACGATCTCTGTGAAGAGGAGCTTCGACGATTCTGGTGGAATATCGGTATCAAGATCATCTCATGTCTGACGAACGACGCGGCAACCTCAGGTATGCAGACTATACTTCTCGGTCTTTATCTGCCGTCGAGTACTCCTGAAACGATCTTTACTCCCGCTTTCCTTGATGGGTTTCTAGATGGAGTAGTTGAGGGATGTAAACGAGTGGGGTGCGTATATCTCTCAGGGGAAACTCCTCAACTAAAAACTAAGATGATTCCAGGCCGGCTGGACATTGCAGGCTCGGTTTTTGGGGTCATGCCGGCTGGTGTCGCTCCCATTGATAGCTCGCGTCTTGATGCCGGAAATACCATTGTTCTCGTCGAGAGTTCGGGTCCCCATGAAAACGGCTTTACCCCACTGCGAAAGCTCGCCCAGTCGCTCCCTGATGGCTACAGAACAAAACTTCCGAGTGGGCAGGAGTTCTGGTCAGCGATGAATGCTGCGTCGCATCTCTACACGCCGCTTGTGCAGGCGGTGCTTGGCGAAGGAATTCGTCCCACGGCAATGGAGAATATCACTGGTCATGGCTGGCAAAAGCTGATGCGCTCGGTGAAGCCGCTCCGGTATGTCATCGAAACAATGCTGCCAGTGCCGGAGATATTTACGTTTGTCGAGGGTCATCTTGAGGGTGGCGCAGCGACGATGCTTTCCGTGTTCAATTATGGAGCAGGATTTGCATTTTATACAGAGTCACAGCAGGATGCAGAGAGAATCGTGATGCTCGCAAGAGAACATCAGCTTTCGGCTGTGATTGCAGGAAGGGTTGAAGCGTCCCTTAGCCGCGAGGTGGTGGTAGAACCGCTTGGAGTCACCTTGAAGGGGGATTCTTTTGGAATTGCGCGAGGGGTATAGTTATTTAGGAGCGATCGCCAGTTTTCTTGAAGCTATTGTAGACAATTATCCATTTAAAATTAGAGGATACTCTTAGTTTTGCGATGCCCTTCTCTACGAGATGCTGCGCCTAGCTTGCTTCCAGGTACTGCTGCGGAGGACAAGCTACGCGCAGCGTCCCGCAGAAAAGTGGTACGGCGCAGGCTCAGGGTAAGACCTGCGGTGGTCACTGAGCTTTGTCGTTGGCGTAGCCTCTCGTAGAGAAGTGCGGGCTACGCCGGAGCACAAGTCATTACTGATGAGATAAAATCAGTGTAATTATTGAGATGAATAATATTTTTTACACACAACATAAAGTTATATTTGCGGCTGATTAGAGATAATTACTCTACCATGCCTTTACTCTCTAAGTAATTTAACACAGATACTCTAGGCGGATTTATGAAGTTTTGAATGCAATATTTATTACTACCGAAAATAGAAGTAGTCCAAAACACCCATGACTACTGAGGTTAAGATTTGCTAACGTAGTCTTAACATATTGAAAAATTTGCTGAAAAAGCTGAGAAAGTAGCAGCTAACACTAATTTTTAGTGCTAGGTCTTCTCTCATCTGTAAATGTGGCGTTTTAGTGTGTTAAGAATTATATTTTTATTCTGAGGGGGTTATGGTTATAAATTTTGCCCAGACTACTGCTTCGGCAGAACTTTTGAAGCAAGTATTTCATAACATTGATGCACATAGTTGTCCAAGGTTATTCAACTTTCATATGCACACTGTCTACTCAGATGGGAGGTTGCAGCCAAGTGGATTGATGGAGCAGGCGATCGCTATTGGGCTAAAAGGGTTAGCAATCACCGATCATCATGGTATTATCGGCTATCAAGCATCACTTGCTTGGTTAGAAGACTGGAAGTGGAGTAATCCTGGTGCAATCATTCCTCAGCTGTGGAGTGGGGTGGAAATCAATGCCAACCTTTTGGATATAGAAGTTCACATTTTGGCTTACGCTTTTGCAACAGAACACCCTAGTATGAAACCCTATCTGCAAAGAAGGGCGACTATAGGCCAAGAATATCAGGCAAGTAACGTGATTGCCGCTATTCATGAAGCTGGGGGATTGGCAGTTTTGGCTCATCCAGCTCGTTATAAGCGATCGCATTTTGACTTAATTCCAGCCGCGGCCCAAAAGGGTATCGATGGCGTGGAAACTTTCTACGCCTACAACAACCCTACCCCTTGGCAACCGAGCATCTTGGAATCAGAACAAGTGCAAAAGTTAGCTGATGAATACTTTCTTCTCAATACCTGTGGTACTGATACCCACGGTTTGAGCCTGCTACAACGCTTGTAAAGATGAATCCATTTGTTTTTATGCCCCTGGTTCAAACAGCCAGGAGGTTATTTTTTGAGCATAATTGTCTCTTTAGCAGCTTTTTCCTTACGTTCACTATAGCGGTCTGTGAGATAATCAACTTTGTCACGCAATAGCAAGGTAAACTTGTAAAGTTCTTCCATAACATCCACGACGCGATCGCGGTAGGGCGAATCCTTCATAGTGCCGTCTTCGTTAAACTCCTGATATGCTTTAGCCACTGAGGATTGGTTGGGGATAGTGAACATTCGCATCCAGCGCCCAAGAATTCTTAATGTATTAAGAGCGTTGAAAGACTGAGATCCCCCACTCACTTGCATGATCGCCAAAGTTCTGCCTTGAGTCGGGCGCATCGCTCCCATCGTCAGGGGAATCCAATCTATCTGATTTTTCAGAATACCAGAAATCTGACCGTGCAACTCTGGGCTAGACCAGACTTGCCCTTCTGACCACAGGCTTAATTCGCGCAACTCCTGCACCTTTGGGTGAGTGTCAGGTACGCTGCCGTAGATTGGCAGTTCGCGCGAGTCGAAAAACTTTACCTCTGCCCCAAATTCTTCAATGATGCGTGCTGCTTCCTCTGCTAAGAGGCGGCTATAGGAACGCTCACGCAGGGAGCCATACAAAAATAAAATTCTGGGGGGATGGTCAAATGTCGTCATAGAAATTTCAGTATACAAATTAATAGCTGGGAAAGATAAGCGCAGAGCTACAGAGACTAAGAACAGGTGGATTAAGGGGTTATTTTTACCTCGCTTTGAGACTTAGCTTGTGTACTTCAGCAACTTGAAATCTGCTATATTTTTCGTGAAAATTTGCTTTGGGTTTGTTGAGCCAGGGACGGCATATCAATAACAAAACAACGAGTAGAAAATATGAAATTAGTCCTGTCGCACCGATGATGAATAACCCTGGTAGCCTATCTTTTATCGTTTCAGACTTGAGCTTCTTCCACCAATCTTCATCCATTGCTTTATCCCAATATCTAATAGTAATTAACATGCCATTGGCTTACGAACACCTGCTAGTTTCTCTGGAATCACCCACCACAGGTTCTCTGAAATTGGTTGAATTGTTTCTTGCTCCATTGGTTTGAGTCTTAGTCTAATCCCAGTACTACAATTTGATTTAAGGTTGCAATCTTTATCGAGCAGGTATAATTTGTTTATTTATAGACTCAATTAGTTGAGTCACCCGTTCCCTGATTTCATCGCGGACTCTCGGAAAAACTTCCGGTTGTTCTGCTGGATCATCTAATTGCCAGTCTTCAAATACTTCCCGTGTTACCCATTCCGGCGGCAAATTCACGCCACAGCCACACAAAGAAATCACTACATCAAAGTCTTGGGCTTTGAAATCACTCAGGGGTTTGGAGTGTTGATCGGTAATGTCGATACCAATTTCTTTCATGGTAGCGATTGCTTCTAGTCTGACAAGACTTGCTTCTAACCCAGAGCTTATCACTTCAATCTTTCCCTTGCCAAGAGTTTTAGCAAAACCTTCCGCCATTTGGGAACGGGCAGAATTCTTTTTACAGACAAACATCACACGTTTCATCGTTCAACTTCTCCGAATAATGTGAGTCAATTTAAAGGGTTCTCGATTCAGGTGTTACGAAATAACGTTTTTCAAGCCAGAAAGCAACATTAACAAGACCAATCAACACAGGCACTTCTACTAGAGGCCCGACAACGGCGGCAAAAGCAACACCTGAATTAATGCCAAAGACGGCGATCGCAACTGCGATCGCAAGTTCAAAGTTATTTCCGGCGGCTGTAAACGCTACACTTGCGGCTCTAGAATAGTCTATCTTAATCCGCCAAGCCATATAAAAGCTGACCAGAAACATGATGACGAAGTAGATGATCATCGGAATTGCAATCTTCACTACATCTAAGGGTATCTGAACGATCAAATTTCCTTTCAAGCTGAACATAACCACAATTGTAAATAACAAAGTAATCAGCGTGATCTGGCTGATTTTAGGCACAAATTCCTCATGATACCACTGCTTACTTTTCACCTTTACTAAGAAGTAACGAGTAAAAAATCCAGCTAAAAAGGGAATACCCAGATAGATGAACACACTTTTGGCAATCTCGGTAATGCTGACATTCACAACACTGCCTTGTAACCCAAATAGTGGCGGCAGTACAGTTATGAAAAACCATGCATAAGGACTATAAAAGATGACTTGAAAGATACTGTTGAAGGCAACCAATCCAGCCGTGTACTCTGTATTGCCTCGTGCCAAGTCACTCCACACAACCACCATTGCAATACATCGGGCTAATCCAATCAGAATCAATCCGGTCATGTATTCTGGATAACCGTGTAAGAAGATAGTCGCCAGAGTAAACATCAAAATTGGCCCAATGATCCAATTCTGAATTAGTGACACACCAAGAATTTTTCCGTTGCGAAATACATCCCCTAATTCTTCATACCGCACCTTGGCTAAGGGCGGGTACATCATCAAAATTAACCCAATAGCAATTGGTATATTGGTTGTTCCCACCTGGAACTGGTTGATAAATGCTTCTACTCGCGGAAATAAATAGCCTAGACTAACACCGATAGCCATTGCTAAAAAAATCCACAAGGTCAGGAAGCGATCAATAAAGGAGAGGCGTTTTGAAGTCTTTTTATTCATTATGGAGTTCATACAGCTTACATTAGGGACTTTCAAATAAAAAAATACTCAACTACTTCTTGTAGGGTGGGCGTCTCCCGCGCCGGTAGCCAAATGCGGGTAAGATGCCCATCCTATAAGATTAGATAATTTATTTGTTGGAAATCCCTTATTCAAAGTTTGATCATGAACAAGTTGCTTGGTTTGGATGATTGTCCATACCTAAAACTGTCCTTCCTTCCGTAACAACTCCCCTATTGTTAAGTTCATCTCTGGTTTTCCTCCAAATACTGTTCCCACTTTGCCTTCATACAAGTGAATATAATTGAGGTGTTTGCTATCATTTGGTAAAGGTATATAGCCCACAGCACTTACTATTGTTGGTGCTTTATCAATGTAAAATTCGACAAATTTGTTTACTAATGTTTTGTTTTGGTTATCCCGAAAATTAACGTAGATAAACAAAGGTCGAGCAAGGGGCTGATACTGAACTTTTTCTACAGTTTGACGTGATGGCAGTACTGCCCCTTTGCCGTTGTCAATTGCCAGCGCTTTTAACTTATTTTGGGATTTTTCGTAATAGGCATAGCCAAAGTAACCCAAAGCATTTGGATCTTTGCTGATGCCATCCACCAATACTTGATCATCTTCACTCGCTGTGTAGTCATTACGACTGGCTCTAGTTTTACCTACAGTCGCTTCTGTAAAGTAGTCAAAAGTACCAGACTCTCTCCCAGCACCATACAAATTCATTGGGCGATCTGGCCAAGATGCACGTACTTGGTTCCAGCGAGTGATTTTCCCTTGGGCTTCCGGTTCCCAAATCTTTTTCAATTCTGCTATTGTGATGTCTTTTGCCCAATCGTTTTGCGGATTAACAGCGACGGTAAGCGCATCAAAAGCAATGGGAAACTCCATATACGCCACACCATTTTTCTTGCAAGTTTCCATCTCTGCCTTCAAAATCGGTCAGGAAGCGTTGCTAATATCGGTTTTTCCAGCACAGAATTTTTCAAACCCGCCAGTAGTACCAGAAATTTTAACTGCAACCTGCACCTGATTCTTTGGATCAGCTTGATAGTTTTTGGCAATCGCCTGTGAAATGGGATATACCGTGCTAGAACCATCAATTTCAATTATTGTTGTTGCAGCCTTACCAGAATCTCTTCCCTTAGTCCCATTTTGTGACTGCTGAGTTTGAGCAGATAGGTTGGATGCTGCTGTGCAACTGGTCGTCAAAGCTAATATTGCCAGTGCTCCGGCGTAGCCTGCACTTCTCTGCGAGAGGCTACGCCAACGACAAAGTGACACAGTGAACCCTTCGGCAAGGTCAGGGTAAGACCTGTCGAACTGCTCAGTGACCACCGCAGGCATCGCCAATTCCTTTGCTGTTGTCTTCATTGACACCATCCCTGTGAGTTATATCAAGAGTATATCTAAGTAAGTCGGCGTTAAAAAAATAACCTATATGACGAAATGTAAAATCAGCAAACAGCTTATAAATCACTGATCACACAATTTTTATAAAACTAAATATATATGGGTTTTATCGTGCCCATATACTTATATATCAAAAAAAATTGATTTGTAAATGCCTACACAGCTAGAAAAAAACAAAACATTACAAAAAAAATTGATGGATTTTTAAGTCTCGCAGCGAGAACGAATAGGTAATATTGGGCTAAAGCGGCGGAATTCTGCTAGATACTGCTCTAGGGCAACAAATTGCGGCAGATTGAGACTGTAGTAAATCCAGCGCCCTTCTTGACGAGCGCGAACTAAACCAGCTTGTTTCAGGGTTTTGAGGTGAAAAGACAGTTTAGATTGAGTGGTTCCCAGGTGGTCGCACAGGTCACACACGCATAGTTCTTGAGAGCGCAGCAGTTCTAAGACCTGAATCCGTAGGGGGTCAGACAGGGCATGAAAGCCAGCAGCGATCGTTTCAGGAGTGAAGGTGCTATTAGGAACCATCAAATTTTATTGAAGTATTTCTTTATGGTAAGGGACTTCCAAGAAATAAATTATCTAATCTTGTGGGGTGGAGATCTTGTCCGCCCTTCTCTACGTGCGGGCGAGACACCCACCCCACAAGAAGTAGTTGAGTATTTTTTTATTTGTCAGTCCCTAAAGTGTAAATGATCGGTTAAACAATACCTTTAGCGAAAATAAAGGTAGGTCTAATACATCCTCTTACATAAATATTTTTTTGTTTCGCGCAAAGACTTTAAAACATAATTATGAATTATGAATTTTAAAGGTCTATAGTCGATTCTTAGTTGGGATCACAATCATTGAGAAATAGGGTACTTCAGCTGGATCGACTTCATCCAAAGGTACGATGCGTTGCTGTGACGTTGATGCCCGCTCAATATATCTTGCTCTTGATGCTAGCCCTAATTTATGTAGGATATCTCGTACTTTGGTAAAGTGACGACCTAGTTTCATAATTGCGGCTGCGTCGGTAATTAGCAAATGTGTAGTCAGTTCTTCTGCTGGGAGTGGGGCGGGTAGGACGGTGAGAATATCAGTATAGTAGGTGAAAGGCACACCCAAGGCTACCGGACAAGCCATCAGTGAAGAAACTCCGGGGACAACTTCTGTTTGGTATTGGTCAGATAACCGCGTGAACAGGTACATAAACGAACCATAGAAAAATGGATCACCTTCGCACAGCACCACAACATCTCGACCGGCTGCTAAATGGGCGGCGATTGGTTCAATTTCTTGATCATAAATAGACTTTGCCTTTTCTGGCTCCAAAGCGCGGGGGAGGTGAAATAGCACCTCAATTTGATTACCAGGAAGATACTGTGCCACGATCGCTCTAGCGATACTTGCTTTATCTGTGGCTGATTGATAAGCTACCACCGGAGCCGCACGCAATAGCCGCAGCGCTTTCAGAGTCAATAGTTCGGGATCGCCTGGGCCGACACCAATTCCATAAAGACGACCTTTGGTTTTTATATTCATTCTTCCTCCGTTGCTAGGGCGTTAACTGCTGCTGCTGCGATCGCACTCCCACCGCGCCGACCGTGTAATGTCAAAAATGGTACATTTCTGCTGTCTGCTGCCAGTGCTGCTTTCGATTCGGCTGCACCGACAAATCCCACTGGAAAGCCTAAGATTATAGCAGGTTTGTGAGCTAATTCATCGAGCATTTCTAACAGCCGGAACAGTGCGGTGGGCGCATTTCCAATTGCAATCACTGCTCCTTCGAGGTGCGATCGCCATAATTCTAAAGCTGCCGCCGACCTTGTAGTACCCAGACGCTGGGCAATTTCTGGCACTTCCGGATCATTGAGAGTGCAGATAACTTGATTGTTTGCAGACAACCGCCGTCTGGTAACGCCATCGGCAACCATCCGGCAATCGCACAGAATTGGCGCTCCTGCTGCTAGTGCTGCCCTTGCGGATTGCACTGCTGTTGGTGAATATCCCAAGTCATTGATAATATCCGTCATCCCACAGGCATGAATCAGACGGACGGCAACTTTTGCTACATCCGGTGGCAGCACATCTAGGTTCGCTTCTGACCGGATGATTGCAAAGGAATTACGGTAAATTTCGTTAGCATTTCGGATGTAGTCGGGCATTTAGTTTGGGATTTTGGATTTTGGATTGATTTGTCAATTAATATAGATACTCCGTTTTCACTAGAAGAATACCTAATTTAATTAACCGCAGAGGCGCAGAGAACACAGAGAAGAGAAACAGAGGAATTGGGTAATCTTCAACTGTGAAGAAAGAAAGTAATCAATCATCTGTATTTATTAACTTCTGTAATTGGGCGATCGCATACCGATTAGCAAATTCCCCAAAGGACTCATTGGGATTTAAACGTTGAATTTTATACACCTGTAGTATCCGCTCTATTAATGTCGGAAGTTCGGCAAAAGTCACATATTTATATATTTCACGTCCGAATTTATGCTGGTTGTCACCTACATAAACGTGATAGCCTTCAACAGTTCCATTCTCAGCCTCAATGCTGACACCAAGCAGAGTAATATCACTCTTGCTGTGCTGGGCGCAAGATTTTTCGCAGCCGGTGAAGTGGATATTAACTGGGTAATCCAGAGTGATGCGAGTTTTAAGATACTTTGCTAATGCCAACGCATCATCCTTGGTGTCCGTCGCAGAAGCGGCGCAACCCTTTTTGCCAGAACAGGCAACTAATGCACTCTTGATGTTGGTTGCAGAGGTATCCAATCCTAAGAAAGTAATCTCTCGCTGGACATCAGCAACCCATTGCTGAGGGATATCTGTGAGGAGCAAATTTTGCCAGGGGGTTAGCCGAAGAGTTCCGCTACCGTATTTTGCTGCTAAATCTGCTAAACCCCGCATCTGCTTACTTTCTAATCGCCCAAGGGGTAAGACGACACCAAGGTAAAATAAGCCTTGCTGACGTTGGGGATGAATGCCAATATGCTGATACTTCCCCTCTGACTGCTCCCACTTCCCTTGCAGGGAAGTGGGTTGGGGGGTTAGGTCTTTTCTTGTTTCACTGTATAAAAGAGAAAAAGATAGATGTTGCTCAACTTGCTGGAGATAATTTTCACAACCCAAAGTATTTAATAACTCTCTTAGACGTACCTGACGCTGACTCGTAGTATTACTATGAGCTAGATAGACATCCGCCAAAGCTGCCAAGACGGTCAAACATTTTTCTGGTAGTAACAAAATTCGCATATCACTAGGCGATTGACCCTTTGCGCCTACACTGAGATAGAGGCGAAAATAAACATTACCGTCAACTAAGATAGCGGCAAAGGTGATATCATTCAAGCGATCGCACACCCGAATTATCCCACCACCATCAAAGCAAACGCTAAATTTCGCCGACAGTCCCGAAAGCGCCGGATGTGCAGCAATATAATCATCCCAACCTTGGACAAAAGGGCGAGTGTCGATTAATTCCTGAGTATCGATACCAGCAGTTGGGCTGGTCATAATATTGCGGATGTGGTCTACAACAGGATTGCCAGAACCCAATTTCATATCCTGTAAATGCTTCAGAACATCAGCATTTATCCCCGTGTGGATTTCACGGATTTGTAGGTTAGCTCGATTAGTCACATCCATATAGCCGCCACCGTGCTGTTCTGCTATATCTGCGATCGCACGGCACTGCTGACTACTAATAATCCCACCGGGTATTCTAATCCGAGATAATATCCCATCGGCGGCGGGTGTAGCATAAAACAAGCCAGGACAAGTGGCAAATCCAGAAAACAAACTTGGAACTCCTTCCCGGTGCAACGCAGGGAGTAAACGGTGAGTGTGTCCTGAGAGTTGGCATTCTGACTTGGGTGATCCCATTACAGCTGCGGCACAGTCCCGGAATTTCACCGGAGTTTCCCAACTACAAGCTTTAGTAATTTAGCACGAGAAGGCAGTCAGAAAATTTAATGCTTTGCGGAAGTCCCTATCTTTTCTGCGTTCGCGCAGCGTGTCGCAGACAGACGCTACGCGAACAAGGTATTCCTAAGATGGGGATTGTGAGCAGAGGATGAACGCAAACAGCGTCACGAAGTGAGGATTACATCCAGGATTTTCTGGTGTTGACAATTCAAAATTCGGCTGCTGGCGTTTAGACTGCGATCGCCTTAATAAAAATGCTCCAAAGAGTACAACCCATAAAGCGATCGCCAGACATTATAATTTTACAATTGGGCTATCTAACATAATTTTGAGCCACTTTCCAATAGCGGGAGAACCGCTTCAGGTCAATATAGCCATCATAATCAAAAAATGGTTCTACCTTTAGCACTTGGACTGTTAGCGATCGCTCCATTTGATTGCAGATATGAGCAAATCTGGGACTGGGACTGTTAGCTGTGACAACTAAATTCGCATCATGTTCTTGAGCAAAAGCTAAAATTTCTTGTGCCACATCGCCACGGCGGATAACAACGGGTAACTCTAGCAAGCATTCGTAGATGAAAGCGATGCGTTTGAGACTCAGTTGCCATTCCTCTATTAAAGCCTCGTCCCAAACCCAGATAGCTGGCGCATCGGGGTATTTTTGCAGTCCGGGGTTGTATGGGCTGAGGCAATCTCCATGCACCCAAACAATTGGTTTACTCATTAGATTTTGGTTTTGTTTCCTGTTAAGACGCAAAAAATCTTAGTACAGCATTTCATTAATTCGTAGCAAATTATAGCAGAATTCAAGTATTTGAACTACATCTGTCGTAAGGGCATAGCATTGCTCATTGGTGTCAACTTAACTAACGTAAAAGCCATTCTAAAACCAATACAGTTCAGTTAAGCATTTATTGCTTCTCTTCCTTCTCTTCCTTCTCTTCCTTCTCTACGAGACGCTACGCGAATGCGTCCTTCTCTTCTCTACGAGAGGCTGCGCCAACGAGACGCTGCGCGAATGCGTCCTTCTCTACGAGACGCTGCGCGAATGCGGTTCGTTAAAAAAATTGACTTTGACAAAGAGTTTTAGCCTTAACCCAAGCGTATTGATTCTAAAACCAGCTTTTAGAGATTGTCTCGTTCCCAGTCTCCGACTGGGAATGCCTAGTGTGAGGCTCCGCCTCAAGACTAGCGGCAGAGCCGCAATTGATTTGCATTTCCAGCCAGAGGCTAGAAACGAGGTTTTAAAGGGGTTTGGGCTTAAGTTGACACCTATGAGCATTGCAGTGCCCCTACCGCGTGGTCTATTTACCGACTCAGCACTCTTCATCTGAAAATAGGTGTAAATCTGGCAATGCCAATGCATCCCTCTGCAATGCCAATGCGTCCTTCTGCAATGCCAATGCATCCCTCTGCAATGCCAATGCGTCCCTCTGCAATGCCAATGCATCCCTCTGCAATGCCAATGCATCCCTCTGCATTTAAAAACGCTACGATTCTTATGCAAAACTGTACTTACCGCCGCTTCTTCCCATGCTGCCAACTTTGGCTATTGGCTTGTTTGCTAAATTCCCCTTTAGGAAAAAGTCGCTGTTCTAATTCTTCATAGCTGCCTTCAAAATCACAATGACCGTAAAGCGGACATTTTTGGCAATAAACGCTTTTCGTATAGCGTTCTAAGTTCTCACGGTTGAAAAAATACGGTTTATGACTAAAGGTGCTAGCAACCCACTGCCATGACATATTATTGCTAGCAGGATCTCCATCTAAAAGGTGTTCAAGAAACCACTTAGCTCCTGCTTGCCAACGAATACGCCGCCAATGGACAATATAAGCGGCTAGCCACATCCGGGCGTGATTATGTAGATAGCCAGTTTCTTTTAAGTCACGGCTAAAGGTGTCGATGCAAACTCTGCCTGTGGTTCCTTGTCTGATATCTTGCGGCAATTCCGGTGCATATTCAGCCACAGTGTAACCAGTTTTGTACTCTTCTTGGTCTTCCCAGATTCCATCCCCTAACTTTACATACAACCGTTGCCAGTAGTCGCGCCAGCCTAACTCATTAATTAGTTTAGTAGCATCGTCTTGGTGCTGTACCCGGTCAAGGACATAATCCCGAATTTCTCGCAAACTCAAAACGCCATAGCGGATATAAGGCGAAAGTCGCGTGACTGCACCTGTGAAAAAATTACGTGTTTGCGCGTAGAGTAATGGGTCAATTTTTTGCAGCGCTTTTTGTGCTGCTTGGCATCCTCCCAGAGTTTCGCTGATGTGGTCATCGCGTTGTGCCGCATCTGGAAATTGTTCGCGGAGGTAGGCTACCAACTCATCGCGGTTGGTAAATTCGCGTTGCATATCTTTAGTCATGAGAACTTTGAAGGGTGAGAATAGATAAACAAAAATATCTGTAAGTTAAGTCATTATTATGACGTTTTTCCATAGTAAAGTTTATTCACTACAGATGAATGAGATGCGATCGCTCAATAGCTCAATATATGTACAATTCTAAAGCGATTGCAATCTCTCACACCACCATCATGAGCAATATTCCCCAAGTCGGACAACCAGCGCCAGATTTCTCCACACCTGACCAAAATGGCAATTCAGTCACTCTCGACGACCTCAGCAGTCAGTGGATTGTCCTCTACTTCTACCCTAAAGATGACACTCCCGGCTGTACCACCGAAGCGAAAGATTTCACCGAGTTGTATCAAGACTTCAGCGCACTGGGAGCGAAAATATTAGGCGTAAGTCCAGATTCGGGTAAGTCCCATTGTAAATTTATCAGCAAACATAACTTATCAATCACCCTTTTAAGTGACCCAGAACATCTTTTGACAGAAGCCTACGGCGCTTGGCAATTGAAAAAATTTATGGGCAAAGAATATATGGGTGTTGCTCGCTCAACCTTTCTAATTTCACCTGATAAAATTATTGTTTATGCTTGGCCTAATGTAAAAACCAAAGGTCATGCTCAGGCAGTTTTAACTAAATTACGGGAATTAGCAGCCACGTAACGCGACTGGATGCAGGTATAGTTACAGCAATAAATTAGACTTCTCGCAAGTTAAAATAAACTTGATTCAAGTTATCCAAGCCCAAAATATCACTCTCGCCTATTTCAAGCAAAAATTTGCTCTACACAAATCTGAAGATGAGCAATTTTTTACAGAGTGGTTTGACTACATCCCGGAAATTTCCGAGTTAGAAAAACAATACTTGGACAGAGTTAAAAATAACTATCTCAACGTGCTTGAAAATGCTCCTCTTTTAGAAGAAGCAGTAAAAATGGTGGTATTATCTCCCCTCGTAGATTTGGCTGGTTTTTATGGTCATCCTTTTTACATCGCTACAGAAGAAAGTGTAGAAATTAGTGAAGAAATTATCATTGATGATGAAGACAACTCTGAAGAAACTCAAGAAATTATCAAAGGTAAAATTGATGTTCTGGTTCTCCAAGATAAGTTATGGTTACTAATAATTGAATCTAAGAGGTCTAGTTTTTCCTTAGCAAAGGCAATTCCTCAAGCACTGACTTATATGCTGGCAAATCCTCAGCCGGAGCATCCTGTATATTCCTTGGTAATGAATGGAGAAGATTTTCAATTTATCAAACTGATAAAACAAGATAAGCTAATGTATGCTTTGTCTGATAGATTCACTTTATATAGACGCGAAAATGAGTTATACAAAGTTGTAAATATATTAAAGAAATTAGGTCAAATTTTAATTTAATTATTTATGACTTCTGAATTGTTATTAAACTTTGCTATTCCTATCTAGATTAATACTGGAACAGTGATATAGCGGTTATCGGTTGAGTGAGATACAAGAACCCCACCCCCAACCCCCTCCCCGCAAGCGAGGAGGGCGCTATGATATACCTCATGTGATCAGGAAACGCTATATAATACTTATACTGTGTGTATCTTTAAAATGAATTATGGTTCAATTTATCCAAGCACAAAATATCGGGCTTGCCTATTTGGAAGAAAGATTTAGTCTACGGCAAGCCGAAGATGATGTATTCTTTACAGAATGGTTTGAAAGTTTACCGGAAATTACAGATTTAGAAAAGCAAGGTTTAGACAGAATAAAAGTTCATTTTCTCCGTTTAGTCAAGCATCCTCCTTTGTCAGAAGAAACGGTGAAATTAGTAGTTTTATCTCCTTTACTCAATTTATCTGGATTTTATGATGAGCCTTTTTATATGAGAGGCGAACAATCAATAGAAATTTCTGCGGAAGATGAAGGAGAAATTATTAGAGGTAGAATTGATGTTTTAGTTATTCAAGAAAAATTCTGGTTGTTAGTAATTGAATCTAAAAGGTCTAGCTTTTCTCTTTTAGAAGCCATACCTCAAGCACTTGTTTATATGCTGGCTAATCCTAATCAAGACAAACCTACTTTTGGATTAGTAACAAATGGTAGTCATTTCATTTTTATAAAATTGACTAAACAAAATATACCAAAGTATGCATTGTCTGATGAATTTACGATGTTGAAGAGAAAAAGTGAATTGTATCAGGTTCTAAGTGTATTAAAAAATTTGAGTCAAATTTTGAGTTAATAATTATGTCTATTCGTCCTATATACCTTGATTGTCACGCGACTACACCCGTAGATGAACGGGTACTAGCAGCAATGCTACCCTACTTCACAGAACACTTTGGCAACCCATCGAGTATTAGTCATGTTTACGGTTGGGAAGCAGAAGCTGCTGTCAAACAAACGCGAGAGATTTTAGCAGCAGCAATCAACGCCACACCAGAAGAAATTGTTTTTACCAGTGGTGCAACAGAAGCGAATAATTTAGCGATTAAAGGTGTTGCTGAAGCTTATTTTAAAAAAGGTCAGCATATTATTACTGTTGCCACTGAACATAGTGCAGTTATTGATCCTTGTAATTATTTAAAAAGTCTCGGTTTTGAAATTACTATTCTCCCAGTTAAAAAAGATGGATTAATTGATTTAACTGAGTTAAAAAAAGCTTTCCGTCCTGAGACGATTTTGGTATCGGTAATGGCTGCAAATAACGAAATTGGCGTGTTGCAGCCATTGGCAGAAATTGGGGAAATGTGCCGCGATCGCCTACACCCGGACGGAAGCGATCGCAATATCATTTTCCATACCGACGCCGCCCAAGCTATTGGTAAAATTCCCCTAGATGTGCAAGCGATGAAAATAGATTTGATGTCGCTAACTGCACACAAAGTATATGGCCCAAAGGGCATTGGGGCGCTGTACGTCCGCAGGCGCAATCCCAGAGTGCAACTGGCTCCCCAGCAGCACGGCGGCGGACATGAACGGGGGATGCGCTCTGGTACATTGTATACACCGCAAATTGTCGGCTTTGGGAAAGCTGTAGAAATCGCTTTAGCAGAACAAGCAACAGAAACCCAACGCCTCACCCAGTTAAGGCAAAGCTTGTGGGAACAGATGAAGCAAATTGAAGGAATTCATCTCAACGGACACCCTCAACAGCGATTGGCGGGAAACTTGAATATCAGTGTTGAGGGGGTGGATGGAGCTGCACTTTTGCTAGGATTGCAGCCAGTAATGGCGGTTTCTTCTGGTTCTGCTTGCTCGTCGGCAACCACTGCACCCTCCCATGTTCTCACAGCACTGGGACATTCAGAACAGCTAGCTTATGCCTCAGTGCGGTTTGGTATTGGACGGTTTAATACCCAAGAGGAAATTGCTCTTGTGGCGAAACACGCGATCGCTACCATTGAAAGTTTACGCAAAACCTCTTTTATGGATTCTCGCGGAGGAAAGCAGCAATCTGATCTAGCTCTTGCTGATTGAGGCGGAATTCCCCAGCCCCGATGATTCCTTCCACCTGCTTGGGATTGCGTCCGCCAACGATCGCCGCAGTCACCGCCGGATTGTTTAAAGTCCAAGCGATCGCCACCTCACCCGGCGAGCGATCGTGTTGTTGACCGATGTGTTGCAACACCTCCACCAGCTTCAGGTTACGAGATAGACGTGGCTCCTGAAATTCACTACTGTTTTTGCGCCAATCATCATCTGATAAATTAGCAACCCGCTCAGGTGTCATCTTTCCTGTGAGCAAGCCAGATTGCATCGGTGAATAAACAATCACACCGATGTTATTTTCCTGACAAAAAGGCAGAATCTCCTTTTCGACATCGGGCTTAACCAGAGAATAAGGCGGTTGCAATGAAGTAACTGGTGCAATCTTTTGGGCACGTTTCAACTGTTCTACATTGAAGTTTGAAACCCCGATATAGCGAACCTTGCCCTCATCCTTTAACTTGGCGAGAGTTGTCCAGCCTTCTTCGATATCTGAGTCAGGGCTAGGCCAGTGAATCTGGTAGAGGTCGATAGTTTCAATATCAAGTCGGCGCAGACTAGCTTCAACTTCCCGCCGCAGAGAATCTGCCTTGAGGCTGTTACCAATTTTGCGCGTTTCATCCCAAATCAGTGAGCATTTAGTGAAAATGTAGGGGCGATTAGATCGACCTTTGAGCGCCTTAGCAACAATCTCCTCCGAATGCCCCAGACCATAGACAGCTGCGGTGTCAATCCAATTAACACCGAGGTCGAGAGCGCTATTGATCGCTGCGATCGATTCCTGGTCATCCTGGGTTCCCCAACCAAAAGCCCATCCACTTCCACCGATCGCCCAGGCTCCAAAGCCGATTGGGGTAATGTGAAGCTCCGAATTGCCAAGCTGTTTGGTTTGCATATCTACCTTCTTCAAGAATTTTTGAGTCAATTGTTAGTGTACGCTGCAAACATTTTCTCAACCGCTATCTGAGGTGTGAATGACTACTGCTAAATTTTGAATGTTGTGTTTATATGCACTATTACACTGTGGTCTGGCGGAAAATAAGGGACTTAGAGCAACTTGTCTGGTTAAATTGATACCTGGATTTACGCCGTCCTGTACTAGACTTACTTGCTTGAAGATGGTAACAGTTGTCAATGTTTATCAAAATAAAGAAGTAATATGTCAGAAGATTTAAAAGGCAAAGTTGCGCTGATCACAGGTGCAAACAAAGGTATCGGGTATGAGATTGCACGCCAATTAGGTTCTAGAGGTGCTACTGTTCTTGTGGGTGCAAGAGATATAGGACGTGGTGAAGAAGCTGCGAATAAACTTCGTTCAAATCAGATCGATGCCCGAACAATTCAGCTTGATGTCATCGACCAAAAAACAATCGACTCTGCGAGTAAACAAATCGAGAGCGAATTCGGAAAACTTGACATCCTTGTGAACAATGCCGGGATAGCAAGTGATGGCGATCGCCTTCCACCCAGTCAAGTTGATATTGAAACACTGCGACACACTTACGAAACAAATGTATTTGGAGTGTTTGCAGTTATAAAAACGCTGTTGCCACTCTTAAAGAAGTCAAAAGCAGGGCGAATAGTAAATTTATCAAGTGGTTTAGGTTCTCTGACTCAAAACTCTGACCCAAATTATGAGTTCGCTAATGCTAAGCCTCTTGCTTATAACTCATCAAAGACAGCAGTGAATGCGATCACAGTTTTGTTGGCTGCTGAACTTAAAGATACCCCGATTAAAGTCAATGCTGCTGACCCTGGTTTCACAGCAACTGACCTTAATCAACACCAAGGGCACCGTACTGTTGAGCAGGGAGCGATCGCAGCAGTGAGACTTGCTACTCTACCTGATGATGGTTCTAGCGGAGGGTTTTTTGATGAAAATGGCGTGGTTCCTTGGTAAAAAGTAGGGGGAATGGGGCAAAACAGTTCCGAGTTCCGTTAGCGGATAGCTAAGGTTTAGCCCGTTCCGAGTTCTGAGTTTTGAGTAAAGAAGTGAGATTTCCCACTCAGCACTCAGCACTCAATAAGGATTTGAATCAATCCGTCCCCTTTTAACACTCCTGAGATAGTACCCAGAGGTTGGTCTGTTTCTCAGGTTGAAGGTGTCGCCACTGCGAACTTTCCAAATTTTGTAATTAGAAAAAGTCAAAGGCGATCGCGGTTCGCATACTTCCGGTATATGATTGCCAAGTACAAAGTACGCCGCACCCCTACCCATAACTTTCACCAAACCGTTTTTATCCACAAGAACCGATGTACTTTCACTAACAGCTATACCTAAAACACTGTTAGATACACCGTCCTTAATTTGACGAGCAATGAAAGTCATAATTCGACCCATTCTTTGCCGCCTATCGAAGTGTGTATCTACGATAGTTCCCTTCAAATTGCTCCAATTAAAAAAGTTGTAAGTAAAAGTAATGTCTCGGTAGGGATCTTCGAGTGCGTCTCTAGTTTCAATGCCTTTTTCGGAAGAAGCACAAGCATCGTAAACATACTCACTTTGGATCATCGCACCTGCACTAGTGCCACCAACACCACCTCCCTTAAGGTAAACTGACTTAACGGCAGTTTCCAGCTTGGTATCTTTCCAGTAGCGGATGTATTGACATTGGTCGCCGCCAGCAAAGAAAATTACATCAGCATTTTTGACTTTTTCAAAAATCTCGGCTTTGTTTGCTTCTTGCCTATTGCTAATCACAAGAGTTTCCACAAAGTTTACGCCCTTCATGGCATAAATTAGCCGATTGTAATCGTGATTACCATTAGTGCGGATAACTACAACATTAACTTTAGTGGCGGAGTTAGTACCTCCCCTAACTTGGTTAATCATCCACTGGATAGCATCATCGACATCGGGGCCACCCCCACCTAAGCTAAGGACTGGTCCGGCTAAAGAAAGACGGACATCAAAGGAGGGGGTGGGGCGGACATCAACAGTGTCACCCAAGAAGTAGCGTTTCCAGTTTGCGATAAAACGGTTTATTAGGAAGATTCCCATGTTCAACAACTTGATTCGTGTAGTTTTCAAGCGCCTTGCTATGCTTGGGAATGCCTTTGTCATACTAAGCTTCTAGAGCAAATTGCAATTCTTGCTAGGCTGTTACGCATTTTAATTACTTATTTATTCGTGAGAGTCGTCGTTGATCATTGTTAGTCACTTGTATTTACAATTGGACTTTGACAAACGACTAATGACGGCTTTAACGAAAAAATCCGCAATTTCGACGCGCATTAGCTTAACTCTCGCACTAGAGAGGGTAGAATTTCCAGCGTACAGGGCTTGTACTCTTTTTTAACGCGATAATAACCCAGAGTAATTATTAATTCTCTGCCCTACTCTGTGAAAATCTCTACATTGCTTGTGTGCTTTCTAGTGCTTCTTCTTTTGATGCAACCACAATACACGCTAGGGGACCACAGATGTGTATTCGTGTCAACTTAAGAGGATGTTTTAAAAGTGGTGGCTGATGTATCAAAAACTTGCCCTCATCCCCTAACCCCTTCTCCCAAGATGGGAGAAGGGGAACCGGAGAATTTGCTCCCCTCTCCCATTTTTGGGAGAGGAGCTGGGGGTGAGGGCAAAACTCATACAATCAGAAGCTTTCAGCTTAAGTTGACACCAATAAGTTTTTTCTGTGCGCCTAGCGCGTGGTCTATTTACCTAAAAATTTCTGTAAATAAGTTGCAACTGAGTTAAAAAAAGCTAACTGTTGGGAAAAATACTTTTATAGGACTTATGCACTGTACAAAATCACTTTCATGTGTTTAACGAAATTCGGTCGTTTCAGGCTATTGACCACTATCTTTAGATCACCAGCATAGCGATCGCTGGCTAATCGTGAAAAAATCAAATTTGAATGCCTGAAAATTCATAAACATATTTAGTTAGTTTTGTCAATGCGTAAGTCCGATTTTAATCAGAAGTTGAGCTTGAAAAAGAGTTGATGCAAATGAATACACCAGTTGAGGCGATCGCCCAAATTCCAGGCTATCAAATTAGTGAACAACTTTATACAAGCTTTAGAACCCGGGTTTATCGTGCAATTCGAGAGATTGATCAACTTCCGGTGATTATCAAACTGCTTCAGCAAGAGTATCCTAACTTCAGCGAACTGCTGCACTTCCGCAATCAGTACACGATCGCTAAAAATATTGACTTACCTGGTATTGTTCATTCCTATAGTCTGGAACTCTACCGCAACAGTTATGCTCTGATAATGGAGGATTTTGGCGGTATTTCTCTCAAAGAATGGATGAAAACAGTCAGGGGGAGTAATTTAAATGTCTTGGAAGAGTTTTTAGATATTGCGATCGCTCTGAGCAATATTCTTGACGGACTCTATCTCCATCGGGTTATCCACAAAGACATTAAGCCCGCCAACATCCTGATTAACCCGGAAACTAAGCAAGTCAAGTTGATTGACTTTAGCATTGCTTCTCTTTTACCTAGAGAAACCCACGAAATCCAAAGTCCTAATGTCTTAGAAGGTACTCTCGCTTACCTTTCCCCGGAACAAACCGGGCGGATGAATCGCGGAATTGACTATCGCAGTGATTACTACTCCCTTGGTATTACCTTCTTTGAACTGCTTACCGGACAGCTACCCTTTCAGTCTAATGATCCGATGGAGTTGGTTCACTGTCATATTGCAAAACTTCCACCACTTTTAGGGGAAAGGGAGGAGATTCCCGAAGTTCTGGGTTACATTGTGATGAAATTGATGGCGAAAAATGCTGAAGACCGCTATCAGAGCGTATTAGGGCTAAAATTTGATTTAGAACAATGCTTGGAGCAACTGAAGAACACGGGTAAAATTGAGAGTTTCCCAATTGCACAAAGGGATATTTGCGATCGCTTCATCATCCCAGAAAAACTTTACGGTCGCCAAACTGAAGTTGAAAGCTTACTCGATGTCTTTGAGGAAGTCAGTCAGGGAAGCACGGAAATTATCTTGGTAGCAGGCTTCTCTGGGATTGGCAAAACTGCTGTGGTTAACGAAGTCCACAAGCCAATTGTGCGACAACGGGGTTATTTCATTAAAGGTAAATTTGACCAGTTTCACAACATCCCTTTCTCTGCCTTTGTGCAAGCCTTTCGAGATTTAATCGGGCAACTGCTGAGTGAAACTGACGCTCAATTCGAGCAGTGGAAGTGCAAAATTCTCTCTGCTTTGGGTGAGAACGGACAAGTGATGATTGAGATGATTCCAGAACTGGAAAGTATGATTGGTAAACAGCTTCCTGCGCCAGAACTCTCTGGAAGTGCAGCAGAAAATCGCTTCAATTTGCTGTTCTTGAAGTTCACTCAAGTCTTCACGACAAGAGAACATCCATTAGTGATTTTTATTGATGATCTGCAATGGGCAGATTCTGCTTCTTTAAAGTTAATACAGTTGTTAATGAGTGAAGCTGGCATCGGTTATCTACTATTAATTGGTGCTTATCGAGATAACGAAGTCAACCCAGTACATCCGCTAATGTTGACTTTGGAAGAAATTCAGAGGTTAGGCGCTACAGTCAATACGATTACCTTAGCTCCCCTTGAGCAGGTTTCTATCAATCATTTAGTTGCAGATACATTAAGTTGCTCCCTAACGTTAGCCGCACCGTTAACAGAGTTAGTATTGAGCAAAACTAAAGGCAATCCTTTCTTCAGTACCCAGTTTTTGAAAGCGCTACATCAAGATAAACTAATTAGATTTAATTTTGATGGTGGTTATTGGGAATGTGATATTGCTCAGGTGCGATCGCTGTCCCTTACCGATGATGTAGTAGAGTTCATGGCACTTCAACTTCAAAAATTGCCAACAGAAACTCAAGAAGTCTTGAAATTAGCGGCTTGTGTGGGCAACCAATTTGATTTAGCGACATTAGCGATCGTTCATGAAAAATCTCAGGTGGAAACAGTCGCAGATTTTTGGAACGCTGTGCAAGATGGGTTGATTATCCCTACTAATGAAGTCTACAAATTCTATCAAGAGGAGTCAGAATCCAGAATTCAGAATTCAGAATTTAAGCAACATAATTTTCCTGACTCCTGTTCTTACAAATTTCTTCATGACCGTGTTCAGCAAGCTGCCTATTCTCTAATTCGTGAATCTCAAAGAAAAGCTACTCATTTAAAAATTGGACAATTACTGTTAAACAATACATCGTCTGAAGCACTTGAAGCCAGCATTTTTGATATTGTTAATCAGTTAAATGAGGGGATTGACATAATTACCCAACAATCCCAAAGATATGAACTGGCTCAACTGAATCTAATTGCTGGCAAGAAGGCGAAAGCTTCCACTGCTTATAGAGCAGCCGTTAAATATTTCACTTTAGGCAGAGAATTGCTAATAGAAGAAAGCTGGCATACTAACTACAAGCTCACATTTGAATTACATCAAAACTCTGCGGAATGTGAATATTTTACTGGCAATTTCGACAAAGCAGAGACATTATTTAATCTAGCATTAAATCACAGCCAAGATAAGTTTGAAATAGCAAATATTTATGGGATTCAGATGCACCTGAAAATGACTCAGGGTGAAAATATCGAAGCTGGCTTGGAAGCTGGATTGAAAGGTTTGAGCATCATGGGAATGCATCTGCCTATGACTTCTGAAGAACAGCAAGCTGCCATTGAAACTGAACTTCAAGAATTACAAGCTAAACTTCAAACGGTTTGTACAGCAGATTTATTCGATTTGCCTGAGATGATAGATCGAGATAAGAAAGTCTGCATGGGTCTTTTAGCTGACCTTTGGGCAGCTGCTTATATGGGAGGAGATCAACACCTCAGTTATCTGGCTCCTCTATTAATGATCAATTTATCGTTGAGATATGGCAATGCAGAAAGCTCTGGTTTTGCTTACTGTCTGTATGGGATGAGTCTGGCAAATCAAGGAAGTTATAAAACTGCTTATGAGTTCGGTACATTAGCACTAAAACTTGATCATCACTTCAATAGCACCCAATTTATTGCGAAGACTAATAATATCTTTGCACACACGATTAATCCTTATAATCAGCATTTAAAAACGAATTTGGAAATTTCTCAACAATCATTCCAAGTTAGTCAAGAAACTGGAAATTTGGTGTTTGGTGTCTGGGCAGTTTCGTTTCTGATTTGGGCGATGTTAATTAAGGGCGATCGCCTATCAAATGTCTACGCGGAAACCGAGAAATATCTGAGCTATGTGCAACAGGTAAATGATGTAAATATGCTGTATGCATTCAGTTTACAGCAGCAGTTCGTATTGAACTTGCAAGGCATATCTAAAAACACCGATTTATTAGACGATCGCAATGGTCAGGATATTCCCTATATAGAAATTTGGAGAGAGAAAAATAACTTTGATCATGGAATTAATTGGTACTGCTTTCTCAAAATACAATTGTCGTATCTTTATGGTTGCTATGCAGATGCCGTTAAAGCGGCAGAAGAAGCTGAGAAAACCCTTGGTTGTAACTCTGGTTTCTTCCCAATTATTCAGTATCATTTCTATTATCCACTCAGTTTGGTAGCTCTCTATCCGAATGCGACATTAGAAAACAAAAAACAGTATTGGGACATTATTCAAGAGCATCAACAAATCCAGAAAAACTGGGCGAATAATTGTCCAAAAAACTTTCTACATCGATATCTACTGTTATCTGCTGAAATAGCAAAAATTTCTCACAAGTACATGGATGCAATCGAATTATACGATCGCGCCATTGCTAAAGCCAAAGAAAACGAATACCTCAACGAAGAAGCTCTCGCCAACGAACTTGCAGCCAAGTTTTATTTAGAATGGGACAAAGAACGCATTGCTCAAGAGTATTTGATTAATGCTTACTATTGCTACACACACTGGGGCGCTAAAGCTAAAGTCGATGATTTAGAACAACGTTATCCACAATTGCTAGCCCCCATCTTACAACAGACGCGTTCACCACTCACGCCCAATGAGACGATTACAAATATTGACAGCATTGCTACCTTGCACCCAAGCATTAATAAATCAGTAACCTCTAGCAGCAATACATCAGTAATGCTAGATTTGCCAACACTTCTTAAAGCCTCTCAGACTCTCTCCAGTGAAATCGAACTGGATAAATTACTTAGGAAGCTCCTGCAAGTGGTGATTGAAAATGCTGGAGCAGATAAGTGTGCGTTAATACTGCTGAAAGCCGATAGATTAGTAGTTGAGGCAACTGCTGAAGTTGGGCAGCAATCAACTGTGCTACAGTCCATTTTTGTGGAAGATAGCGCAGATATTCCCCATAGCCTAATTTACACCGTCAAACGCAGGTTGCAACCTTACGTTATCCTTGATACAACAGTGTATCCGGCGCTGATGTCCGATCCCTACATCATTCGTCAGCAACCCAAAAGCTTGCTGTGTACGCCGATTCTCTATCAAGGCAAACTGTTGGGGATTTTGTATTTAGAAAATAATCTTACCACTGGGGCGTTTACGAGCGATCGCGTCGAAATTCTGAATCTGTTATGCACTCAAGCTGCAATCTCCCTGGAAAACGCCCGACTTTATCAGCAAGCACAAGATACTCTCAAAACCCTTGGGCAAACCGAACAGTTTTTGCGGTTAATTATCGACAATATTCCCCAGTCCGTTTTCTGGAAAAACAGCAATAGTGTTTATTTAGGCTGTAACCAGAACTTTGCTCAAACTTCAGGTGTAGGAGTGCCAGAAAATGTTATTGGTAAAACAGACTACGACCTTTCCTGGACTCATGAGGAATCAGATTTTTTTGTAGAGTGCGATCGCCACATCATGGAGTCTGGACAAGCTGAACTCAATATTATCGAAACATTGCAGCAAGCAGACGGAAAACAAATCTGGTCGAATACAAATAAAATTCCTCTAAAAGATAGAGAAGGAAACGTTTTTGGCATCCTTGGCACATCTGAAGACATCACCGAACACCACCAAGCACAACAATTGCTGCAATACCAAAAGCAAGAATTAGAACAAGCGTTAGAAGAACTCCAAACGATGCAATTGCAATTAGTGCAGGGTGAAAAAATGTCTGCCCTTGGTAATCTGGTAGCAGGTGTTGCCCATGAAATCAACAATCCTGTCGGCTTTATTGCTGGCAACTTAGAACCAGCCAAAGATTATATCAATGACTTGTTTGGGCTAATTAAGCTTTACCAAGAGAAATTTCCCAATCCTGGCTCAGACATTGAAGACGAAATTAATGCGATGGATTTGAATTATTTACGTGAAGATTTACCTAAGTTGCTGGACTCGATGAAACTGGGTGTTAACCGTATCCGCAGTATCAGTACCAGTCTACGAAGCTTCTCCAGAGCAGATAAAGATTATAAAGTGCCCTTTAATATTCACGATGGCATTGACAGTACTATTTTGATTTTGAGACATCGTTTAAAAGCCAGCGAAAACCGTCCAGCAATTGATGTGGTAAAAGATTATGGCAAATTACCCTTAGTGGAATGCTTTGCTGGACAACTTAATCAAGTGTTTATGAACTTGTTGGCAAATGCCATAGATGCACTTGAAGAATCCAACACAGAGCGGAGTTTGTCAGCGATTCTAGCTAACCCCAATTGCATCACTATTCAAACCCGTGTAGCCGAATCAGGTCAGCACATTTTGATTAAGATTGCTGATAATGGCGTGGGGATGTCACCGGAGGTCAAACAAAAAGTATTTGACCATTTGTTCACCACCAAGCCTGTAGGAAAAGGCACAGGATTAGGATTAGCGATCGCGCGGCAAATTGTCGTAGAAGGACATGGCGGTTCACTTTCCTGCACTTCAGAACTTGAGCAGGGCACAGAGTTTGTCATTCAAATTTCTACTCAACAAAAGTAAAAAGACAGCTTTATTTTGCCTTTTAAATTTTAATTTGGAGCAAAGCACTGATGATGCTTAAATTACGCCAAGGCTGGTTGAAAATCAACCATCGAAAGTATGCGTCAACTGAAAAAAAATTACTACTCATTGAAATAGCGATCGCGAAATCTACTGTTGTTATCAATTTTGGTGAATGCGATCGATGCATTGGAAGAAGCCAGCCAAAAATGGAGTTTTGAGGATCTTAAAACCAACCCGAATCAAATTAATATCCAAACCCAAATTTACGAATCAACTCATGACGCGATCGTTCAGATTTACGATAATGGTATTGGAATGTCAGAGGATGTAAAAAAACGGGTATTTGACCACATGTTTACTACTAAATCTGTGGGCAAAGGAATCGGATTAGGAATGGCGATCGCTATTTTGAAACATTACAACAAATAAGTGCGATCGCTATTAAGTAAAGCTTCAAAATTAAGGTTTAATCGGTAAAAACTCATATTTATCAGTACCAGGTTTTTGTTGAACTTTTTCTAAGAATATAACATTATTTTTGCGATCGCCTGATGCTAAAAACTGAATCTTTCCCGTTGCACCATCGACTGAAAAATCTGGACTGTGCAGCACCTTTTGCAATTCATCGCGTTTGTTGGTTCGTTGTAAACCTGCGATGATCGCCAAAGTTGCATCATAAGCCGTAGCTGTTCGCCAATTGACAGTTGCACCCCAAAGTTTTTGGGCTTTTTGCGGAAAGATGTTATTAGGAAATGCTGCGGGATACCAAGGTGTAGAGATTATTAGTCCGTTGATACTTCTGCCCTCTTTTAAGGTTTCGTCAGTCAAAAGTGTAGGACTACCAAATACAGTCAACTGCCCTTGATTAGATTGTACCACCGCTAGACCTTGCTTTATTTTGTCTATATAAAGACCTAACACCAAGGCATTAGCACCGCTACGTAAAGCTTGAGAAATGATAGCACTAGGGTTAAAGTCACGGGCAGAAATATCGCACTCTGTAGAATTAATCTGACCGCCAGGAGCATTTATCGCTTTAACAAACTCATTGTTAAACGACTGATTATCTATCCCTTGGTAATCAACACAGATAAGAAAATTGGTTTTGCCCGCTATTTTAATGGCGTAATTAGAGACACTATCTGCTATAGATTTAACACTAGGAGCAGTGCGGAAGATATAATTGCCAACACTGGTAAGATTTTGGGCAAAACTGGTGGGAGACATCATGACTAACCCGTCTTTTTGATAGACTGGGGCTGCGGAGAGAGAAGCATTACTAGAATTATGTCCCACGACAGCTAAGATGCTGGCATCTTTGACAAAACGACTGGCAAGCTGTACAGCTTCACTTGGGTCATTATCATCATTAGCGATCGCTACCTCCAAAGCTTTGCCATTAATGCCAGTACTGCTATTCACTTCATCTTGAGCTTGAGCCACACCGCGTAGTATCTCTTTTGCTACATTTGGATTAGTACCAATGGGTACGCTCACGGCAATTTTGATGTGTTCTGTCTGCTGACGAGCTTTAGCGTTATTCAAATAAATCAATGTTTCTGGATCAGTAGAATTTACTTGTCGGGATGAATTTAATTTATCAATAGCAGTCTTACAATCACCATTAAAAAATGCTTTAACTCCAGCTTCTTTATCTAAGTTTGTATCTTTTTTTAATAAAATTTCTTCACCTGAGCTAATTCTGTCGTCCAAGCTATATGGCTTTTTATTAGCACAGAAATTTTCTGCAATTGGAGGTGTAGGTCGAAAAACATATACTACACTACCGCCAATAACTACTCCGATTACTCCGATGATGCACGTTATCAGGTAGTTTAGAAAATTGCTATTTTCGGCAGGTGAAGGATTGACAACTACCGGAGGTACAATAAGTGACTGTTCGGCAATTAGAGTAGCTTCGATTAAAGCTATATCTTCATCTCTGAGTCGTGAAAGTCTCTGAAGGCGTATCAATTCTTGGCGAGTCTGTTCAATTATAGGATTCTCTCGTTGAATTGCCTTATGAAACGCTTCCTTATATTGCTGCAATTTTCTCTGATACTCTTTGTAGGGTTTTAAACCTTCTTCCTCAATTGCAGTAGCTTGCGAAGGTTCTATTTCTAGGCGATTTTGTTGCTCATTTAATGCTAATCGTCCAATATCGGAAATTTGACCATTATGTACCCAAGATTTCACTATTCCAAGATATATACTCTCGCGGTTGTGAATAGGTGCTTTAGCCAGCACAATATTATAGCCTTCTTTAATTACCGCTTGAATCTGCGGCTTCATTTCAGGCTTATTTTCTTGAACTTTTCTTTGGACATACTGATGTAACTCATCAACAGAAATAAAGCCATCATTATTTTCATCAGCTTCACCAGTTTCAATTCCTTGGACTAGATAATGAGTGTAAATAGATTCAAAAGAATACTGGGTTGAAGTGCTAGATGTAAGAACAGCTCGACCCTCTCCACCCAATTGAATTTTTTGAAAATCCAAATAAACTTCATCTTTACCTTTTATATCTTTGGCAAAAGCGCCACTAAAGCAACAGTCCAAAATGATTACTTGTCTTTTGGAACGACTACGGCTATCGTTAATAATGTCATGTAAGAAATCGGCTGAAACTGTTGACGCTTTGACCAGTTCTCCCTGTTCATTTTTACGGGTTATGCGAGTTGCGAAGTAAAGCCTCCCATTATCATCTTTAATGCCATGACCAGAGAAATAAAGTAGCACAAGGTCATTTTTTTGACGATTTGAAAATAAAGTCTCAATAGCTTCTTGCATCGCTACAGGATCAGGATTTGTTAGCGTTTTCACAACATCAAAACCTCCTATCTCTTGATCCTGCAAAACTCGTTGCATTCCTTCTACATCTTGCATAGCCACAGGCAAAGGGTTAAGATGCGGTGATTCATACTCACTTATTCCAATCAGTAGTGCTACTTTAGCCATCTGGAAGCTCCTATTTTGGTTTAACAAATTCTTCTGCTGCTTGAATCGCTGCTAATAACTCTTCCCGACTGCTAGCTTTCACCTTGAGTTTTTTGCCGTTAGCTTCAACTTCCAATTCAATCGATTTACCACCCAAGCGATCGCCCAAAAATCCCAACAATTTCTTAAAATTGGCAAGGCTCACCTCTGTCTGCAACACTCCCACCAGAAAACCTCCCACAGACCTGGCTCCTTCGGGTATTTCTGTAACTGCTACGAGTTCAGCACTTTCCACATCTAAATCTCTGATTTCTCGTAGCAGATTTCGCGTTTCCCGTTCTTGCTCTTCTGCATCTAAGTCTGGATTAGAAAGAGCGATCGTTAACTTGACGTTAGATTCAAAACTCATTTTGTACCCTTTTCGGTTTTTAGGCAGTTGACTGTCAACTATATTTCCGTGATTTCTCTATTGACATCATATCTGCTCTGTAAATTTCCTGAAACTTTTTCAAGATTTTTACAAAAACTCAGAAAATTTAGGTAAAAATTACTAGAAATCAAAAAGACGTAGCACTGCTACGTCTCTACATTCTTTTTTAGAGATATCTATTACGTTAGGTTAATTAAAACAAGTCCAAATCAGTAACAGCACCAATACTGCTAGAAGATACCAATTTCGCATATTTCGCCAAAACACCTTTAGTGTAACGCGGAGCGGGGGGTTGCCAGTTGGCACGACGACGGGCTAATTCGTCTTCGGATATATTCAACTGCAATAAACGAGCGGGTGCATCAATAGTAATACTATCGCCTTCTTCTACAAGCGCGATCGCACCACCAACTGCGGCTTCTGGAGCAACATGACCAACCACCATGCCGTAAGTACCACCAGAAAAGCGTCCGTCGGTAATTAATGCCACAGCATCACCCAAACCAGCACCGATAATTGCTGAGGTGGGAGCCAACATTTCTCGCATTCCAGGACCGCCCTTAGGCCCTTCGTAGCGGATGACTAGAATATCACCAGCTTGAATCTTACCCGCCAAAATTGCATCTAAAGAGGCTTCTTCCGATTCAAATACCCGTGCTGGCCCGGTAATTACTGGTTTTTTCACGCCGGTAATTTTGGCGACAGCCCCTTCCGTTGCTAAATTACCTCTGAGGATGGCTAAATGTCCTTGGGCATACATCGGGTTATTCCAAGGACGAATCACATCTTGATTGGCGGATGGTTCTTCTGGGATGTCTGCTAATATCTCTGCAATCGTTTGACCAGTGATAGTGAGGCTATCAGCGTGTAATAAATCATGCACAAGTAGCATCTTCATTACTTGCGGAATACCACCAGCTTTGTGTAAATCTGTAGCGACATATTTACCGCTTGGTTTTAAATCACACAAAACGGGAACACGGGCGCGGATAGTTTCAAAGTCGTCTAGTGTTAACTCTACATCAGCAGCGCGAGCGATCGCTAAAAAATGCAATACTGCATTCGTCGAACCACCCACCGCCATAATCAGAGAAATGGCATTCTCTATCGATTTGCGGGTGATAATTTGGCGGGGCAAGATTTGTTTGCGAATCGCTTCGACTAACACAAATGCTGATTTTTCCGCACTGTCGGCTTTTTCGGCATCTTCGGCGGCCATTGTCGAGGAATAGGGCAAACTCATCCCCAGCGCTTCAAATGCTGAAGACATGGTGTTAGCTGTGAACATTCCCCCACAGGAACCAGCACCAGGACAAGCCCGATTTTCAACTTCTAATAATTCCTTTTCGTCAATTTTTCCGGCACTGTATTGACCAACAGCTTCAAAAGAACTGACAACAGTTAAATCGCGTCCGTTGTAGTGACCGGGTTTAATTGTGCCACCGTAAACAAAGATAGCCGGGATATTCATCCGCGCGATCGCCAGCATTGCCCCGGGCATATTTTTATCACAACCGCCAATCGCTAGCACACCATCCATACTTTGTCCAGTACAGGCGGTTTCAATGGAATCTGCAATTACTTCCCGCGACACTAGGGAATATTTCATCCCTTCAGTTCCCATCGAAATTCCATCGCTAATGGTAATTGTGCCGAACATTTGCGGCATCGCGCCGGCGGTTTTAATCCCAATCTCTGCCCTTTGTGCCAGTTGATTGATTCCCATATTGCAGGGAGTAATCGTACTGTAGCCATTGGCAATGCCCACAATGGCTTTGTTAAAATCTTCATCTTTAAAACCAACTGCCCGCAGCATAGCTCGATTTGGCGATCGCTGCACCCCTTGCGTCACAATTTGGCTTCTCAAATTCTCCGACATTTTTTTTCCTTCCCTGGCATCATCGCAACTGTTGCGATTGTATTACCTGATTTTCTCATGTATGTGCGGTGCAATCGAGCATCAGCGAGCATTGGTACTCTATTTCTTCAGATGTGCTTCTGTTGCTATAGCGCTTAACCACTTGCATAAATCAAAAATAACAACCCCACTGTAAGAGCGATCGCTTTTGAGTGCGGTGTTAGGGACTTTTGCTAGAAGTCTATTGAATTAAAGGATAATGTCACTTGTCACAAGTAATGGTGTTCGTACGAGCTGAATCTCAAACTCAGGCGACAAATTCCCAGCAGTGTTACCTTGAAGAATACCTCCTGAATAACGAACTTGACCGGGTGCGGAGAATGCGGCAGCCCCAATGAAAGTGAAGGCTTGGTTGCCCGCTATATTGGAGTTGGCGTCGATGGTAGATAGATCGATTCGGTCCCCTGGCAAGTTACCGTTTCCAACAAAGTCTTTGATAACATCTCGTGAAAGACCAGGAGTACTATCTGAAACTGAGTTGAACTTGAAAACATCATTACCTAGTCCTCCAGTGAGAACATCAGTCCCAGTACCGCCAGTGAGGATATCGTTGCCAGTACCACCGTCAAGGATATCGTTGCCACTACCAGCGTTAATGGTATCGTTACCACCACCACCGCTAAGGGTACTGTTGCCACCACTCGCGTTAATGGTATCGTTGCCACTACCACCGGTAAGGGTATTGTTGTTACCACTAGCGTTAAGGATAAAGCCGTCACCACTACTGCTAAAGCTACTACTACTGCTGCTGCTAAAGCTGCCGCTACTGCTACTAGTAGAACTGAAACTGAAATCGCCGCTACCGTTAAAGGTTGTTATTAAGGTTGCCATTAATGATTTTCTCCTTAACTTAGAGGGTAAAAAAATTACCTGATCACTTCACCGTCAGAAAACGGCGTTGCTGATTAAGAGTATGAATTTGGTTTCTCCCAAAGGCGCAAAGGAAACAGTTTCAAACATTAAATTTTTTAATTTCACACTTTCATTCAACAACGCCGAGAAAACATGGTGGAGAGATAAGAGTGGGAAGAGATAACTGAACCACACCTGATTAAGTAAAACGAGGCTAATAGTGAATAAGCAGATTTTCTTTTACGGAATTGCATCGCTTTTAGGATGTTTTGCCTGTATCAGGACTTACGCAAATAATAGCTGAAAAGAATGATTTTTAGGTAGGGGCAATACCCTGCGGTCAGCTAAAGCTACATGAATTGCCCCTACCGGGTGTAGTTTTGCGTAAGTCCTAAATTATTAGAATTCTGCCTCCTGCCTGATTTTCAAGGCAGGTCTATTGAAATTAAAGGATAATGTCCTTTACTACTAGTTGTGGTGCGCCTGCAAGCTGAATCTCAAAGTTAGCCGACAGATTCGCATCAGTGTTACCTTGCAGAATACCTCCTGAATAACGAACCTGACCGGGTGCGGAGAATGCGCCAGTCCCAATGAAAGTGAAGGCTTGGTTGCCCCCGATAGTCAAGTTGGCATCGATGCGAGATAGATCGATTCGGTCTCCTGGCAAGTTACCGTTTCCAACAAAGTCACTGATTACATCCCGTGAAAGACCAGGTTGACTATCTGAAACTGAGTTGAATTTGAAAACATCATTACCTGGTCCTCCAGTGAGAACATCAGTCCCAGCACCGCCAACGAGTGTATCGTTGCCGAATCCGCCAGTCAGGAGATCGTTGCCACTATCACCGTTAAGGATATCGTCGCCATCACCACCGTTCAGGATATCCTTACCGTTACCACCGTTAAGGATATCGCCGCCATCACCACCGTTCAGGATATCGTCGCCATTACCGGCGTTCAGGATATCGTCGCCATTGCCGGCGTTCAGGATATCCTTGCCATTACCAGCGTTCAGGACATCGCCGCCATCACCACCGATAAGCGTATTATTGCCATTCTCGGCGTTCAGGATATCGTCGCCCAATCCGCCAATGAGGCTATCGTTGCCACTACCAGCGTTCAGGATATCGCTGCCACTACCACCGTTGATGGTATCGTTGCCGCCACCACCGTTGAGGATATCGCTGCCGCCATTGCCGTTCAAGATATCGTTGGTGCCACGAGCGTCGATAATATCACTGGAATTGGTACCGTTATAGATTGCCATTAGGTTGAGATTCTCCTGAATTTACTGGGTAAAAAAATTACCTCGTCACTTCCCCATCAGAAAACGGCGTTGCTGATTAAGAGTATGAATTTGGTTTCCGCCAAAGGCGCAAAAGAAACAGTTTCAAACATTGAATTTTTGAATTTCATACTTTCATTAAGCAACGCTAACAAAACAAGGTGGAGAAATAACAAGTAGGAAGACATAACTGAATCAGACCTGATTAGAACAGGTCTTTGCTGTTGAATTCAGAATTCTGAATCAATATAGATAGTGGGGGATTCAGCAGAAAATTTGAACTGCGGCTTCCGTTGACTCTGAGCGCCGATTTTTGGCGAACAGAAGTTCGGTGGCCGATCTGTTAGCGACGCACCGATAAGTCGGAGCGTCGGTTCCCGCCGCAGGCATCTGTTAGCGACGCAGGAGCGTTACTTTTTTGTTAGACCCGCCACTTTCTTGTTGACCGATTTCTGAATTCTGTTTTATTAAGTCTGAAGACTTGAGAAGATTTGAGAAGCACTGGATGTATTGATGATGTTGGCATCAAAATGATTGTGCCAAGAGTCATGTTATATCCTTGTGCCTTATGTCTTCACTGGTTCCAGTACTAGGCTGCTAGGGAATAAGCAGATTTTCTAATACGGGAATTGCATAGGTTTTGGACGTTTTTACTGTATTCGGAGTTACAAAACTATGATATTACCTTCAAGGGTACTTTTTTCTATCTATAAGAAAGAATAATTAACCCTCTTTTTTTACTCTCACCATAACAAAATCTGAAACCCTTGATTCAGATAGGGCTTTTTAATCTATATCGGAATAATAAAGTCGTGATAGTAAGTAGGTTGGCAAGGAAAAACTAAACCATGTAAAGGTATGTAAACGAGCCACTAAGCTTAATTCAAGCTGATCTCCGAATTTTTATAAAACTTTACATAGTTACCTTTAATAGCACCAACTCCTGACTCTGGGGGGTCGTTTGTTTTATTTATAAAAAAAAAGTGGGATTCATTTGTAAACACTGAATACCACTTTGTATTATATTAAAATTACTGATGACGCAGATATTCTACCCAGGTAGAGTTATGCCAGTGACAGCGATCGCACCACCGATCGCACTAGCACAAAGAGTAGTGATCGCTGTCCCAAATATCCACCAAGCAGCATTTGCAACGGTTTTTTTGCTTTCTTCGGCTTGCTTTTTAGCTTGCGCTTGGATCGCTTTCAGGCGTTTTTGGGTTTCTTTCTGGATGCGTTCGGCTCGTTGCAATACGCCATCCCGCGCTGCTTCGATTTGGTCGATGATCCGGTTAGCATCCTGCTCAGAAATATCCTCACGAGAACTGATCACAGCAACTAGGGTGTCACGATCAAATTCACTGAGGCGATCGCGCAATGCTTCAAATCCAGCTTGGGGATCGTCGAAGACTTTCGCAAAGTCTTGTTTAATCCCTTCATAGTTGAGTTCGGAACGATCCAGCGAGTTGAGATAGTTGCGAACTTTCGCAAAAACTCCATCCAACACTGATTGCACCTTTTGCTGAATCTGCTGGAATTGTTCGACAATGGAAGTGCGAACCGACTCAATTTGATCCATAATCCGGTTAGCTTCCTCTTCTGAGATATCTTCGCGTTGAGATAACAGCGCCACAATTGTCGAACGGTCAAATTTCGAGGCGCGATCGCTTAAATTCCCAATTCCAGCGCGGGGAGAAGATAGCAGCAATTGCAAATCGCGTTTGATTCCTTCGGGGTTGAGTTCGTCTTTATTAGTATTACGCAGGTATCCTTCAAGAGTGGCTTCAAAATCTAAAGCTTGTTGAGCAGTACGCTTGGCTAAACGTCGTGGCGCTCTCACAATCTCACCAATTGCATCTTGAGCGCGATCGATGATCTGATTAACTTCCTCTTGGCTCAAGTCTCCTCGCTGACTCACGAGTTTAACCAAAGTTTCTCGATCAACATGAGACAAGCGATCGCGCAGTGCTAATGCTCCAGCTTTAGGATCATTGAGTAATTTTTCTAAATCGTTTCTGATCCCTTCTGGATCAAGTTCTTCCAAGTTAGTCTTGCGGAGATATTCGGCGATCGCTTTTGTAGTTTTTTCGTACTGTTCTTTCGCCTGTTGCGGTACTTGCAAAATATTATCTCGGACTGCTTCGAGTTGATCGAGAGTTTGGTTTACCTGTTCCTCGCTCAAATCTTGACGCTGACTAAGCAATTGTACTAATGTATCGCGGTCAAATTGCGATAGGCGCGATCGCAAAAGGCTAATTCCAGCTTGTGGATCGTCTAGTAAAACTCCAAACTCGCGTTTGATTGCTTCGGGATTTAGTTCGTCTTTGTTAGTATTCCGCAGATAATCTTCAACTCTTTGACGCAGTTCATCGGCTTTTGCTTTTGCTTGTTCTTGCAATTCTCTAGCACGATTCAAGACATTATCGCGGTTCTGTTCGAGTTGACTAACAATATTATTAGCTTCTTCTTCGCTGATATCTTCACGCTGTTGAAGCAATTGTACAAAAGTGTTGCGGTCAAATTGCCCGAAGCGGCTAGTTAAATCTTCAAAACCAGCTTCTGGATCTTCCAGCAACTTGCCAAAGTCCCGTTTAATACCTTCAGGGTTGAGTTCATCTTTCCCTGTCGAACGCAGATAATCTTCGATGCGGCTGCGGAAATCTTGCCCTTTTTCTTGCGTTTGAGCCTGTTTAACAGTTTCTAAAACTTTCAGGCGATCGCTTTCCATTTGTTCGGCAATTTCTTTCACCCTGGCTTCATTAATATCATCCCGCCGCTTCAGCAAGTTGGTGAAATATTTTTGATTTAGTTCTTCCAACTCCCGTCTCACAGTTGTCGGATCTGCATTTACGTCATAGATGACTTCTGGAAATTCATCTACTAGCGTAATTCGGTTAAAGTGCCAAGGAAATGAATTCAATATGTATTCTTCTACATCTGCCTTAATTGTATTTTCGAGTGATATTGGTAATTTTCCAGATACTTGCTTAGTTGCTTGCTCTCTAAACTTTTGGAATTGTTCTGTGATTTGCTCGACATCGACATCTTGAACTTTCTCTTTCAGCTTTTGCAACTGAGTTGTAATTTTGTTCACATCGATATTAGAGAGATTTACCCCACCCAGGACTGCGGGGGCGGCGGCGCTCAAGCCAACTCGAATAGCTTGGTTGATCAGAGTATTGCTTTGGTTGCCATTACCACCTCCAACTGTAACCAGTTGTTGCAGCCGTTCACCTAATTGGTCAGAATTCAGTTCTTCGGGACTAGCAGACTTGAGCAAATTAATTACTTGCTCCGTGGGATTTTTGCGATTTAAAGCTTGTTGCCAAGCACCTTGAAATTGGTCAGCAATGCCATTAATATCTTCTTTAGATAAATCTGTGCGGCTGCTGATTAAATCAACAAATGTTTGGCGGTCTATATTTTTCAACAGGTCACTGTTAGCAACAGATTGCAAATCTGTATCTTTAAGAAGCTGGTCAAATTGATTACGAATATCTTTGATATCCAGCTTTGGTAATTGCAGAGAACCTAAGGAACTTTGAAGCGTATTTTTAATACCTTCAGGATCAAAACCTGAAGTAAATTCCCGCCGAACTGCGGCTGTAATATCTTCAGCAGTAGAAATTAACTGTTTTTTCGCAGCATTAGCACCCATCCCAGCAGTTGCTGTACCCATCAGAGCTTGAAAACCAGAGGTGACAGTATTAGCGATAGAACCAATTAGAGAACCTACAGCCGATGAACCCAACCAAATTACCAGCGAAAAATAGGTAGACCAGATGACTACACCGATAATTGCTCCTAAAAATGCGCTTTCGATTAAGCTAAGTTTTACTGCTAGAAAACAAGCAATAAATAATGCAATGCTAGCGGTTATCAACGCCCAAGCACCAACTTTCGCTTGCACTTCACGAATTTTACTACCCAAGCTTTCTGGCTGATCATCAGAATCTGAGTCAATTTCCCAAGATGAAATTCCGACAGCAACTGAAAAGTTTGTGAATAGTAATTGAAAGGCAAATGCCATTAAGACACCAGCCAGTAATGCTACCAAGAATTTCGGCCCAGAAAAAAGAACTGATGCTTCTTCTGGAGTTAGTACTTCCTGGGCTAAAGTTATCGGCGCTAATCCAAAAGGCAACCCGCTCCATCCCCAAATAGTTAAAAGACCTTGAAACATAAGATTTTCTCACTTGCACTCAATTAAATACCCATTCATCAAATGGCTTACTTCTCAATTTAGTTATGAGTTATATCAGATGACACTTTCTTAGGTAATAACTTTGTTTGCCAAAAGTCGTATTTTACAAAAAATAAATATCTTTATTAATTTTTAATAAAATAAAATAATGTGTGTTTAATAATTTGGTCACAATATTATAAAATGTTTTAAAAGTCCTCTACTCGGTAAAAAAAACGTTTATTCTTGTATAAAAGTAAATTTTATAAAAATGCATCTACTTACGGATATGGCAGGTTTCAAACGGGTAAGGTAGGGAACAATGTTTATTGCTGTTAATGTAAGGTAGAAGCCTGTGCTGGCAAGCATTCTCTAGTTGCCATGATCTTCTATCGAAAATTGGGTGAGGGTAAAAACTAGAAATAAAGCAGATTTACCTTAAAGTTTAACCCGATATATAGGTGTGTGTTCTTACTAAGATTACATCTAATAAAGCACATTTATTTTGAGAACCATAGTTTTCAAAAGTCGTGGGAGCATCTTGTTGTCTGCTGGTAGTAGCAAAGAAGATACCAGCACTACTCCAGGTTTCAAAATGGACGAGGTTTGATAGTTGTTTGGCAGCAATTTAGTTAAAGTTAAAATTAATTTTTTAGAGAATATTCTGTAACCTAAAAATAATTAATATCTCAGCTTGATCAAACAAATCATATTTTGTGAGATTTTTTAGTAAATTTAGATAAAAACACCTATGTCTAATGATAGAGAGAAAAATTCTTCCAAGCGATTGATGGAAAATAAACACAATTATGTATTAATAAGGGTGATTACGAGCTATAAATGAGTGAATAATTGATTTTTGCTGAGGAGTAAAGATAATGGTTGTAGGTGTACATAAACGCGGTGTCGGTGTATTTTCTCATCGTCGAGATGTTGAAAAGGCGCTCCATGAATTGAAAAACACCGGCTTTGACATGGACAGAGTGTCTGTGATTACGCAGGATGGAGACAAAGACGATATTGCTGGTGCCGATGTGCGCGATCGCGTCGGTGATAAATCTGACGAAGGCGCTAGAGTCGGAGCAGCTACAGGCGGTGCTTTGGGCGGATTAACTGGTTTGTTAGTCGGTCTTGGGACTTTGGCAATTCCTGGAATCGGGCCAATTATGTTAGCTGGAGCCGCAGCAACTACCCTCGCAACTACCCTCGCTGGCGCAGGTATTGGTGCAGTAGCTGGTAGTTTGCTTGGTGCATTAGTTGGTTTAGGAATTCCCGAAGAACGAGCCAGAGTTTACGACGAACGCGTAAAGCGAGGACATTATTTAGTCATCGTAGATGGCACAGATACAGAAATCGCTACAGCAGAAGCAATTTTACATCGTCAGGGTGTGGAAGAGTTTGGGATTTACGACAACCCAGATGCTAGAAATACAACCACTGATTATGTCGCTCCAACTCCTACTGGCGCTAATTATGCCGCTAATTATGTCGCTCCAACTCCTACTGCCACTGATTATATAACTCCAACTCCTACTGCCACTGATTATGCTGCTCCAACTCCGACTGCGGGTCGTAGTGGTGTTGCTAGACGGGCAATTGGGGTCTTTTCTCATCGTCGAGATGCAGAAGCAGCACTTACAGAATTACAAGATGCGGGTTTTCCTTTAAGTACAGTCTCCATCATAGCCAAAGATACAAACGGTCAAGGGATCGCTGGTGTAGATGTAGATAGAAAGGTCGGTACAGGTAATAAAGCAGACGATGGCGTAAAAACTGGAGCAGCTACAGGCGGTGTTCTAGGCGGCTTGACTGGCTTATTAGTTGGTCTTGGGACTTTAGCGATTCCTGGAGTGGGACCTGTGATTGCAGGTGGTGCAATCGCAACAGCTTTGGCGACAACAGCCGCCGGCGGTGCGATCGGTGCAGCCGCTGGGGGTATTGTTGGCGGACTCGCTGGCTTGGGAATTCCTGAAGACAGGGCGCAAGTTTATAGCGATCGCTTCACAAAAGGCGACTATTTAGTTATTATCGATGGTACCGAAGCTGAAATCCGCCAAGCGGAAGCGATTCTCAAACGTCGAGGTATTGAAGAATTTGCAATCTATGATGCCAATGATTCAGGCGCACATCGCCCAGGTTTGGACAGAGCAACAGAGCGCAACACACCAGTTACGAATAGTGATCGCACCAATTACTCAACAGCGCCTCATTCCGACGATCCTGCCGTAGTTATTGTTGACCGTCGTGATGAAACACTCTAAGCTAAGGTAGTTGTCACTCACACTAATTCTACAAAATTGCAGGAGCAAGAATTTGAAAACTTTGCTCCTGACTAAAAAACTTGCTTCTCACTTCTGCCGTAAATATCAACAAATTTCACTTTCTGATTCCGAATTAAACATATGCAAAAGCTAACCCCCTTTTTAATTAGCTGTCTTTTGGTTTTTGGTGTTGCTGCTTGTGATAACGCTTCTAAAACAAGTGAATCTGCACCCAATAATCCTAATGACGCTCCCGCAACACCAAGCGCAAAAACAACAGAAGCTTCTCAACAAGACGCACAAAGTGAAGTTCGCAGAAAACAACTAAACGCGGATATTAAAGCCCGGGAACAGCGCAATAATACCACTGGTGGTGATACAACAAGAGCTAAAGGTGATTTATCAAGTGAAGTTCGCTCCAAGTTAGAGGCTAATATACCTAACAGTGTACTAACAGTTGCTGCCGCAGAGGGTGGGATTGTGACTGTAGCAGGAACTGTCACCAATCAACAGCAGTTGGCTAAAATTGAACCTTTAGCTAAACAAATTAAAGGTGTCAAAAGTGTAGTTGTTAAAGCAACTGTTGCCGCAACCAAAAAAATAAGGCAGATAACAACAAATCCAAGTGAGTAGGTAGGCAGAA
>NZ_JBALCE010000062.1:0-3407 GCF_036919815.1 Nostoc sp.
TTGGATTCCCGACTGTCCATCGGTACTAATTAGTATCTTAACATATTCGTGGCAAATCCAATGCTGGTAAATATAAAGCCGTGCTACAAGCACGGGTAGGACTTACGCAAAATGACACGCTGTAGGGACAATTCATGAATTGCCCCTACCTGAAAATAAGGGTTTCGGCTATTTATTGTTTGCGTAAGTCCTAACGGGGTTTTAAACCCAACTTTTCAATAAATGGATACTCATTTGCTGCGATCGCTGCGATCGCGTAATCATCATAACAAATTCTTAAAATTTAAGGTAACAAATTAAGCATTAATTATAAATGGGTACTCCTTTATCGTATTGAAGTACTCCAATATCCTATTAAGGTACTCCAATATCGTATTAAGGTACTCCTCTATCGTTTTGAGGTACTCCTCTATCGTATTGAAGTACTTCTATATCGTTTTGAGGTACTCCAATATCGTATTAAGGTACTCCTTTATCGTAATGAGGTACTTCTATATCGTTTTGAGGTACTCCTTTATCGTAATGGGGTACTTATTTATCGTAATGGGGTACTCCTATATCGTAATGAGGTACTCATTTGTTGTGACATGACCCCGACCTGAAGGTACGGGGCTTCTAAACCTCACGATTTAGATTTTCTGGTTGTTTCATTTCGACTGCGCTCAAGACCAGCCTTACGGTTTTTCACCCACTATCTAGATATGCAGTTACCCACATATCCCCGACGCTCTGATTGCCCAGACAGTTTCCTATCCCGACTATCCATCGGTACAAATACAAGCTAGTTTATATCGTTTGGAGGACCCGGCTCATGCCTGACTTTTACTTTCAAGATATCCGTTTCTTGCTTTCGGTATATACATTTTACCACAAAGCCGTCCGATCTATGACGGGGTTTTAGACCCAATTTTTTGATAAAATTATATCAGTGGCAGTAAATCGCACACCATGCGATCGCCACGCTTGAGTAAGTGTAAAATCGTCAAGGAAACGAAGCACGGGGCTTTAAACCCAAATTTTTGATAACTCTCAGAGCCGATAATCTTTTTATATCGAAACCACTATCCCAAGCCAGTGCGATCGCTGGTGGTAACATTAATTCAGGAGCAGGAGGCAGTATAACTGTTACAGCCAGTGAGGTTGTTTTCCTGACAAGAGTACCCGAAGCAAGTGCGATCGCTGGTAGTCTGGCTTGGCTGGTGAAGAGAAAGCAAGCAGCGTTTCGCAAAGCCAAAGTATAATTACGTATTAGAATAAATGATTTAAATAGTTTAAATACAAAGCCCGCTCAGACTTCTCTCTGCGCGGGCTTTGTATTTTATGGGCAATTAGCCGGACATAATCTCAATGTCCCTGAAACTAAAATACTTCCAGGAAGCTTTATTAAGCCTCAACTTTTACACCCTTCCAGAAAGCTACATAACCTTCAATATTCTTAGCCTTCTCCTTGGCGCTGGGATAGTACCAAGCAGCATCTTTATTAATTTGCCCATCAACGTCGATACTGTAGTAGCTGGCGACACCTTTCCAAGGACAAGTGGTGTGGGTGTTGCTTTCAGTGAAATACTGCTTGTTAATGGTGTCAACAGGGAAATAATGGTTGCCTTCCACAACTACAGTATTATCACTCTCGGCTAAAACACTTCCATTCCAAATTGCTTTCGGCATAAATGACTTTGTAAATAAACTATACACATAACATTTTGACACGATCAGCTTATTTGTAGGTGGTCAAACGAGCAGCAGGCGATCGCGCCCCTGGTTACACCTCCCACCACCCCCGATTTATGCAATGTTAGTGCTTAGTGAACCCTTAAAGTGCTTGTAGTTTTTTTGAGAAGTTCATCTGTTTTAGGAGTAAGTGAAAGATGTACAACATGCACTGAACAAGGAGCATGGTGAAGCACGTAGTTACTCACACTACCGAGAAATAGTTCCATCACTCCAGAACGACCCCGACGCCCCATAACAATTAGGTCAGCGCCATAATTACGGGCTAAGTCACAAACAATCCGACCAGGATTACCAATATTTTGTGTAAATTCCGTAGTGACACCTGCTGTGTTAGCTTGGGCACAGAAAGATTGCAACATCTGGATTCCTTGATTTTTAAAGGTATCCCACTGGTTTTGGTATAACTCGAAGCTTTGACTTGTCAATCCCGGATAGTAGTCCAAATTAGACAGCATAGGGACGTAAGGACTACCCTCTTCTTCGGGAGATAAGACATGTAGTAGCATTAAGCTAGCTTGTGTTAACTTTGCTAAACCCAACGCTTCCTCAAAAACCTGTTGCCCTATTTCCGAGCGATCTAACGCAACTAGAATCTTTTTAAACATCATAATAGACCTCCGATTTCATTGGTAATTGGTCTTTACGGTTTCAGGTTTCCAAATACTGGATTGTCAAAAATGACCAAACCCTCAACTATGTTTAGTAACTTTTGAATTTTAAATTTCTTAAAGGTTTTCGCCCCATATTTATATATATAGCAAAATAATTTGAGGGTTCATTAGAGTTAACCTAAATTGTTACTAAAACTTATATTCATAATCACAAACATAATTAGCTTACCATCTTGTTCGCAACTACAAACATTTACTTGGTTATAAGGCTCTGACAAAATCAGAGGCATGGCAAAAGCAGGAAAAGCCCTCAAACGGGTACTAGAAATTTATGGCATCACCCAAAATCGATTGGCTGTATTTATGAGAGTCAATCGTTCTAGTGTTTTTGGCTGGGTGAATGAGGTTGCAGATCCACCGGGTGATACAGTAGTGAAAATTCGCAAAGCACTACAGGAAATTGAGCCTGCTGCGGCTGAGGAGTTTGTCAAGCTGTTCTGGGAAGATTCACAAAAGGATGAGGAACAGTCGTAATTGAGAATCCATTATTCCAACTAGGGAAAATACCGATCCCGCAACCCCTCTCCGAAGCGGAGAGGGGAGCCCAATTTCTCCCCCTTCCCTTGTAGGGAAGGCGGAAGGGGGTTGGGGGGTTAGGTCTGTGTGCAAAGTGGGAGGGTGCGATCGCGCTGATAGAATGGTCAATTAGATTCAAACATTGTTATTTATCTTTTACTCCTAAAGCTTGACTAAAAATGACATCTATGAAATCAATAAATTGTTTATTTTCTGTTGTTTATTTAATCCTATAGTTCCAAGTCTGAATACCTAAATCAATATACCATCCCAAATTAGTAGGAGTATTTCTTTCCTGTGACCTCCACCATTCCCAAATAGAATCATCAAAAGGACGGGTAGCACCTTTCAGGAGATAAATGAATAAATCTAAAGTATTTATATTTATATCACTAGGGTGTGTCATCAAATAGGCATCAATCTATTTTAGAATTAGTGGCTGATGGAAAATTCAGAAGAGTGAGGAGTGTTATCATGACACGTCGT
>NZ_JBALCE010000063.1:0-28289 GCF_036919815.1 Nostoc sp.
ATGTATGCTTCCTGGGGATCAAACATTTTGAGTTTCTCCATGCTTCCCAGCAAATTAAACCGCTTCAATTCACAGTTAATTTGGTTTGGTGAAGGTCGAGTGCAGCTGAGACTAACTGAAGCAGAATCAAAAACTAAGCAGTAAATCAAAAAGCTTAAACAGACAGCAAAAATGCACCACCCGCTAAACCAATAGCTGAGTGGTCGATGCTTTAGCTGCAATTTGGTACGGGTTTCCTCGACAATTTTCATCGGTACTTGTGTATAGAATACTTAACCTCTGAGTAGAGTATTCCCTTCGTAGCCCATTCACTGATCACCAAGTCTAAGTACTAGGGAAGATTTATGATGAATCGCTAAAAAATCTTTGGCTAACTGATAGATAATTGGGGCAGAAAGCTATAGCTAGAAGCATGGAAACTAAACAGCTAGGAAAAACTGATATATTTGTGAGTGCGATCGGTTTGGGTGGTATGCCCATGTCAATTTCTAATCGCCCTCCCGAATCGCAATCAATCGAAGTTATTCATCGTGCCCTCGATCTGGGTATTACATTTATTGACACTGCCGATTCTTACTGCAAAGATGAGTCAGAGAAACATCACAATGAGCAGCTAATTCACAAAGCACTTACTAGCTACAAAGGCGATGTTAGCCAAGTAATTGTGGCAACTAAGGGCGGGTTGATGCGTCCCAATGGCAGCTGGACAAGTAATGGCAACCCAGAACATTTACGCGAAACAATTCGAGTCAGTTTTGAGGCGTTGGGTGGTGCTAAACCCATCGATCTTTGGCAATACCATTCTCCCGATACTAATTACACCATTGAAGAATCCCTTGCAGCAGTTAAAGAAGCAGTGGAAGCTGGTTTGATTCGGTTTGTGGGAGTTTCTAACTTTTCCGTTGAACAAATTAAGCGATCGCGGGATATCGTGAACATTATCTCAGTGCAGAATCAATACAGCCCTTGGCAACGACAGCCAGAAAATGACGGCGTGTTGAAGTATTGCGAACAGGAAGGATTGACCTTTTTGCCTTGGAGTCCCTTTGGTGGTAGTCGTCGCCATCAGAACTTGCAAGATATTTCTGCGATCGCTCAGTTAGCTAAAGAAAAAGGCGTGTCGGTGTATAATATCGTCTTGGCATGGTTGCGTTCCAAGTCCCCCGCTATTTTGCCAATTCCCGGTGCTAGCAAGGTTTCCAGCATTGAAGACTCAGTACAAGCTATCAATGTGAAACTATCTGATCAAGAAGTGCAAAAAATTGATCAGGCAACTTAATTTTATAAGTTCGTAGTCTGTACTGTCTTCGCTAAAGCGCAAACTACGAACAATCCTTACTCATCAGTTATTCATTGATATATCAATAGTTGCGTGAGTTAAAATATTGAATACAGTATTTTATCATGGGTTGGTAGTAATGCTATGACGCTTCAAAGGTTGGAACCAGAACTACTTGCCTTAACGCCAAACGAAAAAGCACAGGCGATTCAGATACTAGCTCAAAGCTTAGGCAATCCTTGGCGGGGAATTGAGAAAATTCCAGGGGTATGTGGTGGCGATGCGTGTATTACAGCAACCCGTATTCCTGTTTGGGTATTAGTTAATGCTCGAAATTTGGGTATTAGCGAAGCTCAACTTTTGAAAGACTATCCAACTTTATCTGCAACTGACTTAACCAACGCTTGGGTTTATGCCACTGTACACCCAGAGGAAATCGCAACAGCCATTAAGGAGAATGAAGAAGACTAATGGCTCGTTTGTATGCAGATGAACAGTTTCCTTATCAGGTTGTGGAGCATTTACGTGATTTGGGGCATAATGTTCTTACTGTCCAAGAAGCAGGAAACGCTAATTTAAAAATTCCTGATGACGAAGTTCTTGCATTTGGAAGTAGCAATGAGCGAGTTATTTTAACCTTAAATCGCAGAGACTTAAAACGCTTGCATCGTTTGCAGCGCACTCATGCTGGTATTATTATTTGTACAGATGATGCAGATAGAAGTAGATTAGCACAAAGGATTCATGCAGCAATTTTGGCGGCAGAACTGTTGGCAAATACATTGATTAGTGTAGTCCGTCCTGTGGGATGAAAAAGATTTTGGAGGTTGAGAAAGATATTTTAACAATAGAAGTCGAAAATCCGACGATTTGGTTAATGAATATTTTGCAAACAGAGGAAGGAAACAATGAAACTAACGGAAATTAAACAGCAAGGATATAAAGCCCTAATTGATGCTTTAGGGGTAGCAGGAACGCTGAGATTTTTACACCAGTTAGAGGTGGGTTATGGTGACTATACCAAAGAACATCATGAATGCCTCGATCAACTCACAATAAATGACTTTCGTAACTATGTTAAACAAAAAAGAGTAAGCAAACTGGGGTTTGAATAAGTCAAAGGTCATTTGACTTGCGGAAAACACTGAAATGAGTAAGCAAACTGGGGTTTGAATAAATCAAAGGTCATTTGACTTGCGGAAAACACTGAAATGAGTAAGTCAAAGGTCATTTTGAGTAAGTCAAAGGTGATTTTGTAAAAGCATTTAAGTATTTTGAGAAAGTAATCAAGTCTTTTTATAAAGCAATTAGCCTGATATTGCCAAGGCTGGACGATGATCAATCCAAGGGTTAGCCGCTTCTAATTGGGCTGCTAGGCTGATCAGGGTAGCTTCAGCCGCAGGTTTACCAATTAGCTGCACACTGATAGGTAAACCCTTACTATCAAAACCTACAGGAATTGCGATCGCAGGTTGTCCAGTTGCATTCGCAGGCGGACAAGGGGCAATCCATTGAATAATATTTTGGAATGTTTCTTCTGGACTCAGCGAAGCCCATTCCCCAACCATGATCGGTGAATGTAGATAAACTGGCAATACCAGCACATCCACGGTATCGAAAAACGCCACAATCTGCCGTGCCACTATCTGCATTTGAGAAACTGCTTGCAGGTACTCGGCAACAGAACCTGTGCGGGCAAATAGCCAGCGATTCACTGGTTGCAAGGCTTCAACAGGAAGTCCCGATGCAGCCACCCCAGCTTGCCAGACGATTTGAAATGGTTCAATTAAACCGCTAAAATCTGGAGATTTCTGTTCAACTTGGTGGCCGAGTTGTTCTAATAACTCGACTGTTTGGCGAACACCTTGCTGACAGTTGGCGTCAGCTTCTCCCAAAGGAGAAATGTTAGTGTCAAAGGCAATTCGCAAAGCACTGAGTTTTGTCTGAGTGGCGGCGAGAAATGATGGTTCGGGATCTGGCAACCAGTAAGGATCGCCTGTGACATAACCAGAGATGATATCCAAAAAGGCGGCAGCATCAGCGACAGTGCGGGCGAGTGGCCCGTTGGCGGCAATTCCAGCCAGACGTTCGCCTACGGGTGCTTTACTCACCCTGCCCCTGGATGGTTTGAGTCCCACCAAACCACAACAAGCCGCAGGCCCCCGAATTGAACCACCGCCATCAGAACCTTGAGCGATCGCACACAATCCGGCTGCTACCGCCGCCGCCGCGCCACCACTAGAACCGCCAGGGGTGTATTCTAAATTCCACGGATTTCTGGCTGGGGGAAAACCCGTAGGTTCACTGTAAGGTAATGAACCTAATTCGGAAGTGGCTGTTTTACCGAGAATAGTAAACCCAGCTTGCTTAATCCGCGTCACAACGCCATCATCATAGTTAGGGACATTGTTCAGCAATGCCGGATTTCCATAGGTACAGGTAACACCCGCTACAGCATTGAGGTCTTTAATGGAAATTGGCACCCCAAAAAATGGCGGTAGTTCTGAGGTAGTTGTCAGTAATTCTGTTTTGGCTTTAGCATCTGCGATCGCTAGTTCTGCCGTCACCGTAAAATAACTTCCTAATTGGGGATTCAACTGCCCAATCCGTTCTAAATATATTTCCACCAACTCTAGCGGTGATACTTCCCGGCGACGGATTAATTGCGCTAACTCTAGGGCTGGGGTAAATGCTAAGTCAACTTCATTCATACGTTAGTGAATGGGTAATTTTGTCTTTCTCTGGGATTTTAAAACTTAAATTGTTACTTTAGCAGGATTTCTGGGAACTATACATTTTATGGCTCCTGAGATTTGTCAATCAACTAGGATGCTGAGATGCAACAGGTGTGGTTACGGTCTTATTCAAGCCATTTTAATTGTTTCGGATAAACTTTCGACAAATCCCTAAGGGTATCTATGGCTAACCTAGAAGTACTTGTGAGTGAATTGCCAGCACTGATTCCGAGTCTAAAACTGACTATTGGCGATTCTAATCAAATCATGGAGCAAATTATCCTGATCAATAATGCTCAGGAACAACTACGGAATCTTAAAAAATTAATTGCTCAGGAATTGAAATTTGATCACATCAAAAATTCGGCGATCGCAACACTGCCTCGAATCGGTACAGTAGCTAATTTGTTTATACCCAGTGTGGGATTAGTAGATCCGGCGATCGCAGAAAAATTTGGCAACTCAAAAACTAAAATTTCATTAACTGATTTACAATCAAAAATTGATTCTTGGATTGAATGGGGTTACTTTTTGCAGGCAATCGCTGCTGATATTCTCAGTGATATTCAGTTGGTCAATCAACTCAATTCTGATATTAGCTATCCAAGTCTATCCGCCAATTTTCAGGTAATTGCTGAAAGCTTAAAAATAAACTTAGACTTTGGCAACTCTAATATTTTACAACGCCAAATTCAAAAAATTAGCAATTCCCAAAAGGAGCTATTACAGTTACAGGAAAAATTAACTTATAGTTTTAATACTGTTAAAAATAGTCATAGCTTATTAAATATTTTATTAGGTGTGTCTGCTTTTTATGGTAAATCTGGCTTCGCTTTAGAGTGGTTAGATGATGACCACGAATTAATTATATCGAGTCAGGGAAAATTCCAAGAATTGACAGATATTCTTAATGATTGTGATTTTTTTCAAGAAAAAATTGCTACTCTAATTATTCAGGGTGACACTTTAAGGGAACAGGCAGAACAAGTCCTAAAAAACATTGAACAGGAAAGTAGTAAAGAACCAATTATTAGCCAGCAAGTAGAAATAGTACCAAAGTTTTCGACACAAAAAATAGTACGTTCGACTTTGATTATAGCCTCCAGTTTATTAATCTTAGGTTTTGGAGGTTGGAAACTTAAAGAGCAAAGTCAACAATTACAGCAGATAAGTCTAAGTTTAACTCAAGAAGGAAGTGCGAACGCTAACTTTAAATCTGCTCAAAAACTTGGTATGGAGGCTGCTTCTCTGGTTCAAAATCCACCCCATCCTCTACAAGTCTGGCAACAAGCACAAAACAAATGGCATCAGGCAATAATCTTGTTAGATAGTATTCCTCATCAAACATCAGTTTCTGATCAGGCAAAGAATAAATTAGCTTACTATCAGATTAACTATAAATTTATCAGTCAAAGAGTCTTAATTCAAAAGAAAGGTATAGCAGATTTAGAATTAGCCCAAAAACTAGCCATAGAAGCTAATTTAGTTGGACAAAATTCACCTCATTCACGACGAATTCGGCAGCAAGCAAAAGATAAATGGGAGCAAGCAATTAATTTATTAGAAGCGATTCCAGAGACTACATTTGTCTCTATAGAAGCTAAAGAAACACTTCCTCTTTATAAAACTAACTATGCGGCCATCAAGTAAGATAATCCAAAACTAAACTTCACACCTAAGTCCTGATTTCCAACACAAGTTTAATATTCTCTGCGTTCCTTTGCGCTTCCCTCCGCGAACCTAGCCTGCGGGAAGGGGAAGCGCCTATGCGTTAAAAACAACTAACAATTACACCTTAGAACGGTCAGTCAAAATCTCATAACCAGTTTCCGTTACCAACACTGTATGCTCAAACTGAGCCGACAAAGAATTATCCACAGTGACAGCAGTCCAACGATCAGATAATGTCCGCGTGTGTCTAGAACCTGCATTTAAAATTGGCTCAATTGCCAGCGTCATCCCCGCACGGAGTTTAACATTTGGCATCTCGCGGGTACGGTAGTTGAATACTGAAGGTTCTTCATGCAAATTACGACCAACACCGTGTCCCGTGAACTCTTCAACTATACTAAAACCGTTAACTTTTACATGGTCTTCAATTGCTCCAGCTAAGTCAAGCAGGTATGCACCCGCCTTAACTTGTTCAATGCCCTTATATAAAGCTTCTTCTGCTATGCGAATTAATTTAGCAGCTTCTTGGGTTATTTCACCGACAGCAATTGAAATGCAAGAATCACCATGAAAACCTTGGTAATAAGCGCCCGTATCTACTTTTAATACATCCCCCACGCGAATGACTTTCTTGGGACTAGGAATGCCATGTACAGCTTCATTGTTAATGCTGGAACAGATAGAACCGGGAAAACCGTGATATCCTTTAAAACTCGGTGTTGCACCCATTTCGCGGATGCGTTTTTCTGCATAAACATCCAAATCAGCCGTTGTCATTCCTGGCTTTACTAACTCGGAAATTTCTTTGAGGACAGTTGCTACAATTGTGGCTGATTGCCGCATGATTTCAATTTCACGCGGCGATTTAATTTCAATTCCTCGGCGTTGTTTTTTCCCAGTTGCAGGCTGAGTTGTTTGAGAAAGTAAGTTACTGAAAATGTTCATAGAAAATTAATAATTACTGGTGACTGTGCTGCTGAAGGATGAATGCTTTCTCTAGATTACTTGAGAAATAATATCTATAATTTAAGTTATTTTAATCCCTATAGGGATTCTTGCAGTTTAGCCGCTAACGTATATAGAATAACACATTCGGATACTCCTCATGTATTGGATTTGAGTTCCAGTTCAGGAATGGCTGCTTTAATTTGTACTTTCCCTGCTTCGACTTTTTGCGTCCAGATGCCATCGGCAAAATCTTTGGCGGGAAAATAGTGTTTCAGTTGACTAGGATTAGTTAACCGCAACTGATAGCATTTACCAATATAATTAATCAATTTCCTCCCAAATTCCTTATGACTTCCTCTCCTCCCTTTATCCCTCAATCTGATCCTCCCCTTCCTCCTTGGGAAACCCTACCAACGATGTATGATTTACCAAGTGACAACCCAGAGGAACCAGGTTTGCCAGACGATTTTCACTTTTTACAGCCTTTACTTTTATACTTAACTTTTCAACCCACTATCTGGAATCCAGAATTAGTTTACAGCGCTGCTGACCTAAATCTCTACTATGATCTCCAGCATCCTTTATGGTATAAGCGCCCAGATTGGTTTGGTGTGGTAGGAGTATCAAAACTCTACAAAGGGGAGGACTTGCGTTTAAGTTATGTAACTTGGCAAGAACCAGCAAATCCTTTTGTGGTAGTGGAATTATTATCTCCAGGTACAGAAGCGGAAGATTTAGGTATGAAAAAAAACGCAGCCGATAAACCTCCCAGCAAATGGGAAGTTTATGAAGGAATTCTGCGGATTCCCTACTATATTGTTTTTAGTCGCTACACTGATGAACTCCAAGCTTTTCAGCTAGCAGGCGGTCATTATGAACCGATGAATTTGACTCAGGGACGTTTACCAATGCCAGAGTTGGGTTTAAGTTTGGGATTATGGCAGGGGTCATTTCAAGATATTCCTAAGTTGTGGTTAAGGTGGTTTACCTTAGCAGGAGAATTAATTCCAGTACCCACAGAAGAAGCGGCTATGGCCAAACAAGAAGCGGCTACGGCCAAACAAGAAGCGGCTACGGCTAAACAAGAAGCGGCTACGGCTAAACAAAAGGCAGAACAATTAACAGAACGTTTGCGTCAGTTAGGCGTGAATCCTGATGAGCTAGATTAATATTTGTCATTTGTCATTTGTCATTTGTCCCCAGTTAGCGAATACTTTTCTCTGCTAACACAGATGGACCAGCAGTGACGACCACAATTTGATCTGGGTGGAGTAACTCACGAGCCGCTTGATTCACTTCGGCAAGGGTAACTTTCTGGATTTTATCAGTGAAAGAGTGCAATTCTACTTTATCTAATCCATATACCTCATTCATCAGAATTCTATCTGTTAATTCCTCTGGGTTGGCCAGGGAAACGTTGTAGTTGCTGATGAGGGTGCGTTTAGCTGTTTCTACTTCTAGTGCGGTGACGCCTTGCTGATGGATTTGCTGTAACATTTGGCGGGTGCTAGCGATCGCTTTGGTGCTATCTTCTGGACTAGTCTGCATCTCAATCAAAAATGTCCCGGCATTCTTAAGAGCTTGGAAGTAGCTATAAATTCCATAGCTCAAACCTTGGCGATCGCGCACTTCTGCACCCAGTCTACTAGATAATGTATCTCCTCCCAAAATCTGGTTCAATACTAAGGCTGCGTGAAACCGATGATCATAACGGTTAATACTTGTGCAACCCATATAAGTAACAGCTTGGGCTTTACCTGGTAAGACTGGGTTGAGACTGACTATTTTCTCCAGTATTGGCACCGTGGGATATTTTAATGTTGGTGCTTCGCCACGAACTTCCCAGTTACCAAACTCATTTTGAAGGAGCGATCGCACAATGTCTAGATCAAAATCTCCTACCAGCGCTAGCACAGTCGTATCTGGACGATAATGTTTAGCTTTGAAATCAATCACATCCTGGCGCTGAATCTGATGTAAACTCTCCTCTGTGGGAAAGGTGTGTAAAGGATGTTTTTTCGGGTAAATTGACTGAACAAATATTCTTCTGGCTACTTCTGATGGCTCATCTAATTCCTGTTGCAGATCAGTTAAAGTTTGTTGGCGATGCAGTTCCAAATCTTTGACTGGAAAGGTACAATTTTTAACAACATCTGCCAATACCTCAACGAGTATCGGCAAATCCTCTGCTAAACTATCACCCTCAATATGCACACCTTCGCTATATGCTTGAAAGTCTAGACTCGCCCCTCGTTTTGCCAAGACTTTGGCAATAGTTAAGACATCCTTGCTATTAGTGCCATTGAGCAAATTTGCTGCTACAAAAGCAGCCAGTCCAGCTTGATTATCTGGATCAAATTCCGTCCCCGCTTGAATATGTCCGCTCAGGGTAACGGTGGGAGTACTATTATCTCTTAACAGTAATATCCGCAGTCCGTTGGTCAATTTAAATTGCTTTGGTAATACTTGGGCGATGTCTTCTCTACCAGAGGCTGACGCTTTATGACTCCCTACACGAACGCTAATGCCAACGACGGCAAGCAACGCATCTGTAGCTGAATCTACAGGTGGTAAGTACTTCATCACCTCAGACAGAAGCACAGGTGCTACAGGAGAGAAATTCTCTGTAGTTTGGGCTGAGTCTGGTTTATCACCAACCTCTATTACCTGCTTCTGGGTTGGTTCAAAAAAGCCTACTGTCCGGGCTTCTTTTCTCAGGTATTTGTTAATCACAGCGACAACATCCGTCGGCTTCACCAGACGGACAGCTGCCAAATAGCGGTCTGTGTAGTGATAATCACCAGCAGTTGTTTGATCATGTCCCAATCGCATTGCTTGAGAGGTGATATCACGGTTACTCAAAATTACATCTGCTATTAATTGGGTTTTGGCTTGTTCTACTTCCTCAGATGTCACGCCTTTTTCTGCTACATTGGCGATCGCGCTACTCAACACTGAGTCAATTTTTTTCAAATCTTGTTTAGAACCAGCCGTTACCAACACCTCATACCAGCCAGATTCTCGCAAACTGGTAATAGATGCTGTGACTTCATTAGCTAAACCTGACTCCACTAATGCCTGATAAAGTCTCGAATTCCGTCCCTCTGTAAAGATGTAATCCATCACATCCAGCGCCGGCACATCCGGTTGATTTGCATCCGGTAGCGGATACACAACTTGTAACAGCCGCCCTGCTCCCGGTTCTCGCAATATTATGGGAGTGCTGAGTGCTGTTAGCGGATAGCTATGGTTTAGCCCGTGCTGAGTGCTGAGTGAGGCTTTTGACTCAGCACTCAGCACTCGTTTCTCAGCACTGTTCTTTGGTAGTTCGCCAAATACTTCTTTAACTGTTTCGAGGGTATTTGCAGTTTGAAAATCTCCAACAATCACTAAGACGGCATTATCGGGGCTGTAAAAATCGCGGTAATATTTTTCTACCTGTTCAACTTGAAATTTCTCGACATCAGCTTTGGTGCCACCTACAGGCAACCCATAAGCATGATTGGGAAACACCGCCTGCATGAGGGCGCGGTTGAGGCGATATTCTGGACTATTTTCGTAACCCTGCAACTCCGAAATTACTACCCGCTTCTCACTCGCCAGTTGTTCCGGCTCAATCTGGGAATTTTGCATTCTGTCTGCTTCCAGCACTAAGAGCGCTTTTAGCTTGTTTCGTTCCACAGTACCGTAATATGCAGTTTGGTCATAGCTGGTGAAAGCATTAGAATCACTACCTAAAGCACTAAACAAACGTCCAAATTGAATCGGACGATTTTTTGTCCCTTTAAACATCATGTGTTCCAACTGGTGGGCAATGCCATTCACGCCCGGTTCTTCGTTGCGTGAGCCAACCTTATACCACACCTGCACCGTCACTACTGGCGCAGTATGCACTTCCTTTGTCAGGACAGTTAGACCATTCTCCAGCACTGTTTTGCGGACATTTTCTGTCAGTGTTGAGGGCATTATTGTTTTTGCTAGCAAGGTTGAGTAGTATTTTTCTTTGTTAAATGTAGTTCCATATTCGCTATGAGCAGGTTAATCGCTCAACAAAAAACTGCTACTAGCCATAAGCTTAAAAGTAATAACGGCAAGGGATATTTATACAATCTAGAAAATCCATAGTTTTCATTTATTTTAACCACATCTTGTAGGGGCAATACCCTGCGGTCAGCTAAAGCTACATGAATTGCCCCTACAGCATGGTCTGTTTAGCTAAAAATCGCTGTAAGTGCCTCGTTCCCAGTCGGAGACTGGGAATGCCTACTGGAAGGCTCCGCCTTCCTGACTCGCGGCAGAGCCGCAATGAGGTGCATTTCCAGCCAGAGGCTAGAAACGAGGTTTTAAAGGGGTTTAGCTTAAGTTGACACCAATGAGCTTTTTCTGTGCCTCTACAGCATGATATGTTTAGCTGAAAAATGTAATAACAAAAGCTAAATTATGGGAGTTTTGCTAAAACCCGAATGAATTCCAGAGGTAAACCATCGGTATCGGCGATGAAAGCTACTTCGTAAATGCGATCGCCTATTTGCTGTTGTGTCGGTTCTAAAAGTACCTTCAACGGTTGTAATTCTTCGGATTGACTCTCAGCAGCTAGTGATACACGTTCTTGTAAACTTGTCAACCAGCTAGGCAAATCTGGTGTAATCTCAGTTAAATCGAACGAGAGATGATAATATCCCACATAATGTTCGTCAGCAAAGGCATCTGGGGCTCGTTTTGGTTCGGGGATTTGGATCAGTTCAATTCTGCCGCCCAATCCTTCCATCCAGCAAGCTAGAGTGTAGCCTGTAGTAAAGCGTTCCGAAATTGTAAAACCTAAATGTTCGTAGAAAGCGATCGCTCGATGAATATTCGCAGTCCGAATAGAAGCGTGGTGCATAATTATTCATTAGTCATTAGTCATTAGTCATTAGTTATTTGACTAATGACTAATGACCATTACTCAAATAACCTGAAATAAGGATAGCGTACAGGGACGCCAGGCTCTTTTTCCAAGTCAAAATTAATCACTTCCCAACAGGGATCTTCTGAGGTATCGGGGCTAAACTCCACGGGTAAGCCATACAAACGTGCCGCAGTAGCTTCCGGCACTCCAGAACGCCAAGGTGTGCTGCGTTCTAAGTAGCCACTCATCAATTCCTGATAGCGTTGAGCAATAATCACCTTTGTTGCTCGATAGCCTTGGGTATAAAGCTTGTCTAATGCTTCGTGAATTTCAAAGCGAATACCATCGGGATGAGTATGCTGTCTATACCATTCATTATTCCACCTCCGCCAATGACGCCCCGATTGCAAATGGATTAACTCTCCATTTTTAGGATTAGCTTCAAACGCGCCATGACGCGTACACAAATAGGTATCTGTTAATGTCAGCGCCGGAATAGTCTGGCGACAATGGGGACACTGTATTTCCGGCCCAAACATCGGGTACTGCAAGCCTGGATTCATCATGAAGTGCGTACAAACATAATTTTGTCTTCACCAGCGCGAGTGGGTTTGATTATACACTTCGGCTCTACAACTTTGGGTTACTTGCTCACTGCTGCACAGACAGGGGGTTGCGGCAGGAACATTGTTCACTAGTCTTTTCCTCAGCCTAGAGGCTTGACGCTGTGATATCCTGGTTGTGCAACCAGCCTCAAAGGTTGGAGTTTCTCCAGTGTTCCTGGGTACCATATTCATATTCTATCGTGTCTACCCCTTCTTACTGGACATCTCCTGATTTTTCTCAAGCGGCCTTCATCGCAGCCAATGCTGTTGTTATCGGTTCGGTAAATATAGCAGCAGGTGTGAGCATTTGGTATGGAGCAGTGGTAAGAGGAGATGTTGAACGGATTGAAATTGGCGAATGTACAAATATTCAGGATGGTGCAATTCTACATGGTGATCCTGGTTTTCCGACAATTTTAGAAGATCATGTTACTGTAGGGCATCGCGCTGTAGTACATTCCGCTTATATTGAACGTGGAAGTTTGATTGGCATTGGCGCAGTGATTTTAGACGGGGTACGAGTGGGCGCTGGTAGCATTATTGGTGCTGGCGCAGTAGTAACTAAAAATATACCGCCTTTATCCCTAGTTGTCGGTATTCCTGGAAAAGTGTTACGAGAAGTAACAGACGTTGAAGCCGCAGAACTCATTGAACACGCTAAACGTTACCAAAAGTTAGCTTTAGTTCATGCTGGTAACGGTACTGATATCGGTTTTCGCAAGTCTTAGGGAGTGGGGAGTTTTGAGTACTGTTAGCTATCCGCTAACGGAAAAGAGCAACTGTTTTGCTCAATGCCTAATGCCCAATGCCCAATAATTTAAAGATTCTTTACATATAGGTTGCGAAAAATTGCCCACTTCAGCTAAAAATAAAAATGAGGACAGTTGACAAAACTTTAATTTCTACTTAAAAGAGGGTTTCTAGATATGGATATCGATTACCGTATAGCGATCGTTTTAGCACCAGTAGCCATTGCTGCTAGCTGGGCAGTATTTAATATTGGTGCTGCGGCTTTAAGACAAATTCAAGGCTTTTGGGATAAGGAAGCCTAAATTCGGCTGAATATCATCGATCTTCAACCGGCTGTTTCTCTTCACAGAGGCAGTCGGTTTTATTTGTCATTTTTCAGTCGTCCCCCATTCCCCACTGCCCCTTCTGTGGATATCGATTCTGTAATACAACCCCTGCAACGCTTTGGTGTCCATTTGGGACTCGATCGCATTGTGAATCTATTGGCAAATCTCGGCAATCCCCATCACCAAATCCCGGTAATTCATGTTGCTGGCACTAATGGTAAAGGTTCAGTCTGTGCCTATCTTTCCTCAGTACTTACTGAGGCTGGTTATCGTACAGGACGCTACACTTCCCCCCATTTAGTTGATTGGAACGAACGTATTTGTCTGAATGAACAACCAATTTCCTCTGAGGAATTGAGTCAATTATTAGAAAAAGTCCAAGCGGCAATTCGGGCTGGTGACGATTCCGCAACTCAGTTTGAAGTAATTACCGCAGCAGCTTGGTTATATTTTGCCCAGCAGCAAGTCGATGTGGCTGTGGTAGAAGTCGGACTAGGAGGGCGCTTAGATGCTACAAATGTCTGCTTGGAACCGCTAGTTACGATCATTACTTCCATCAGCCGGGAACACTGGCAGCAACTTGGCCCCAATATCGCTGACATTGCTAGAGAAAAAGCAGGTATTCTCAAACCTGGATGTGCCGTTGTGGTTGGAACATTGCCACCGGATGCAGAGAAAGTTGTGCGATCGCGTGCTTTAGAATTAGAATGCCCGATTTTTACACCTCAACCCGCCCGTCAAACAAATCCAGGATGGGCAGAATATCAAACAATTCAAAATTCTAATTTAATTAAATATCCGTTGGCGTTAGCGGGACAGATTCAATTAACTAATTCAGCTTTGGCTTTAGCTGCTTTAGAAATTCTCCAACAATCAGGTTGGCAGATTTCTGAAGAAGCCATAATTAACGGCATGGCAAAAACCCAATGGCCGGGGCGGATGCAATGGACTACTTGGAAAAACCATAAATTATTACTTGATGGCGCACATAATACCGCCGCCGCTCAAGTTCTGCGCGATTATGTCGATAGCTTAGACGCAGTTAATCACAAGCCCATAAATTGGGTTATGGGAATGTTTTCCGATAAGGATCATACTGATATTTTTGCCGCCTTACTGCGGCCAGGCGATCGCCTTTTTTTAGTACCAATACCAGTAGAACCTTGGCCGGGTAGAACTTCTGCCGATTTACAGGAATTAGCAAACCTAGCATATAGCCTCTGTCCAGAATTAAGCGATCGCCAAATACATCCAGATTTATTCACAGCATTAGAAGCCACAACCTCAACCGCCACCACAGACGATTTAATTGTTTTGTGTGGTTCCCTTTATTTAGTCGGAGATTTTTTACAAAGAGCAAGTAGGGAGTAATGCCCAAATTTATCTTTGATCCCACTCCTGCGCCGCATCCTCTACAGCTTTATCTACAGTCTTTTGCCCTAACATTGCTCCTTGCAAGTTCTCGTAAACTGCCTTTTGCAGTTTGTTGAAATCCTTCAAAGTCGGGGTTAATATTTCTGCGTGTTCCAGTTCTTTAGCACTGATAACTCGCGCTTTTTCTACTGTTGAAGCATTAGCCGGAACATCTTTAAAGTAACTATCAGACAAAGCTTTGACTGTAGAAGGTAAGACATTTGCCGCTTTAGCAAAGGCTAACTGATTTTCGTCATTGGTGACAAATAAAGCAAATTTCACAGCGCCGTCTGGTTGTTTGCTATCGCGGGGAATAACTATGTTCATCACCGCGACATTTTTTTTGCCTGTGTCACCAGTCAGTTGGGGTGCTATTCCCGAAGCTTGAGCAATTTTTGGGGCATTATTAGCGATCGTTTTCAGAAACTCTGGCCCAGAAGCTAGAAACGCAGTCTCTCCAGATTGATATAAATCAATCGCCTGGCGATGTCCTTGCGTCAAAACTTCTTTAGGAAGCAAGCCTTTTTTATACAAATCTACCCAATACTGAAACGCTGCTTTCCCTTGTGCTGAATTAAACGCCGCTTTCCCATCAGCATCTATTAAAGTGACCCCCATTTGCACGAAAGATTCCAGCACTTCTCCGGAATCTTGCGGTACGAAAGTCACAAAAAAGGCATATTTCCCCGTCTTATCTTTAATTTGTTGGGCTGCTTGTGCCAATTCTGCGTAGGTTGCGGGTGGTTTATTGATACCTGCCTGTTTTAATAAATCGGTGTTATAAATAGTTAGCCGTGTGGTGAGATACCAAGGAATCCCAAAACTCTTGCCGTTGAGGGTGCTTGCCTTCCAGATATTTGGTAGATAGGAGGAGCGTACATCGTTTGGGACTTTTGCATCTAAATCTAACCAGGCATTTCGTCCGGCAAGTTGGGAAGCGAAACCTGGATTGAGGTTAACTACGTCAGGTGGCCTTTTTGCGGAGACAGCTGTTAAAATTTTGTTCTCCATCGCCGCCCAAGGTACATCAATCCAGTTAACCTTTATACCTGGATTTTGCGATTCAAAACTCGCAATTAGGCTTTTGAAGTAGTCGGTAAATTGAGGTTGGAGTTGCATTGTCCAAAACTCAACAGTTGCCGCCCCTGAAGGAGCTTGTTTCGTACTTGTACCAACATTGCCTGTGCTGCAACTTACAATCCAAGTGGTTAATAAGCCAAGCAGTGCCAAAGCAACAAATTGTTTAAATTTTCGTAATTGAATCATTTTCCCAGTATTTTTACGCTTGTTCAGTTTGAAAAGCTTAGGCAGAATGTCGAGATTATAGGCTAAATAAATTACCTAGCACAAAATCCATCTTTTAGTACATTTAAATTTCCAATTTAGCAGTCCACCGGGCACAACTGTGGTAAAAAGCTTCACTAGTCTGTTTGACAAAGCGAATAAAGGAGCCGGCATTGAACTTGTGGTCAAAAGGTTCAATGGTCTGTTTGGCAAATCGAATAAAGGGGTTGGCATTGAACTTGCTCCCGAACGGGTAAATGTAGTTCAGCTACGTAAGCAAGGTCAAGGCTTGAAATTAGAAACCTTTATATCGATACCAGTTCCAGAAGGCATAGTTACCGATGGTCAAATCAGCGACCCCGCAACAATGGCGGAATTAATCCAGCAGGCGCTAGCTGAGAGCAAAATCAAAACTTCTCGCGTTGCCACTGCTGTACCGGGGCGAGATTCCATCGTTCGGATAATACCCATGCCAACGGAGTTAGATGACAAAGAACTGCGAGAAATGGTGCTAAACCACGAAGCAGGTTTGTATTTACCCTATCCTCGTGAAGAGGCTGATGTAGATTATCAAAAACTTGACTACTTTGTAGATGAGGATGGCATTGAAAAAGTACACGTACTCCTAGTTGCTACCCGCAAGGAGATAACCGATACCTATATAAGTACATTCGAGCAGGCAGGATTACAACTCGATGTTTTAGAAATTAACAGTTTTGCGCTGATTCGGACTATTCGCGATCAACTGCGACAATTTGGGCCGCAAGAAGCAGCAGTACTAGTTGATATCGAGTTCGATAGTACAGAAATCGCGATCATCGTTAACGGAGTGCCGCAATTTTCGCGCACAGTTCCAATCGGGACTTATCAAATGCAAACTGCTTTAGCAAGGGCAATGAGCTTACCCACCTCACGAGATATGGAACTGTTACACGGAATGATTATTCCCCCAACTCCCATAGATGGTGGGAAAACTGGCGTTACCGAACTCAATCCTGGTATGGCAGCGATATTGAGAGTATTGGGAGAACTAACGGATGAACTGCGGCGTTCTATCGATTTTTACCTGAATCAAAGTGAAAATATGGAGGTAGCGCAGATTTTATTAGCTGGCCCAGGAGGTGGACTCCAACAGCTAGATGAATTTTGTACTCAACGATTGAGCTTGCCAACTACCCAAATAGATCCAATCGGGGCTTTGGCCTTGGAAGTTGACACTGAGAAATATCCACAGGTACAACGCTCTGGCTTGGCGATCGTACTTGGTCTAGGAATGCGGGAGGTGTAACAGAATGTACAGCCTAGATGTTAATTTTCTTAAAGACCGCCCAGCATACCAGAAAAAGCCTGAGAGAAAAGGAGGAATAGGTCTAAAGTTTCCTACGGGGAATTTGACACCAGTGTATGTGGGAGTTGGACTAGGTGTAGGTCTTCCAGTTTTATTGGGAGTTAGTTGCTGGTTTTTGCAAGGGAAAATTGGGGAATTAGAGGCGAACGCAGGAAAACTAGATCAAGAAAGCAAGAAGTTAGATACAGAAATCGGAAATATTAACAAAATCAAAGCGGAAACAAATGCAATTAAAGCGCAAACCCAAGCTTTAGTCAGTGTATTTGACCAGATTCGTCCTTGGTCAGCAATGCTGCAAGATTTGCGCGATCGCACCCCAGCAGCAGTGCAAATCGAAACCATCAAGCAAATCCCACCTGTTGCGGCAGTGGTAGGTCAGCCACCAAGCAATCCCGCCGGGGGATTAGAAATTACCGGATTGGCTCGTTCTTTTAACGATGTCAATGATTTCTTATTGATTTTACAACAATCTCAGTTCTTGAAGTCCACAGAAAGCAGAATTCTGACGGCAACCTTAGTAGATGCTCCCTTAACCCCAGATGCGGGTCAATCTAATACTGGTGTAACAATTAAGCCACCCCAAGTAGTTAAATACACGATTCAATCGATCATGAGCGATGTTCCAGCTTCGGAATTAATCCGGGAGTTAGAAAAAAAAGGCACAGTGGGGTTAGTGACTCGAATTCGTAGTATGCAAAAAATAGGAGTCATTCCAAAATGACGCTGAGTGATGATTTAAATTTTGCCGAACATGGTGGGGAATTCGAGGAGGCAACGCCAGCCTTACCCGTGATCTTTGGTATTGCCTTCACACCAAAAATTATTGGGATTTTGGTAGGAGTAATTGGTATAGCGGGAGCAGGTTATATATTCTTAAACCTGCTGATGCCAGCTTGGGAAAGCTATCAGCAACAGCAAGCCAAAAACACCGAACTGCAAGCGCAAGTTGATCAGAAAAAAGCCAGTATCAAACAGATTGGTCAAGTTAAAGACGAGCTAGCACAGGCAAAGCAGCAAAATGTTCAGGTTTTAGGTTTATTTGCTAACGAAAAAACCTTGGATACATTGCTGTTGGATGTGAACCGTTTAGTTGAGTCTGGGAATACTCCAACTTCTATTAATGGAGTGAGAGCGAAACTGAAAAAATTTGTGCCAGTTTCCCAAAAACCAGAACCGATTATCGATGGAAGTCTAGGACTACTAGTTGACGGCAAGCTGCAACGCAGCAGCATCAATGCGGAAATTACAGGAACTTATGAACAAACACAATCGATAATTCGTAACATTGAGCGTTTGCAGCCTTTGTTAATAGTTAGAGATTATCAAGTAATTTTGGCTCCAGTAGAGTCAAGAACCCCATTAGATAAAACGCCGATGCTAGTAGGACCAGCAGCGATTAATACATCATTCCAATTACAGCTATTGATGCCACTTAGTCCAGAAGAAATAGCCGCAGCAGCAGCGAAAGCTGCCCCAGTTGCACCAGTTGCCCCAGTTGTCCCGAAAAAGTAGTTAAAAGTTAGGAGTTGGGAGTTAGAAGTTGGGAGTTAGAAGTTGGGAGTTAGAAGTTGGGAGTTAGGAGTTAAGGATTTCCAAATAAAAAAATACTCAACTACTTCTTGTGAGGTGGGGCATCTTGCCCGCCCATAGCCAAAGGCGGGCAAGATGCCCACCCCACAAGATTGGATAATTTATTTGTTGCAAATCCCTTATGAATTGTGAGTTATCATTCCTCATTCTTCATTCCTAACTCCTAACTCCTAACTCCTAACTTCTAAAACTCAGCACTCATGGCGAACTACTCAAAATTGTTTGTAAACAAGGTTTTATAGTGTGAGGAATGAAGTGTGAAACAGCTTCACGGTTATAGTTTTATATTGGGTGCTACCGCTTTTGTATTTTTGGCAGCCCAACCAGTTTGGGCACAAATTAGTAAAATTACTGATGTCCAATTAAATCCAGTTGATGGTGGAATTAAGGTTGTTTTGAAAACTTCTTCAGGGTCACGCCCCCAAGTTTTCACTACAAAAAGAGGCAAGGCTTTAGTCGCAGATATTATCAATACTCAATTACGATTACCACAAGGTAAGAGTTTTCGTCAAGATAGCCCAGCACCAGGAATTGCGTCTGTTGAGGTTAGTCAGCTTGATGCCAATAGTGTCCGCGTGACGGTAACTGGCAGCAATAACACACCTAGCAATCAACCCGTGGTGCGATCGCAAAATGGAATTACACTCAGCTTTAGCCCATCCGCAGGCACTACAGTATCAGTACCAACGCCAACAGGGCTAACATCCACAGCAGCGCCTGTTACGACTCCAGCCCAAACTTTTCAAAAGCCAAGCGTTCTCGTTCCCAACCCGCTAGTCACGATTGACGGACAACCTGCACAACCTGCTGGGCCAGGTCAACCGATGAGTCAGGGTCCACCTTTCTTACCTAGAGCGATCGCCCCACCAGTGGGAGATATTGCTATTTCCGCTACCGATGCTTCTCCTAGCAGCATTGACTTAGGAACTCAGGAACGTGTACCCCGCTTAGTATTGCGAGATGCGCCGGTGCGTGAGGTTTTGTCATTGCTTGCCCGTGCTGCTAATCTCAACTTGGCTTACGTGGGAGGTGAGCAAGCTGCTGGAGGTCAGCAAGGTACCGCAGCACCAGCAGGTAGTGCTGCACCAGCAAGCTCTCAAACAATCTCTTTAGATATAGAAAACGAGCCAGTGCAAGATGTGTTTAACTACGTCTTACGCTTGAGTGGTCTAGAAGCTAATCGCAGTGGTCGTACAGTTTTTGTTGGAGCTAAACTACCTAATGCGACCCGTGACATGATTATGCGTAGCCTGCGACTCAATCAGGTATCAGTGGGAGTCGCCCTAAACTTTTTGGTCGGCTTGGGGGCAGAAAGTGCGGTCAGCCGCGAACGACAAGTTACTAGTGTTAATGCCGTACCCGTGGGTACTGGAGTTGCGCCTATTACGCAAACTCAGACGACTACAGAAACCAAAGTTGAAACTCAACGCGTTAGTTTTACAGACTCTAGCCCATTACTGAGAGGTTTACAGGCATTAGGAGATGAGCGGACTAATTCTCTAACCTTGATTGGTTCTCCCAGGCTAGTTGAGATGGCGATGGCTCAACTAACTCAGCTTGATATCCGCCGTCGTCAAGTGGTAGTTAACGTCAAGATTATCGATGTTAACCTCTTGAATACCCAAGACTACAACACTAGCTTTTCCTTTGGGGTTGGCAACAACTACTTTACTAGTGATGGCGGTGCCGCATCTCTAAATTTCGGCGGTTCAAGACCTGCGACTAGAGCTGAAGCATCGAGCAGTGTGACTAGTACACCGGTCATCCAGAATCCCATTACGGGAACGCCTTTCTTTGACCCCAATACAGGCGTAGCTATTCCAGGAACTACCCCAGGTACGACTGTAGTGGACGCGAATGGCAATCTCTTTCAAGTTCAAAATTCAGGAAGTGGGATATTTTATCAACCTGTTGCGCCTACTGGCAATCCCCTACAACCAGGTTTCACTAATATTACGCCAGCAACCGATAACGTCATTACAAGGAACGCCGATGGCACATCAAGTATTGCACGAGGTACCCTTGGTTCAGCTACTGCATCTTTGCCAACTTTATTCCAGTTCCCTAAACGTCTTCTCGCTAGCTTGCAGGCTCAAATTACAAATGGCAACGCCAAGATTTTGACAGACCCGACGTTAATTGTGCAAGAAGGTCAAACGGCTAATGTTAACCTGACTCAGGAAGTGGTAGGGAATATTAAAAGGGAAATCGTTCGGGATGCGAATCTGGCTACAGAAACGATTTCAGCCGAAAAAGACCGAGTAGGTTTAACCCTAGCTGTCAAAATTGAGCGGATTGACGATAACGGTTTTGTCTCTCTATCGGTAGCTCCTGTGGTCAAAGCACCCCAAGCTCCAGCTACGATCAATGTGGGAGGAGGTGGTACCCAACAAATATTCTTGGTATCTGAACGCTCTCTTAATTCTGGCTTGATTCGCCTGCGAGATGGTCAAACACTCATTCTTTCAGGTATCATTCAAGACACAGATCGGACAACTGTCTCCAAGATTCCCATTTTGGGTGATCTTCCCCTTATTGGTTCGCTCTTTAGAAGTACAAACAGATCCAACCAGCGTAATGAGGTAATTGTGTTGCTCACACCGCAAATCATGGATGACTCTCAGAACTCCTCCTACGGTTATAACTACACCCCCAGCCCAGAAGTGCGGCAAATCCTTGAGCGTCGAGGCTTGAAGCTTCCTAGCAGGTAATAAAGATAATGTGTACGTGAGTCATCTATGGCAAAGGCTCAGATCCCCGACTTCTTTAAGAAGTCGGGGATCTTCTTGTTCACGAGTAGGATTAAGTTTGAATGTCATTCTAGAATAAAAATACTAGACATAGGAGGGAAAAAGAATGTAGAGAGGTAGCAGTGCTACGTCTCTACAAGGGTTATGGGTAACGCATATTTAATTTCTGGAGATGTCTACTCAATCACAATAGAAGTAGTAACAGTAGTGAGTGAATGCTAATGAGTCCAGAACAAGAGTTATTAAGAAAGTGGCGTTCTCTTCCACAAGACAAACAAAAGGAAGTTTTAGATTTTGTTGAATTTCTTAGTTTGAAAAACTCGGCAAATAAAACCCCATTGGGAGAACGTTTGCGGCAAATTCGCACTAGGATTGTTGCTTCTGGTAAACATTTATTAGATGAAGATGAAATTAAAAAAGAACTCGCCAGTCGCAGAGGTGGGCTACAGGGTAGAGATGAATGAAAATAACTTATATTGATTCAGGGGTTTTACTCAGCGCAACAGATGGTGTTGGTAGAATTGCCGAGAAAGCCCTTGAAATATTAGGAGATTCCCAACGGGAATTCGCTTCGAGTGAGTTTGTCAAATTGGAGGTAAGTCCCAAAGCGGTTTTTCACAAGCAAACTGAAGAAGCTCAATTATATGAAGAATTTTTTAGCGATGTTACTTACTGGGCGAGTGATTTGACTCATATTCTTCAAGATGCTTATCAAATTGCTTCTCAGTATGGTTTAGCAGCTATGGACGCGCTTCATATAGCTGCGGCGTTGTCAGTTGGTGCAGAAGAATTAGTCACAACCGAGAAAAGAACAAAGCCGATGCATCGAGTAACTAGTATTAATGTAGTTTCTATTTTTGATTAATGACCATTACTAGCTTCAGACACTATTTTAAATCATTACCTTCCCAAGTACCTATAGTTTTCAGATGTTCTAGAAGTGAGCTTCCTGTGGAATTAACAGTAGTCTGACTAGCAAACTCTACTTGATCTTGTGTTGGTTGCACTTGGTTTTGCTTTGTTTTCAAAAAACGCAGAAAATTAAGTGTTTCAGTCAAAATTCCATCTGGTGCTGATTGAATTTCCTTGATAAGTTGTTCTTTAATTTTCATATTTACGCCTCTTTGACTGACATTTTTTAGTAGTATAAAACAGCAAGTAGGATTGTGGCTACGTTGGTAGACCTCCAGCTTGAAAAATCTGTTCGGCTGTTAAATTCAATTCTGGGAAAGTAGGCGATATGATGCGATTCTTGCCTCTAAATTGAGTAACTTGGTATTCACTATCGATTAATTGATAAATAGATATAGTAGGCTGTTTGGGGTTGCCAGTGAATTTTTTAGCGCCTAGACCGAGATAATCTACAACCCAATATTCAGGAATTCCAATACCCTCATACTTACCCTGTTTTGTGTAATAGTCATCATCCCAGTTGGTACTAACTACCTCAACTACTAAGGGAATTGATGCTGCAAGGCTTACAGTTGATTCTTTTTTCCATAGCGGCTCATTCACTAAATTAGGACGATTGAGTAATAGCACATCTGGGGAGTAGCCAGATTCTGAGGTTGAAGGTTTAATGAGCGCAGTTTTGGGGATTATATAAGGTAGACCATTACGGACGTACTCAATAGCAATTTTTTCAACCAAAAACCCGACAATATCCTCATGGTCTCCTACTGGTTGTGCCATCTCAACAATCACTCCATCATGTAATTCATATCTTCCACCTTCGGGTCGCCACGCTGCAAAATCTTCAAAGGTTACTAGTTTTGGTATGGCTTGAGTCATAATCTATCACCCCTAGTAGTCGTTTCGATCATATCGCTTTCTTACGTTCAGCCTTAACAGTAATATTAAGGGGTACAGTACTCGAAAAAATTTGTTGCGGAGAACTGAAATATGGTAGCGATAAAAACATCCGCAGAAAATAGAGTTTTACTCCAAAACATCAGCTGGCAAACTTTTAAAACCATGCTGGCTGAAATGGGTTCAGAGCGTAATTCCCGATTTGCTTATGACAATGGAACGATAGAAATTATCACCCCACAAATGCCACACGAGAACTCAAACCGTGTAATTGAAGCTTTTGTTGGTGTATTGTGCCAAGAGTTGGGTTGGGAAATTAAACGCGCTGGTTCATTAACTTTAACGCGAGATGATTTACAGAAGGGAGCAGAGCCAGATAGTAGCTACTACATCCAAAATGAAGCCCTAGTTCGAGAGCAAGAAAATATTGATCTAGCGATCGACCCACCCCCAGACCTGGTGCTAGAGGTGGAATATTCCAGGTCTGCAATAGACAAGCTGAGGCTTTATGCTGCGATCGCAGTCCCGGAATTTTGGCGTTATAACGGCAGTGTCTTGCGAGTTTACACACTTGCAGGAGGGCAATACTTAGAAGTCCAAACTAGCCCTACTTTTGCGCCTGTGTCCGTGAAGGAGATTCCCCGGTTTATCGCAGAAGCTAAAAAGAATGGGGAAATTGCTACTACCCGTGCTTTTCGGGCTTGGGTGCAACAGAATATTTCTGATCGCAAACCATAAAATCATTTTCATCAGAAAAATGGGTTGGAAACCCCGTGCTTCTAGCACGGCTTTATATTTCCATTACCGCCTTTGGATTGTTTAATTCGGTGTACTTTTGTAATGTACTTTCAACGGGACAATTACCGATTCAAATCTCACAATCCTGTACGCGTAATGTTTTGCTCAATTGAGCCTCCCTTGCGGGGTAAAGTTAGCTTTGACCTGTTATAAAAGCTTGTTAGGCTTGCAACACTGTTCCAGTGACCTTGGAACTGTTTAATCACAAGCGATAGAGCGGAAAACTAGCTACGCATTCTCCGGTATCGTGACTCAAATAACGGCTACTCGTTTTACGGAGTGGTCTGGTCAGAACGACTTGTTTGATTGCTCTTACAAGCCTCATGCCTTAAGGCTGAGGTTCCTGACAACAATTGGTTAATCTCAGCAATAACTCTTCAACATCGGTAATTAATCCTAACAAATACTAACGATCTTCCACCTCTCGACTCCCCTATTGCCCTTGCAATCGCAGTATTTACTGGGTATTTTTTCCTATTTTTGGGGTGGTTTTTAGTGAAACAACACCCTAAAATTAAAAAAAAACCTGAAATCTATATAAATTAATGGTTTCATCTATCCACATCAGGCTACAACACCTTAGAATGATTCATTGAAAAGTCGAGCTGATGGGATGTACAGCCGTTTTGAGTAAAAGTACTCCTAAAGGATGATTTTTGTATTTCCGCGAACCGATTTTTCAGTACAGATGTATTAATTTGCATCCGTAAACAATCTAAAGTAAACCTTCAGGAGTTTGATATGAACAAAGGTGAATTAGTTGATGCCGTAGCTGAAAAAGCTGGTGTTACCAAGAAACAAGCGGATCAAGTCTTAACTGCCGCTTTGGAAACGATTATTGAAGCGGTTTCCTCTAGTGATAAGGTAACGTTGGTAGGATTTGGCTCGTTTGAATCACGGGAACGTAAAGCCCGCGAAGGTCGCAACCCGAAAACAAATGAAAAGATGGAAATCCCCGCGACCAGGGTTCCTGCTTTCTCGGCAGGAAAACTGTTTAGAGAAAAGGTAGCACCCCCAAAAGCATAGGTTCTGTCTTCGGGAACCCTTCTTTAATGCGGCAACCTGCACACGGGGGAAATTTAGCCTGGGCAGCAGCACTGGCTGGTTGTCCCCCTGATGCTATTCTGGATTTTTCTGCTAGCATTAGCCCGTTGGGGCCTCCAAATAGCGCGATCGCTGCTATCCAGTCCCAAATTGGTAATCTTAAGCACTATCCAGACCCAAATTATAGTGAACTGAGACTAGCTCTCAGTCACTTCCATAAACTGCCGTCTGAGTGGATTCTGCCGGGTAACGGCTCCGCAGAATTACTTACTTTAATCGGCAGAGAATTAGCTCAATTAGCCGCGACAACTTTAATCACTCCAGCCTTTGGCGACTACTACCGAACCTTGGCGGCGTACAACGCGAAAGTGCTGGAGTGTCCTTTGTCATTAGTCACTGGTCATACCCTGCGGGAAGGCGTTCGCGTAGCGTCTCGTAGAGAAGCGCCTAGGTCACTTGTACTGAGCGAAGCCGAAGTATTGGTTATTGACAAAGGACAAAGGACAAAGGACAAAGGACTATTGCTGAATAATCCTCACAACCCAACTGGAAAGCTATTTTCGCGGGAGTCTATTTTGCCCTACCTGGAGCAATTTGCTTTGGTTGTGGTGGATGAAGCATTTATGGATTTTGTGCCGCCCAATGAGGAACAAAGCCTGATTCCGGTGGTACAGGAATATGCGAATTTAGTAATATTGCGATCGCTAACCAAATTTTACAGTCTCCCAGGACTGCGATTAGGATATGCGATCGCACACCCTGACTGCCTAGCTAAATGGCAGCTATGGCGTGACCCTTGGCCTGTAAACACACTAGCGGCGGCGGCAGCAATTGCGGCACTCCAAGATACAGAGTTTCAGCAGCAAACCTGGGCATGGCTACCACCTGCACGAAACCAACTCTTTCAGGGTTTGGCTAAAATCCCCGGATTGCAACCCCAAGCAAGTGCTGCTAACTTTTTACTGGTTGAGTCCCAAAAGTCTACTTCGCAGTTACAGCAACAATTACTCAAGCATCACCAGATTTTAATCCGCGATTGCCTGAGCTTTCAAGAACTAGGCGATCGCTTTTTCCGGGTTGCTGTACGTTCCCACTCCGATAACCAACGCTTACTAACAGCGTTAAACTCAGTGCTGAGTGGGGAGTGGGGAGTGGGCTTGCCGTGAGCGTAGCCGAATGGGAGTGGGGAGTAGGGGAGATGAGGGAGATGAGGTAATTTTTCATTCTCCCCCATGCCCCATGCCCAATGCCCCATGCCCAATGCCCAATGACAAATGACAAATGACAAATGACAAATGACAATTGACTACGATGTTGTAATTATTGGCGGCAGTCTTGCTGGATACTACGCTGCCCTTGCTGCAACGCAACTACGTGCTACAGTTGCCCTGGTGGAACCCAAAGTAGACTATGGGTTTACTCATCACCATGCTCTTACCGAAATTGGTAAACTGGCGCAGAAGTTGAATGATGCCGCTAGTTGTGGTATTCATGCCACACACACTGAAACCTCCGAAGAATGCCAAATATCTATGGCATGGCAAGAAGCGATGTTGTATGCTGAATGCGTCGCCTCAAATCTTAAAGAACAGCATTCTTTAGCCATCCTAGCCGCGCGCGGAGTCGATGTTATCGTTGGCAATGGTCAATTTCAATCTTCACCCCAATTAGCTTTTGCCGTTAACAATCGCCTACTACGCGCCCGTACCTATTTGCTGGCGAGTGGTTCGCGTCCAGAAATGCCGGAGATTGAAGGATTGCAAGCCACTGGCTATCTAACTCTATCTAATATTTGGCAATCCTTACAGGGAGTGACATTAGCCAAAAATTGGGTAATTCTCGGCGGAATTCCCCAAAGCATTGAAATCGCTCAAACTTTAGCGCGGTTTGGTTGCAATGTGACGGTGGTAGTCAAGCATCCCTATGTTCTACCTCATCTTGACGCTGAGATAGCCATATTACTTCAGGCGCAATTGGAAGTCGAAGGTGTGCGCGTCCTCACAAAAAACCCAGTAACTCAGGTGAGGCTAATTGGGGATAAAAAGTGGATTCAAGCAGGAGATAAGGCCATTGAAACTGATGAAATTTTAGTGGCGACTGGACAACAGCCAAATTTTGAATCCCTAAATTTGGCAGCAGTAGGTGTGAAATGGCACCGGCGTAGTTTAGTGGTGAATGATAAACTGCAAACCACTAACCACCGGATTTATGCTTGTGGTGATGTAATTGGTGGTTACGACTTTGCCAATATCGCTAATTATGAAGCAAAAATTGCCCTGAACAATGCACTCTTTTTCCCCAGGTTACGAGTAAATTATTGTTCTATTCCTTGGGCGATGTTTTCTGTGCCGATGCTGGCGCAAGTGGGTTTAACAGAAGCGCAGGCAAAACGCCTATTTCGTCGAGATGAAGTTTTAGTTTTGCGACAGTATTTTAAAACAGTGGCAGCAGCCCAACTTCGAGACGAAACCAGTGGGATGTGTAAATTAATTGTGTTAGGCAACGGGGAAATTTTGGGAGCTTCGATATTAGGGGCAGAAGCTGGAGAATTAATTAATTTGATTGCCTTGGCAATGTCACAAAAAATTAAAGTCAAAGATTTAGCAAATTTATCTCCCGTCTATCCCAGTTTCTCAGAAATTCTGGAACAAACTGCCAGAGAGTGGAGTAAGCAAAAGTTAAATAGCAACATTGCCTTGCAAGAGTTTTTAGAAGACTTCTTCCATTTCCGCCGCAATTGGAATTTATGAGTGGCGAGTTTGGAGAGACGCGATTAATCGCGTCTGTACAATTAGGAATAGCACTGTCAAGGTGAGTCTTGTATTTAGTAGGACTTACGCAAAATATCTCTCAAACTCTGATTTCTCCGTGTCCTCTGCGCCTCTGCGGTAGCCTATTCCGTAACTCGTGCGTAAGTCCTATTCAGTACTAGCTCTGAACTCGGAAGTTGCACCTCTGAACTCGGAAGTTGAGCCTTTGAACTCGGAAGTTGAGCCTTTGAACTCGGAAGTTGAGCCTTTGAACTCGGAAGTTGAGCCTTTGAACTCGGAA
>NZ_JBALCE010000064.1:0-12299 GCF_036919815.1 Nostoc sp.
ATTAAGACTGACTGGTTGTGATTAGGAATGAGTGTAACTTTAAACGCTTTTTGCATTTTAATTTTCGCTATATCCTAGAAATAAGTTTATCATGGGAGCAAGCATCTGCTAACCTAACTATGGAAATTATGATCGCCTAACTCATGACTAGAAGTCACGAGTGTGCGGCTTGGAGAAATCAAGTTGAGTCACCTACAAGTATTTTGCTACTAACAATTTATTCCAAGTCTGACCGAGAAGATATTGATCTAAATGAAATCCGAGATATTTTAACTGATTTTTCTAGTGAGTCAGGTTAAAACTGCTATAATATTTTTCCTTGCATGGTTAGTAGTGCGCTGAATAGACATTTATGATTAGCATAAGCGCCACTTCTAAATATCTGGGAATGTGAGGAATGTCAATTTTTGTTAAGCGCAAAACCCGCGATCGCATTTGGCGATCGCTACAGCAAAGCGCCGAATATGAATTCAAACGCCAATTTTTCGGTTTACTTCTGGTAATTATAACGTGGAGCCTAGCTATGGGCTGGCTTCTAGCCTTAGCAACTAACGCCCAAAGTGCTACTCCCTCCGCCGAAATTGGCACTGTTGACGTAGTGCCTGCACAGTACCAACTAGGGCAAGAACTGTATTTAGAAAACTGCTCCACATGCCACATCGGCTTACCACCAGCCGTTTTGCCCACCCAAACTTGGAAAAATCTTCTGCAAGACTCCCAGCACTACGGCGCACAACTAAAGCCTTTAGTCGATCCGCAGCGCATCTTAGTGTGGAAATATCTTTCGACTTTCTCCCGTGTCCAGCTAGACGACGAAGAAACACCCTATCGCGTCAACAACTCGCGTTATTTCAAAGCTTTGCATCCAGGAGTTAAGTTACCACGTCCCATCCAGATTGGCAGCTGTGTCAGCTGTCATCCCAGTGTTAGTGACTACAATTTCCGCCGCCTGACAGCAGAGTGGAAGTGAAGAGGGAGGAGTTTTGGAAATGCTGCTTATTGCGGCTTTGGCGCGAGTAAGCGAGGCGGCAGCCCCAATGAGCAGCATTCTCAGTCTGAGACTGGGAACGAGTTGAAAAAAATTCATAATTCTTAACTCATAACTCTTAACTCATAACTCCTCACTCTATTCTCCCACTCCTTCTCTGGCCTCATCTGGGGGCAAAATGATACTATGAAGAAGGAGTAAATATAAGATAAGAGTTAAAACCAATCATTTAAAAAAGTGATTGGCTCGTTTTTCTCCTGTTTTTGAGTTAATTTTCATTTCACACCCATCCACGACCGAACCGGTTGGGCTGGGTTAAATGTTTATAATCAATGCCGAACCTTTAATTCCCATCCCCCTTGATTCAGTTCTATAATCTGCCATGCTAAAACTTTTGTTGGGCGACCCCAACGCTCGTAAGCTTAAAAAATACCAACCTTCTGTTACTGAAATTAACCTTTTAGAGGAAGACATTAAGGTTCTTTCCGATGATGAGTTAAAAGGTAAAACCGCCGAATTTAAACAACGGGTTGCCAAAGGTGAAACTCTGGATGACCTATTGCCAGAAGCTTACGCCGTTGTCCGGGAAGCAGGACGACGAGTTTTAGGCTTGCGGCACTTTGATGTCCAACTCCTTGGCGGGATCATTTTGCATATAGGGCAAATTGCCGAAATGAAAACCGGTGAGGGTAAAACACTGGTCGCCACCTTGCCGAGTTATCTGAATGCCCTCACTGGTAAAGGTGTACACGTCATCACCGTGAACGATTACCTGGCTCGTCGGGATGCGGAATGGATGGGACAGGTGCATCGATTCTTGGGGCTGAGTGTGGGGTTAATTCAGGCAAGCATGACTCCCAGCGAACGCCAGAAAAATTACGACTGCGATATTACCTATGTCACCAACAGTGAGATCGGGTTTGACTACCTGCGCGATAACATGGCGACATCAATGGCAGATGTGGTGCAACGCCCGTTCAATTATTGTGTGATTGACGAGGTAGACTCGATTTTAATTGATGAAGCGCGGACACCACTGATTATTTCTGGGCAGGTGGAAAGACCGACAGAAAAGTATCTGCAAGCTGCTGAAATTGCATTCACACTCAAAAAAGACGAGCATTACGATGTGGATGAAAAAGCTCGTAACGTGCTATTGACAGATGAAGGCTTTGCTGAATCGGAAAATCTTTTGGGAGTCACAGATTTATTTGACCCGGAAGATCCTTGGGCGCACTTCGTTTTCAATGCGATTAAAGCCAAAGAACTTTTTCTCAAGGACGTAAATTACATCGTCCGCAATGGGGAAGTGGTAATTGTGGATGAATTTACCGGTCGGGTGCTACCCGGACGGCGTTGGAGTGATGGACTACACCAAGCTATTGAAGCCAAAGAACACGAAGAAATTCAGCCAGAAACTCAAACTCTAGCGACAATTACTTATCAAAATATGTTTTTGCTGTATCCAAAACTCGGTGGAATGACCGGAACAGCAAAAACGGAAGAACCAGAATTTGAAAAAATTTACAAACTGGAAGTCGCGGTAATTCCCACTAATCAAGCCAGAAGACGCGAAGACTTGTCTGATATGGTCTTTAAGACAGAACCGGGCAAGTGGGGGGCGATCGCTAAAGAATGTGCCGAAATGCACGAACTAGGCAGACCTGTATTAGTAGGAACCACTAGTGTAGAAAAATCCGAACTTCTCAGCCGACTGCTGAAACAATTAGAGATTCCCCACGAATTACTTAACGCTCGACCGGAAAACGTGGAACGTGAAGCGGAAATCGTCGCCCAAGCCGGACGCAAAGGTGCTGTTACCATTGCTACTAACATGGCAGGTAGAGGTACAGACATTATCCTCGGTGGTAACTCCGAATATATGGCGCGTCTGAAGCTGCGGGAATACTTCATGCCCCGAATCGTCATGCCAGAAGATGAAGACAGCTTTGGCGTGCAAAGAGCAGCCGGATTGCCTACAGGACATGGCAGTGGTCAAGGTTTTGCTCCGGGTAAAAAAGTCAAAAGTTGGCGGGCTTCACCAGAAATTTTCCCCACGCAGTTGACAAAAGAAACAGAAAAACTACTTAAAGAAGCTGTTGAAATTGCGGTGCGTGAATATGGCGATCGCAGTTTACCGGAATTGGAAGCAGAAGACAAAGTAGCGATCGCCGCAGAAAAAGCTCCTATCGACGATCCTGTGATTCTGAAATTGCGGTCAGCTTACAACCGCATTAAGCAGGAATACGAACAATTTACTACCCGCGAACATAATGAGGTAGTGGAAATCGGCGGTTTGCACGTAATTGGTACAGAACGCCATGAATCGCGGCGGATTGACAACCAGTTGCGCGGACGTGCAGGAAGGCAAGGCGACCCTGGAACAACGAGATTCTTCCTCAGTTTAGAGGATAACCTACTGCGGATTTTTGGTGGTGAGCGGGTTGCTGGGTTAATGAATGCCTTCCAAGTGGAAGAAGATATGCCCATTGAATCTGGGATGCTTACCCGTAGTTTGGAAGGCGCACAGAAAAAAGTTGAAACCTACTACTACGACATTCGGAAGCAGGTATTTGAGTATGACGAGGTGATGAATAATCAACGTCGTGCTATTTATGCCGAACGCCGCCGAGTGCTAGAAGGTCAAGATTTGAAAGAACAGGTAATCAAGTACGCTGAAAAAACGATGGATGACATCGTTGATTACTACATCAACATAGACTTACCCTCAGAAGAGTGGGAGTTAGAAAAGTTGGTTGAGAAAGTCAAAGAATTCGTCTATTTGCTAGCGGACTTGCAGCCAAATCAATTAGAGGATATGTCTGTTAGTGAGATTAAAGCCTTTCTCCACGAACAGGTGCGAATTGCTTACGACCTCAAAGAAGCGCAGATTGACCAAGTTCAACCCGGACTGATGCGCCAAGCTGAACGCTTTTTTATCTTGCAACGCATTGATACACTGTGGCGGGAACACCTGCAACAAATGGATGCTTTGCGCGAATCGGTGGGATTACGCGGTTATGGGCAAAAAGACCCGCTAATTGAGTATAAGAGCGAGGGTTACGAACTCTTCTTGGATATGATGGTTAACATTCGCCGAGATGTGGTGTATTCGTTGTTCATGTTCCAGCCGCAGCCGCAGCAGATGATGCAGCCTTCGTCTGAGATGGTGTAGGTAGTCCCATATCTCATGCAGAGACGCAGAGGCGCAGAGGCGTTTTTGCGTCTTTGTTTTATGCTAGTAGTGCATTCGTTTGGCAGAAGAATCATTTGAGTATTGTTACTGAAAGAGCAAATCCCTTGCTTTTATCAAGGAAAAAGCATTTCTTTTCCAGTTTGTTCACCAGTAATCAGCGTTCTTGATTGAGGATGCTGTATATTGCAGTATCTTGTAAGTTAATCAAAAAGGATGAGGTCGAGCCTATATGCTAGAGTCCTTCCAAATACATAATTTCAGACTTTTTGATCATCTTGAGGTTAAAAGATTAGGTAATGTTAACCTCATTGTGGGCAGGAATAATGCTGGTAAAAGTACATTTCTCGAAGCAGTAGAACTTTATGCCAGCAACGCCTCACCTATGAGTCTCCTTGAGCTTGTAGATTCGAGACAAGAATCTTGGTTTAGTGAGGCACAACCACATACCCAAACTTTTCTTGGTAATCCCATACGCCATCTCTTTTTTGGTCATAAATTACCCGACATAGGAAAAGAAGGCATCATTCTGGGAGAAGTTTCCTCAAACGCAAAGATTTATATTAGTGTTGCTGCATATCAGATTAAATCTGATGATGAAGGGATTATAAAAAGAATCCGCATCACTGATAAGCAGTTTCATGAGGATTTATCAGATATTGAAGTTGTTCTCGTAGCAGAAGAAAGTGAAAGAGTTCGGAGACTCTTTGGATTAAATCGTGATTTTAGAAATACGAGGTTCACATCTAGAGATGCTGAATTTAAATACACATGGCAATTTGTTTCGACAGAAAATATGCCTAATCGGAAATTAGCCGCTCTTTGGGATTTGACAAGTTTAACTAATTTGGAATCAGAGGTTATTTCTGCCCTTAAACTTATTGAACCTAAAGTATCTGGAATTGCTTTTGTAGAGGATATTAGCAAAGGACGCGGAGGCAATAATCGTATTCAGGGAGGCGATAATCGTATTCCATTAGTAAAAATTGAAGGTATAGATGAGCCATTAACTCTAAAAAGTATGGGTGATGGAATGACTCGTTTATTACATATAATTATAGCTCTCGTAAATGCTCGAAATGGCATCCTTTTAATTGATGAATTTGAAAATGGATTGCATTGGACAGTACAGCCTAAAGTTTGGGATATAGTTTTTAATTTATCAGAAAGGTTGAATGTTCAAGTATTTGCAACAACACATAGTCGAGATTGTGTAAATGGTTTTGACAGCGCATGGAATAAGTATCCTTCACTTGGTGCTTTCTTCAGACTTGAAGCTAAAGATAATCTGATTAAGGTAACAGAATACACTTGCGAGACGCTTACGGATTCTCTTGAAACGGACGTAGAAATACGCTGAATAATATGAGTGATATCTGTAAGAAAGATTCAGATAAAATATTACTTGTTGAAGGGATAGATGATTGCCATGTCGTAATGGCTTTGTGTGCTGCTCACCAAGTTCCTGAAACTTTTGGAATATATGAGTGTGGTGGAGATACAAAAGTTTTAAAACGTTTGAATGCTTTGATTGTACGTCCTGAATATCCTCAAGTGATAGGAGTAATGCTTGATGCTGATACTTCTATCGAAGGCAGATGGGCAAATATCAAAAGTAAACTAAGTCACTATAGCTATAAATTACCAGATATCCCTGATATTTATGGAACAATAGTTGAGAGTCTTCCAGATAAACCTAAACTTGGATTTTGGCTGATGCCAAATAATCAAAATTCTGGTAAGTTAGAAGATTTCTGTGCCGAACTAGCAGAACCAACAGCTTTAGCATTTGCGAGAGAATGTATTGCTGAAGCACAAGTGAATAAAGTAACAACTTTTAAACCATTAGATATTAGTAAAGCAGTTATTCACACATATCTTGCTTGGCAAGATGAACCTGGTCGCCCTATGGGGCAAGCGATTACTAAGCAAGCTTTACGCCCAAATACAGATATCGCTAGAAGATATACCAATTGGTTAACACGTCTTTTTATGTAAAACTATTTCCTCGTTTTATAGCTCAACTAGAATAAATTTTAAATCCTAACTAGGAGTTTGCTGAAATGGGTAAGCTGGTACTGCCAAATTTTCAAGGTAAGCAAATGGGGCAAGTAATAGTTACCCTCACTGTCACGAATCGAATTGATCAAGTTTTGGCACAGCGAGGCTTTATTTCTCCAGAGGAAGTTCGCTCTTATATTCTGGATAATGTTTTAGTTGATACGATCGCAACTTTGCTGTGTTTACCTGCTAGCATTATTAGTCAACTAGGTTTAGTCCAAGGTGGAGAAGCCCAGGTAGAGACTACGGCTTGAGTGCAGCAGGGGCGGATTTTCCGAGATGTTGAACTTAGTATTGGAGAACGCCAAGGAACCTTTGATTGTCTGGAACTCACAGAAGTACCCTATGCCCTTTTACGTGTAACGCCAATGGAAGTTTTAGGGTTAGAACCAGACCTTAAAAACCGGAAGTTGCGGGTTTTGCCGATGAATTCTGAGCAAACTTATCTGAGTGTATTGTAAGCGATCGCTTCTACTTGGCGTAGTTTTAGGGTTGTCTGTGGTGCGATCGCTCGTCTTTTGCAATCGTTGAATAATTTGAAGACTTCTCTGTAGACCAATCTCATCTCACAGAACGTTTATATAGGGTCGTGCTATGCTATTGGGGTGTCTAATGAAAAAGCTCTTATTTATCTGTAGCCAGAATAAATTGCGAAGTCCCACCGCCGAGGCTGTGTTTTCTGAATATGAAGGACTTGAAACAGACTCGGCAGGCTTAGATCGCTATGCCGAAGTACCATTATCAACAGAGGCTATTATCTGGGCTGATATTATCTTTGTAATGGAAAAATCCCATAAAAACAAACTATCGAAAAACTTTCAGTACTTGCTGAAAGATAAAAGAATTATCTGTTTAGATATCCCAGATGATTATGAGTATATGGAACCAGCTTTAATTGAATTGTTAAAACAGAAAGTTTTGCCTTTATTAAAAATTAAAAAATGAATATTCAAGAAGCTTTTAATACTGCCACGTTTACAATGGGGAGAAGATCAGACTTCAGGAAAGCGCACCATGCCGAAAATCACCCTGGAAGTATCAGAAGAACTATCTCAACAACTAGCACAAGTAGGCGATGCCTTGTGGCAAGCCACTTCTCTACGAGACGCTCCGCGAACGTGTCTACGCTTACCTGAATTACTTGCTCTGAGCCTCCAACAACCAGCTGTACCAGCACAAATTTACCGATATATCCTCAATTTTCTGGCCAGCAACCCCACTCCTGAACAAATTGCTGAATTTAAACCCACTCTCGAAATGCAAGAACGGTTGCGTATCTTGCTAGCACGCAGTAACGCAGGTGAACTCACACCCACGGAGTTGAAAGAACTAGATGAGTATGAACGTATTGAACACTTAGTTGTGATGATTAAAGCAGGTAACTTATCTTATTTGACCAGTTGACCGTGAGTGTAACCTATATTCCGGTTGCTCTTCGCCGACTGGTAGAAGAACGGGCAAACTATAGATGTGAATATTGCCAGTTACCCGCAGGAGTTGCTTTTTTTCCCCATGAAATCGATCATGTTATTGCCCAAAAGCACGGCGGTGCAACTGATGCTGATAATTTAGCCCTCACCTGCTGGCGATGTAATCGTCATAAAGGCACTGACTTAGGATCGTTTGATCCAGAAACAGGGGCTTTTAGTTTTCTCTTCAACCCACGCACCCAAAAATGGGCTGAACACTTTACCTTTTTAGAACTAGATCTGATGGGATTAACGCCTCCAGGACGTACAAAAATTAGATTGCTACAAATAAATAGCGACGAACGACTAGCTGAACGGCACAGATTGCGCTGAATTGTTCAGACCTGACGCACGCATTCACTTACACAGCTAAAATGATTTCAAGGAAACTCTTCAGCAGAATCACAATGCTAAGAATTAGCCTGTAAGTATTATCTGGTGCGATCGCAGGAGGCAAAAAATGGGCTTGGCTGGATTAAGAATTGTGTTGGTAGAACCAGCTGGTCCGATAAATATCGGCGCGATCGCCAGAGTCATGAAAAATTTCGGGCTATATAATTTAGTATTAGTAAATCCCCAATGCGATCCGCTATCATCGGAAGCTTTGATGATGGCTGTTCATGGTCAGGATATTTTAGAATCTGCGGTATTAGTGGCAACCTTACCAGAAGCATTGCATGGATGTGTCAGAGCGATCGCTACTACTGGTCGCTTTCGGAGTTTGCAAACACCCTTAGAAAACCCCCGCACTGCACTACCCTGGTTACTGGAGGAACCAGAAAAACCCACAGCACTAATTTTTGGCAGAGAAGACCGGGGATTAAGCAATGAAGAATTAAATTATGCACAGAGGTTTGTTTGCATTCCCACAAGTCAAGATTATCTAATCCTAAATTTGGCTACTGCTGTGGCAATCTGCTGTTATGAATTGTCACAATGTACAGAACAGCCTCAAACTCAGACCTTACCCCAAACTGAACTTGCACCCTTAGATGTTCTCGAAGGATACTATCAGCAATTAGAATCACTATTACTGAAAATTGGTTATGTATATCAGCATACCGCAGCTAGTCGCATGGAAAAATTTCGCCAGATGTATAATCGCGCTCACCTGAAAACAGGGGAAGTAGCGATGCTGCGAGGGATTTTGCAGCAGGTAGAATGGGCGCTTAAAAACCAGAGGGATGGTGAAAACTTGTAATTATTCCTTTAATATGTACGCAATCATTCCCCTAAAATGATTAATATGGCTTAAACTAATACACAAAAATGCTACCGAGTGGCAAAGTCGAATTTGAGTATTAATTTTGCTAAAAGATCAAGTTTTGGGTCAGGAGTCTGCAAGAAAAAAGCCAAGTGGGTCACAAGGAGTAACGGTGTCAGAATCAAGTGACGAACTAAAAGCTTTCTCGCGGCGTCAACCCTTAAATCGCCGCCAGCAGCCACAAAAAGTTCAAAAAGTGGCACAGAAGAAAGTTAAAGCTAACAGCCAGCAGCAAGGTGCTAATGGACGACAAGCGGCGCTAACACGTCCAAAAAATCAAATCAGTCCTCAGACAATCCCTGGTGCTACACGTAGGGTAAAATCAGGCTTAGTCATGCCATCGGCAGTAAAACCAATACCTAGTGTCAAAGGAAAAATTCCTCCCTTCCGACCAGGTGCTGTGATGGTCAAATCAGTACGGATGGAAAAGCCAAAAAGCGGCCGGCGAGCATCGCGGAAGACGCGGTTAAAGCCAATGGCCAAAACCATATTGTATATTGTGCGGTTATTGATTGTGGGTGTTGGGATGGGTGCAATTGTGGGCACGGTGTTATCAGTATTAGACCCGGCTAATCGGATCATTACAACTTCTGCGCCCCAATCTAATAGTAATGTGGTGCGATCGCAGCCACAGCCTACCCAAACTCCCCCAGGCGCAGTTTCCAGCCTCTACCTATCCCAGGAAATTATCCCTTTGAAAAATGCCGTGCAAAATTTGGCGGACACCAACCCAAATCTTACACCCGGAGTTTTCTTAGTAGATTTAGATACTGGTAATTATGTAGATGTCAATGGCTCCGCGAGTTTTCCGGCGGCTAGCACAATTAAACTGCCGGTTCTAATTGCCTTTTTCCAGGATGTGGATGCCGGGAAAATTCACCTGGATGAAATGCTGACCATGCAACAGGATATCATAGCTGGCGGTTCGGGAACTCTGCAATACAAACCCGCCGGAACCCAATACGCCGCTCTGGAAGTCGCCACTAAAATGATTACAATCAGCGACAACACAGCGACAAATATGTTGATTGCGCGATTGGGAGGAATGGATGCTTTAAACCAACGTTTCCGCACTTGGGGATTGACAAATACAACAATTCGTAATCAACTCCCAGATTTGCAAGGGACAAACACCACTAGTCCGAAGGAATTGGGGAATTTGATGGCGATTGTGAGTCAGGGAAATTTAGTGAGTATGCCATCACGCGATCTGATGCTCGATATTTTGCGTCGCACCCAAAGAGACACTTTGCTACCATCGGGTTTGGGAACAGGCGCAAGAGTATACCATAAAACGGGCGATATTGGCACAATGTTGGCAGATACAGGTTTAATTGTTGTTCCAACTGGCAAGCGCTACATAGCAGCTGTAATGGTACAACGCCCTAATAACGACCCCCGCGCCGAAAAACTGATTAGCTCAATTTCTCGTGCTGCCTACCAAGAATTTAGCCAAAATGCTGTTACACCAAGCACTATCCCCGCAAATGGTTATCAGCCCCCTGTTGTGAATCCTGCACCCAACGGTACGACAGGCACTGTACCCGCAAATGGTTATCAGCCCCCTGTTGTGAATCCTGCACCCAACAGCATGGGAGGTACTGTACCCGCAAACGGTTATCAATCTCCAGTTATGAATCCGCAATATTACCCCCCAAGATAAGTTGGGATTTTTGAATTTTGCATTTTTGCATTAGACATTTGCAGAAATTAATTAACATACAATTTATGTTCCTGGCTTACCTCACCCTCAATCCCTCTCCTTATAAAGGAGAGGGAAGCTAGAGACAGGATGAAGTTTTGCATTTTATTTAATCCACGATCCTTAGTATGATTTGAATATTCATTCATTAAATCTTTGTCGGATTCTTTAACTATTCTGAGTTCTGAATTCTGACTCCTGAATTCTTATTATTAAAGAATTTTTTAATTGTCAATTAGACGATGCTCTTAACTTTTTTGATACCGCATCCCTGGCAGTTGCGAAACTAAATCCATAAGTTCCAACTGTAACAAAGCACCGGAAACTAAGCCAGCAGCCATGCCGGTTTGTTGGACAATCAAATCGAAGGGTAAAGCATCACAAGAAAACGCATTCATTACTGTTTGCAATTCTGGCGATAAAGTTGGCATTAACTGTTCTGGTGCTGTGGAAGCCTCGACTCCATCAATTTGTGGTATTGCTCCTAGCATGGTTAACAGTTCGTCTAGTTCTTTGAGGATGAAAGAAGCTCCTTGATTGAGTAACTTTAAGCACCCTTGGGATGGATGATCGTCTAGTCTTCCAGGTAAGGCATAGACATCTCTACCAAATTCATTCGCATAGGTAGCAGTAATTAAAGCACCAGATTTTAACGGCGCTTCCATTACCAGGATGGCGCGGCTTAAGCCTGCAATAATTCGGTTGCGACGGGGAAAGTGAGTGCGATCGGGTGGGGTTTTTGTCGGGTACTCACTCACAACTAACCCAGCCGTCAAAATTTGCTTGTACAAATCCCGATTTTTATGTGGATAAATGACATCTACACCAGTCCCCAAAACTGCGATCGTGCGTCCACCAGCTTTCATGGCGGCGATGTGGCTTTCTGTGTCAATTCCCTCTGCCATCCCAGAAACAACTGTAAAGCCATTTTTAGCCAAAGCTGTACTAATTTGGCGAGTCCAACGGATACCATATTCTGAGGGTTGGCGGGTTCCGACAATCCCAACCATCGGTTTTTGTCCGAGATTTTCTTGGAGTTCGACTTCACCGCGATAGTATAAAATCGGCGGTGGACTCGGAGTTTCCAGCAGTAAGCGGGGATAATCGGCATCTGCTGGTGTCCAGAAATGGGGATTTTCTTGCTGGTGCTTGGTAAATAGTTGTTCAGGGTGTAGGCGCGATCGCTGTTGTACTACTTTTTCTAGTGTCTGAAAACCAAAACCCTCCACCTCTCCTAACTGTACCTTGGTAGCGTTCCAAGCACTTGCCAGCGTCCCAAAATGCTGTTGCAGCCGTCGCAGTAATACCGGGCCAATCCCAGAAATTTGCGCCCAAGCTAGCCAATATGCACCTTCTTCTACCACGGTTCTATCCTCACGCCTACTAAATTGAGTATTCCCAAATTAGGTTTGGCTATTGAGATCAAGGCAGAGTGGCGAATGGGAAAGTTTCGTGAACTACTCAGACTTGCCTACGGCTGAAGTCTGAGCTTCCCAATTCATCGGGAATAGCCTCAAAACTCCGTAGTTTCTTTGGTCTGACATTCCCTCCAAGGGCAGGAGTCCTGGTTCCCAAGACCCAAATCTCTCTCTTCTCCCAAGGGGAGACGCCAAGGGCGATGC
>NZ_JBALCE010000065.1:0-105721 GCF_036919815.1 Nostoc sp.
GCATCCACCTCGGAACTCCGTTCATCCACCTTTGAACCGGATGCATCCACCTCGGAACTCCGTTCATCCACCTTTGAACCGGATGCATCCACCTCGGAACTCCGTTCATCCACCTTTGAACCGGATGCATCCACCTCTGATACTCAAAATCCCCACTCCTTACTCCCCGCGTCTTCTTCATTTCCTAGTGCAGACGCGATGAATCGCGTCTCTACAAAGTCCTTAATTACTCAACTACGCGAAAACGAACAATGTAACCTGCGGACGGTGTTAATTTTTGATCAATTTGAGGAATTTTTCTTTGTTTACACCGAACCTGCACAACGGAAGCAATTCTTTGAGTTTCTGGGAAAGTGTCTGAATGTTCTATCGGTAAAAGTTATCTTATCGCTGCGGGTAGATTACATCCATTACTTGCTGGAGTGCAATGATTTGCCCAGCCTGAAGATTATTGGCAATGACATTCTCAGTAATAATGTGCTTTACAAGTTGGGGAATTTCTCACCTGCTGATGCGAAGTCAATTATTCAGCGTTTAACTGAAAATACTAGTTTTCACTTAGAGGATGTTTTAGTTGAACAACTGGTGCAAGATTTAGCCGGAGAATTGGGTGAAGTTCGTCCCATTGAGTTGCAGGTTGTGGGGGCGCAACTGCAAACGGAGAATATTACAACTCTGGCAGAATATCGGCAACGTGGTACTAAAGACGAATTGGTTAAGCGTTATTTGAATGAAGTTGTTAATGATTGCGGTGAAGAAAATCACCAAGCAGCAGACATATTACTGTATTTGCTGACGGATGACAAAGGAACTCGCCCGTTAAAAACTCGCGCTGAGTTGGAACGCGATTTGATCCCGTACTTGTCGGAGATCCCCCCAACCCCCCTTAAAAAGGGGGGCTTAGTTTCTTTAACCCCCTTTTTAAGGGGGTCGCCGCAGGCGGGGGGATCAGAAGCTAGGGCGGAACAAGCTTCTGAAATCAGTAAATTAGATTTAGTGTTAGAAATTGTTGTCCAATCTGGCTTAGTAGTTTTGCTACCAGAGAACCCGGCTGACCGTTATCAACTGGTACATGACTACATCGCCGCCTTTATTCGCCAGCAACAGGAACCGAAGTTAAAGCAGGTAATGGCGGAACTGGAAAAAGAACGAAAAGAAAGAAAACTGAGTGAAGCAAAACTGAATAGCTTTCTCAAACGCGCCCTTTTTGGTTCTAAAACCGCAGGTTTAGGATTTGCTGTTTTAGCAGCCGCAACATTCCAGTGGGCAGTAGAGGCAAATGTTAATCAAATTAGCGCCATCAATAATTCTTCAGAAGCCTTTGCTGTCTCTGAAAAATATCCAGATGCTTTAATAGCAGCCTTAAAAGCAGTTAGCAAACTCAAGCATACACTTTGGGCACAGCACAGAAGCGATACCCGAATGCAAACTGTAGCAACTTTACAGCAAGCGGTTTATTTAAAGCCCAACGAGAAGAAAGAAAATCGTGCGATCGAGGTGAATACTTTAGAAGGTCATAGCAAAGAGGTCAATAGCGTCGCCTACAGCCCCAATGGACAACAGTTAGCTTCTGCAAGTGATGACAAGACAATAATTTTATGGGATTTGGATTTCGATAATTTATTGCTCAGTGGTTGCAAGTTGCTAAATAATTACTTCATTGGCCATCCAGAAGTATTAGAAGAGTTGCAATCATGCCAAACTCCATCCCGTAAGGCGCAAGGGGCGACAACGTTAGTCATCCAAGGTGAGAAGTTAGCGCGAAATCATGATATTAAGGGCGCTGTGGAAAAGTTTGGCAAAGCACAGCAGTGGGATAATAAATTAAAGTTTGATTCCCAGGCAAAAGCGAAAGAGTTGGCGCAAGGCAAGGTTGAATCGCAATAGAACTCACGTTAACCTTGGTTGATCAAGTCTGGAAAAGATGACAGGTATAAGTTTGAAGAGAGTAGACTTCTTGCATAAATCAGAAATAAGAACCCCACCCCGCCAAAGCTACGCTTTGTCTCCCCTCCCCGCAAGCGAGGAGGGGACTTTTGCAAGAGGTCTAGTCAACTTGATGAAAATTTGAACAAATATCGTATTTTAGTTCGGGTTCCCTAAAATTAAGTACCCAGAAACCTATTAAAACGAGATAATAATAAACTCACACCACCCTTAGCTGTTGTCCCATCAACCATTACAGAAGTTGTTCTGACTTGGTTTAGGTAATTCACTTCACAGTCACAGGGTCGAATTTTGCAAGTAGTTCTGAACCAAATCATGAAAACATCTACTGAATTGCTAACTCGTCTGGACTATTACTACCAGCAAATCAAGACAATTATTCTGACTCGGCAAAATCCGATTACTGGTTTACTACCTGCGAGTACAGCGATTACAGCCCACGGCGATTATACTGATGCCTGGGTGCGAGACAACGTTTACAGCATTTTGGCAGTTTGGGGTTTAGGACTTGCATACCGCAAGATTGACGACGATGAGGGACGCACTTATGAACTAGAACACAGTGTCATCAAACTGATGCGCGGGTTGTTGTTTGCAATGATGCGACAGGCTCATAAAGTAGAGACATTTAAACATACTCAGTCGCTACTAGATGGACTGCACGCCAAATATAATACCGCGACGGGCGACATTGTTGTGGGTGATGACGAATGGGGACATTTGCAACTTGATGCCACATCTATATTTTTACTGATGTTGGGGCAAATGACGGCTGGCGGATTGCAAATAATTTATACGATTGATGAAGTGAATTTCGTCCAAAACTTAGTTTACTATATTGGACGAGCTTACCGTACCCCAGATTACGGCATTTGGGAACGCGGTAATAAAATTAATCGTGGTAGTGCTGAGTTAAACGCCAGTTCCGTAGGTATGGCAAAAGCTGCTTTAGAAGCTATCAACGGACTGGATTTGTTTGGTGTGCGTGGTAGTCAAGCATCGGTGATTCATGTGCTACCAGATGAAATCGCCCGCGCTCGGATTACTTTAGAATCCTTATTACCGAGGGAATCTGGTTCCAAAGAAATTGATGCAGCGCTGTTGAGTATTATTAGTTATCCTGCCTTTGCAGTGGAAGATTTGCAGTTACGCGATCGCACTTTAAACGATATTATCAACAAACTCGCAGGTAAATACGGCTGCAAACGCTTTCTGCGTGATGGACACCAAACCGTTTTAGAAGATCATCAGCGCTTACACTACGAACCGTGGGAACTCAAGCAATTTGAGCATATTGAATGCGAATGGCCGTTATTTTTCACTTATTTAGTTCTAGATGGATTATTTCGCGGCGAACAAGAACAAGTTAAAAAATACCAAGAGCTTTTAGAAGCATTACTTATAGAACAAAATGGTTTGCGTTTATTGCCAGAACTTTATTATGTTCCAGCCGAAAACATAGAAGCAGAAAAGTTAGCACCCCAAACGCAACCACGTTTGCCCAATGAAAATATTCCTTTGGTGTGGGCGCAAAGTTTATATTTTCTTAGTGAAATGTTGAGTGAAGGGTTAGTCGCGGTTGGTGATATCGACCCTTTGGGGAGACATTTGTGTGTGGGAAAACAGCGCGAGGCATTGGTACAAATCGCTTTATTAGCAGAAGATGAAGATTTACAGACGAAACTAGAAGTTCACGGAATTGAAGCACAAACGCCTACCCAAGTAGAACCGATTCAGGTGAGAAAAGCTGGAGAATTTTCCGCTATTTATACCCAAATTGGACGTAACGATAAACTTGGTTTAACTGGGCGTCCAGTGCGGCGGCTGCGGAGTTTAACAACATCTAGAATCTTTCGGATTCGCGGCGAAACAATTGTATTTTTGCCTGCATTTTCAGATTCTCAACAGTTTTACTTAACCCTTGATTACCATTTTCTCCTGGATCAAATTAGAAGCGAACTAGCTTACATTCAAAAATATTGGAACGATTTAGGGCGTCCTACTTTGACTTTAATGTTGACGCATACCATGTTAGAAATCGGTTCGGAAGCATTATTAGAACTAATGCAAGAACTGAAAGATGGTGTTTGTAACGGTGTGCGGGTGAAATTAGGGCGGCTAAATCAGCTAATGCTGACAGCTGGAATCCAAAGAATTGATTTTCTGCCAAATGCAGAATTTTTGCGATCGCCAGTGAAAAATGCTGGGCTACGTTGCTATTACCTAGCTTATCATCCTGAGAAAAACTGGCGCTTAAGAAATACTCAAGAATTTCAGATGGAGTATGAAACCAACTTGGAATTATTACTTTCTTGTTTACGTGCATCAGAGAATATCTACGAGCAAATTGAGTTATTGCAAACTTTAACTCGCTTGCAGGGAATGGAATTTGATACGGGGTATGGTGGCCCAGGATATCCTGTCACCGTAGCTGATTTACTAGATGAAGTTTATACCAAAGCTGGAGATTTAGGCATTTGGGCAGTAGTGCGTCGGGCTGCGGGGTTACGGCAAATGGTTGATATCAGCCTATCAGATGCAGTGACGAGTATTTTGGTGCGAGGTAAGCAAATTGCTGTAGGTAAAGCTTACAGTGAGGCATCCTTGATTACCGTCCCCATGCCCCACGATGAAATTGCCGATAAAATTAATCATTTTTGTCGTGAGGATATCCGCGATCGCGTCCTTACCCAAGAGATTTTAATCTATCTTGGTATCTTAATTCACTCGGAACCGGAATTATTCCAGGGACTACTAACGCTGAGAGTCGGGTATCTCATCCTATTGATAACTAGCGAACTAGCGCAGGAATTGGATGTTACTCAAGATGAAGCATACGATCGCTTAATGCAACTTTCGCCCTTTGAAGTGAAAATGCGCTTGCGTCAGGTATTAACTCGATATACTGGCATGAGTAACCTGTTGCGCCAGCAAGAATCACTGCATGTCAAGCAAAAAGAAAGTGATATTGCTTGGGTGGTGTTACCAGTAATAGGAGAAGGAATAGAAGTCCCGCCAGACGGTTGGCCGCGGTTTCGTCAAGCCGAGGGTGCGACGGGGCGCGTACCAAAAGAATTTTTTAAGCAAGTTTGGCTATTAATGCAACATTGCAAGGGTCTAGTAATTGGCGATAAACTAGAGCGCCGCAATCGTTTAGATAGTGAGATAATGTTGTCGGAAATGACAGCTGGCGAAAGAAATTTTGCTCTGTTAGTTGAGCATTTGCTGAATAAAATCGAAGCACCAGAATATCGCCAAGTTAATATTGAAGCATTAAGAGAATTAGCTGCGATCGCTGCCAATAATCCTAAGTTGCAAATTGAAGAATATATTGTGTTGGATGTGTTGATTGGACATGCGGTGCGATTAGCATGGTTAGAACACCATCCCGATAGAGGCGATCGCTATGATGAGGATAAGGGGAGTGCGTGGCGATCGTTTTACAACACTTCTCCTAGAGATTGCGCTAGTTATATTTTGAAGGCTTTCCGGTTCTTGACGGAATTTGTGAAAGATTTTTAACGCAGAGGGGCGCAAAGGGAAACGCAGAGGAACGCAGAGGATGAGAGAGAATGAGTTGAGTGGGGTGATTATTGGTTGTGCGATGAGGGTGCATACTGCTTTGGGGCCTGGTTTGTTGGAGTCGGCTTATGAGGTGTGCTTGGATTACGAGTTGAAGGAAGCCAGATTCAATGTTGGTAAGCAAATTCCATTGCCTTTGGTTTACCAAGATGTGCAATTGGAATGTGTTTATCGATTAGATTTGATAGTCGAAAACCAAGTAATTGTAGAGATTAAATCTGTAGAATTCTTCCACCCGATTCACTCCGTTCAACTCTTAACCTATCTCAAACTCGCAAACTGCAAACTAGGTCTTCTTCTCAACTTTAACGTTCTCCACCTCAAAGAAGGTATCAAACGCGTAGCCAACAACCTCTAACTCCCCCTCCGCGTTCCTTTGCGTTTCCCTCCGCGTTCCTACCCTACGGGAAGGCGAAGCGCCTATGCGTTTAAAATCTACTTAACAGAAACAGCATCAACATCAATAGTGCTTGCAGTGGAAGTAGAAGGCTCAGTAGTATCAGCTGCTTCAGTACCCACATCACCACTCACATCACCCTTACGAGCTTTCCAGCCCTCAATTACTAGCCCAGACACCTCACTAACTAGCAGGGTCAAAAGGAAAACATCATCAATCTGTCCCACAACGGGTATAAAATCTGGGAGAACATCAATTGGGCTGACCAAATAGACCAATGTTCCTAAAATTACCCACCAACGGTACTTGGGGTTACGAAGGACATTGCGATACCAAGTGTAAAGTGATTGGATTGAAAATTTCATATTTTGAACCTCCAGTTATCTTTAATTTTGACAAATAATCCTAAAAACTTCCGGTGGGAATAACCGCCCTAGTTAGTCTGGAAGACGCTACTCGTAATCTGTCACTAAATACCTACTCTGTGATTCTGCACAAGAGTCTAGTAATTGCCTGACAACAAATAATGTTGATTATGTATTTTAGAAGGGAATCCTAGTTATATAAGTCTAAAGTTTCGCCTCTTTAGTGTAAATTTATTTGCTTTTCAAAAGGCGAAGCACTAACGCAGGATGAAACCTACCGATGAAGAAGCATGACTTTGGCATATCTAAAATCCCCCTACAGATGGTTCTGATTATTCCCTTTGTATTACAAATAATTTGGAGCGGTGGGTTTAGTAGGTTATTTGTCATTTAAAAATGGACAGAAAGCCGTCAACGACTTGGCAGAACAGTTGATGGATCGAACTAGCAATATAGTAGATCAACATTTAAATTCTTATTTATCTATTGCCCATAAAATGAATCAAATTAATGCTGATGTCATTCAGATGGGGTTATTAGATGTGCGCGTTAGGCATCGCAAAACTGTGGGAAAGTATTTCTTAAAACAAATGCAGGCTTATGACCTAACCTACATCGGCATCAGGCTGACCACAGGTGAAGGCATAGGAGGCGCCCGCTACGATGGCAAAACTGTGACGATTGATGATTGGAGTGCCAAGCCTCCGAAAAATTCCTACAACTACGCCACAGATGACCAAGGCGATCGCACTCACGTTAATCTTATTTCTGATTGGAACAACTTCAACCAAACTTGGTACACCGAACCTGTAAAAGCTGGTAAACCCATCTGGTCAAGGATTTTCACGTATAAGTTCTAGCAAATGCGATCGATGCTTTAGACGAAATAAACGCCAATCGCACCTATCAGGAGATCGAAGCAAATCCCAGCCAGATTAGCATCCGCACCTCAATGAGCAATTCGCAGTCGGTGGAAATTGCGTTGGCGAAGCTCGCCGTTCGCGAAGCGTCTCGTTGGCGCAGCCTCTCGTAGAGAAGAGAAGGCATCGCGGATAATGCCGGGGGAATGCCAGAAGAGGTGAAAAACCGCATCTTCAATCTTTTCTTCACCACCAAACCTGTAGGCAAAGGAACAGGTATGGGCATGGCAATCAGCTATCAAATTATCACCGAAAAACATGGTGGTAAATTGGAATGTTTTTCTACTCTTGGTGAAGGAAGTGAGTTTGTCATTCAATTGCCTACCCAGCAGCAAGTTTCTACAGCAGTCTAAGTCAAATACGCCATGCTTACACTGTCTTTTTAGATTTTCGAGAAATTTATATTTTAGAAGTCCCTCATTTTGGATTAATCTCTAAAATTAAAATGCTTCAGCATATTTGCTCTAGTCATGGAGGGAGGAAACTTAAACAGTGGATATTTTAGATTTATTTTATAAGGGCGGACCAGCGATGTGGCCTTTGCTGGTTCTCTCGATTCTGTCTTTGAGTGTGATTTTCGAGCGTTTGTGGTTCTGGTTGCGAATGTTGACTCAGGAAAAGCAAATAGTTGTTCGCATCCTCAATGCTGCCCAAGATAATTGGGAAGTAGCTGCGGACATTGCTAGCAGGGCAAGCCATCAGCCTGTGGGGCGTTTTCTCTACGCCCCTCTACGCTTTGCTAAAACTGATGCAGAAACCTTTCGACTAGCACTGGAGGCTACAGCAGAAGATGAATTGGCTGGAATGCGGCGGGGCGAAAAACTTTTAGAAGCCGTGATTGCCCTAGCGCCACTCCTGGGATTGTTGGGCACGGTTTTGGGTTTAATCCGCGCTTTGCGATCAATTCGGATTGGCGATTTAGGAACTGAATCTACGGCTGGGGTGACTACTGGTATTGGTGAATCACTGATTGCTACGGCAACTGGGTTAATAGTTGCCATCATTAGTTTGGCATTTTACCGCCTATTTCAAAGTTTTGTAGTTAACCAAGTCAAAGTTTTTCGGAAGGCAGGGAATGAGATGGAATTGCTCTACCGCCAGTCTCCGCCTGATTTTAGTAATAGAACATCAGCAATTGTGCCAGAAAATTTCACTCCACCCCGCAAGCCAGGAAAGACTAAGTTTTCTGAAACTCCTGAACCCCCGAATACACCTAATTAATAGTTAAGAATTCAACCCTCAAACCAGGTGTTAGAGTGAGACAATGAAAGTTAATCTACATACTCCAATTGAAGAAGTCCAAGTTCAAATCATCCCTTTAATTGATGTTGTTTTTTGTATCCTGACGTTTTTTTTGTTAGCAGCTTTGCAATTTACGCGGCAACAGGCAATAAATGTTGATTTGCCCAAAGCCAGCCCCAGTTCAGTATCTGGGATAACCTCACAAAGTGGAAGTCTGATTGTAACTATCGATGCCGTTGGCAATACTTACATAGAAAAACAGCCTGTAAAACGGGAGGATTTGCGAGAGAGGTTAAAACAGTATCTCCAACAAAATCCCAGTGCCATTGTGGTACTGAATGCTTCCCGGACAGCAACTTACAATGATGTGATTGAGACATTAGATTTGCTCCGGCAAGTCGGGGGCGATCGCGTTTCTTTGGGAATTATTCCTGGGTCATCTCAACCACCCACAGACTTACTTAACCAGCCTGCTATTCCGTCATTTCCAATCAATCCTGGTGCATCAACACTTCCAGGTATTAATCCCGAAGGGAATCTTACCCCTAATTTTCCCTTAGCACCTAATTCCGTACCCTTCCCCACGGTAACTGGTCAACCTCCAACTGGGCAAGGCATCAGTCCTGGTATTTCTAACCCACCAGCATCCCAAGCCCCTGTAGCACCCAAACAAACCCAACCTACTCTTAAAAAATGAGATCGGGAGCAGGGGAGAATTAAAATCTCCCCACTTCCCTTCAAGCTCTTTCCCAAACCTAAAGATATCTAAAATAAAATTCGGTTAGAGAAAAATTTCCTGCTAATTTATAGATAATTGGTTGAGCTTTAAAGATTTTTCCAGCGATAAACTAAAGTAATTTATCACCAATTGCCATTCACGTTTCAGGGGTTGTGGCATGAATATTGTGACGCTTTTAATTGTTTGGGTAGTAACAGCTATCAGCCTGCTGATAATTAGCAAATTACCTCTGGGAGTTGAAATTGACACTCCAGGTAAAGCTTTCCTTTCGGCTGCAGTGCTTGGTATTGTGACAGCAATAGTCAGACCGATTTTAAGCCTCGTTTTTGCAGTACCAAATTTACTCACATTGGACTTACTATCCAGTATTTTCACATTTATGATTGCCGTGGTTTGTTTTAGTATTGCTGCTTGGTTAGTAGACGGCTTTTACTTACGTTACGGGATTTGGAGTGCTGTTATCGGAGCATTTACGCTGACTATAATTAACAGCTTAATCTACAGATTATTAGGCGTATAAAGTTAGGAGTAGAGACGCGATTAATCGCGTCTGTACAAGAGTTAGGAGTTATTAGACATAGGAGTGAAAAAGAATGTAGAGACGTAGCACTGCTACGTCTCTACAAGGGTTCTGGGTAACGCATATTTAATTTCTGGAGATGTCTATTAACAATTCCTCACTCAGAACTCCTAACTCATCACTTTCATCTCCTAACTATTCGTTGGAACTTGGGGGAGCAACTGGGGTAGTTGATTGTTGTTTACGTTGCTCGCGTTTTTTGCGATCGGCTGAGAGCATATCTGCCATCACTACCAGCGCTTGCGCCATCTTATCTAGGTTAGAACGGTATAGCTCTAAATCCTTGTTGAGTTTGTCTTCAGAGAGGTGCAAGCCAGCAGCGATCGCTTTCAGCGCCTCAGTGAGTTGTTTTTCATCTTTAACTAATTCGGGATCTGACAGTTCCAATAACGAAAATACACCAATTGCAAACAAACGGTTGTATTTAAAGTTAGGATTGTTGGCGATCGCTTGCAGGTATCCTTGCAAGTCAGCATCTCGATCTAAGTGAGTAGTTTGACCTAGCCACGCAATTAAATCTTTAACTGGCAAACCTTTAGCTACAGTTTGCAATCTTTCGGCATCCTGTCGATAGCGTTGCGGATCGTTTTCTATAGCCCGACATAGGGCATTAAAAATTGATTCTTGATCTCGTTCTGGTTGATAGCCTTCCATGAAGCGGTCAAAGGTAGTGACGACACCCAAGGCATAAATCGGATTGTAGCTAAAATCGATATTTACTGATAGCAGATGCATTTCCACCATCAATTCTTCTACTACCCGACGATAAATAGTGTTGATCGGACGGGTGTGAAGATTGTAGAAAGTTCGCTTTGTATCAGAGACAGTACGGACGTTATTCACAAAGAAAAACAGAATGTTAAGGGCGACGTATCTTTATTTTCACGCTTAAAGGCTAGTTTGCCAAGTTGAGCTTTTAGCTGGCGACGGTTTCATTTACAATATAAGACAAATCAGAAGTACTTTATCAGCTGCTAGCCAGAGAGGATAAGACCTTTTCCCCTAAAAAACTAGCCAAAAATTCTCATCCTTAATGATTCGTTTATTGCACTTATGAACTTCTCGCCACAGTTAATTGCTTTAGGTGAGTACCTAGCTGGTGAATTTGATAATCGAGAACAAGCGATCGCAGAACCAGCTTGGTATGTCCACCTCCGCCTGTGGCAAAGACCAGTTAATCTGTTTACAGAAGATAGCATTACCCTGTTTGCTGAACAGGCTAACGTTATTAATCTAGATCAACCTTATCGCCAGCGAATTATCCGGTTGCGTCAGGGGAGCAACTCTGACGCAACTGTGGAAGTACAATACTATATGCCTCAAGATCCAGGTGCATTAAGAGGCGCAGGCCATAACCCTGCCCTACTCAACACACTGACACCCGAACAATTAGATTTACTACCAGGTTGCATCCTAACAGTTACCCAGGAAACACAAGCGTGCGATCGCTATAAGTTTACCGCTACCCCACTACCAGAAACTCGTTGCAGCTTTACTTATCTTGGTAATAGCGTCTATGTTTCCTTGGGATTTGAAGCAACTACGGCAGAATTTCACAGCTACGACAAAGGAATTGATCCAGCAACTTCAAAAGCAACCTGGGGAGCGATTATGGGGCCTTATCGCTACACCAAGCGAAACCAGTATTCAATAAGATAAACTGATGACTCATGAGTTTTGAATTAACTCCTCACTCCTGTACAGACGCGATTAATCGCGTCTCCCTTAACTCCTGTACAGACGCGATTAATCACGTCTTTCTTAGCTGGCGATGCTACGAGGTACACCTTCTAAAGCTTCCTCTTCCGTTTCAAAGATTTCAAAAACAGTATCCATCATCGTCACTTCAAACACGAGTTTGGCTTCTGGATGTACATTAGAGATGCGAAAACTGCCCTTGACTTTATCAGCATCACGCATTCCAGCTACCAAAGACGTAAGACCCGAACTATCAATAAAATTGACCAGAGCCAGATTTACAACTACATGGCGGCTGAGTTTTGAAATACACTCCTGTAACTTCAGGCGAAATTGCCAAGCGGTGGTAATGTCTAGACGACCTGCTGGCGTCAAGACAATAACCGTGTTTCCGTCTTGGGTTGTGTAACTTTTTTGGTCTATATGAATCACTAAAGCCCTCCCCGTGGCATTCCTTTTCAGATTAACTAGTGACAGAATTTTCTAATGCTGTCACTTGAGATTAACAAGCTATAGCTAAATTTGTCACCTTTTTCTGTTAAGTGCTTACCTTTAGTAGTTGAACTAACCAAAATAGTGCTGAGTAGCAATTTTTAATGGGGAGTGGGGAGTGGGGACAAGGGGGACAAGGGGGAATTATTGAACAAGTCTCTCCATTGTCTCCCCCCTCTTCCTTGTCTCCTTTGTCTCTTCTTCATGCCCCATGCCCGATTTTCAAGTCACTATTGAGGTGGTGTCCAATTTATCCAATCTTGGGGCTTGAGGAAGGTTTCATATAACTCGGCTTCGGGGGAATTGGGTTCTGGCTGATAGCCGTATTCCCAGCGCACTAAGGGAGGTAGGGACATGAGAATTGATTCAGTGCGTCCGTTGGTTTGTAGACCAAAAATGGTGCCTCGGTCATAAACCAAGTTAAATTCTACATACCGTCCCCGGCGGTAGAGTTGAAAATTCCGTTGGCGATCGCCATATTCTATCCCATGTCGCCGTTCTACAATTGGTACGTAGGCTGGTAAAAATGACCGACCACAGTCTTGCACAAAGGCAAACAAATCTTCCCAATTGCGGGTTGCTGGTGTTCCCACCTGGTTGCTATAAATAGCCGCTTCCCCATTGGGATTTGGCCCGCGATATAAACCACCCTCACCATCTTGGTAATCAAAAAACAGGCCACCTACACCCCGCGTCTCGTCACGATGCTTTAGGTAGAAATATTCATCACACCACCGCTTAAACACTGGGTAATACTCTGGATGGTGTTGGTCACAAGCCTGCTTTAATGTTTTGTGTAAATGTGCCGCATCTTCAGCAAAGGGGTAATAAGGTGTCAAGTCAATACCGCCACCAAACCACCACACTGGACCCGCTTCAAAGTAGCGATAATTTAGATGAACTGTCGGCACGTAAGGATTTTGAGGATGTAATACCATTGAAGTACCCGTGGCATAAAAGCCATGCCCTGCTGCTTCCGGGCGTTGGGTTAAAATTGAGGGCGGCAAATGCTCTCCCCAAACTTCGGAAAAACCTACACCTGCTTGTTCAAATATTGCACCATCACGGAGAATACGCGATCGCCCTCCACCCCCTTCTGGGCGTTCCCAACTGTCTTCAATAAACTTGCTCACACCATCCAGGTTTTCCAGCCTTTGACTAATTTCATCTTGCAACTGTTGCATAAACTGGCGGACTCTAGTCTGAGCGTCAATTCCTGGCAAAGACTTGGATGATGCTGCTACAGTTGGTGTTTGCGAGTTGGTCAACATAGATTCCCGAACCTAAATTACAATTTCCAGAAAGCCACAAATTTCTTATCTTCAAATCTGGGTGAAACACGCGCCAACAATCAAGCTCTATTTGCCCAACCCGCTTTTTTATTACTGGTTAAGCATTTATACGATTGATGGGCATCACTAGAGTTATTTTCCCTCAAATGCGTATACGCTTATATATTGACTGAGCTTTTTTTTAATTTTTAATGGGAATATTTTAGCTTGACCAGCAAGAAGCCTCTCACCTACCCGAAGGGAGGTGATGAGATGAACTGCGAGTGAGTTGACGACAGTTTTACGACCAATGCCGTTAGGCGTTCGCGGTAGCGTCTCGTAGAGAGGGAGGAAAACATGGAGGAAACGAGCAAAATATTTTGATAGAATAGATTTGGTTAACTTCACCCTATTGGTGTCTGATAAGCCTCTGTCCAGTAGCATTCCGATTATTGGCAAGCGACTCCGTTGCACAGCATAGAAGTAAGTAGGCACATCTTGATTAATACAAATCACCTCCGGGTTTGTCCTATAGTGCGAATAAGCACGCCAGTTGCTACAAGCCGGGGAACCCGCCCAACGCACTGGCTCCAGCATCTCATCCAGGACAGTAAAATTTGTAGGGTACAAGGTAAGAAATTTACAGTCTGCGGTAGGGCATTCCGTGGACTTAAAACAAAGCTCATCGCCTACGCACAGCAATAGCTGGATTGGATGAGAAGCCTACACTGTATGCTTGCATCAGTGTAGGAGTATGTCACTATAAACACTAGACTTTAGTGGTAACCTTGAAATATCAACGGTTTGACTGTCCGGCTCAAAACTTCTTTGCCATATTCCTATATTGGCTGTTGGCATCTTTGCCGAATCGAGGCTTGTTATGTTTAGGGCATTTTTGAGAAAGTTTTAATTTAGGGGTTGAGCATAGTTGCATACCATACCAGAGTTACCAGAAAGAGTCTAGCGAGGAGGATTAGGAAAATGCAAGGTTGGTTATCCAAATTCATCCACCGCAAACGTCGTCGGTTTTGCGCTTCTCTGGTGCGGACTTATCGAGAGATTAGTTCTGCTTCTGTAGATGAACTGTGGCAAAAAGTCGCTGACTTAACAGATGTTTCCTGGCATCCACTACTTAAGAGTACTAATGTGCCCTACGGATTAGTACCCAAACCAGGATTAATTTTTCAGGCTGTAACACGCTTTTCGCCGATTCCCATCCAGATTTTTGTGGAACGCGTCAATCCTAGAGAGATGCTGAGTATCCGAGTACTGGCGATTCCTGGAATCGAGGAACGGGTGACTTATCAAGTAGAGTCAACCGTTTGTGGTACTTGTCTGTCTTATTCTGTAACCCTACGGGGTTGGTTATCGCCCCTGATTTGGTCTTTATCCCGTCCTTATGCCGACCGCGTAGCACGGTCTTTAGTCGAGGCAGTAGAAAAAACGGCATTGCCAACGGTATCTGGTAAGAAAAAATCTATTAATGATAGTTGTTTTGATTTTTAGAATCCCTAAATAAAGTTAAGATTCTATTAGGTGATAATGCAATTTACTAAGTTTTGTTACGGCAGTAACAGTGAAAACACTAACCTGACCTTACTTAAGAAAGCATCCAGTTAATAGCTAAGATGTTCGCCACGAGTGTATTTCTTTATTTTCAATTTTGAATTTTGAATTTTTATGTACGATGTCCTTGATTCTCAATCTGTCTTAGAAGTATTGCGACCAGTGGAAGACCCAGAACTCCGCAAAAGTCTGGTAGAACTGAATATGATTCGCAACGTCAAAATTGACGCTGGCAAGGTTAGTTTGACTTTGGTATTGACCACTCCTGCCTGTCCTTTACGTGAATTTATCGTTGAAGACTGTAAGAAAGCTGTCAAAAAACTCCCAGGCGTTACAGATGTCAGCATAGAAGTGACGGCAGAAACACCGCAACAAAAAAGTTTACCTGATGCCTCCGGCGGGCTAAGCCAACGCACTGGCATTTCTGGCGTGAAAAATATCATTGCTGTTTCCAGTGGCAAAGGTGGCGTTGGTAAAAGTACAGTGGCGGTGAATGTAGCAGTGGCTCTAGCTCAAACTGGGGCGAAAGTCGGCCTGCTAGATGCTGATATTTATGGACCCAATGACCCGACCATGCTGGGTCTAGCTGATGCTCAAATTACTGTGCGTTCCACTGAAAAAGGTGACATCTTGGAACCTGCTTTTAATCACGGTGTCAAATTAGTTTCAATGGGCTTTTTGATTGACCGAGATCAACCAGTAATTTGGCGGGGGCCTATGCTCAATGGTGTAATTCGCCAGTTTCTCTATCAAGTTGAATGGGGAGAACTGGACTATTTGATTGTAGATATGCCACCAGGAACTGGAGATGCTCAGTTAACTTTAACCCAAGCAGTCTCGATGGCAGGGGCAGTAATTGTCACTACGCCGCAAACTGTAGCCTTGTTAGATTCTCGTAAGGGATTACGGATGTTCCAGCAGATGAATGTCCCAGTATTGGGAATCGTGGAAAATATGAGCTATTTTATACCCCCCGATCAACCAGATAAGCAGTATGACATCTTTGGTTCCGGTGGTGGCTCCAAAACAGCCACCGAATTAGGAGTGCCACTTTTGGGGTGCGTGCCGCTAGAGATTTCTACGCGAGTTGGTGGTGACAGTGGTGTGCCGATAGTTGTTGGTGAACCAGATTCGGCTTCGGCAAAAGCATTAACAGCGATCGCTCTCACCATTGCTGGTAAAGTATCAGTTGCTGCCCTGACATAAATTAATTTTCAAATCTCAAAGCTAAGTCTAAACTGGCACAATGTTGTTAAAACGATCTCTCCCCAAAATTGGCTGGAAGTCTTGGGTTAAGCCCTGGCAATCTGTAGATTGGCTACTATTTTGTTTGCCGATAGCTATCAGCATCTTTGGCGGCATGATGATCCTCAGTACGGAACTGAAGCAGCCAGTAACTGACTGGTGGTGGCACTGGATGGTAGCGGCTATCGGCGTAGTCATAGCCCTATTTTTATCTCGCACCCGTTACGAAATCTTGATGCGGTGGCACTGGGTAACATACGCACTGACGAACTTCAGCTTAATCGCTGTGATGATTGCTGGTACTAGCGCTAAAGGGGCGCAACGATGGATTAGTATCGCTGGCTTTAATGTGCAACCCTCAGAATTTGCCAAAGTCGGGATGATCATCACCTTAGCAGCTTTGCTACACAGGCGTAGTGCTTCTAGCATCGAAGGTGTTTTCCGTGTTCTGGCAATTACTGCTATACCTTGGGGATTAGTATTTTTGCAGCCAGATTTAGCAACATCACTGGTATTTGGTGCGATCGTTTTAGGAATGCTTTATTGGGCAAATGCTAACCCAGGCTGGTTAATTCTAATGATTTCTCCGGTGGTTGCCGCCATTTTGTTTAGTATATCTTGGCCTTTAGCAGAGCCGATAGTTTTATTTAAAGGATTATCTTTTGGGCCCTTAGCTTTTGGTCCATTAGGGCTAATTTGGTCAGTTGGGATGGCGATTGTGGGCTGGCGAACTCTCCCCTGGCATCGATTTGGTTTCGGCGCTATTAGTGCCTGGAGTCTGAATATCTTGGGTGGAGAATTAGGAATCTTCGCCTGGAACCATATTTTGAAAGACTATCAAAAAAATCGGTTAACTGTATTCATGGACCCCGATCACGATCCCCTCGGTGCTGGGTATCACTTAATCCAATCTCGTATTGCTATTGGTGCTGGTGAAATTTGGGGATGGGGTCTGTTCAAGGGGCCAATGACGCAACTTAATTTCGTACCGGAACAGCATACAGACTTTATTTTCTCCGCAGTGGGCGAAGAATTCGGTTTTTTTGGTTGTTTGGTAGTGCTGTTTGTCTTCTGCTTGATTTGCTTACGTCTACTGCATATTGCCCAAACAGCCAAAGATAACTTTGGTTCATTGTTGGCTATTGGCGTTTTTTCCATGATCATGTTTCAGGTGATTGTGAACGTTGGCATGACTGTTGGTTTAGCGCCTGTGGCGGGAATTCCCCTACCTTGGATGAGTTATGGGCGTTCTGCGATGCTGACTAACTTCATTTCCTTGGGAATAGTAGAATCAGTAGCAAATTTTCGACAAAGACAGAACTATTATTGATTCGTCATTGGTCATTATACAATCCTCAGTTCGTGACGCTCTGCGAACATCACCCGCTCATAATCCCTACCCTACCTTGTCTGCGACACGCGGCGCTAACGGTTGAGAGTGGCGACTTCCGCGATACCATTAAAAGTAAACAAGCGAGGCTAAAAACATGATCATGCCTGGAGCAACTGTTCGCGTCAAGAATGCCGCAGATACCTATTATCGCTACGAAGGACTCGTGCAACGGGTCAGTGATGGCAAAGTAGCCGTATTATTTGAAGGTGGTAATTGGGATAAATTAGTTACCTTCCGCCTGAGCGAATTGTCAGTCGTAGAAACCATAGCTGGACGTAAAAAAGCCAAATAATATTAGTTAGGAGTGAGAAGTTAGGAGTTAGGAGTTATGATTCCTCAACTCATCACTCATAACTCTTAACTCCTAACTCAGCCCTGTTATGCGCCTCCCCCTACCACAGTTTGCCATTAGCGATCGCCATCCCAACCACATTGCGGAGGTGATTGAGACTACTACTACTGAATTTTTAGCCCAGTGTTTGGAACCAAAAGATTTGAGCTTTCCCTCGATGCCACCCTTTGGTAGTTGGGTTTGTTCTGTAGATGAAGAATCTGGCAACCAAATTTTTGCTGTAGTCTATTATGCCACAACTATGCCCATAGATTCCGTACACCGAGCGAGAGCCTTGGGGTTGTCTTTGCAAGATTTACGCGAGGAACAACCGCAAATATTTGCGATGCTCAGAACGGAATTCCGGGCTGCGATCGTGGGATTTGAGCAGTCTTCCCAGAATCGAGGTTATAACCAAAGAATATATCAATATCTACCACCCCGCCCCCCGCAAATTCATCAAGCTGTTTATCGCTGCGAACCAGAAGCGATCATTAAATTTACTGAAGAACTAGATTTTTTGCGGACACTGCTTTGTATTAACAATGCGCCAATAGAGTCTTTGACCGCAGCTGTGATTCGAGATGTATACCAGTTACGCAAAGCTGACCGAGAATGGCTAATTAAAGCTGGACGTAACTTGAGTGTGCTACTTAAAGACGACTACGATCGCTTGCGGTTCATTTTGAGTCAAATCCATCCGTAGGCAGTTAATTCTGAGATAATTGCCTAGTTAGTGTAAATTAAGATTTCTGATTTTTCCTCAGGTGGCTTCTCCATTTATCGATCAAGAGATCGGCCCCAACGGTAATCGCAGTTTTACCATAGCCCCTTCAATTCCTACCTATGGAACTCATATCACAAGTTCTTGTTCTGGAACCAACTTCCCAAGTTCTTGGCAAAGAACCAATTGTTCCCTTTGCTATTTTGCTGGTGGTGATCTTAGTTATACCGATCATATTTGAGCGGCTAAGATTACCAGCATTAGTGGGTTTGGTTTTCTCAGGGCTAGTACTTGGTCCCTCAGGCTGGAATCTATTTCAGTCTGACTCGCCGATGATTAAGCTGCTATCAGACATTGGGTTAATTTACTTGCTGTTTGTCGCCGGGCTAGAAGTTGATCTACAACAGTTGCGCCAAAGAAAAAGTCGTGCCTTTGGGTTTGCTAGCTTGACTTTCAGTGTACCCCTGGCGATCGCAACCTTAGTAGGGCTGATTTTAAACTGTGGCTGGAATACATCAATCTTAATTGGCTCTTTATTCGCTTCCTATACCCTTTTGGCATATCCGATAATCAGCCGTTTGGGAGTCATAAACAACGAAGCTGTTAGCGTCACCATTGGCGCGACGATTTTTACAGATATTGGTGCAGTGCTGATCTTAGACGTTTGTCTAGCCGTCGATCATGCTGGAGCATTCAGCTTTGCGAAACTACTCACCTTGTCGGGTTGGTTAATTATTTACTCTGTTGCCGTTGTCACAGGCTTTGATTGGGCAGGCAAAGAATTTTTCAAACGGTCTGGAGACGACGAAGGAAACAAGTTTTTGTTTGTGTTGCTTTCTGTGTTTCTGGCGGCTGTGGGCGCTCAATTGATGGGGGTAGAAAAAATTGTTGGTGCTTTTTTAGCAGGTTTGGCGGTGAATGAAGCTGTGGGTGCAGGCCCAGTCAAAGAAAAGGTAGTATTTATTGGCAGTGTGCTATTCATTCCCATTTTCTTTGTTTACCTTGGCTTAATGATCAATCTACCCGCCTTTGTGAACAACTTGGCGACGCTGAAGTTAACGCTGTTGATGATCGTCGGTTTGATTGTCAGTAAATTGATCGCAGCTTTGTTGACAAAATTAGTTTACCGCTATAACTGGCAAGAAATGCTCACGATGTGGTCGCTATCACTTCCCCAAGTTGCGACAACCTTAGCAGCAACGTTAGTGGGATATCGGGCTGGGTTGCTGCGACTAGAAGTATTACACAGTGTGATTATCTTAATGCTTGTGACATCAACCTTGGGGCCGTTGATCACCAGTCGAATCGCTGTTGGTTTGAATTCCTCAGCAGCCGAAGATCCAACACCACCGCTATCTGACCAAAACGCACCAGAAACAGACTGTGCTTTTACTATCGTTGTACCTGTGTATAATCCTCAGACGGAACAGTATTTGATTGAGATGGCGGCGTTATTAGCGCGTCAGTCTAAAGGCAAAATTATACCCCTGGCGATCGCAACTGCTGCCGCTCACATGGATGCACCACAGTTAGAAGCGTCTCTACAACGAAGTGAGTGGTTATTAACAAAAGCCACGGCACACAGTCAAATATTCGGGGTGGCCGCAGAACCAATGCTGCGAATTGATGATGCCTTTGCTCAAGGAATTAGCAGAGCTGCTCGTGAACAAAAGGCTAATTTAATTGTTATGGGTTGGGGTAAACGGACTGGGTTACGAGCGCGTTTATTTGGGAATGTGATTGATGGTGTGCTTTGGGCATCCCATTGTCCAGTAGCAGTGACACGTCTAGTAGAATCACCGAAAAAAATTCAGCGCATCTTAGTACCAGTAGAAAATTTAACAGCACCGACATTACAGCCGATACAATTTGCCCAGATGTTGGCAGAGGCAAATCAAAGCCACATTACTGTACTGAATGTGTGCGATCGCCGCACTAGTTCCAGTAAAATTGCTTGGAGGCGATCGCATCTCTCCCTATTAGTATCTAAATTAGCTTTGGGCAATACCCCAGAAATTCAAATTATCGCTCATGAAAATGTTGCCCAAGCAATTTTGCAGGCAGCACGATTATATGATTTAGTCGTTTTACCTTTTATACGTAATCGTACCAGTCCTGGAGGGTTAGCCATTAGCGATGTCACAACCCAGTTAGCCAGACAACTCACCTGCTCCATTATCATGCTTGGAGAACCGCAACGCACTCAAACCACAAATGTAGTTATGTCGAACACGGTTAGCAGCATTATATCTGCTGTATGATTGAGTGGACTTGGATTGCGTTGGCGTAGCCCGCACTTCGGCAAGTGGCTCAGGGCATTAAAACCTCACCCTCGCTTTACCCAAGGGTAAATCTTTCCCTCTCCGTGAGTTCGGAGAGGGACAGGTTTTGCGTAGCAGAACCAGGGTGAGGTTTTTCAAGATTTTTGGGTAATTCGATGACTTGTATGTACAATAAATCGCACATCGCGTGTACTAACCATAAAAAGGCTCTATTTTATTGAAGATTTGATGAACTTGATCTGGAAGACTGACAACTTTGAGACTAAATTTGGTATTTTTCTAATTGAATTCTTAAGCAAAAAGGATAAAAATATCACAAAATTATATCCGTAGAAGAATAAGTAAGTTCAACAGCACTTTTTGATTGAGCCTTGTTCTTTTTTTTCGTTTTGTATTTTTGTCTCCAAGCTGGGTAATCTAAAAGTAAGTGCAATAGCTACTGAAAATATTTGTAAGTAACTGGGAAACTATGAGAATTTTGGTGACGGGCGGTGCTGGGTTTATTGGTTCCCATCTTATCGACCGACTAATGAGCGATGGGCATGAATTAATATGCTTGGATAATTTTTACACTGGTCATAAACGCAACGTCCTTAAATGGTTGGGTCATCCGTACTTTGAACTGATCCGCCACGATATTACCGAACCAATTCGGTTAGAAGTGGATCAAATTTATCATTTAGCTTGTCCGGCTTCTCCGGTACATTACCAGTACAACCCAGTTAAAACCGTTAAAACTAACGTGATGGGAACGCTGAATATGTTAGGACTGGCTAAACGTGTGAAAGCGAGGTTTTTCTTGGCTTCAACTAGTGAAGTATACGGAGATCCAGAAGTTCATCCGCAACCTGAAGAGTATAGGGGTAGCGTCAATCCCATTGGGATACGTTCATGCTACGACGAAGGTAAAAGAATTGCTGAAACTCTAGCATTTGATTACTACAGGCAGAATAAAGTTGATATTCGAGTTGCTCGGATCTTTAACACTTACGGGCCGAGAATGTTAGAAAACGATGGTCGGGTGGTGAGCAACTTTATAGTTCAAGCCTTGCGCGGTAATCCTTTAACTGTATACGGTGATGGTTCGCAAACTCGGAGTTTCTGCTACGTTTCCGATTTAGTGGAAGGATTCATCCGCCTCATGAATGGGGACTACATTGGCCCAGTAAACCTGGGTAATCCTAGTGAATACACGATTTTACAATTGGCACAAGCTGTGCAAAACATGATCAACCCGGATGCCCAGATTAAGTTTGAGCCACTACCTTCGGACGATCCTCGACGTCGCCAGCCTGATATTACAAAGGCAAAAACTTGGTTAAATTGGGAACCAACCATTCCTCTGCAAGAGGGGTTAAAACTGACAATAGAAGATTTTAGCGATCGCATGCAAAGCGATGTCAATAATTTAACCGCCTAAGGTGCGCCTAGCGTCGCTTTGAATTTTCATGCAGGCTCACCCGATGGGTAGCTAGTATGCTTAGTGGCTGAGTTTACTGCCAATGTGTAAGTGTTAAATTGAGAATTTCTTTTTGAAGACTAACCCAAAAAAAGCGAGGAGCTAAAAAATGCGTGTTTGCGTGATTGGTACTGGTTACGTTGGTTTAGTTACAGGTGCTTGCTTGGCTCATATTGGACATGATGTAATTTGCGTAGACACCAACGAAGAAAAAGTTAAGTTAATGAAGTCTGGCCAGTCCCCAATTTTTGAGCCGGGACTCTCAGAAATTATGCACTCTGCCATTGAAACAGAGAAAATTCATTTTACTACTGATATCGCTGCCGGAGTCGCTCACGGGGAAATTCTATTTATTGCAGTGGGAACACCACCTTTACCCACGGGTGAAAGTGATACTCGTTACGTCGAAGCTGTAGCCCGTGGGATTGGGGAAAATCTCAACGGTGGTTATAAAGTCATCGTGAATAAATCTACAGTACCCATTGGCTCAGGTGACTGGGTACGGATGCTTGTTCTAGATGGTATCGCTGAACAGCAGAAAACATTGGTACCCGCAGGTGGGGTATCGAGTGATGAGAGATTACTTCAGGTTGCAGCCGAGTTTGATGTAGTCAGCAATCCAGAGTTTTTGCGCGAAGGTTCGGCAGTTCACGACACCTTCAACCCCGATCGCATTGTACTAGGAGGCAATAGTCAAAGGGCAGTAGCCTTAATGCAACAACTATATGCCCCAATTGTGCAACGCAAGTTCGCTGAGGATCAATCTTTACCCCCTGTGCCAATTCTGGCAACAGACTTGAGTTCGGCGGAGATGATCAAATACGCCGCTAATGCCTTTTTAGCCACTAAGATAAGTTTTATTAACGAGGTTGCTAATATTTGCGATCGCGTTGGTGCTGATGTCACCCAAGTAGCCAAAGGTATCGGTCTAGATTCCCGCATTGGTAACAAGTTTTTACAAGCTGGTATTGGTTGGGGCGGTTCCTGCTTTCCCAAAGATGTCTCAGCTCTGATTCACACTGCTGATGACTATGGTTATGAAGCCCAGCTAATGAAAGCTGCTGTCAGTGTCAACGAGCGCCAGAGGTTGATTGCTTTGGAGAAACTCCAAAAAGTTCTGAAAATTCTCAAAGGCAAAACAGTCGGACTACTCGGACTAACCTTTAAGCCAGATACCGACGACTTACGCGACGCCCCAGCACTCATTCTAATTGAGCAACTAAACCGACTGGGAGCCAAAGTCAAAGCCTACGACCCGATTATTTCCCAAACAGGTATGCGTCATGGGCTTTCTGGTGTGTTAGTAGAAACCGATGCTGAAAGACTTGCTGATGGCTGCGATGCTTTAGTACTCGTCACCGAATGGCAACAGTTCAGCACTCTCGACTATGTGAAGATGGCAAAATTGATGGCTCACCCCGTTATCATCGATGGTCGTAACTTCCTCGACCCCGAAGCAATGATCCGGGCTGGATTCCAATATGTAGGCGTGGGAAGATAGATACGCGATTAATCGCGTCTGTACAGGAGTTAGGAATAATTAATAAAAATTAATTACAACCCATAATCAATAACTCCTAACTCGCTTCAAAACCTAAACATTTAAAGTACCGCCTAGATGATTCTAGGCGGTATTTAATTTGTTTAAAGCTTCACTTTACTTGGCGTTTTTACGTAAAAGCATCATATCAAGCGCTATGTGGAATACGCTCAATTTCAGCATATCCACTGAAAATAATTTTTTGACCCTGAGTTTCTAATCGGTTGAGCCTCATTTTCACTCCATCGAGGTCAAAGCGATCCAAATCGACCATATTATCTAAAATTTCTACCAGCGCCACGCTCAAGGTTTGCGAAATTTCCCGTTGCGCTTCTGGCACTTGGTCAAGTTCAATTTTCGGATCTTTGAAAGAAACTCGCCGCCGTCTTTCTATGCCTATAGTTAGAATCATGCTCAGGGGTACAAGTTCGCCATTGTTTAAATCTGCTTTTGCTACAAGATGTAAGCGATTTTCAGGTAATAGCTGTACCTGAACTTCCGTAAAGGAGACTGGTTCTCCGCCAGATAATTCTGTCAGGGATGGTACGGTGAGGTTAAGCAGGCGTTTTTTCACCAGTTCCGCACTAAAGGCTTGGTTGATGCCTGCTTCTGATAAGATTACTTGAGCGATCGCTTGAGTGGGTTGCTTGAGATTGAGTTTGCCACTTAAAACTGAGCCAAAGTCAATAGCCACCGCATCGGTTTCAAAAGACATCTCCTCTACCGCGAAATCTTTCCGAATCACCAAGCCACGACCGCTCATTTTGAAACTATCAATGCTGCCTTGCAACAGTTTGCTGGAGGGGTAGCAGCGCACAAAGACTTCTACTGACTCGCTTTGGGTAAACAGATGGCGAATCGTTTGGCTGGCGACTGTGTTGAGCATTCGCTCTCCCCAATCTGTGCCTTTAGGATCTTGTAAACCAGTAAGTCCGCCGAACATGTGGTTTTGGGTCTCTAGAAGTTCTTTGTACTTTTGTAACAAATTGTCAAGAATACAGCAAGCGATCCCCATATTAATTGTGCTGATGGGTAGGTATAGGATCGCTGATGGTTAAAACTTCAATGTATTAAATGTTACTTTTGAGCTTAAGAGTGGGAATAATTGAATTAAGTTATCGATAAGATTCTCACCAGTACTAAGTATGATACAGCTAAATATTCTAGAACTTGCCAAGCAGGGCGATACAAACGCGATTAACACTCTGGTAAGTCAGTGGTTAAATTTACCCATAATTACGCCAAAAACTAGTTTCAAGCAAAATTGTCTACAGATAATGCTGGAATCAATTGAAGTTCCAGCACAACAGTTAGTAGTCCCGGTTATTTGTGATGGATTAATTAGTTTAGGCATCCAATCTTTTAAGAGTGTCAAAATATACGGTAGAGTAACAGGTGAAGATTTTCCCGACTGGCAACAAGAAATTGAATTACAAGCATTAGTAAATTCAGATGTATTAACACCTAAAACACAGATTGATGTGGAATCTTCAATTGCCATTACTAAAAAGAAAAAAGATAATAAATTAACTGTAAAAAAATCATCTTTTTGGGATTCATTGTTTGAAGCAGTAGCAGAAACAGCCGAAGTAGTTGGAGGTGCTGCCGTTCATGCAGGGCAAGCTGTTGCAGGAGCGGCTGTAGATATTGGCGGTGCGATTGGTGGCGCAGCTTTTCAAGGAACACAAATAGCAGGGCAGGCACTAACAATTGTTGGCAATAATCCCCAATTGCAAGTAGCAATAAAATCTCTAAATAAAGATTGGTTAAACCCTTTAATTGAACAGGTTGATTTAGTTAAAGTCGAGGCTTCTGTCAGAAAGTTACAGAAAGAACATCCAAATGAACAGCCAGCAGAAATTGCTCATTATATTATGCTGGAAAAAGCCGTTTTAGCAGGAACAACAGGGTTTGCTAGTAGTGTTGTACCAGGACAAGCAGCTGCAATGTTTGTAGTGGATTGGGCTGCTACATCTGCATTATCAGTGGAGTTAGTCTATCAAATTGCTGCTGCCTATGGAATGGATTTAAACGATTCCGATCGCAGAGCAGAAGCAGTAGCAATTTTTGGTTTAGGGGTAGGAGGAAAAACAGCAATCAAAGCAGGTTTGGGTTTACTCCGAAATCTGCCAGTAGCGGGAGCCGTCATTGGTGCTAGTTCAAATGCAGTAATGATATACGCACTAGGTTATGCTGCTTGTCAGTTTTATCAAGCAAAGCAGAATCCATTAACTTTAGAAGCAACATTAGTAGATGCTCAACTAGAGAGTGTAAAATTTATCGAAGCTGCTATCTCCCAAGAAAAGATTATGGATCAGATTTTAGTTTACATTGTCTTAGCGGGTAATCCAAATAAATCTTGGAAAGATATTTTGCTAGAATTACAAATTGCTAACCTTAGTCCTGAGTCAATCGAGGCGATCGCAGCTAATATAAAATCACTACCATCTTTAAAAACTTTACTTGAGCAAATTAATAGTGATTTCGCCGTACCTCTACTGGCGCAATGTCAAAAAATTGCTGATCTAGACGGAGTAATTACGCCACAAGAAGCTAAGGTGTTAGAAACGATTAACACAAAGTTAAACCGTGATTTAGCTGCAATCAAATAATCTGAATATGGCGGTTAATATTTCTTAATCAAAGGCGATCGCCACCTCTACAAAAAAGTGCGATCGCCTCTCTGCTAATCATGAAGCTATCTGGTAAATTGTAGTTCAATATCTCAGTTCAGGAATTGGTTTGCCCTCTACTTTGGCAGCATCGAACCATGCTACCTTTGCTTGCAAGACTTCACGAAGCGCTTCTTCTTCAGTTGAACCAAATGCTGAACAATATTTCAGATCAGGAATATCAGCAATATAGCCCTCATCTTCTTCGCTATAGAAAATATTAATATGATAGTGTTTCATCCTTCATCCTCCAAAGTCGCCATCTTTATTAGCAACCAAGTATCGCCACCAAAATACGCAGCAAGTCCTCTATGTCAGCAGGAACACGATATAAATTGAGGTCTTGAGTTATTTGTTTACTTTCTCGATTCAATAAACCAAATTGCCAAATATCCCCTGTAGAAACAGCCCCCTGTAAATTTGCCTCTTGAGAATCAGTCCACGCATCAATAGCAATAAGTTCTACAGCAAGTTGGGTAAAGCCCCTTGCCAAATCAGCATTTTTAGCTTCCACAACTAAGAGTTTATGGGCTGCATGGAGATAATAGTCAAGCGAACCTTTTAACTGTTCTGTAACTATCAGAGGATATTCTATTCTAAGTTGGGCGCGGGTGTAATGAACAACATCCAATAAAATTGGGGCAATTAGTAACTCTCTGCGGGCTGCTTCACTAGTCAAACTAATATATGGCAAACTCTCCTCAATTCTAGATTTGAGATTTGCAAGTCTGTCTAATTCAATGTTGGATTTTTGTTGATTGAGAGAGGAACGTTTTAAAGAATAGCCAAATTCAGCCAGTATATCTTCTGGCTCGAATGCCATCTCAAAATAGCTTCTGAAAGTGTATGAGTTATTTGGTTGGAGGATAGGAATTTTGCTCATAGCTGCACGATTAAACCTGCATCTGCATCAGATTTTCAAAAGGATGCTGATTTTTCCATCGGTAAGCATTAAAATCTCTAAAATCTATCGACAAAATTCTTCCATGTCCCAAGTGTTCTGCTAAAACCACTAGCGAAGCATCGGCAAGATCCATTGGTAAGTTCGCATATTTTTCCATCAGTTCACAAATACGTTTACCATGATGGGGTTGCAAATCAAAAACCGTAAAGACCCCTAAAAATAAGTTATTGATAAAACTTACTTGGGCGCGATCGCCCATTGTTGTTAAGAGTAGATAGCAAGTTTCGGTAACGACAGGCCAAGTCGTAATTAGAGGTTCGTTGAGATTGGCAAGTACCATTATTGCTTGAGTGTGGTACGAGTCATTGCGATTTGCCAATGCTAACCAAAAGCCAGTATCAACGATAATCATACTTAGCTTTTAAGCCATCTCTCAAAATTGATTTGTAATTTACAGACAGCTTGGGATCTGCCTCGCCGCAACCAATAAAGCCTGTTTCGGTGAGCATCGAGAAAGGATTCTTTTGCTGCTGAAGTTGTTGGTAGTACAATTCCAGGGCAGACTTAATCACATCTGTTACAGCCTGATTAGTCTGCTGTTGAATATAAGCTAGTTTGTCAGCATACTCTTCATCTAATCGCGCATTAATTCGCATCGTTAGGTTCGCTTGTCATACGATTTGTATGACAAACCTAACATACCTCCTACCTCGTCAACAACTTCCGCCGCAAATTATCCAACGCTGCATTCGCACTCACATGACGAATTAAAGCTCGACCTCGCGCTGCACCAAACTGATACTCAAAGCTTGCCACTTCATCCTTTGGCCCAGCTAAACCAACGTAAACTAAACCCACCGGCTTAGTATCTGTCCCTCCAGTTGGGCCAGCAATTCCAGTGATACTCAATCCCCAAGTTGTTGCAAGGCGCGTTTTCACCCCAACAGCCATTTGCTCTGCAACGATCGCGCTTACCGCCCCAAATTTATCTAAATCTTCTGGGTTAACCCCCAGCAGCCCAACCTTCACCGAATTATCATAAGAAATTACTCCACCCCAAAAGTAATCAGAACTTCCAGAAATCTCGGTCAACATTTGCCCTAAACTGCCACCAGTGCAAGATTCTGCCACCGAAAGCGTTTCTTTTGATGCTCGCAATAACTGACCGACCACGGAAGCAAGGGTATTATCATTGACACCATAAAAATCTAGTCCGGCGATTTCTTTAATTTGTTTCTCAATGGGTGCAATTAGGGCTTCTGCTGCTGCTTCTGAAGTTGCTTTAGCAGAAACTCGCAATCTTACTTCCCCCTTACCTGCATAAGGGGCTACTGTGGGATTTGGCAACTTCAAATAGGAAGTAACTTTTTCCGCCAAAGCCGACTCACCAATACCCCAAAACTTTAAACTCCGGCTGTAAATAATTTCTTTACCCCAACCTTGACTTTTGAGAAATGGCACGGCTGTTTCTTCCCACATCAGGTGCATTTCACTAGGAACACCAGGAAAGGTAAAAATCGTGATTTCAGGGCGGGGTTGCCAAATAATACCGGGTGCTGTTCCACTGGGATTGGGTAGGATTTCTGCACCTTGGGGAATCAAAGCTTGCTTGCGATTACTTGGTGACATAACCCGACCACGTTGGGCGAATTTCTGGGTTATGTCTTCGATGATGTCAGAGCGTTCTACTAACGGGACTTTAAAAAAATCAGCGATCGCTTCGCAGGTAAGGTCATCTGGTGTCGGGCCGAGTCCACCAGTGAAAATGAGAATTTGCGCTCTGGAAATAGCAATTTCTATAACTTGCTTCAACCGTTCTGGATTATCCCCAACCACTGTTTGATAGTAATGGGGGATACCTAACTGCGCTAATTGTTTCGCCAAAAATTGAGCATTGCCGTTGAGGATATCTCCTAGCAGCAGTTCAGTACCAACACAAATAATTTCTGCACTCATTGGATTGGGTAAAGGGAGTGGGCGGTGGGGAGTAGGGAGTAGGGAGTGGGGAGTGGGGGGAGCAAGGGGGGAAATAACCAATGCCCAATGCCCCATGCCCCATGCCCAATTATGCTAAGGCTGGTACTGGAATTTCCAGGTGAGGATATAAGGGGAAGCGATCGCACAATGCTGCTACCCGTTGCCGACAATTTTGGGTAACTATGTCGGAATCTGGAGAAAGCAGGCGATCGCTAATAATATTTGCAATCTCGGTAAATTCTCCTACTCCTAAGCCGCGCGTGGTCATTGCCGGTGAACCTAACCTCAGTCCACTGGTAACAAATGGCGATTGTGGATCAAAGGGAACTGTATTTTTGTTAGCAGTAATATTCACAGTACTAACTAGCTGATCCGCCTGCTTACCAGTTAGACCGATAGAGCGTAAATCCACCAACATTAAGTGGTTATCAGTGCCATCAGAGACAATCTTTAAACCCCGGTTTTGCAGTTGTTCTGCCAAAGCACGAGCATTTTCAATCACTTGGGCAGAATAGGTCTTAAACTCAGGCTTCAGGGCTTCTCCAAAAGCTACTGCCTTACCCGCAATGACGTGTTCCAATGGCCCGCCTTGGTTGCCAGGAAAAACAGCTTTATCTAGCTTTTTACCTAGTTCTGCGTCGCTGGTCAAGATTAAACCACCTCTAGGACCGCGTAAAGTCTTATGTGTAGTTGTTGTTACTACATGACAATGAGGAATGGGATCAGGATGAAGACCACTAGCAACTAAACCAGCAATATGGGCAATATCGGCAAGTAAGTAAGCGCCGACTTCATCAGCAATGCTACGGAACTTTTCAAAGTCAATTATCCGAGAATAAGCGGAATAACCACAAATCAGCAGCTTAGGACGCTCCCTCAGCGCCAGCTCCCGAATTTGGTCATAGTCAAGTTGTTCTGTTTGTTGACTGACACCGTAATGGCTAACTTGAAACCACTTACCTGAAACATTTACAGGTGAACCGTGGGTGAGATGTCCCCCATGAGACAAATCCATCCCCATAATTTTATCCCCTGGTTGCAGGAGCGAGAGGAATACTGCAAAATTGGCTTGTGCGCCAGAATGGGGTTGCACATTCGCATGAGCAGCACCAAATATCTGTTTAGCGCGGTCGATCGCTATTTGCTCGATTTTGTCGATAAACTCACAACCGCCATAGTAGCGTTTACCAGGTAATCCCTCGGCATATTTATTTGTCAGTACCGAACCTTGAGCCGCCAGGACAGCAGCAGAGGTAAAGTTTTCACTAGCAATCAACTCCAAGTGATCTCGCTGACGCTGTAGTTCGTCGTTGATTAACTCTGCGATCGCCGGATCAGTGGAGGCAAGAAAGTCTGAATTAGTCCTAGTCACTTCAATTATCCTTATGGAAATTTGTACAACGGCTGATTTTGGTTGGATACAGTACCTAACAGTCCACTTTCAAGAGTCCAATGATTTTTGACTGCTCTACAGAGGCGATTAATCGTCTCCGTACTATTGAAGTTTATTTGTACCAACTTATTTATTATAAGGACGTTGCTTTTTGAAACTGCGCTAAATTGAGCGTAATTGCGTAGGCGTAGCCCGTCGGAGACATCGCTCCTCTGTGGGACAAAAAGCGCGAAAAAGCTAATTTCTGTGCGTAATCCAACGCTTGCGGAACATGACTAAGAAGTTCTACGCTGGAAAACTTAAGCAGTCAGTATTTTTGACGAATGAAAAATTGTTTGAAACTTACCTTTGACGGCGGAAAAACAGCATTAGCGATTCGAGTTGCTCAACAAGCCGAATTACCAGATGCTCTTGAGGGAATAGGGCTTGGCGGTTCGCGTTCTATTTTAGTAGTGGTGGGGGGTGCAAGTAACATCAGTGAAGCCGATTTTCTCCGCATCCAACGGTTGTTTACGGAAGTTTTAGCCCCCATCGCCGAAAGTTTGGGGGCTTATGTTGTGGATGGAGGTACGGATGCGGGAGTCATCCAATTGATGGGTAAGGCTCGTACCCAGATAGGTGCTAAGTTTGCTTTGATTGGTGTAACACCTGAAAACAAAGTGGCTTTACCTAATCAAGAAGAACCTGTTGCTGATTTGACACCCTTAGAGCCAAACCATACTCATTTTGTACTGGTTCCTGGGAATAATTGGGGCGACGAGTCTTCTTGGATATCTAGCGTTGCAACTGTGCTGGCTAATAACGCACCTTCTGTAACTATACTTTTGAACGGTGGTGAGATTACCTTTGAGGATGCCTTTTCTAGCGTTAATATTGGAAGGTCAGTTGTTGTGATTGCTGGTAGTGGTAGAACCGCAGATATACTTGCAAATGCCTTGCGGGGACAGGCTACTGATGAGCGAGCTAAAAAGTTAGCTAAATCTGGTAAATTACAATATATCGACTTAATCGATATCGAGAATGGAGTAGAAAACTTAGGCAAAATAATTAAGGATTTACTTGATAATCAGGAGTGAATAATGGCAAAAAAAGATAGTTATCATGAATTTTTAAAGGAAGATTTTAATAAGTTGTTTGAAGGTATGAAGTTAGGCGATGTCCAAAGACATTTTTTGCGATCGCGCTGGTTAGACCAAGTACTCTGGATGGAAGCCAAGGCGAATTTCTCGCGCGATCGCCATTATCTTTTGCGGATCACAACTATTGTTGGTGGTGTAATTCTGCCAGCATTGGTAAGTCTAAACATTAACTCTACTATAAAAGTTAACAATATTGAAACTAATACTAGACTCAGGGATGTGATTATTTGGTCAACTTTTGGTTTGAGTCAAATAGTTGCCATTAGTGCTGCAATTGAAGAGTTTTTTCACTATGGAGAACGTTGGCGACACTATCGCCGTACAGTCGAATCTTTGAAAAGCCAAGGGTGGCAATTCTCACAGTTAACAGGGCCTTATCGTAAGTATACAAGCCACGAGGAGGCGTTTAATCTTTTCGCAGGTCAGGTTGAAGATATTATTCAACGAGATGTGGAAATATATGCTACTCAAGTTGTACAAGAAAAGAAAGAAGAACCACAGAGTCAGGAAAACCAAATAGTGATCCCAAATACAAAGATAACCAATTTGGAAGAGAATAAATAGGAAAACTAAAATCTGGAAAACAATATATAGCATAAGTTTGGAGTAAAATTTTCTCTATTTACCTCCATTTTCAAGAGGGTTAGGAACGTGGAATGCTGGCGGGGAAAAAACGGACGAAGTGCAAAAAGTCGTTATTTGTAAGTCGCCCCACCATTTACCTCAAAACCGGAGAGAAAATCGAGGTTCTTATCGAAGAACTGGAAGATTATCTCGAACAAAACGAAGACAATATTCAGGTGCAGAAAGTTAAAAGTTGTCGCTGTCAGATTCGGGTAAAAGCAACCTAACCATAAAAAGTTAGGCTTCTTTCTTCCGTTGCTCCAAATGTTCGCGGAGTGCTATTTCCACAGAGGGATCATTTAACCCTTTTGGTGGTGGATATACCTTGGCATTTGGGTCTTGAAATCTTTGTAGGTAAATCGAAACAGCTTCGTCATCCTCCCTATGCTCAAGAATATATTGGCGAAACTCCGGGCGGGTCATTGTTGCGAAATCGGGGTTGTTCATACAAATATCCAGTATCCGTTTGGGTAAATTACGATTTCTATTTCTTGCCCTGCCAGGACAACCACATTGCGTATGCGCCTGTCAAGAGTCGCTAAATTTACCGATACATACATTTTAGTCAAATCAAAATAGACTTTTAGCTGTTCTCTCGTTGGCATATCCTAAAAGCACCCCTCACCGATTCTTTAATCAAATTACCGCGATTGGTACTTTACTCTGGATTAGAATAAGTTGCAATTCTAAGCTCGACTTTATCCAAAATTAATAACTTGGATCTCTTGTATCGGCAAAACCCTAGCTTTTTGGCAAAAACTTTTTCCATATCACTGATTTTAGGTGAAAACTAAAAAGTAAAACTACGGTCATACAAAGCTTTCAGCGTCAGCTAAAGCGTTGCCAAAAAATGGATAAAGTCGAGCTAAGAGGATGTCTGAAAACTTTTTTTGTATACACCTAACCCTTGGATATCCCCCTAAATCCCCCTTAAAAAGGGGGACTTTAAGACTCTTATTCCCCCCATTTTAAGGGGGGTTAGGGGGGATCAACAAATATTTGATATTTCTCAGATATTCTCTAAGTATTGTTGGGGTTTAGCAGTATAGTTATACTGTGGCAAAAAATCATTGAAGAAAATCTCCATCGTTTTTTTTAAACCCTCAGCAACTTTCTTACCTATTTGGTAGGTTTGATCAATGATGCTAGTAAAAACTTGAAATAATATATGAAAAATCTATCTTAAAAGGTAGATACACCGATGCTAACTCAAAAAGCTGACCCTTAAATATTTGACAAATTCTTGGATTTGGTTATTGGGAAAGGTATTAATTTTCAACACCATTTCAACTATGTAGAGCGCACCAAGCAAAAAAGTTATTAATACCAAACAATATCTGATTAGTAAGATATTATTTACAGGTGTGAAAATTGTATCTCTTGGATTCTGTTGTGACCTCTTTTCCTTGCCAAGTAAAAAAACTGTATAAAAGCGCTTTTTAATGAATGGGATAGAAAGCCTGATATCCACAGCATGACGCTTGCTAACCCGCTCTTTAAATACCTTTTGTAATTCTGTCAATTGGGCATCGGTAAAGGTAGCTGCTACTTCCGGAGGAATGCAGGCGAAAAACTGTTGTAGAAAAGTGTCATTTTTGGACGAATATTTAGTCAAACGCTTTTTAGACATATTGTTTTTATTTTATTGTCAGTGTGAATAAGCTTTAAAACATTGGACTGTGTTGATCATCCCAACACTTTTGATTACGCCAAGTTCTGTTAGTGTGTTCGCATTCAGATTTATCAAAAATCCAAGGAATAGATGTAGGAGATGTAGGGGAAGGCGAAGTCGAGATAGAAGTAAGCGAAGTAAGTGAAGACCATAAAAAAGGGAAAATAGTTAAGCTACAACTCAATAAAATGGTTAAAAATCCTGTTAAAAATATGATATTGCCTGTATTGAAAAGAGGATATTTGCCTTTTTCATATAGCAAGCGCTGTTGGGAACGACGTTCCGAACCTGCTAATAAAACTAGATAAAATCGTAGTCCGGGAATAGGGACTGAAACTCTTATATCTAAAAAATGACTCGCCCCAACTTGAGAGCCGAAACCCCTTTGTATGGCTTTTATTTGCTCATCAGTGAAAGAGTTTGCTATTTTCGGACTAATCTTAGAAAAAAGCCGTTCAAAAATAGGATCAATATGTTCTATACTTTTCATAATTATAGTTGACTATATGCGAACATTCTAAAAATAACCCAATTTTTTAGCTTCGTCTTTGATATTTCCACTGAAAAGCGATCAATTTATAAGTTTATATAAATGATTGGTTGACGGTTTAATTACTTAATTTTAGACGTTAATTGACTTGAGATATTTTGAATTGTTCCCTAGAGTTGAGTATAAAAAAAGTTTTGATAAATTTTAGGCGATCGCAATTAGTAATATCTGGCAATCCGCTTGGATGAAGTTTTAACCCAAACGGTATTGCTCAATAGAGTTCCTGACAAAAATCCGAATAAAAGCAAAAGGTCTAATCTCAGCCAACACGTAAGGGTGCAAAGATGTGCTTTGCACCTTTATCTAAAATTACGATCCAACCTTGGGTACAGTATCTCCAGGACCTGCGGTGACAATTACCAGATTTTCCGGCTTAATTAAATCCTCAATAGCCTGTTGCATCTGAGCCATAGTCACTGCTTGAATCTTCTGGGGAAAGTCTCGGATTTCTGATCGTGAAAGTCCCAAGACAGCATTATCCAAAATGATGCTTGATACATCACTGGGATTAGCTAAATCCACGGGGTAGCTATTGGTAATTGAGCGTTTTGCCGCGTTGAATTCAGCCTCAGTTACACCTTGTTCGCGTAACTGTTTGAGTAAAGCCAGAGTACTGGCGATCGCTTTTTGGGTATCAAGAGGAGCAGTCTGCATCTGAATCAAGAAGGGTCCTGGATTGATTCCGGCGGCAAAAGCACTATAGATCCCGTAGGTTAGACCTTGGCGATCGCGCACTTCCGTACCCAAGCGGCTCGATAAGGTATCACCACCCAAAATTTGATTCAGCACCAGGGCTGCATAAAAACGCGGGTCTTTCCGAGCGATGCCGTTGTAGCCGATGTAGGTAACAGCCTCTGTTTTACCAGGAATTACTTTGTTTAAACGTGTCAAAGTTTGTGGTAATGGCACGGATGCTATTTTCAGTACAGGTGGCTTACCTGTGGCTTGCCATTTGCCAAACGCCTCATTTAGCAAAGCTTTTACCTGAACTGGCTCAAAGTCTCCAACTAAGGCGATCGTTGTGCTATCTGGTCGGTAGTGTGTTTGGTAAAAGCCAAGCAAATCATCACGAGTAATGCTCTTTAAGCTCTCAAACGTGGGAAAGCTATGGAATGGATGATTTTCTGGGTAAATTGCTTGCTGAAATAGTTGTCGTCCCAGCCCTCTGGGGTCATCTTGCTGGACTTTGAGACTTGTCAACGCCCTCTGGCGACTCAGTTGTAACTGGTCGGCTGGAAAAGTGGCGTTTTCTAACACATCTGCCAGAGTTTGAATTAATATCGGCAGGTTTGCGGAAAGTCCTTGACCACTAATGCTAACTCCTTCGCGGCTAGCACCGAAGTTTAAGTCGGCTCCTCGGTCTTCTAAGGTTTTTGCCAAGTCCAAAGCATTTTTAGTCCGCGTCCCATTCATTAAGTTGTTCGCAGTCAGATTCGCTAATCCAGCTTTTTGATTGCCGTCAAATTCACTACCGGCATTAAGTTGTCCATTCAGGTTAATGGTGGGGAGATTGCGATCGCGCAAGAGCAGAACCCGCAAACCATTATTTAAGGTAAACTCTTCTGGTAGTGATTGTTTGCCCGAATCTGTAGCTGATGTCGCAGGTGGGAGATATTTGGCCAGTTCTGCTGGATCTACAGGTTTACCGGGGCTAAAATTTTCCACCGTGCGACTAGAACCAGCGTTAGAAGTTCCTGGTTTACCATCTGGTTGAGTTGGCTCAAAGAAGCCGATGGTTTGTTTAGCTGGATTTAAGTAAGTTTTTGCTACTTCCTGGACTTGATCTGGGGTGACTTTTGCGATCGCTGCCAGATACCTTTCAATAAAACGATAATCGCCGGCCACAGTTTGGTTATATCCCAGTTGGCTAGCCTGACTAGTGATGTCTTGATTACCCAAAATATACGAGGCTTGCAGTTGCGTCTTCGCTCGGTTTAATTCTTCTGTAGTAACTGGCTGCTGTTGCAATTTTGCTAAAGATTCCTGGAGCACCTGGGCAATTTTCCCCAACTCTTGACCCGGAGCCGCCGTAGCATTAATTTCATACCAACCCGGTTCGATGAGTTCGGCTGCACCGCCACTCACTGAACTAGCGAGTCCAGATTCCACCAAAGCTTGGTAAAGTCTAGAGCTACGTCCACCTGTGAGAATCGCATCCATCACATCAATTGTCGGCACATCAGGATGGTTGATATCTGTTAACGGATACACCGCTTGCAGCAGTGCCGCACTTCCAGGTTGCTTCAAAACGATCGCCGCTTTTTTAGCAACAGAGGTAGGAGCAGTTACCTGGGCGGAATTTTTAGCTACAGCCGTCTTGGCTCGTTTTGGCAACTTACCGTAAGTTTCTTTCACAACTTTGAGTACAGGTTCCGTGGCAAAATCCCCTGTAATTACCAGTGTGGCATTTTCTGGGCTGTAGTAGGTTTGGTAATAATTCCGCACCTGCTCCACCGTGAATTTCTGTACATCTGCTTTTGTGCCTCCTACAGGTAAGCCATAGGCTCTGCTAGGGAAAGCATCTCGCATCACTGCCCGACTCAGACGATACCCTGGTGAATTTTCGTACCCCTGTAACTCGGAGATCACCACCCGCTTTTCACTTCTGAGTTGCTCAGACCCAATTAAAGAGTTTTCCATGCGATCGGCTTCCAGTGTCAACAATGCTTCGAGTTTGTCTCGTTGCACTGTGCCAAAGTAAGCTGTTTCGTCATAACTAGTAAAGGCATTGAACTGGCTACCCAAAGCACTAAACAACCTGCCAAACTGCACTGGACGGTCAGTTGTACCTTTGAACATCAAATGTTCTAGCTGGTGAGAAATGCCATTCTCTCCCTTAACCTCGTTACGTGAACCAACTTTATACCAAACTTGTACGCTCACTACCGGAGCGGTATGGACTTCTTTGGTTAGCACTGTTAAGCCGTTGTCCAATACCGTTTTTTGTACCCCTTGGGTGAATGAGAGAGCAGATACAGGTGCGACTGCTGTCGGTGTTGCAGCATTGGTGAAATTGCCCGAAAAAGGCACAATACTTAGCAGAAGGCTGAGTAAAAACCCGATAAGCATATATGAGCGTAGCTTCATAAGCAATGAGAAACTCAAAATCCCTAATTCTAAAACAGAACCTAGTACCGTTTTGAAAAAGTCAAAAGACTTAACATTTCAGCTTTTTCACCATTTTCAATGGTAGCTTTATTTCTGCGGTTGAGTATTAGGGACTAATATTTTTTTTACTCAGCATTTTTCAATACAGATGTGACTTGAGGCACTATCACAAATTATTGCAAATATATTAACAATGGTTGCAATGTGTTGCAGATCACAAGCTTTTCGGAATATCTACCTCTACAATTTAGTTTGATTCCTATTGTTAATCCCATCATAGCCAAGCATCTCTGCCAAACTAGTAATGACTTTTTGAGATATGCAAACAAGAAACTTAATTGGATCATTCACACTAGGTATATTGTTAACAACAATACCTGTATTATCAGCTAATGCCTTAGAAGTAGTACCGAACTTGTACCAGTTTCAAGGGAAGAATGTCAGCATTACTTACTCAACGACAAGCTTTATTGGCAAGCCCCTTTTAACCTATAAAGATCAGCAACAGACATTAAACTTTACAGGTAATGAGCAGATCCGTAGTGTAGAAACAGAAATTGGTACACTAGTGACTGTGACTATCCGTAAGACAGTAGATACTGGTAACACTTTGTTTACCTTGGTATTACCCCGTGTAAATCTTGGAAACAGCAACTCAGCCCCAGTTGAAACTAAGGGAATCACAACAACAAACCGCTTTTCTGTGATTCCTCAATTCAACCAGGGGCAAAGACAAACTTATACAATAATCCCTTTAACTGGTACAGCTCAATCTGTCGCATTTTAACTACACAAGAAGGATAAGGATTTAAACTTCTTGCTTAGATGCAGGAAAGCGGTAAAAGTAAAGGTAAATAACTGTTTACCTTCACCCTTACCGCTTAACCTTATTCCTTTTTAATTTGGCATCTGAGTCATAATATCCTTTGATCAAAAGCCCAAAAGTAGATTAGCGATTGATTACAAGAGATTTACCAACTTGTCAGTTTAATGAGCGATCGTATTTATAGAGTGATAATTATTGATGCCACTGGGTAGACGAGTTATGGTTCGCCATTTTGCGCGAGGAATGGTATTCAGTGTCTAGCCCCTGAATATACAGCAGTTATAATAAAAACCTTTGAAAGGTGACTTATCAGCTTATTATCGTTATCGCTGAGGTGAGTATCGGATTATTTTTCAAAGTCTCTCTCCTTGTAGGAGAGAGATTTAGAGAGAGGTTTTCTAGATAGGGTGAAAAGTCAGATTTAAAAATAAGTAATTTAAGTGATGTCTACGGCGGTAAACTACGCTATCTCCCATTTTATCTACAATTACCGTTTAATTTGCTTAGGAAAGTTAGGAACTAACAAAGATTGACCTAATTCACCTTGTTCATTATAGAATTTAATTTGACCTTGTTCATTACATAACCATACTTCCACAGCTTGAGCTTCTAAATATAAATTTCTTTTAAATTCCATTTCTTCCAAAGTATTACCACTGGATTTAACTTCTATACAAATTTCTGGTGCAATAGACGCTGATACTTCATCTTCAATTTGAGAAAATCGTTCCTCTGAACACCAGACAACATCAGCAACTTTCACACCGTCTGATGTGTTGATAGCACATTCTGGCATTACTTCTCCTGTATTCAAGCAAGATTCTAATAAACGTTGGATTCTTCCTTGATAAAAAGAATGTTTAATTTTTACTGGACTCATTACGATTTGACCCCATTTATTTAATTCGATTTTGAAGGGTAAATCTTGTAATTGTTTATGTTCACAAACTTCTTCCCATCTCATAGTTAATATTTCCCTAGAGTGATTGATTTAATTTTAACTCATCTATAGTAACCCGATTTGATTTTTGAAATCCACTGGATTTAGATCCCCGACTTCTTGAATAAGTCGGGGATCTAAGCTGCAACTTTTGCTTAAGCAGGTGTCATTCCACCCTACAAATAAATCAACTTCCTAAACTTCAACATCTAAAGTACGCACCAAAAAAGCCCATTTATCTGCCGCTTCTTCGATAATTTTAGCTGTGGGTTTACCCGCACCATGACCGGCTTTTGTCTCAATTCTAATTAGCGTTGGCGCATTACCTGCGTGAGCCTCTTGCAAAGCTGCGGCAAATTTGAAACTATGAGCAGGGACAACGCGATCGTCATGATCGGCTGTGGTAATTAAGGTTGCTGGGTAAGCTGTATCTGGTTTGATATTGTGTAGTGGCGAATAGGCATATAGCGCTGGAAACTCTTCTGGATTATCTGCTGAACCATATTCGGAAGTCCAAGCCCAACCGATGGTAAATTTGTGGAACCGCAACATATCCATCACGCCGACTGCTGGTAAAGCTGCACCAAACAAATCGGGACGTTGCGTTATGCAAGCACCCAGTAATAAACCGCCGTTACTACCACCTGCGATCGCTAGCTTATCTGTCTTAGTATACTTATTAGCAATCAACCACTCAGCAGCCCCAATAAAGTCATCAAAGACATTCTGCTTTTTATCCTTCATTCCTGCTTGATGCCATTCTTCGCCGTATTCTCCACCGCCGCGTATATTGGGCATAGCATAGATACCACCCATCTCCATCCATACCAAAAGACTCACAGAGAAACCAGGTGTCATTGAGGCATTAAAACCGCCATAGGCATAGAGATAAGTAGGGTTATTCCCATCCAATTTAATGCCCTTTTTGTGGGTAATAAACATGGGTACTTTAGTACCATCTTTGCTATGATAAAAGACTTGTTTAGTCTCGTAATCAGCAGGATTAAAATCTACCTGTGGCTGGCGAAAAACGGTACTTTTACCAGTTATCATATCGTAGCGATAGATAGTTCCTGGTGTGGTGAAACTGGTGTAAATATAAAAAGTTTCGGTATCATTACGCTTCCCACCAAAACCCCCGGCTGAACCGAGTCCAGGTAATTCTACCTCGCGTACAAACGTACCTTTGAGGTCAAAAATTTTAATTTGGCTGTGAGCATCTTTGAGGTAATCAGCAACAAATTGGTTATTGAGTATGCCGACACTTTCCAAAGTTTCTGCTGATTGGGGAATGATTTCTCGCCAATTTTCTGACGCAGGGTTTTTGGTGTCAATCGCAATAACTCGTCCGCGTGGTGCATTGAAATCTGTGCGGAAATAAAAGACGCTATCATCATTATCGATAAAGCTGTAATCTGCCTCAAACTGGTTAATCAGTTCTATGACTTCAGCATTAGGGTTAGTCAAATCTTTGGAGAAAACTAAATTCTTGGAGTCACTACCCAGCCAAACAGAAATTATGAGATAGCGTCCATCTTCAGTAACGCCACCACTAAAACCCCATTCCTTTTGGTCAGGACGATGATAAATTAGTACATCTTCTGATTGGGATTTACCTAGTTGATGATAGTAGAGCTTTTGATAATAGTTAACATCTTCTAATTGAGTTTTTTCATTCGGTTCATCGTAGCGACTGTAGAAAAAACCTTGATGATCATGTGTCCACGATGCACCAGAGAATTTAATCCACTTCAAGTGGTCTTGAAGGTCTTCACCAGTTTCAACATCGCGTACTTTCCACTCTTGCCAATCAGAACCAGAGGCGGATAGACCGTATGCTAAAAGTTTACCATCTTCGCTAATAGACAATCCTGAAAGAGCAACAGTGCCATCTTCTGAAAGTTTATTGGGGTCGAGTAAAACTTTGGGTTGGTCGTCGAGGGTTTTCAGAGTGTAGAAGACACTTTGATTTTGTAGCCCGTCATTTTTGAAATAAAAGTAGCGTTCGGTGGAACCGTCTCGCAGAGATTCGCCTTCTTTAAAAGGGATACCATATTTTTCATAATCCCAAAGTTTGGTGAGGCGCTGTTTAATTTTTTCCCTGGTAGGAATTTCACTCAAGTAGCCAAAAGTAACTTGATTTTGTGCCTCAATCCAAGTCCTTGTTTCTTCAGAGTCAGGATCTTCTAACCAACGGTAAGGATCTGCGACTAAAGTACCGTGGTAGTCATCGACTTGATTACTTTTGTGGCTAGATGGGTAGGTGAGGGGTTTTTTAGAGGAGGGCATAGTCTCAGGTCAAAAGTGCTTCTTTACATACTACAAAGATAGACCCAAGACGTGGATCTGTAACGTGAGCAAAAGAGGTACGGGTGCTGTTAAAGCTGGCAAGTAAAACTCTAACTATTACGTATACTGCCATCAGGCATGATGGTATTGCTATAGATACACTGCTCCATGTATGCACCTTCCAAGTCGGCTCCAGTCAAGTCAGATCCAGTTAGATTTGTCCCAATCATGTCAGCAGCACCCAAGTAAGCATTAACTAACTTGGCATTCGTCAAATCAGTTGCAGATAGGTAAGAGAATCCCAAATTAGCTCCACTCAAATCAGCATTTCTGAGATTAGCCTTAACTAAACAAGCTTGCCCCAAATGAGCATTGCGGAGATTGGTACTTTCTAAATTAGCCTCTTCTAAATATGCTTCACCTAAGCCAGAATTACTCAAGTCAGCCCCACTCAAATTAACTCCAGACAAGTCCTTTCCATCCAAACTGATGCCAGAAAAATTTCTTTCTCCAGCAGCATATCTATTAAATAAGTCTTCAGTTTTTCTCGACATTAACCAACTTGGGGCTATATTAAACAATTTATACTTTTCGTCTGCCTAAAGTGACAAAACAGGGTTAGTCCAATAGAAACCTAACCCCCAGCCCCTTCCCTACAAGGGAAGGGGAGTAAGATTCAAGGTCTTTCAGAGTGAGAAGATTAACAGCAAGATTTAGTAGACTACTTGCCACCAACCGAAGGCTGGGCCGATAAAACGAATAGTTGCCCATCCTACAACCATCAGTCCAATGCCTATCCAGGCACCACGAGTAGTCCAAGTGACAAATTTTTCGGATTGAGTTTTTGTGATGGGAAGCCAAGGCAAGATTCGAGTCTCTTTACCGTATGTTTCCCCTAGTGTGGTTTTACGACGCTTTGCTTCACCCATAATCAGCAACTCAAATTCTATTTAGGTTCTAAATTTATCTTGCCAGAAATCATGTCTACAGAGAGGCGATGAATCACATCACTTTCATAAGCTGATAATAGTCCTTCCTTTTAAACGATCGCGCTTTAGTTGACAAAATTTAAATTGGGCATTGGGCATTGACAACTAACCTGAAGCTGAATTTTCTTCATCAGTGTTAGAAAACAGACTGGGATCGAGATAGTTAATGCGTGCCAGAGGACTTAAAGCTGCGAGAATTTGAGCGCCGTAGCTCCGGTTAACTACGCGACTATCAAGCAAAGCCACAATGCCTTGACTTTCTCTGACTGGAGCGATCGCTCGTTGTAATTCATTTAAAGCTGCTGGCAACAAATATAAACGAAACCAATCTTGATGCGATCGCTTATAACGAGCTACCCTACCAGCTACTAGGGGATTTTCCAAAGATGGTAGGGGCAAAGTCGCAATAATTAACAAATGAGGTGCCGGCAAGACTCGTTGATGTTCTCGCCAAAATTCCCAACCGCTAATCAAAATACCATTTTCATCTAAACAAGTTTTTTCTACTTGCACCCGCGAACCAAACTCTGAGGCCAGAATTGTCGCAACTTGAGACTTGAGTGGGACATCACCCACCAAGACAACCGTTAATCCTGGGGCTGTAGCACTTAGACAAACCAGTGTGCGGACTTTGTGAATAAATGCCGCTTTAAATTCTGGGGTGTTGGGTAGGGGCAACTTATACGGTACATACAGTTGAATTGCTTCTGCTTGACTTTCCGAAGAGAACTTCAAGCAAGTTAAATCGTCCAAACCCAGGCGCTGTCGGAAAAGGTGAGCCTCAGTTTCCGGTTCTATAGCGCTAGCAATTAAAACTACTGGTTGTCGCTGCCAAATGGGCGAGAGTATTTCGCCTAATTCCATTGGGGCGTAGTGCAAAGAAAATAAACCTTGTCGATGGGCAATAGTCGCCCAGAAGAGAGGATGGGGGGAAAGATTTTCATCAAGGGTTTGAAATTGTTGCCAGAATTGTTTCCAAGGTTCTGGCAGTGCTTGTACTGACTCTAAAGCTAAATACAGACGGTTTAAAATTTCTATTTCTGGCTGGGAAATTAGATAGCACTGATATGGATTGGCAGGATGCTGAAAAAGTTCGTGTGTCAGTTGTATCCGTGCTTCACGAATTGCTTCTGCTTGGTTTGGGCAAGCCAGCATCAGTTGATCCCAATCATCGGGTTGAATATCTTGGGTAAGTTGATCACGCACCCAATCTTCGAGATCATCTACCCCATCAATAATTGTGGGGATGCCTTGAGGAAAGCGATCGCCACCAGCAAATTGTCCTCTTAACCAAGCTTCTGGGGAAGTCAACAGTAGCCCTTGGAACTCAGTACTAGGCCAAGCGTCACCCGTCCTAATCGGTTTGTTGGTTGGTAGCCACTGCTGGAGACGGGGAATTTCTACCCGCAGCAGAAGTTGCTGCACGGCTTCTTGAGCAACAATAATTACAGGGCCATGCCACATTAGGGCTGATGCTACGAAACTAGTACGATATCGCCCTTGATAGCCACAAACCGCCCCTACTTGAATTAAGGCGCTACGTCCCAGGCGCAAGGCGCGTGCTACCAACCGGGCCATCGTCAAATGATGGGGCCAGGAAGGGAACCCCGCTTGCGATCGCAAAAAGTTATGTAGTGACAAATGAACTTCTGCCTCAATCACACGCTTTTAATCCCATACAAAGTTACTTTTACTTCCAATTGCCCCATTTCTATTATGTTGTCCTTTCTCATTAGTCCAAAACTAATGACCAATTACCAATTACCCTAAATTATGCCAACTTACACAGGAATTTCCAGCGAAGCCTTCAGGCATCCACTAGATCGCCAAGCCGAGCAAGCTTTACGAAATTTACCAGGATTTGATTTAATCGCTCGTAAATTTGTGGAATTTATTTACGAACGTCCTCAATTAGTCTATCTAATGGGTAACACCATCCAAGTCGGGCCGCGTCAATATTCCACTATTTACCAGATGTTTCGGGAATGCGTCCGAGATTTGGACATTTACCCAGAACCTACACTGTTTGTCTCGCAAAATCCCCAAGCAAATAGCTATGCGCTGGGGCAAGAGAATCCTTACATAGTCATAAATACAGGGATACTAGACTTACTAGACGAAGCCGAGATTCGGGCGGTGCTAGCCCATGAACTGGGGCATATTAAATGTGGTCATACTATTTTAATTCAAATGGCGATGTGGGCGATGAGTGCTGCTTCTGCCTTGGGAGAATTGACCTTCGGTATCGGTAATTTTGTCTCTCAGGGCTTGATTTACGCCTTTTTTGAGTGGCGGCGGAAAGCTGAGTTATCGTCCGATCGCGCCGCCCTACTAGTGATGGATGACTTGAATCCCGTGATGTCTTTGATGATGAAAGTCTCTGGCGGTAGTAACAAATATGCCAATGAATGTAGTTTACAAGAATTTATCAAGCAGTCAGAAAATTATCAGGCATTGGATGAAGATGGACTGAATCAGGTGTATAAATTCTTGATGTACAGTGGCGCTCAGGGTATGATGTTGAGCCATCCCTTCCCTGTAGAACGCTTGCATTACTTACGGCAATGGGCAGTATCCGAAGAATATCAGCAAATTCGCCGCGGAAATTATCAGCGATCGCCCGCATCAGGAGCAGTAAATGTTGCAGCCGAATCTTCCACAAATGAAACAGAAACTTTACGCCGTCAAATTGAAGAATTACAACGAGAAATTGACAGAATAAGAAGGTCTGATCCTAATTCGTAATTCGTAATTCGTAATGACGCTCTCTCCGTACTCCTGGCGGAGGACAAGCTACGCGCAGCGTGTCGTTCGCGGTAGCGTTGCGTAGCAAAGACAGACGCTAAAAGCCTAGCTTGCAACTCTTACAGAGTACGTGGACTCGCTACCGCTACGCTAACGTAATTCGTAATTAAGGAAGAATTACCGGGGAGGATCTCAGTGAAAGCAAATATACCAGATGAGAAACAAGATTTTTGCTCCCTCTCCTTAATAAGGAGAGGGTTGGGGTGAGGTTTTACAAGACTTTTTACGAAAGTCAGATGCTCCCGAATTACCGGAGGTGGGCACTCGTACAGGTAACAAAATCGAGGTTATTAATAGCATTAAACAGTGCCCACCTTACTTAATTTTACTGCAATATGTAAATTATTATACCTATTTTACAGACTCTGGGGAGTGGGATAAATCCCAGATTTAAAATTAGGACTTGAAAATTGCTTAACTATATCTGAGCATTAAATTTAGATATAGGCATTTATCAATATGGGAATTCACTTGACAAAACGGCTTTTTGTGTTACTTAATATTCTTTTCTTTGTTCTCTTCATGCCGGGAATTGCCTTAGCTGTACCCGTTCGACTCCATACTACTTCTGGTGTCATTTTCGCCCAAACTACCAAAACTGCAAGCTACTCCACCTCGTCGGAGATTAACCTGACTCCTCTACAAAGCCAACAACTCCAGGCTGTACGTCAGAGAAGAAACAGGGAAATTGAGGCAGTCTTGAACACATCCCAACGTGACCAACTAGCTCACAATCTCCGGGCTGGTAAGAACATGAATCAAGCTCTAGAACAACTGAATTTGCAACCAGATCAGCAACAATTGGTAAAAGCGATCGGGCAATTTACTAACTTGAAAATGAAAGCTGTTTCCTCTAGGCATTCGCTAAAAGTAGTACAGAAATAAAGGTTTTACTTGCAGAGTCAAATATTGAATCTTTGTTAGAGAAAATATCAATAATATTTTCTCTAACAGCCCTTTGGATAAAATGCGATCGCTTGATCGCACTTTTTCTTGTAGGTATCTCATAGTTCAATTATATAAAGTATCATTCATTCTTACCCGGAAAACTCAGTACAAATTTGAATTTGATACTGCATCAAGTGGCTGATTTATCGCGTAATTACTATTGACAAAACTTATTTTACCTTAACTTGTCATGAATTGTGTACCAGTAAAATTTTCTGAATAACATAATATAACTAATGTATAAGTTCTGTGATGGATCTAGGGAATTTAGCTGAATCAGTGCTAATCATCCAGTATAGTTTTGCATGGGTTTTAAAGCAGCTACAAGGCTCTTACTTTCAACCTTGTTCGACATACCGTAATTCAGCACATCACAGACTCAAAAAATGAAATATCGGGGTTTTCACATTTCTCTAGCGAAAAATTTTCGCCTTCTTTCTAGCAGTCATCTCAGAGATACTTTGCGCGTGGGAGCCGGACTAACGGCGTTGCTTGTTGTTTCTAGTGGCTCAATACTACTAGCGGGTGAGGTTAATGCTGGTGCGACTCACCCACAAGGTATCGGCTCAACTCTCACAGCGCAGGCTCCGGCAACAGCCGCAGTGATTTACGTTAATCCGGCAAATGGTGCAGATAGTCCTGGTGCTGGTACAACGTCATCTGCACCCTACAAAAGCATCAGTTTCGCTCTCAGTCAAGCCCAACCAGGTGCAGTTATTCAATTAGCACCTGGGAACTATAACCAGGAAAGTGGCGAAAGCTTCCCCCTCTTACTTAAACCAGGGGTAACACTGCGGGGTGATGAAGCTACTAAAGGTGAGGGGATATTGATTACAGGTGGAGGTTTTTACACTAGTCGCACCTTTGCCAGACAGGATATTACCATCCTTGCCGACCAAGATACTACGATTACCGGTGTCACCGTCACCAACCCAAATGCGCGGGGTACGGGTGTGTGGGTAGAGTCAACTAATCCCACTATCAAAAACAGTACTTTTACTAACAGTCTCAGAGAGGGTGTTTTTGTTACGGGTACAGGCAATCCCAAAGTTGAAAGTAACGTTTTTGTGCAAAACAAAGGCAATGGGATTTCAATTGCTAAAGCTGCCCAAGGAGAAATTCGGAATAACTTATTTCAGGATACTGGTTTTGGTCTAGCGATCGGTGGCACTTCCACACCTCTAATTGTGGAAAACCAAATCGTCGAAAACCAAGACGGTCTTTTTATCTCGGAGTCAGCGAAGCCTGTATTGCGTAAGAATGTTATTCAGAACAATAAACGGGATGGAGTAGTAGCAACTGTTAATGCTTTACCCGACCTTGGCACCAACGAAAATCCTGGTGGTAATCTCATCCGCAAGAACACTCGTTATGATGTGAACAACGCCACTAAAACCGGTAAAATTGTCGCTGTTGGCAACGATATCGATCAGAAAAAGATTTTTGGCTCAGTAGATTTTGTTGCCGCAGCTGTTAACGTACCGCCTGGAGGGACTGGTGCCTTTAAAGATGTGCCAACAAATTACTGGGCAAAAAACTACATCCAAGCTTTAGCCTCGCAAAATATTATTGCTGGCTTTCCTGATGGCAGTTTTAAACCCAATGAACCTGTAACCCGCGCTCAATTCGCCGCTATTGTCACTAAAGCCCTAACACCATCAGCCAAACGCCCAGTCATTAAGTTTAAGGATGTAGCAAGCAATTTCTGGGCTTACGCGGCTATTCAATCTGCTTACCAGGGTCAATTTGTTTCTGGTTATCCCGATGGAAGTTTTAAGCCACAGCAGCAAATTCAAAGAGTGCAGGCTTTAGTAGCTTTAGCTAATGGTTTGGGCTTAACTACGAGTAATCAGAATGTCCTTTCCTTTTACACCGATGCTGCCCAGATTCCTAATTATGCGATCGCGCCTGTTGCTGCGGCAACTGCACGGCAACTAGTAATTAACTATCCCACAGCCAAGCAACTCAATCCTAATCGTCAGGCGACTAGAGCCGAAGTTGCTGCCTTTGTTTACCAGGCACTTGTCAATGCTGGACGTGCCCAACCAATTCCTTCATCCTATTTGGTAACAGTTCCGTAAATGCCTAGTTAGCAAATTGAAAGCGCCAGATTGATAATTAGTTAGTCTGGCGCTTCCAAATACATTGCTCAGATTGTCAAATCAGTAACTTGCGATAAAATTATCCTTAATGGCTATCTGAAGGTGAACGATGACTGAGCAACCTGAAAAATATTTTGAATGGTGTCTAGTTGCAAATGTTATTTCGGAGCAACCGTTTGGTGAAAACCATGAAATCCAGTATGGAACAAAGCATTTCAGTCCAAACACAAAGGTTTACTGTTCTGCTCCAACTTGGGGTGATGGTTACGAGAAAATTGTTGTTGCAGGTCGTCATCGTGGCTCATCCAGATTAGTCCAAATGGTTATCCATAAGAAGCGACTAACTAATTGGCGCGCACAATATGTCTATTTACCAAACTGAAAAGGATTGTTTTATATGATGCGGCCTTGGCAGTCAAAAGAACAAGTCCAAGGATTTGCTATGTCTATATACCGGGGGCAAGAAGCAAGGAATGCGAGGAAGAAAGGCTTTGAAAAATTCCATCCAAATGAAGTTTTGATTCATGCTCTTATACTCGGTAGAGTTGCTGATGTGCAACAAGCAATTGAGCGAGGAGCAGATGTTAACTACTTAAATCATGATGGACTTACACCTCTAACACTTGCTCTAAGTCGAGGACAGTATTCAACCTTAACTCAGTTTCTCTTAGAGAAAGGTGCTGATGTTAAAACCATTAGCTATCAGTTGCTTGAAAATGTCACCCAAAATCCATCGCTGTATCCTGAACCTGTATTCAGGTTAGTTCAGCAAGCAATTGATGAACTATTTCCACACTCTCAAAAGTTTGATTAACGTTTTTTAAATTGCCCTAGTCTGGGCGTTGTGGCGATAATGTTAACACAGGGTTATCTATGCCCAGTTTCAATTTCAACTGGTGGCATTTGAATCTGGCATCAAGGTAAAAAAATTAACAGCTAAAATTTCTCCCTTCAGGAATTAGGATTTTTACCCGATTGAGGGCGTTGTTGCCGACGCTGTTCCCAGCGCCAGAGCAAGACCATTAAAACAACGATCGCTACTTGGAGAGCTAAACTAGGCAAAGCACTCTCAACATTCCGTCCGGCAAGCACTTGGAAGAAAAAGACGAATGCACCGAGTGAGCCAGAAGCACCGAAAGCGATATAGATAAATTGTCGTAACCCGCGATAAGGAGCGGCTATTTCTGCTTTGAGGCTGGCATATTGTTCAGGGTTAAGACGATTTTTGGGATTTTGATCTACCATGATTAAATCATGTTATACTCTTAGATTGTGTACGCCGATGTGGCTCAGTTGGTAGAGCAGCTGATTCGTAATCAGCAGGCCGTGGGTTCGAGTCCCATCATCGGCTTTGATGAAAGTATTACTTAATAGTCAAGTTTGACATAAATCAAGCATTTAGCTAAATGGGTGTAAAAACTATAATGAACGCATGACGCAACTAATAAACGCAAGATAGTTACAAATAATTGCTAACCAGCAAGGAGAATCTAAATAATGCAGTCTGATAGCATTTCAGAACAAAGGCTACTTGAAAAGATTCAAAAGCTACCTCTGGAAAAAGTTTTGCTAGTTGAAGATTTTATTGATTCTTTGGATCAATAAAATACAGACTATAGCCTTACCTTTGCGGCAGCAAAACTTTCTGAACCAGTTCTGCTTAAAATCTGGGATAATCCTGATGATGCAGAATATGACACACTATGAATTTGATGATGTTAGCTATTTTTGGTTGATATGCGATCGCACCTTCGATTCAAAGCCTCGCAATATCACTCAAACTCAGTTTCGCAGAAATCTTTTAACAAATCAATACAGTTAGTTTAATTTTCAACTGTTGTATGAGACAATTGTGCATCCACAACCCGACTTGCTGACCTTTTTTGGTGACGCTTCAGCACTCCTATCGCACCAAAAGCACCAAGGGCTAAAATCCCCAAGTTGATCGAAGGTTCAGGGACAGACTTAGCATCAATCGCCGCCAGTGCAGCATCTGCTATCACCTGATGAGCAGCAGTCGTTGGGTGGAAACCGTCCCAGACGAGAAACTTGTTGTTACCTGGGTTACATATATCTGGTCTAGATAAACAAGACTCGGTTACATTCGTAAAACCCAATGCACTTGCCTGATTAAATAAAGAATAAGTATCAACAGAAAAAATGTTGAGATTTGGGTTTTGACTCAAAGCGCTCACAGTTTTTGCTAAACCTAAGTTAAACTCACCAGTTGATTTGCTAAGGGTTGTAGGGTTGCGATCGTTGATTTTAGCTGCTGGTAGCTGTCCCAAATCTGGCAAGTTAAACACCAAAATATTTTTCGCGCCGACTCCTACCAGACTATTCAACGCCAGCGATATATTATTGATTGGCGTGGTAGAGTCTTTGGGGTTGAGAAAAAAGAAATCATTCGCACCTCCCCACAATGTATAAAGTGCATTTGGATCAGCAGTTTGATTATTTGCTTTCAGAGTTCCAGCAAAACCAAGGACTTGTTTGAGTACTCCCGGTAAATTTGGATTGGGAACGACAGCATTACCTAAACCAGAACTAGCACCACCGAAAGCGAAGTTTATCCCTTGGGTAGGAATTTGTGTGGGAGGAATAGTAGTGAATAAAGTCGGCTTTAATCCTAGCTGATCTCCGAGATAATCCACCCAGAGCCGCCCATCGGAAAAACGTCCTTCAAAGTTAGGTGGGCTTGCAGGGTATGTTTTCCCGGTAGCATTATATATATTGCCTGTATCGGAAAGACTATCGCCAAATACATAAAGCTGATCAAAACTCGCAGCCGAGGCTTTGGTCGGCAACATCAAAGAAAATAGAAAAAATCCGGCTGCGATCGCTTGTTTTTTCATATTCGTTTTACCTGTGGTATTCCTTAGTCTGTTTAAAAGTAATCAAAGGGCGATAGTAATACCATTTCTTTTTGAAGATGCGCCTAAAAAACTTAGGCAAAACTACGACTGTAGGGGCAATTCATGTAGCTTTAGCTGACCGCAGGGTATTGCCCCTACATGAATAAAGCACAGCCTCACATAGAATTGGTATAAGTTACTCAAAATTAAGTACGTCTATTGAGTTAATTTACGTTGTTTTACTTAACTATCCCTCAAAAGTTTATCAAACTCAGATAAAAACGCTGTAATTACTTAGATTTACATTTTCTTGAAAAAAAATTGCTGTATTATAAAGAGACAGTAAAAATTATATGCTCAAAGGTGCTAATTAGTCACTTTTATGCTATAGAGAGACTAACTGCGCTTTAACTTTAAAGCTTCAGCAGCCGATACACCCTCCCCCTGAGTGCCGAAATAGGACAAAGCTGTAGCAGCCTCAGCACGAGTTACTGGTTTTTTGGGTTGAAACAGAGTCGTATAACCAAACACCCGCCGAATATTCGATTGTTCGCTATTCTGGTAATCAGCTAACACGGCTCTTAAAGCCTTGGGATCAATTCGCGCTGCATCTTGGAAACCCCAGGTTTGTTTAACCGCATCTAAGTTAGCAGAGGGTAAAGCTTGGCGAGTATCTAGGGGTAATTTCCACAGCAATAACTGTTCCCGCGTTAGGGGTGCATCAGGACGAAACAAAACTGCTGTAGAATCTCCAGACAAAGGACTGGGAATTAACCCAGCTTCGGCTAATCCTTGAATTGCTGGAAAATCAGGGTCTTTTGCCGACACATCACTAAAAATTGGTTGAGTACTTTCTGATGCCAAGCGAATTTGTTTAGCTGCATTGCTGGCATACATAGCATTGTTAGCAGCAATTAGCCAACGGGCGTATTCTCGATGTGTAACAATTTTACTGGGTTCAAACTGGTTAGTTGTGGTAGCAGAGTTGCTCTTAGTTGCCTTTGGTTCTAGAGACAGAACACCTAATGCCGCCAAATCTTGGATGTGTTGCCGCGATTCTTGCGGTATCTTGTTCAGATCGTTGAATTCCTGAGATTCGGCTGTGGCTGTAGGAGTTGTTTGGTTATTAGCCGTGCTTGGTGGCTGGGAAGCCAAATTTGCAGGTGGTACCGGGCCAATGAACTGTGGATTACTTGGTTGAGAAACCGCGTTAGTCGTTTCGTTAGAATTTGTAGTTGGCGTAGGTTGTGCCGTTGCGGTACTATTCGGTACGTACTCAATCAATAATTCAGTGGCTGTTTGGGGCTGATTAGGTGTGGCTTTAGTAACTGATTTAGGCTGAATGGAAACCTTCAACAGCAAATCGTTACGACGTGCATCAAAGGCACCTCCGGCATCATCTGTTGGCTGTTGCAAAATCTGCCAGTTATTTGTTTGAAACTGGCTGCGATAAAAGCTAGCAATAAAGTTGCTGGGATCAGAACTCAACCAACGAGTTGAGACTCTGTTTTCTGAGCCACTAGCAGGTGTAACTTCCTGTAGTTTGGCATTGGAATATAGTGGGATATCTTTGGGAAAATCAGCTGGTAACTGAATTGTTGATTCGTTTTGCTGTGCTTGCGGTTGGTTAACTTGAGATTCTCCAAAGACAGCTGGATTGTTTTGCAGCTTAGGATCTGCCGCCAAAGATTGCTCAAGGTTTTTGGCAACTGGACTGTTAGCACAAGCTGTTAAGGAAGTGAGTAGAACAGCCCAAATTAGAAATACAGATGGACGTTTACAGGGAAGCACAGGGAATCACAAATTGAGTTTCAATTCCTACCCTAGCGCAGACTGTTGATTAAATGGGAATGGGGATTGCTCTCCTCCAGTCCCCCTGCTTCCCCTGCCTTCCCTAGTCCTCTTCCTATTGGTGAAGATGATGATATCTTAAAAAATTAGTAAACGGTAGCAAAAAGCTACCGTGTTGTCTTTGTTTTACAGCCATTAGGTTTTGTTCCTATGCTTATTTATAGATTTCCCTAAAATTCTGGCAAACTAACATTTTCGGAAAAAAAACACAAATAAATCTGGAATGCTTGCTAGATATGAGTTTTATGATTTTGGTACTCTAACTATATAGTGGGGTAGTTTACCGACTCAGTACTGAGTGCTGAGTCCTGAGTGCTGAGTAAATTAAGAAGTACTCACTACTTTTGAACTTGGGTTTTTGCCCCACCCGCAAGTGGCGTGGTCTTTTTACTCAGCACTCAGCACTTTTTACTCAGCACTCTTCATTCTCCTTCCAGATGCACTAGCACTCAGGCGATGCCTACGCCAAGCAACTCATACTATTTTAGATTTTAGACTTCGGCGTGAGCGCTCAATCAAACACTTTTAGATTTTGGATTCTGAAACATCCATTGGATAAGCGTTTCAGGTTTCCATCTGTCGCAATCATTTTTCAAATTGGTATCAAGTGATAGACTAGGATTAAAGCCCCCCTTAGCCTCATCCAAGGAGGGGAATAGATCAAGTTCGCTAACGCTGGCTGACAATCGATTCTGGAAATTATTCATCTGACGATGGTAAGCTGAGTAAGGCAATAGCTGGAAAATGCCAGTTTTATAGCAATTCCAGGAACTTAGCGTAAGTTCGTTATTCTTGGCGACTGGGGTTATATACAAAGCAATCAAGTGTCGCAGCAGTTTCCCTAGTATCTGTTAGCTATGGCTGTTTTCCCAATCGTACCAATGATTGGGTAGAGGCAAAAAAGACACTTCATCGAATGCACTGGTGGTTAAGAAAACCCTCTAGTTAACAGTTTCCCGATAGATTAGATCCAATTTGCGTTTGCTTGGGCGTAGGCTTTGCCCGCCGTAGGCATCGCTTGTTCAAAGCGAGAACTCGAATTGACATGGTGCTGCACTAGCCGATGTGACATAGTATTAAACCTTTCACCTGCTAACTCTGGCGAAAATTTTGATTCAGGGCAAGGGTGTTTCTTGGAGATAAAGTTAGCCAAAAAGGGGCAAAAGGTAGCAAAAAGATATGTCTGATGTCAAAAACGCAGTTGTGATCAGAGTATCAAAATCTAAACTAGATATTAAATTGAAGAAAAAACAACGACCATCGACAACCGTCAGTCCATTTTACTTTCTGTAAAGCGTCACCGGGTTGTTACGAGTGCTGAAACACGATTACATGCAAGTTTCCCACGATCAGCCTATTTATTCTGAGGCTCCACTCCAGCTGTTACTGTTTGTCGATGGACGCCCCAAGTCCCGACAATATGTGCAGCGAATACGTGCTTATTTAAAAGAATTGCAGGCTGAGTATAGTTTTGAACTTCAAATTATCGATATTGGACAACAACCTTACTTAGCAGAACACTTTAAATTGATCGCAACGCCAGCTTTAATCAAAATTCATCCTGAACCACGACAGATTTTAGCTGGGAGTAATATCATAGCGCAATTGAAAAACTGGTGGCCTCGCTGGCAAGCTGCTGTAGACGCTTACTTAAAATTACAGTCAGACTTACAAGAACGTCTAGATGATAATGCTAGGGCGACGTCACCAAAATCCACAATCCGTTCAGTTGCTGTTTCTGCCGAACTAATTCGACTCTCAGACGAAATTTTTCGCTTGAAACAGGAAAAAGATCACCTCCAAGAGCAGCTACATTTTAAAGATCGGGTGATTGCGATGTTGGCACACGATCTCCGCAATCCGTTAACTGCTGCCGCGATCGCCATAGAAACTCTCCAATCTAACTACAATTTAGAGACAGGGGAATTCCAACGCCTCAAACCATCTATGACGGCACATTTATTAAAACAAGCCCGGAATCAAACTAAGATTATTGATCGGATGATTGCCGATCTTTTGCAGGTAGGTTGTGGCAAAGATATAGAGTTTCCAATTATACCACAAAAAGTCCAGCTAGGTCAACTGTGCTTAGATGTACTGGAAGAATTAGGCGATCGCTACACCGCCAAATCGCAAGAAGTAGAAACAGATATTCCCAATGATTTACCTAATGTATATGCTGACCCAGAACGAATCCGCCAAGTGTTAGTAAATCTGTTGGATAATGCCATCAAATACACCCCAGAAGGTGGGAAGATTAGCGTTGCCGGATTGCACCGCACTACCCAAAAAGTTCAGTTTACTATTGGCGATACTGGGCCTGGTATTCCTGTAGAGAATTGCGATCGCATCTTTGAAAACCACTTCCGCCTGCAACGGGATGAAGGTACAGAAGGTTACGGCATTGGTCTTTGTTTATGCCAACGGATCATCCTGGCACATTATGGTCAAATTTGGGTAGACTCTGCCCCCAATAACGGAGCATGGTTTCACTTTACACTGCCAGTTTATCCTTCTTAAGCATTGGGCATTCACAAATGACTAATGACTAATGACTAATGACTAATGACTAATGACAATTACGAACTTGAGATAAAGCGATCGCGCCCCCCGTTCTTTGCTTGGTACAGTGCCTTATCTGCCAGCACAATCAAATCTGAAGGTGAGGATTCCCAAGTCGGGACAATAGTCGCAATGCCCATACTGAGGGTGAGATACTGACTCACCGGAGAACCGTCATGAACAATTTGCAAATCTTTGATTCCCGCTTGTATCGCTGCGGCAACGTGAACTGCGCCAAATGCAGGGGTGTATGGCATAATCACAGCAAATTCTTCGCCACCATAACGCGCTACTAAATCCTGATGTTTTTGGGCTTTAAGGCTTAAGACAGCACCCACCTTTTGTAAAGAGATATCTCCAGCAGGATGTCCATATTTATCATTATAAAATTTAAAAAAGTCGATATCACACAAAATCATTGACAAGGGAGATTCCTTTTGTATGAGATCAATCCACTGATTATTGAGATAATCGTCAAAGCGGCGACGATTTGCCAACTCAGTTAAACCATCTACATTGGCTAGATACTCCAAAGATTGGTTTACTGCCTCTAAGTGTTTGTAAAGTTGCGCTTCCTGTACCAGTCGGCTCAACCGATGGCGCAATACAGCGAAGTTAACTGGCTTAGTGACGTAATCAGTCGCCCCTACTTCAAAAGCACGGTTTACGGATTCCTCATCGTCCAAGCATGTGATCATCAATATGGGAGTGCGTTCCCACATCTGGGAGATCAGAGTATTATTAAGGCGCGAGTCAGTATCAAAGGTTGCAACGGCTGATCTTCTATGATTCCTAGCAATCTCGCGCAACTGGTGACAGCAGGTAAAGCCATCCATCACAGGCATTACAGCATCTAGCAAAACTATATCCGGTTTGATAGCCTGGTAAGCATCTAAACATTGCTTACCATCATTGACCGCGACCACTCGATATTTTTCTTCTTCCATAATTTTACGCAACAATACTCGGGTGGTCTTGTCATCATCAGCCACTAGAATCAGTGGTTTTGGGGGAGAAGCAGAGGATGAGCTTATGCCTGACATGAGTTAGCTTCCACTTGGGGGACTATCTTGAAAAAGGCTGTGCAACTCAATCGTATGGGGGCGATCGCTCTTTTCGTCAATGCTCGGATTTGCGGTAAAGATGTGTATGGCTTGGCAATCAACTGTTTTTTGACAATAGACTGCTCAATGTTAGTGAGCCAAGCAAGCGGTAGATAACTAAGTTGCATAAACAATCTATAATTGGAACACGAAGGCAATTGTTACCTTTTTGTTCGCTTATGGTGATCTGAGGAAACGTTACTTTTATATTTCCCCATTATTAAAGTGAAATTGCGATTTTTTTGAAAATTGCAAATACAGACCTGAATTATTGAGTTTTGGAGTTAGTTTGGAAACCTAGTGACAGAGGGCAAAGTAATTGCCAAACTGCGCTCAGAAGACAGCTAACACTAATATCACTTGGCTGAAATTTATTATTTTGAGCAACTAAATCCGATAATTACTTCACAAATAGCAGATAAAACCGCCATCTTTTTGACTAGACAAACCACCAGAAGCTATTACAAAATAAATTAAAACCTATTTACCTTCACTAAATCTTGAAAATGCCAGACTCATTAATGTATCAGCAAGATCACTTTGTTGTTCTAGAAACAAATCAATCAGAACAATTTATGACACCATCAGAGTTATTAGAAAAGCTTAAAACAACTCTCCAAAAACTCATAATTCAAGATTTACCGCCGGACTTGCAAAAGTTTGATACAGTGGAAGCGCAAGCACAATATTTAATCGACACCAGTTGCGAATTAGATATTGCTCCTGGGCAATATTTGCAGTGGTATGCAGTTCGTTTGGAAAAGTAAGTTTTTGGGAAGTGATTAATAAGAAAATGTGTTAATTCGACGATTCCTTAAAAGTCTGTTACACAACTTATAGCAATGCGTAGTTTACCACCGTAGGCGTCGTCTCTAACTCTCAGATGAAAGGATGCCTACAAGCACTCGTACCAAATCTTCTAAACCTTCTGGAACACGGTAAAGTTTAATATCTTCTGCAACCCGCTTATCTTCTCTATGAAGAGTACCAAATTTCCAGTCATCTCCATTGGTAACTGCTCCATATAAAATAGATTTTTCATGATCTAGCGACTGATCAAGAGCGATTAATTCTACTGCTAGCTGTGTAAACCCTCTTCTGATATCTGATTGTTTTGCTTCAATCACCAATAGGGAGTTAGATTTATGTAAGTAATAATCCAAAGTGCCTTTGAGTTTTTCATTGACATTAATCGGATACTCACTATATAGTTGAGCCTTTGTCTGAGCGCATATTTCAGCAAGAATAGGTGCAATTAAAAATTCCCGTATTGATATCTCAGCGATTGGGTTAAAAAGCTTTATATTGCGTTGCAAATAATTTTGTAAAAATTCTAAATAGCTCAGTTCAGCAAAGTATCTTGGTAATTCTAGCTCTGTGCGATCGTAGCTGTAGTCAAACTCAGCCACTATGTCTATTGTTGGGTTGGGCAACAAAAAGTATTGACTAAAAGTATAACTTTGCTCAGGTTTTAAAATTCTATATTTGCTCATAATTTTTTATCGCCTACGAACCACATCGGAGATATTATGACCTCTATAGGACAAGGGGGAAAAAGAAAAAACCCCTTTTCCACACAGTTTCAGAGCTAATGATGTTATTGACTATTGACTATTAACTCTTTTTGAGTATTAATCAGTGCTAGTTCAATTGTATTTTCAGATGGCTGCGTTATTTCAATCTCCAATCCAGGCCCAAAATAGTTGGTCATTTTTTCCTGCTTTTTTTGCCATACATCAATTGGGATTAGCGGTGAATCAAATTCTAAAATTAGGGTATAGCTTCCATTAACTTCTGTTTCTCGCAACGCTGTGACTGTTGGCCGTTCCTGGTCTGTGGGACTCAAACCCAGAAAAGAAAGTGTTGTATCTAAATGAGCATCTTGACCGTAGCGATATCGGGTGATGTCTTTGCGAATTTTATTTTGAGTATCAGTTGCTTGCTGCTGGCGCAGTATCAATGCTGACGGTGACGTAGTTTCGCTAAATGGTACTGGCTTAAGTTCATTGGCTTTCAGCGCCAGCCCTCCCAACAATAGAGGAATCCCGTAAAAAAATCCGACGAGATTGAGTGTAGCATTATTAGCAGCATAGGCGACGAAACCAATGATGGTTAATATGCCGCCGATAGTTAAACCGAGTGTTCCCAAAGAGATTTGGCGTAGCATGAGCTTAAATTAGTATAAATTATTAATACCTCAGTTTTATTATCATCGGCTATGAATAACAAATTAGGGAAGAGTATTAACTTAAGTCAGTAAGTATATGGTATAAATATACAAAGTACTTAGACCTCCGACTTCTTTAAGAAGTCGGGATTTATCTCCTGAGCGTTTGATGTTTAATTAGGTTGAGCTACTTAGTGCCCCAGAATGTGGGATTTTGAGTTAACTTTAAATTTAAAGGTAGTTAAAGATGGGAAAAAAATAATGGATATACAGACTATAAAAGAACGAATTGTCGCAGTTCAAAGTAAACGTGAGTACTTGTTAAGCCTACTGGAGCAACCAAATCTGGGAACTTTGAGAGTTGACGTAAATCAGGCTTTGGAAGAACTGGATGAATTAATTGATGAATTTAGACGCACCATTCCGGTAGAGTAGAAATTATCAAAAACTGCGTCGGTCTAACCGTCAACTTCAGGCTATACCGACGCTCCTCATTACTATCATCTCCTCTGATGCCCAGAATTTAACTAAGCCGGAGTTGGCGATCGCAACATAGCTATATTAATTATCCTGCAACTGAAGCATTTCCTGCACGCTGACCTAACTGCCTAACTAAGGCAATAAGTTCGCTTGTAGGTATATCTTTCTTGCAAACGTCATCAAAGCTAGACATTGCCTTTGTCCCCGGAAAATTTACGTCTTCCACTGAGGAGTAAGCAAGGATTTGGGTGTTCGGAGATATAGCTTTAATGTGATTAGACGCACTCCAGCCATCCATGACTGGCATTTGTAAATCTAGAACAATTACGTCAGGATGGCAACGTTTAACCATTTCTATAGCTTCTTCACCATTACTCGCTAAACCTACTACTTGCATATTTTCCTGGCAAGAAAAAATCAATTGTAAGGTTAAACGAGTCAGTTCGTGGTCATCAACTACTAGAACACGCAGGGTAGAAAGCTCACAGGATAACATTAACATTGAGCGCAAAGACGAAATTATTCAGAATAACCTCTCTAGTTTATGGGAACAAGTGCCAGCACTGACTCTATCCTCTGGTTGAATAAGTTGTGTAAACCCATGACAAATAACTTAGATAACTTCTGAAAAAATTAATCAATCAGGTTTGAGGCTACACCAGTTGAACGTAATGCCATATTCATGAGAATTTTTTGTGAATTAGCTTCGGGAGAATCATCATAGGGATGCCGTTGAATGTAAGTGCCATCGGCTTGTAATTCCCAAGCTTGGCGATTATCTGCGAGCATAATTCCCATAATTTCTTGCAAGTCTTTTGCAATATCAGGGTCTTTCACTGGGGTAATTACTTCCACTCGGCGATCTAGGTTGCGGCGCATCCAGTCGGCACTGCCAATATAGATTTCCTCCTGTGTGTTGTTATGAAAATAAAAAATGCGAGAGTGTTCTAAAAAGCGACCGATAATGCTGATGATGTGAATGTTTTCACTAATGTCTTTGAGTCCTGGACGCAAACAACAAACGCCCCTGATAATTAAGTCGATTTGTACTCCGGCGCGGGAAGCTTCATATAAAGTGGCGATAATTTCTGGATCGACTAGGGCATTCATTTTGGCAACAATGCGTCCAGAAAACCCATTTTGAACATTTTCGATTTCGCGGTGAATTAGTGCCAAAAAGCGATCGCGCATATTCACCGGTGCAACTAGCAATTCTCGATAAGACTTTTGCAGGGAGTATCCGGTTAAAAAATTAAATAAATCTGTGATGTCAGCACCTAATTCTTCACGGCAACTGAACAATCCCAAATCTGTATACAGCCGTGCCGTTTTAGGGTTATAATTCCCAGTGCCAATATGCACGTAACGACGTATCCGGTCTTTTTCCCGCCGTACTACCATGACGGTTTTACTGTGGGTTTTCAGTCCCACTAAACCATAGACAACATGAACTCCAACTCTTTCTAGTCGTTTTGCCCAGTAAATATTATTTTCCTCGTCAAATCGCGCTTTTAATTCCACCAGTACAGATACTTGCTTGCCATTTTCGGCGGCAGCAATTAAGGCGTTGACGATGGGTGAGTCGCCAGAAGTCCGGTAAAGGGTCATCTTGATGGCTAACACATTCGGATCATAGGCAGCATGGGTAATAAAGCGCACCACTGTAGCCGAAAAGGATTGATAGGGATGGTGTACTAGCAAATCCTTTTCCCGAATCACAGCAAAAAAGTCTTTTCCTTCGTCCGTCTCCAGGATATCTGGATCTAAACTCGGTTCCCTGAGTCTTTGCAGACGTAATGGTACAACAGATTGGCGTGGTGGATCTTTGAGTTCTGGCAATGGCAAGGACATAAAATACATCAAATCCCGCAAGCCCAAAAGACCGTCTACTTCGTAAAGATCACCTTCTGTTAATTCCAAATCTTGCAATAATCGCGATCGCACTATTTCAGGAGTCTGGGACTGAATTTCTAGCCGGACTGGACTCCCACCCAGCCGCCGTTTTCGCAGTTCTTGTTCGATCGCTAATAACAAATCATCTGCTTCATCTTCTTCTAAGACCAAATCAGCGTCACGGGTAATGCGGAATGGATGATATTCTTGAATGTTCATCCCTGGAAATAGAGATTCTAAGTTATGAGCGATCGCTTGTTCTAAAGGTACTCCAGTCCAGTGGGCAGGTTTGTCGTTGTCCACAGTTCGCAACTCAGGCGGTATTGGTAAAAATCGTGGTAGAACACTGGGTACTTTAACTCTGGCAAAGAATTCTTCTTCGGTGTCTGGGTTCTTGACGACAACTGCCAGATTCAGACTGAGATTGGAAATGAAAGGGAAGGGATGACTGGGATCAACAGCCAGGGGAGTCAAAACTGGAAAGACTTGTTCTTCAAAATAACTATTGAGATGAGTCCGCTGTTTTTGATTCAAATCTATGTAATCAAGGATATGGATGCCGTGATTTGTTAATAACGGTCGAAGTATTTGCTCAAAATGTTGGTGCTGTTTCTTTACATGAGGACTGAGGGTAGACCTAATATCGTCTAACTGTTGTTGTGGCGTGCGACCATCGGGAGTTAACAGGGTGACTTTCGCCTCTACTTGTTGCTTTAAACCAGCAACGCGCACCATGAAAAACTCATCCAAATTAGAGTTGAAGATTGCCAAAAACTTGAGACGTTCCAGAAGGGGCGTGCGATCGTCACAGGCTTCATGTAACACCCTGCCATTAAATTCTAACCAGCTTAACTCTCGGTTAAGATAATATTGTGGATCGCTGAGATTGATGGGAGTAGCGCTTTTCTTAGATTTTGCCATAATGACCTAAGGGCAGGGAGATGTAGCCCATTGAGCTGGGGGACAATAAACATATTAAGTTAAATGGTGCATAGAGGCGGAGCAGCTTTTCGGGGAGTAGGAAAAGGCAACTTCATTCGTCTTTAGTTTCCTTATTAATTTCTTTAATTTCAGTGCGTTTCAAGGCACTTGAGCTATTAGCCCGCAATTTATTGTAGGGCGGGAAATAAACGTAAAACCGAGGTTTATAGGGGTGGGAGGTTTAACCCATCGTGAATTGACCCCAAGAGTTGCAATCCCAAAGCGAAGCGAAAGCTTCATTCCGCCTCTCTACGAGACGCTACCGCGTAGCTTGCTTTTACAAAGGAGTACGCTTCATTCGTAATGACGTTGTGTAATTAATTCTGCCCGATTACTTATTTGTGATCCCATATTGAGGTGGAATTCGCAAAATCTACTTACCAACCGGAACTGCATATAGACGATAAAGACCAAATTCGTTACTTGCAGATGCAGAAATCTTTTACCCTCAGTATTGATGAGTTCTACTTCTATTTCTGGTATTGACTTACCTACGACATCCGTAATTCGTCCTGCTAAATTATATTATAAGTTTCAGAACTATTACTGAAGTCACACCCCAGTTAAAAAGGTATATTTGATACATAAGTGCAGAGAAATGATAAGTACGATTCTTACTTAATGCCGTGTCAGATAGGTTTAGTTTCTTGCCACTCTACCTGGTAAAAGACACTCTTTGTCTTACTTAAAATAAGTTCTAAAGAGTTAGGGTTGGATGTTATCAATTTCACGGACACGGTATTAAGGATAGATGCCAATTTTTCAGCAACCACATCAACAATTTGGAGAATTAAGTATATGATGTTACGTCGTTTTGCTTTAGCTTCTGTTTTACTAATTGCTAGTTCAGCTGCTCCCGCAATGGCAGGTACAGCAACTGATAACCTTGGGGTTTCAGGTTCAGTTGATGCGAATTGCACTATCGTTGCCACTCCCGTCGCTTTTGCTCCCTATGACCCAGTAACTGCTAATGCAACAGGTATTCCTTTAAATGCAACTGGAAAAGTAGCAACAGTTTGTACAACGGGTGCTAGTGCTGTAATTACTTTAGGTCAGGGTATCAATCATGGCACTGGCTCTGATGCGGTTCCTGCACGTCAGATGATCGGTGGAACAGGAACAGACAACTTAAGCTACTCACTATTCAGTGATGCAGGACTTACAACTGTTTGGGGAAACACAGTAGCAACAGGAGTTCCAATTACAGGAACAGGTACGAGTGTAGATACCGCTATTTATGGTTCAATCCCTGGTGGTCAAAACGTACCTGCGGGTACTTACAATGATACCGTTGTAGCTACCGTCACCTTCTAACACCAAATTCTTTGAGATGTTCTAGTACCACCACTCTAGAAAGAAAACGTGATTTTTTCTCTCATAGTGGTGTTTACCCAGAACAGGTTCTGTAACTTTAATCCAGGTAAAAATCAAAAACCCTGATTAGATAAGTCTTGATAAATTTAAGCCTAAATTGGGGAGCCATCACAGTGAATGGCTTCCTGAAATCAAGACAAGTTACATTTACAGATGTTGTTTTTCAACTAAACCACATTTTGTCTTTCCTGTCAATGCGTAAGTCCTAATATTAGCCCTTTCAAGGTGACTCGTAAAATCTCTTGTTTTTTCTCAGCGCTCTTTGCGCCTCTGCGGTTTAAAAGTAATTTATTTAACCACAGAGGCGCAGAAGACACAGAGTAAAGAGCTTAAAGAGGAATTTATTAACCAAAATTTTTACCCACCTTGAAATAGCTAGTCCTAATATTTACCTGAAAATAGGAGCGTTCGCGTAGCATCTTGTAGAGTTGCAATCGCTTGCACAAACAAAAACCTTACCCTGTCCTATCAGACATCCCTCTCCTTAATAAGGAGAGGGACAGGTTTTGCATAGCAAAACCAGGGTGAGGTATCTCATGGCCTGCGCGATAAATCTTAAATAGCCCCACCAAAAACTTGTGTGTACACCCTAACCCTATAAGGGAAGGGGGGTTAGGTTTTGTGTGGGCTTTTCCATAGAACCTGAATTGTCAAAGATCCTGGCCGCCTGAGTTTCGCTAAAAATATTTCAACGATTGATTAATTCTTTACAAAAACTTGAATTCATAAAGTGTTTTTATTGATTTTTCAGTATTACTACTAATGTCAATTCAGCATATAGTTGGTTAAATTGCAGACTTGGATGAGGTAAAATCTCAGGGTTTTATCCCTGGCGAGGAAGCAAATGGGAGTATCCCAAATTGCTACAGATCCGTAGTCTTAAATAAAATTGGGAATCAATTATTATGTTTTTATTTAACAAAAAAAAATCAATAATTTTGAGTTTGATGCTGAGTCTGGGGCTAGTTGTAATAGAGAAAGCTGACGCGAGTACCTTCAGAGTCACTCCGATTAAAGTCTCGTTTTCTTCCAAGGTATCGAGTCAAGTTCTCACTGTAAGCAATGACAGTACTGAAACTTTACGCTTTCAACTTCACACCTATATTTGGAAGCAAAATCCTAAAGGTGAGATGCAGCTTGATACTACAGAAGACATAGTAGCTTTTCCTGGCTTATTTTCGTTAAAACCTGGACAAAAGCGCCTCGTGCGGGTTGGGACATTAATCCCTGTCAGTTCCATCGAAAAAACCTACCGCATTTTTATTGAAGAACTTCCTCCAGAAGCAAAAGCTAATCAACAGACGAATGCAATCCGTGTCTTAACAAAAGTAGGAATTCCTATATTTATTCAACCTAGTAGCCAAGTTGTAGAAGGAGGTGTGGAAAATATTGTTTTTAGCAAAAATCAGATAAATTTTCAGGTCAAAAATAGAGGTAACGTTCACTTTATTGCTCAGAAAATCCGGGTTAAAGCTCTAGGTGAAGCAGACAAAAGTATTTTTGACCGCCAACAAAATGGTTGGTATATTCTTGCTGGTTCATCTCAAACCTATGACATGAAAATCTCTCAACAGGAGTGTAGCAAAACTCGAACTTTAGTAATTGAGGTCAAAACAGATAATAAAGTTTTTACAGAAAAGCGTGAAATGCCCAAGGATGCTTGTAGTGCCGGAAATTAAGTGTGAAGTTAAACACTTTTAAAATCCAGAGATTAACACAGTAGATATAGGAGTGAAAATCACGTAGGCACAATTCATGAATTGTGCCTATTAATTAGACCTCTTGCAAAAGTCCCAAACACCCCAGCCTTAATCCCCTCTCGAAGAGCGGGGAGGAAAGACAAAGCACAGTTTTGGCGGGGTGGGGTTCTTATTTCTGATTTATGCAAGAAGTCTATTGTTTCAAGCAACGCATTATTAATTTCTAGAGATGTCTAGTACAGCCTGCCCTAATAGGCTTGGGTTAGCGCCAAAACCTTAAACTGCTGTGTGCAAGATGAACCGGGATTTCTAATCGCTCGGTATATTTGCTTTTAAAACATCCTGTTAAGGAAAGTTATTTAGTTAATGAGAAATTGGCATTCTCTACAATTTCTTGGTAGCCTCACTTTTTGTTTAGGTTCTAGCCTTGTAATATGCCATAAAGTTGCAGCACAAGACCAAAAAGCTATCTTAGAACTGACCGTTAACCAGGTTTCCCAAGGAGAAGTTTTTGTTATATTACGGCAGAGCGATATTCTCGTTCACCCATCAGACTTACAAAAAGCCCGATTGCAAGGTTTCTCTGGTATTCAGGAAACCATAAACAATGAAACTTATGTTTCTCTTGCTTCACTAGCTCCCAATGTTAGCTATAAATATGATGAGAATAGCCTAACTTTGAGCATAACAGCCCAACCTGAATTACTAGGTTCAACCTCAGTAAACTTAGAAAATGAGCCACCAAAAAATCTTGTCTATAGCAAAGACACAAGTGCTTTTTTAAACTATGCCTTCAACGTGCCGTTTAATCGGCAAGCATTTAATAACTATACCTTCTCTGGAGAGTTTGGGCTAACTTTGAAAGGCAACCTGCTCTTTAGCAGCTTTTCTCGCCAAGGAGACGGCTCTTTTCTGCGAGGATTAACAAATTTTACTATAGATGATCCCAAAAAATTGAATCGCTGGGTAGTTGGGGATAGCTTTGCTAATACTGGGAATTTAGGGGGCGGAGTGTTTTTTGGAGGTATTAGCTTATCACGAGAATTTGGACTTAATCCTTATTTCATTCGCCAACCAACCTTTGCAGTATCTGGTGCTGTTCTCAACCCTTCTACAGTAGAGGTTTTTGTGAATGGCCAACGAGTTAGTCAGCAACAATTGCCCCCCGGTCAGTTTCAACTAAATAATCTATTACTACCTGTGGGTAATGGTTATACAAAACTTGTTATCCGCGATTCTTTTGGTCGAGAACAGGTAATTACCTCACCATTCTATTTGTCTACAGGGCTTCTCAAGCCAGGGCTATCTAGCTACAGTTTTAACCTCGGCTTGCGTCGGCAGAATTTGAACTCTGATAGTTTGAATTATGGATCTCCCGTTTTCCTGGGTCAATATACCCAAGGTATAAGTAAATCCCTAACATTAGGAGGGCGTTTAGAAGTATCGAGTAATTTAATCAGTGCGGGTTCTACTATCACAACTGCACTGCCTTTTGGTGCGCTAGAACTATCTTTAGCCGGCAGTAGTGAATCAGGAGTTCCAGGTGCGGCTGCATCAATAGCTTATAATTACCCTGGTCGAACTATAGGTTTCGGTAGTTCCCTGCGCCTATTCAGTGATAAATATGCCAACTTAAGCTTAAGTGCGTTAGACGATAGACCAAGGTTAGAAACTAATGCCTTTATATCTGCAACGCTAAATCGTAGTTATAGCTTAAGTTTACAGTATGCCTTATCTGATTTTCGCGATCGCGGACAGAGCAATCGAATTTCTCTATCTAATGCTATTCGACTGAGCGATAAATCAAACTTATCTATAAATCTTAGCCATTCTTCTCAAGCTACAGAGTCTCCAAGAAATGAGATATTTATTGGGTTTAATTATTCTCTGGGTAACGGCACTAATGCCAACCTAAATGAGAGCATTAGTGATAAAAAAGCTGTAACTACCTTATCTTTGCAACAATCTCCTCCTGTTGGGCAAGGCTTTGGCTACCGCTTGCAGTTGAGTCCCAGCGAAGAACAACTGCCAGGTAACGGTACTTTAAGGTATCAAGCTCCCTTTGGTATTTATGAGTTAAATTATGATCACAACCCCAACGGCGAAAATGTAACTACTCTCGCCTCCGGTAGCATTGTAGCAATAGGAAACAATATCTTTTTTACCCGTCCCGTCACAGGAAGCTATGCACTCATTCAAGTGCCAACAGTTAGTGGAGTACGGGGTTATATGAGTAATCAGGAAATTGGGCGAACTGATTCTAGGGGCAACCTTTTAATACCAAACCTACTACCATACTATGGCAATAATATCAGAATTCAAGATGAAGATATTCCACTAAACTACAGAGTTGATGCTAACGAAAAAACAATTGCGCCTAGTTTTCGAGGTGGAGCAATTGTTCGCTTTCCTGTACAACGTATTCAGAGTATAATCGGCAATATTTCTGTAGATGCATCAGGAAAAACTATAATTCCTGTTTATGGACTGTTAACTGTAAATGTAAATGGCAATCAAGTAGATTCACCTATTGGTAATCAGGGAGAGTTCTATTTAGAAAATATTACTCTTGGTCGCTATGTAGCTAATGTGGAATATGCACAAGGTGTGTGTACTTTTGATTTAAATATTCCCCAGTCTGACCAAAAAATAGTTAATTTAGGAAGCTTAAAGTGCATACAGAATTCTGGAAAATAAGTAGGAAAAGATGATACGTAAAAAATTTATATTAATGTTAGGAATTATTTTAAACTGCACTACTGCCTTACCTGCGTTATCCCAATGCACTATAAGCGCTAGTCCTGTGAGTTTTGGTAACTACGATGTTTTTGCCAATACTACCACAACGTCTACTGGCAGTATAACTTATGATTGTTCTTCGGCAACTCTACCTTTTATTATTCACCTCAGCAAAGGTAATAGTCTATCTTACACTCCCCGAACATTGAAATCTGGAAGTGATTCTCTTAATTATAATCTTTATCTAGACGCAGCAGGATCGCAGATTTGGGGCGATGGAACAAATAGCAGCACTCAATATAGCAGTTCTAACCTAACGGGTACTGTAACTATTTATGGCATCATTCCATCTCGGCAAAATGTCAAAGTTGGAAGTTATACAGATTCCATTACAGCTACAATCAATTTTTAACATCACCACTGAAGTAGTAATTGGTAAAACTTGCGCCGTCCCTCTCCCACTCGAAGCTAAGTCTAAGTCCCTGGCTGTCCATCAGTGACAGGTTAAGCTAATTGCAGAAAATAATTTACAATACCATATCTCTTTTCTTATTTGCTAACTCGCTTACCCAAAGTATTTTTCGCGGCATTGCAATATGTTTCAAGCGACTCGCCGCCGTCTGGCAATTTGGTATACTGCCGTCACTGCCGTATTACTACTACTGTTTGCCAGTGGCGTTTATTTATATGTCCGTAGCACCCTAATTGAGCGGATTGATGATACCCTTAACCATGTAGTGGAAATAGTCGAGCGATCTTTGGTGATTGAGCCAATCAACAACCATGCTGATCGATTCCGCATTAATGTAGAAGCTAGTTTTCGTGACAATACTGGCACTGTAGAAGATGACCACATTGACCTAGAGTGGTTTAGTCCGACTGGTAAGTTACTTTGGTCAACTTTATCCGAACCTTTAAATATTCCCATTCATGGCGATCGCACTGGTGAAACTGTGCGCGTAATCAAGGCAGAGAGTGAAAATTCAAAATTCAAAATTCAAAATTCCCCACTGTTATTACGCCAAGTCACACAACGGGTAGAAGTGGGTCGGCAAGTATTAGGATATCTGCGTGTTAGTCATCCCTGGTTTGAAGTCACTAAACCCAGTCGCCAGTTAATTTTTGATTTGGCGCTAGGTATTGGGTTAATGGTGCTTTCTGTCGGCGCAAGTGGCTGGTTTCTTTCGGGTAAAGCGATGAAACCTGTAGATGAATCTTATCAACGCCTCAAACAATTTACTGCTGATGCTTCTCACGAACTTAGAAGTCCCATTACTTTGATTCAAACAAATGTGCAGGTTGCCCTTGCTGACTTGGATTTAACAGAGGCAGAGGCGATTACTTCTTTGCAATATCGGCAACAATTAAAGGTGGTGGAACGATTAACGCAGCGTTTGGGTAAGTTAGTCAATGACTTACTGTTTTTAGCACGGCAGGATAGTGGTATTAGCAAAGATACTTTTTCACCATGTCCGTTGGATGCTTTGCTGATGGAGGTGGTTGGAGAACAACAATTGTTAGTCCCTGAAAAAAAAATCGCCCTTTCTCTAGATTTAGTTGATCCTCCTGCCTCGGAAACTAGCCCGGAATTACTGGAAAATTGGTTTACCCTTGTGGGCAATTGGGATCAACTGGTGCGGCTGTTCACAAATTTAATTGCTAACGCTTTGCATTACAGTCCAGCAGGTGGACGGGTAAAAGTGGAATTGGCACGGATAGAGGGAGTAAGTCGCGTTTCTGGACTACGTTACACCAGCGCCCAATTGCAAATTAAAGTGAGTGATACCGGGGTTGGAATTCCAGAGTCAGCACTACCACGCTTGTTTGACCGCTTTTATCGGGTAGATCCGGCGCGTACTCATACAACTGGGAATACAGCTACAGCGATCGCTACTGGTTCAGGATTGGGATTAGCGATCGCTCAAGCTATTGTTGAATATCATCAGGGTCATATTCAAGTTGAAAGTATCCAAGGCTTTGGCACCACATTTACTGTCATTTTACCAATAACTCTTGAGTCTTAATTCGGCAAGAAATATTTGTTTCCTTTGATAGATGTAAGATTTCAGTCCACTCAAGCAAACTTTAACTATTAGGCAGGAAATTTATTTTATAGCGATATCTTATTCAACAAGACAATTTGACTGTTACAAAAATGTAGTTAATGACAATGATTAAAGTCTGTGGTCTTATTTGATGATTGAGCTTTTCAGTCTTGAGAATGAAATATATTTATTTTTTTAGATCATTTTCGCGTCCTTAGCTAGAGACTAAAAATCGAATTGTTTGTTAAAATTTATATTTAATCACAGATTGAACACCATAATTTAATTTAGTGCTTTAAAAAATCTTTAAGAAATAAAAATTGAAATTTTTATAGGAGTCAACAATGAATATGAAATTTCCAAAAATTCGCAAGTACACTGAATTATTTGGCGCTATTTGTGGGGGATTACTGATTAGTCTGCCAGCCATTTCTCAAGCAGTAGCACAAGAATCTACTCCCAAAATTAACCCTTGTCCGAAGATTTTCTACGAAGAACCACATAATAATCAGGTTGTAGTACCACAGGGATGTCCTCCCAATGCACTAACACAAAGACGATCTGCTCAAGGGGTTCTTCCCGTCCCTGCTACCCCATCACAAGACCAAAGAAAATTTGGTGTCGGCGGTGAAACTCCAGAACCAGGTGTCAGACTACCACGCCCAGCCTCTGGAGATCAAACTCAAACTCAACAGCCGATACCACAAGGGGGTTCCACTAACGAACCACCACAAACCCCGATCGCGACGATCGCACTGGCTAATGGTAAAGTTACTATCAGGTTTGTGAATGACACTGCGGCGAATATAACTTATCAAGTTATCGGCGATACGGCACCGCGATCGCTAGAAGGTAAGTCAGATGTAATATTGCAAGATTTAAACGTACCGGTAACGGTGACATTTCAACGGCCAGATGGCGGACAGTTGATAGTGACTCCACAACCCTCTTCAGAGCCAGGAAGCTTGGAAGTTAAATTTAACGAAGCCACCGATGCAGCACAGGGTAGAAGTGCTTTGAGAATTGAACGAAACGGTTCGGTGTTTTTGAATTAATTAAATAGTTAGGAATTAGGAGTTAGGAGTTACGAGTTAATATTAAGCAACTCTTCAGTCCTAACTTAACTCCTGTTCAGATTAATTTTTAGGTTATGGGGGCGCGAAAAAAGTAGGGGCAATTCATGTAGCTTTAGCTGACCGCAGGGTATTGCCCCTACTTTTTCTTTTTGCGTAAGTCCTGATAGGGAAAAAGAGCATAACGCTGAGTGCGTTATTGATATACCCTAACTCTTAACTCCTAACTCCTAACTTTTAACTCCTAACTCTTACTTTCGCCGAAGCATTTTACTTAGCTGATCGAGCAATTGGGTTTCTTGTTTGCTGTCTTTTAATGTCCGCGCCAGTATAATTGCCCTTTCGTAAAAATTGCGGGCAGTTAGGTAATTACCTTGCTGCTGGTATAATTGAGCATAGGACTGAAAAGATTTTAATTCTTCTGGTAAACTTTGCAATTCTTCAGCAAGTGTTAAACGTTGTTCTAGTAAATCAGAAGCCCGTTCGTAACGTTTTACAGCACTGTGAGCTGTAACTAAACCGTCAATTGCTCGTAATTCATTAGTGCGATCGCGGTTAGTTTTAGCTGTCTGCATGGCTAAACTATAAGTGCCAATGGTATCTTGATAATTTCTAGATGCTAAATAAGCATCACCTAAATTATTCAGGGTATTTGCTTCACCGATGGCATTACCAGTCTGACGGCGGAATCTTAAAGCATTTTCATACAATTTAATCGCCTTGTTATAATCTCCCAACCTAGCTGCTACCAAACCCAAATTACTCAAAGATAGTCCTTCACCTTCAATATTTTTGACATTGTGAGCAATTGTGAGTGCATCATCAACTGTTTTACCAGCAGCAGCAAATTCGCCTTGTTGCAGCAGAAATGTACCGAGATTATTCAGCACAAAAATCTGAGATTGTAAGTCTTGAGTATCACGAGCGATCGCTAATCCTCGTCGTAAAGAATCTTCTACCTCTTTGATACTACCTAGCTGGACATAAGCTTTTGCAAGCAAATTGTAAGTCATACCTTGTGCTTTCAGATCGCCAATTGAATGATATAGTTCTAGTGCCCGTAAGCAAGACGTAATTGTTTTATCGGCATATCCTGAGGCGTATTGTTGTTCACCGATACCCAGCAAACTGTCTGCTTGATCTCTTGATTGTCGCCCAACGAAACTATTTAAAGGGCGGTGGAGTTGTTGGGTAATATCAACCGCACCCGCCGCAATCGGACTCAGCAAAAAAGTAAACAGTAAAATGCTGTGTAAAAGTATCTGGGGAGGAGAAATCGCACCTACACAAATTAAGCCTACCTTTTGCCTGGGAAATACAAGCCGTTGTTTCATAAAAATTACCCGTAAAGTTGCGGGTTTAACTAGAAAGTCTAAGAAGAAGTTTTAATTTTTTAAATTGAAGACAACGAATATACGCGTTTATACTTAAATCATGCTTGAGCAAAATCTTCCCCGAAGTATATAGCGCGAATATCTGTGGGTAATTTGTCCTCTAGCATACGATAGCCTTCCTGGAGAGAATTGGCTACTTCACTTGGAGCGATCGCTTCTCCTTCAGCTTGCAAATAGGCAGCGATTCTAGTTTCGCTCCAGTGGAAAGTTTGAGCCATTAACACCATCAATCGCAAAACTGGTGGTAGTTGGTCTAATGCCTGTTCTACATAGCACCATAGCGGCGGCGAAGTCGCTTGGAGAGAATAATGAATTGCTTCTGTAGGTGGTAGTTTAATCTCGTTAATACAGAAAGCTGTCATATTAATTAACCAATTTTGCATGGTTAAGGCTTCCTCACCTGATTGAGAGTCTGTTAAATTTAGTCCACCGAGTTCATAGTAGATATGCCGCCAGGTGAGGGCAAACAGATAATCTGCCTGCACAGGCGATCGCGCCGAATGCCGAATTAAGGTATAGACTATGGGACTATAGCGGCAAAAAATCACCGTAAAATACTTCCCTGCATCAGGATAGCGCTGAAACAGAGTTAGTAGTTCATCGTCACTGTGATGAAACAGCGACTTCACCAGGGGGTGATTAGATTCGGGAAAATGAGGAATTTGCACAAGCCTTTGAGTTAATAGTTGTTAAAATAGTTTTGGGAATTGAACTCCGGTAGTTAATCGCATAATATCTTGGTGTTGCCCAGTTTGTTGATGAGACTCAGACTAATTGAGTATTGATAAACTAGAAACAAAGACTTAATTTTAGTCTTAATCGACAATCATAAAATCGGCTCCCTTATAGAATCCTTATTTGTTCATGGTTATAGCAGTTAGTGTGATGTCGTTCCTGCTCAGTCCCCTTACCTTAGGCTCCTTTCTGCCTTCCCTGCCCTTAGATAGCCTGTTCTCCACCCAAGGCATTATGGTAATGCTGCTAGCAGCTTACGCTGGTGCCATGTGGATGTTCCTCACCAGCGCCCCAAAAGTACACACTGTAATGGTGTCAGATATGGAGATAGCCCGACAGTTGTATGAAGGGCTGCTAGATTTGCCAGCCGCTGAGGTGCCATTGCACTATTACTACAACTACGAACAAACTATCGGCGCAACTGGCATTGATCCACTATATATGTCTACTGGGCCGAGCTTGTCTAGCAAAATGCTGAATAATGCCAATGATGGGCTGTGGTATCAATTGAAGAAAAACACCCAGCTACACGTCATTACTGGCGCGAGTTTAGGTAGCAAAAATCAGCAACGCCACGTTTGTTTTGACCATGACTGCCTGGAAATGATTTTAATGCGAGTCGAAACGCGCGGTTTGAAATTCAAGATTCGTAACCAAAAGCCCCTGAATTTTTTGGTTAAGGACTATGAAGGGCGCGTTATTGAGGTGGCTGAGGTAGCGAATTAATTATTAGATTCTAGATGATTTTATATTGTGTGGTGCGTAGCTTGCCGTCGTAGGCATCGCCACACAATATTTTTTTAAGTAGTTAGGCGTAAATAAATTAAAGTTTGTAGTAAGGACTAAAGTCCTGATAAACCTTGCTATGAGCGATGAATCGCTCACTACGAACAGTCATTATAGGGTTTTGCTAGGTAGAAACTTATGACTGTTGAAAAGATGTACACATCTCATCTGTATGAAACAGATTTCTATACTTGGACTCAACAACAGGTTAGCTTGCTCAAAACTCAACAGTGGGATCAATTAGATACGGTTAACCTGATTGAAGAAATTGAAACTTTGGGTAGAAGAGAACGGCAAGAATTGCGAAATCGGCTAGGAGTCTTGTTAGGACATCTACTGAAATGGCAATTTCAACCAGAAAAACGTAGCAATAGCTGGTTGGGTACAATTCGAGAGCAACGTGTTCAAATTAAGCTGCTTCTGCAAGATAGCCCTAGTTTGAAACCCTATCTCGATGAAGTTTTCTTGACTATTTATGAACTAGGCGTGGCTTTAGCGATTCGAGAAACTGAGTTGGGTGAGCAGGTTTTTCCAGAAATATGCCCTTACACTTTAGACCAAACTCTGGATCCTGAATTCTTACCAAATCTAAATCAGGTTGATGAGTAAGCGAGTAATCGTCCCAATATTGTTTTCTCACCGTAAACCGTGGCAAATAAAAGCAGCCCAGTAACGAGGATCTGAAAAGGGAAATTGTTGAGTAGATTTTTCAATTTCTATAATTCGTTTGTTCAATTTGGCATACATATTATATTCATGCTTCCATTGTTCATATTCGATAGAATCTGAAGGATATTGTTTTCTATTTCGTATCAGTTCTTTCTCCCTTACTTCTACTTCATGAAATATTTTATTTAAGTCTAATTTTGTAAATTCTCGTAGCTGAATTTGGGCTTGCTGTAATGCTTCAGGACGGTTTTTACCTTGTTGTCGCTGCTGGTAGTAGAAGATAGAAAATAGTGCTGTCGCTAAATCATTGACTGACCATAGAGTACTAACTACACTTTTAGCACCAGCACACAAAAAGCCTGTAGAGAGAGTAAGAATATCATCAGTTAGAGAAGGAATACCCAAATTAGTTTCGCAGCAAGAGAGAAACACCTCTATAAGTTGAGGTAAACGCCAGCTTGGTGTCATCAATTGCCCTAAGGTGATGCTGCTACCATGCGCTAATTTTAACTGTGATTCTAAAGGATTATCGAGACGAGATTGGGCATGGTGGCAGGAATGAAGTACTTGAACTTGTTGTGCTAGCTGTCGATAGTTTTTAGAGGTGGCTTGACTGCTACCAATTAATCTATTTTCTGGTGGAATGTTATACATTTGGGCGAGTTTTTCGCCTTAAAATCTGGCACAGGGAAGGTTATCTTCGGCATCTTCTACAGTTCCATATTGTAGAGATGTTCCATTAAATGTCCCTACACTATCGCGTTGTTTACAAAATTCTAAAATTTGGCAGCTTGGGGTGTAACGAATTAGAAATTTATCTCCTAAATATTCCTGATATTCTCCTGTAGGCAAAGCAGCGAAAGGAATCTGATGCAGTAACAGGTGAGGTACTAAAATTAATTCTTCTATTCCTTGAAGATATTGAGATATGAGTTCGGATATTTGCAGCCGTTCAGCTAATTCACGGAGAATACTGTTAATTTGAGTTTCCCATTTTTTGTAATCATTCATATAAGGCAATAACCAATTCTGGTTAATCCAGCCTTGCAACTTCTCTAGTCCTTGTCCTGTGCAGGTGTGGAGAGTAATTTGGTTTTTCTGCGCGACAAAAATATGGGTGTCGCTGTTGGTTGTGTAGAAACTGAGGATAGCTGTATTAGGTTGGTCAATTAGCTTTTGAATTTCTGACAAGCTGAGGGGGTTAACTTGAATTTCGCTAGCTAATACGGGATCTTCGCGTCTGAGATTTTCCCAAACTTGTTGTTTTTGGGTTTCTAAAGATGCGATCGCTTCATTGTAAGCTTGGAATGCAGCGCGTGTTTCACTGCGATTATTGTCAGATTTATGGCTTTGACGTTCTTGATCAATTTGCCGTTGCAGTTCTTCATACTGCTGCAATAATTCTTGAGCTTGTAGGGGGATTTCTTCGCCTTGAGAGAGGTTGTAGCTTGCCATTAAGTCTACCAGACGCTTGGAGCGCGATCGCTCTGAATATTCAAAGGCTTTTTCTATTTCTCCAGCGTTGATGCAAGCTTGCACCATACTTTCGTAAATGCCAATAAAATCTTCAAGTGTCTTTTGGCGATTAAATTCTGACTTTTCCCAATTACGTTTTTGCTCAAGGGCATCAATTGCTATACAATAGCCATCCATAGCTACTGGCCAAAGTCCAGCACTAGAAGCAGCATTACCTAAATGTCGCCCAGCAGCTAAACAATAAAAGGGGAAAGAAGTGGGTGTATATATCTCTAGCAGTAAAAGCGAAGATTTGATTACTTCTTGTATTAGACCTTTTTCGTAGTATATATTACATAAATTAATTTGGGTCATTGCCCATTTTTCAGGAAAGCTTTGACGAGTAAAAATCTGTAAAGCTTTTTCGTAGCAAATTATAGCATTTTCACAATTATTGTTTTCATTTCCATCAATATATTCTGCATAGACTATCCCCAAATTATTATTAACTAAAGCCCAATATTCAGGAGAAGTTTCTGGGGTTAAAATTCGTAAAGCATTTTTATAGCACTTTATAGCAATTTCCTGACTCTTGCTACGATTATCATCTTCTTTTTTGAGATAGGCATTTCCTAAATTCATTTGAGTTCTAGCCCAATATTCAGGAAAAGCCTGACGAGTAAAAACTTGCATAGCTTTTTTTGAGCAAGTTATAGAATATTGAATATTATCATCCTGATTACCATAAACACGTTGAGAGTAAACTGTTGCTAAATTATGCTGCGCCCAAGCCCATTGTTCAGGATTTTCTGTAATATTAAAAACCTCTAAAGCGTTTTTAAGGTGAATAATAGAAACTTCTAGATTTTCGGCTTTATCGTCACGTATGCGATCTCGATAGGCAAGTCCTAGAATATTTTGTACTTCTGCCCAGTTTTGTGGATCAGTTTCATAACTACGAATTTTTAAAGCTTCCTGACATAAATTAATAGAATTTTCTAGATTTTGCGCTCTATCTTCTTCTATACGTTCCCAGTAAAGATATGCCAGTATAGTTTGTGCTAATCCCCATATTTCGGAGTAAGTGGTTGAAGTAAATACAGCTTGTCCTACCTGACAACACACAAGGGCGATTTCTACATTGTCAGATTTATTACCTAATGGAAACTCTCTAAGACACTTACTAAAGTCAATAATTGCTGCTGCTGTCCCTGCTGCTTCATCAAATGCTAATTTAGGTAAAATAGATATTTTCCAATTTTCCAATAAAATAATAAGTTTTTTATCTAGCTTATCCAAATTTGCTTCTAAAAGTGGATAAATTGCTTTAAGGTTGCCCGTGCTATTCAAAGTTGCTTGTAATGCTGTATTTAAGAATTTCCTGGAAATCTCAATAGATACTTTTTCAGCCACTTCAGATAAATAAGCAGCCTTTTCGTTATCTCCTTCTTCTAAAAGAAGATTAGCACATTTGTTAAGTACATTTAGAAATTGATCATTGATGATCAATTCCTGATTAGCCATCAAAATAGATCCTTCTTCTCCAGTTGGACAATTTAAAATTTCTTTAATGATACTTAAATATAGTTTTACAAGGTGTTCATATTCTTCATTCCTAAATTTTTGTTGCATATTAATTAACTTAAACAATACCTAGTAATGCTTAACCAAAAATTTCTGTTAACTTATCTAGCAATTCCTCAGCTAGAATCAACAACTCAATTTCATCAATTTCATTACTTATTTCACTATTACTTTCTCCAACCGCCACACTACCCACTAATACATTTTTAAGAGCATAAATTCGGTCTTCTTGTTCAGATAAACTCAAACTTATTTCCAACTCAATAGCAATTTCTTTTAGCGATTTCTCTTTTAGCAGCTTTCTTACCTTCACAGCCACCAAGTCATCACTTTGCAGAAAATTAGTCACTAATTCTACAAAACTTTGCTACCCATCTTCGTCTTCTCCCCATGTTTCTAACCAATCTCCATCAACATCATCACAATATAAATGAGCGGCTTCAAGCCCATACTTTATGATGTCATCCTGCACTTTTTGAGCAGCTTCTACAGCTTGTAAAAAGTTGTGTAATCTCTGTTGACGGTTAGATTGTTTTTCCTGAACCATAAGGACTCACTTGATTAGAGATGTAGCACGAAGGTAGACTGTAGTCTGTGTCATCCTAAATATCTGCCAACTTTTCTAGCAATTCTTCAGCTAAATCCAACAACTCAATTTCATCAACTTCATCACTACTTCCGCGATTACTTTCTCCACACGCTACATTAGCAGCCAAAACATTTTTTACAGCAAAAATCCTTTCTTCTTCAGATAGATTCAGACATTTTTTCAACTCTACAGCGATTTCTTGGGTTGTCCTTGAACCTAAACGCTCTCTCACTTTCACCGCTACCGAATCGTCGCTTTCCAGCAAATTTACCAAAGCTATTCTCAGTCCATCATCCTCGCTGGAAAACTTTTCAATCGCAACACGCACATATTCCCGCAAGCTCATGTTTGCCGCCAATGCCTTTTGTACAACTACATCTGGCACATCTACCAGCAATGAACCTTCGTTATCGCTGGCTTGATATAATTCATCCCCCTGTTTGACGGCTACCAACAAATCTGCACCCAATACGTGTAAATAGTGCAACACTGATTCCAACTCATGTTCTTTTAACGCCGACTCCAATTTAGACACCGCAGCTTGTTGCACTCCCAGTTTCTTCGCTAGCTGCGTCTGAGTTAATCCTGCCTTATTACGTATTTCCCGCATGGCATCGGTAAGATATAGGCGCAAATACTCTAACTTTCCCGCCAGAATCACCTCTGGATCATCGCTTACCTTTTGCTGCAACCAAGCTTGAAAATTAGGCTTTTTCATCATTTTTCCCTTTGCTGCAATTCACGCAATCTCAGTCTTGCAGGCTCTTTGTCTCTATCTTTGATAGCGTTGTCGTATTTCTTCATAAAGGCGTGCAGCACCACAAACCTCTGAGGAGTAGCAGCCGTTAAGATAAACCGGGGATTATGTTCGCTCTTAGTCATCCGTAACTCATACAAATCATCTTCCAGCTTGTCAAAGATGCCACTGGTAAGTGATGCGAGTCCTTTGTTGCACAGGTAGCTAAGATTAACTTGCAGACGCCTAGTTTCGGAAGCACTCAGTAATGGCTTTGGTGGATTTTCTGGTTTCTCCTCTTCAGGAATCATTCTGATGAAAAAAGCAAGCAAATCTTTAGGGATTTCCCCATTTGCATCTTGATAAAGTTCCCAAGTCCAAGTCACTTCCTACCTCAGAGTATAGTATTTCTTATAAGGAATGTCAATCAGATTATTCTTTATAAGGAATATCATATAGATTACGGGAGTGCAACTTAGGCAATAAAAATGGTGCGTTATGGCAAAGCCATAACGCACCATACTGTTGAATAGCACTTACTATCTCAACTCAATTGTTCAAACTTAAATTTCCCTTTAATAAATTTGTTAAAATATTGACCTTTAGACGGTGCATTGTTTAAGTCCTCCTTGACACTAGGAGGTACTTTGAAATACTCGTAAACACTTCCACTATCAAATTCAATAGTCAGTGTTTGAGTTTTTGGATCATAGCTAAATTGCTTAATAACGTTGCCTTCAGGCTTGAGTAACGGGAAGGCGATCGCATCCCGAATACTGGCACAATCTGTTAATAACATTACCAACCGATCAATCCCAATCCCTAAACCACCCGTAGGCGGCATACCGTATTCTAAAGCTGTCAAAAAGTCTTCATCTATACCTTGGGCTTCCAAGTCGCCAGCAGCTTTTCTTTCAGCTTGGACTTCTAGGCGTTCTCTTTGGTCGATGGGATCGGTAAGTTCTGAGAAGCTGTTCCCAGTTTCTCGCCCGACGATAAATAACTCAAATCTTTCCACCAAACCAGGTTGAGAACGATGGGGTTTTGCTAAGGGCGAAATTTCTACAGGGTAATCAATTACAAAGGTAGGTTGAATTAAATTGGCTTCTACCTTCTCTTCAAAAGCTAAATTCAGTAACTTACCAATTGATTTTGCCTCATCTCCACCAGGAATCCCAGCATTTTTACTTGCTGTTTTTGCATCTTCCAAACTTGAGAAAGAATTAAAATCTAACCCCGTAACTTCTTTAACTAAATCGTGCATTGTCACCCGCCGCCAAGGTGGTGTCAAATCTATAGGTTCCCCTTGGTAGGTGATTTGCAATGTGCCGAGTACCTCTTGAGCGACAGTGGTAATAATCCCTTCTGTCAGCGCCATCATATCGTTATAGTCGGCGTAGGCTTGGTAAAGTTCAATTGTCGTAAATTCGGGATTGTGGCGAGTCGAAATTCCCTCATTGCGGAAAACTCGTCCCAATTCAAACACTTTTTCAAAACCACCGACAATCAACCGCTTGAGATGGAGTTCTGTGGCAATTCGCAAATACAACTCCATTTCTAAAGTGTTGTGGTAAGTGATAAATGGACGTGCATCTGCACCCCCAACTTCACTTTGCAAAACAGGCGTTTCAATTTCCAGAAAATCCCGTTCTTCCAAATAACGGCGAATCCCAGCAGTAATTTGGGCGCGACGGCGGAAAGTTTGTCGCACTTCCGGGTTAACAATCAAATCAACGTATCGCTGACGGTAGCGCTTGGCAACATCCGTTAATCCATGCCACTTGTCGGGTAGGGGCAACAGGGATTTAGTCAGGATACTGTATTGTTTAACGTAGACAGATAACTCCCCCTTTTCAGTTCGTTTAATAGTACCTTTGGCTCCCAGAATATCGCCTGCATCTGTGAGTTGTTTCAAGTGATTGAAGGCATCAGCATCAATATCTGCCATACCTTCTTGGATGCGATTTTTATCTAGATAAAGCTGAATTGTACCGCTTTCATCTTGCAAAGTGAAGAAAGCCAATTTACCGAAAACGCGACGCGCCATAATGCGTCCAGCGATCGCAACTTCTAAATCAACTTCTTCACCACTGGGTAAATCGACAAACTGTTCTTGCAACTGCGCTGCATGATGGGTAGATTCCCAACGATAGGCATAGGGATTAGTCCCTAGCTGCTTGAGTTGTTCTACTTTTTCCAGCCTAGCGGCGCGGATATCTTCTTCCGACATGGTAACGAACTTTCAGGGGGCAAGATTAATTATAGATGCTGCAAAAGTTGAGAGCAGTACTAAATTGTAAAAAACTTGCATTTTAGCCATCTAACAGTAAATCAAAATAAGCAAGATTTCCTTGTAAGTATTCGTTCCACAGTTACAGACTATAGTCAATCATGTCAAAAGTTTATCAGTAGACAAAGGAAAAGAAAAAGAATGTAGAGACGTAGCACTGCTACGTCTCTACAAGGGTTCTAGGTAACGCATATTTAATTTTTGGAGAAATTATTAAGAATTATCCCACAAATGAAGTGGAAGTTGATGGCGTAGTTTACCGCCGTAGGCATCGCTAGGAGAGTCCATACCGTCAACTCCCTCGCTGGCAAAATTTACTTGGGATTTAATAAGCTAAAGTTTCTAAAGTTTCCCTTAAATACCGTTGTACCTGCTGTTCCAAGCGAATTCCCTGTAATTGAGTATCACATTCTAGTTGCCAGCGTTGGAAACCGGAACTAGTGGAGATGGCGCATTTGAGGCTATACCAAATTTTAGTATCAGCAGAAAATTCGCGATCGCTAGAAGCTGGAATTTGAGCCATAGTTTCTCATTCCTTTGTTTTAAGTTCAACGGTAACTGGGGATTGGGCATTGGTTATTAATAAATATATTTTCCTCTGCTCCTTTGCCCCCTACTCTCCTCTGCTGCTTATTTCTAGCCTCTTAAAGTAAATAATATTACTTTCAGGGCTGCTACGAATCTGTATTAATCCTAAACAAGGATTGCAACAATCGGGGCACGATTTGATTAACCCGCACCCCTAAAATTGTGAAATCCTGCTTAATCTTTTCTAAAGATAATGGCTCTATACCAGCAAATTCTGTCTCATTAATCACCAAAACTCGCATTACACTCACAGGAATTTGTAAAAATAGATTGCTGGCCAAAAAGGCTAACCCCGCAAGCAATAGTGCGACACTGCGCCATTGTGGGAGAAATTTAGCTGAATTTGCGACTAATGGGGCAATTTGGTAAAGATACCACAGTACCCAAACTGACAATACTGCTGCCACTAATGCCAGGATACGATTTAACTTTGTATTAATTAAACAGAGAATTTTTCGCTGCCGCTCAGTCAGATTTTCTGGCTTTAGGGCTATTCCTAAAAGAGCAAATATATAAAAAGGGCGACGCAACTGCATCCATAGCAGGGGGAGAATACCAATAGCCGCAACTAACAATAGCTCCATCCAGACTGGTAAAAACGGCTCGCCTACAGACAGGAACAATAAGCAGAGTACTAAAAAAACAGGCAACGTCGCCAATCCAGCGACGTGAATCCACAAAATCGGTTCAGAGCGAAATGAATGCATATTATAAAAAGTTGTGAGTTAAGAGTTAGGAGTTAGGAATTAGCAGCCTTTAACTCCTAACTCCTAATTTATCACTCCTAACTTCTAACCATTTTACCCTCAACACTATCTCGTTAAGGTGAGAGTGCGGCGCTTCGTAACCATTTGATAGGATTCGATGATGTCACCTTCAACCCAATCATTGAATTTATCCATGCCGACACCGCATTCATAACCGGCGTTGACCTCACGGGCATCTTCTTTCATCCGTTTTAGGGAGTCAAGGACGCCTTCAAAGATCACCTTACCGTTGCGTCGCACCCTGACTTTACAGTTGCGAACTAACTTGCCAGATTGAACGTAGCAACCGGCAACAGCACCACGACCGACTGGGAAGACGGCACGTACTTCGGTTTGACCCAAGGGTTCTTCCACCAACTCTGGTTCCAAAAGACCTTCCAAGGCATCTTGGATATCTTCCAGGAGTTTGTAGATCACGTTATATTCCCGAACATCTACACCCGCTTCATCGGCGGCTTGTCTGGCGCCACTAGCAAAGGTGGTGTTGAAGCCAATAATTACAGCGTTACTGGCAGCTGCTAAGTCGATATCTGTCTCGGTGATTTCCCCAGCAGTAGCCAACAGCATCCGAATTTGGACTTCGTTTTGCGGGATTTGCTTGAGCGCTCCCACAATGGCTTCTACCGAACCTTGTACGTCTCCCTTCAAGATCAAGTTGAGTTCTTTCAACTCGCCTTCTTGTGCTTGAGCCGAGAGGGTTGTCAGGGTAACACGTCCTTGTAACAGGCGGGATAGGCGTTGTCTGTCGGCGCGATCGCTAGCGATGGCTCTGGCTTCTTTCTCGTTGTAGAAGACCTCAAACTCGTCGCCTGCGGCTGGCACATCACTTAAACCTAGCACCTCGACAGCAAAGGAAGGAGAAGCAATGTCTACTCTCTTGCTTCTGTCATCCACCATCGCCCGGACTTTACCGAAAGCCGAACCAGCTACCAAGATATCTCCCACATGCAGTGTGCCATTCTGAATTAGCAGGGTAGCAACTGCTCCTTTGGCTTTATCCAGATGTGCTTCAATGACAGTTCCTTTGGCGGAACGATCTGGGTTGGCAGATAGTTCTCCAACTTCTGCTACTAAGAGAATCATCTCTAAGAGCGTATCCAGATTTTCACCTCTGATGGCGCTCACCGGAACCATGATTGTTTCACCACCCCAGTCTTCTGCGGTCAGACCATACTGAGTCAGCTCTTGTTTCACCCGCTCTGGCTGTGCCCCTTCTTTGTCAATTTTGTTGATGGCAACAACAATTGGCACTCCGGCTGCTTGAGCGTGGCTAATCGCTTCAATGGTTTGTGGACGCACACCATCATCAGCAGCCACTACCAACACGGCAATGTCTGTTACCCGCGCTCCTCGGGCCCGCATAGCTGTAAAGGCTTCGTGGCCGGGGGTATCCAGGAAGACTATCTGCTGCGGTTTGCCCTCATGTACCACATCCACATGGTATGCACCGATGTGTTGAGTGATACCACCAGCTTCGCCAGCAGCCACTTTTGTTTTGCGGATTGAGTCGAGCAGGGTTGTTTTACCGTGGTCTACGTGACCCATAATTGTCACGACTGGCGGACGGCGGTGGAGATATTCTAAGTCTTCTGCGCCGACCATTTCCGTAATTTTCCGAGCTTCTGCTTCTGGCTCGGCGGTTTCGACTTCTATTTCTAGTTCTTTTCCTACCAGAGTAATTGTGGGAATATCTAGATTTTGGGTGATACTCACCGCCATGCCTTTAAGGAAGAGGATTTTTACAATCTCTGTATCGGCAACGGCTAAAACGTCAGCCAGTTCTTGCACAGTCAACGGGCCTGTGATCACCACTTTTGCGGGACGGTCACGTTTGGTCTCGGCTTCTTGGCGACGGTTTTGGTGATGGTCTCGGCTGGAAGACCTGGAACCAGACTTGGAACCAGACTTTCTCGCTCTTGTAGTTGGGGCGCTAGCAAGGCTTGCACCTGGCATCTGTACAGGACGAGTCGCTTTGGGTTTGGGAGGACGGGCGATGGAAAGGCTGACTTGGACGGTGGCTGGTGAGTCGAGATCGTCATCATCCAGCAAGTCTTCTTCAAACTCATCCTCAAGTATTGGCTTGATCCGCTTGCCTTTGACGCCAGCTTTCGCCTTCTCTTTAACTTCGTCAATTATTTCCTCTTCTACCCACTTTTTGCCGCCTTTGGTCGGGCGAGGCGGACTTGGGCGTTTCAAATCGAGGAGATCGGGTGTGACTCGATCATCACCCATTCCTTCAGATTTGCCCGCTATTCCTGACATCTGTCTGGGTGGAGTAGCGATCGGCATTGCGGCTGCTACAGCTTCACCTGGACGCGCCGGCCTGGGTCGTTGCCCCTCTCCTAGTTGTGATGGTGCAGATGGTCTATTAGCCCTCTGCTCTGGTCTGCTGGGTGAAGGGGTAGGACGACTTGTTCTTTGTGGTGCAGATGGTGGCGACTGGTCAGTTGGCAGTTTCGCAACTTTTGGCTTAATTTGCTCGCGATCGCCTTCGACCGGCCGTAGTCGTTGGTCACGTTTGAGGATCGGTTTGTCTGCCTGAGATACTTGTTCATCTGCCTCCTGGTCTACCGGGGCAACTTCTGCCGTCGGTCTGGCTGGAGGAGCAACTAGTTGTGGCTTTGGAGCTTTTTCGGCTTTCGGTCTGGGTGGAACTATTTTTTCCGGTTTTTGAGATGCGATCTTTTCCGGTGCCTGATTTGGATCAGGCGTTTGTTCCAAATCTGTAACAGGAGGAACAGGAGGTTGCTCTTGAGTCTCAGATTGATTCCGGGGTACGGGTCGAGTTGGTGCCGCCGGCTTCATGGGTGAGACTGGTGTAGCAAAAGGCCGTGGAGGAGAGGGAGGATTAGCTTCAGACAAGGCAGCTTGGGTATTGTTAGCAAGTGACGCCTCTGGGGCGTTGGAGGTAGTATTTCTCAATATTTTGGGTTTGCGTATTTCCAAAATTTGCTGTTTGTGGGGTGCAGCAGGTCGGTTATGTCCGCCGTTCGGTGATGAATTTGGCTTATGGCTGGTTGTACCTAGTTCCTTTTTGGCCGACACATTCGTAGCTGGCAGTTTTTCTGCTGCCGCGCGGATGTTTTCTGCCTCGGATTCGGAAATCGTGCTGCTATGGCTTTTGACCGAGATGCTGAGCTGCTCGCAAATTGCTAATAGCTCTTTGTTATCCAAATTCAATTCCTTTGATAATTCATAGATTCTAACTTTGCCGTTGTTCATCCACTCTTCCCCTTTAATTTACAGTTTTAGCGAATGGTTGCCTGGTTTGCGACATCTCCATCCTTGGATTACTGTTTTTAGATTGCCGTTAAGTTGTTGCCGGTGCCTCCAATCAGGAAAGAGAGATGTTTCGGTTTAACAATGGCATCCCCACCAGGAATGATGGTTGAGAGGCATCCATAAAAACTTCTTAAATATAAGATTTTTATGGGAACCCTTGACGCCGAACTGCGCTTGAGCGCTACCAGGTTGCCATTTTGTAGTTTCTTGTTTTGTTGATTTTGAGTCTTCCACAACACAATCGATTACATCTTGTTCTGGGAATGTTGCCTCGCCCCTCATTAATTGGAGAGCCGAATGCCTTTTACACCCATTTACTATTTTGGCACTAACTTTAACGATCAACAGAGGGTGTGATGAAAGCGCGACTTCGGCTTCCCTTCACAATTCCTCTGATTACGCTAGAAAGATGTTCCAACTAAATTTGGTTTTGGGTATTACTGCGGGCTAGACGTTGCGACAAGCTTTGGTACAGTGTTTCTGGCACTGATGCATGTAGCGATCGCCCTAGTCGATTTTTTTTTTGAGCCGCTTGTAAGCAACTCGTTTCAGGACAAATATAGGCAGAACGCCCCATGCCCTGATCTAATTGTACCTTTCCCGATGGAAAGACGCGGACAATCCGCCAAAACTCATCTTTTAAGCCTACTTTCCGGCAACTAATACAGCGCCGATAATTTGGTTTCATCGATTCTGTGTGATTTCACTCCAGCATTCTGGGTGTAAAAAGAAGTTTATTATTACTATTTTTTACTTATACCAAGTAGCTTTTGAGAAAATAATCCTTGAGACTGAGACTAGAATCAACAGTATCAAAACTTTACAAAATTAATCAATTATTCATCATCGTTATTGTCAAAACTATCCTCCTCTTCTAATTCCTCCTGATTTTCATCCTCTAATTCTTCCTCAAAGTCAAGATCATCTTCCTCTGGTTGATATTTTGCTCTGACAGCTGCAAATTTGGCATCCTCTCCGGCAAAGTCATACTTAGCTTGATCTTTGATGTCAATTTTCCAACCAGTCAGGCGGGCTGCCAAACGAACGTTTTGTCCTTCTTTGCCTATAGCCAAACTCAATTGATCTTCAGCCACGAGTACGTGAGTTTGCCGGGTTTCTGGGTCCATCAGGCGGACTTCATCTACCCGTGCTGGACTTAAAGCATTGGCAATGTATGTTGCTGGATCTGGCGACCAGCGAATTACATCTATTTTTTCACCGCGTAATTCGTTGACTACAACTTGAATTCGCGATCCCCTGGCTCCGATACAAGCGCCTACTGGATCGACATCGCGATCAAGAGTATCTACTGCTATTTTAGTCCGGGGTCCGACATAACGCGAGGGGGGGTTTGCCTCCCTCGCTACGGCAACAATCCGTACCACTTCATCTTCGATTTCTGGGACTTCGTTGGCAAACAGATAAACCACCAAACCAGCATCAGCACGAGACACAAGCAACTGTGGCCCTCGTTGCTGACCTTGAGAGACTTTTTTGAGATATATCTTGAAGGTGGCATTTGCCCGATAATTATCGTTGGGCAGCTGTTCCCGTTTCGGTAATTCCGCTTCTACTTCTGACTGACCAAAGCTACTGCTAACAGCTAGAACCACCGATTGCCGCTCAAATCGCAGGACTCTTGCTTGCAGGACAGTTCCTTCTAAATCTTGGAACTCTTCTTGCACCATCTGGCGCTGTTGATCGCGTAATTTTTGCGCCAGTACCTGCTTGGTTTGCATCGCCGCCATCCGACCAAATTCGCCTTGATCGGGGGTAACATCCAGCACCACAGAGTCTCCTAACTGCGCTTCGGGAGCTACTTGTTGAACTTCGTTTAGGGAAATTTCATGGTCTGTGTTATTGATTTCTTCGACAATGGTTTTGGTGGAAAGAACGCGAAATCCTTCTCCTTCAATATCGAGTTCTACTTCAAAATTCTCAAAATAGTCTTCGTCAAACTGTTTGCGTTCTAAATTTTGGGCGCGACGATAACGTTCATAGCCTTTGAGTAGTGCTTCTCTAATCGCTGATTGAACTGCAAGCCGGGGTAAATTGCGATCGCGACTTATACTTTCAATTAATTCTTTTAATCCAGGTAAAGTAACCATTGACATAAGCAATCTCCTTTAAAAATTAGGGAGTCGGGAGTCGGGAGTCGGGACTGAAAACTACGCATTAGATAGAGCCAGGGATTAGAGAATAGCTTTACACTAGTCCCTAATCTCTAGCTCTTAGTTCATAACCTCAAGCCTTGAGCGCGAATCGCACTCTAGTCTCTAACTCCTAAGCCCTAGCCCTTTGTTTATCGGCGCTCCTCTAGCTGCACCTTAGTAATTAGGGAGCGGGGAATTTCGACTACATGACCTTTTTGGTTTAAGTAAAGTGCTGTCTCATCCCGGCGAATCAACTGACCAATCCACTCTTGTTGTCCGTCGTAGGGGGGCGTTGTGGAGATAATGACAGGAAATCCTTTAAAGGAAATAAATTCCCTATCTGTTATCAGCTGCCGCGAAATACCAGGACTAGACACTTCCAAGACATAGGCATCTGGAACGATTTGGGCACCATCTAAGCAGGTTTCTAAAGCACGGCTCATCCTCTCACAATCATTCAACCCGGTGTCTTGCTGAGGATTACGAATGTCTACCCGCAACACTGGTGGACTTTGGTTAGTGTGAAAAACCACGCCAACCACTTCCAATCCCAGTTCTTCTGCCACTGGTGTCGCCAAATCAATAATTTGTGGAACTAAAGGATGAGCCATGAGAGAATTCAATAAAAAAAGTGGGTATCGACCCACTTCCTGTGATAGGTATATCTTCCAAGAAGTCTTGTGACGAACTAATCATGATTCGCCTAGTTCGAGTTTAGCGCATTTCTTCGATAGTCAATACATTGGGCATTATTCTCGCCCTGCGGCCTCTACCCTTGCCGTATTTTTGGGAGAGTGGTGCTTTTATCCACTACTACTGAAACTGATCTTTGTGTTCTTAGCTGTCTGGTTTGCTCGATAATTTGGTCTATGTCTTCTTGGGACAAACGCTGGACATAGTTGAGTTTGATTTCCTCTAAGAAGTCAAAAAGTAAACTCTGAATTTCTGAAAGTACGTGTTTTTCTTTGATTTGAGATCCTAAAGCGTCGCTGAAGCTTTGTACCAGATGACTGGTGAGTTTTGCGCCCACAGGATCTTCAACCGCGCTAACTAAAGTTTTGTAAAGATTCGTTGTGATTTGGGTCGCCAATTGTTCACTTAACTGGGTTTGGGCGTGTCCTACGCCAGGGAGGTTCTGGAGGTTGCGGTAGACGGGGACTTGATGGAAGACGGTTTCGATATTGTGGCGCAAAATCGCCACGATCGCAGGTTGGATTTCCGGTAGCACTTGATAGACAATTGTTTTTACCAAAAGACCTGCGATCGCTTCCACTTCATTCACATTATTAATATCTATGTAGGGACGTAAATTTTCCTGTTGTGAGAGCCAGCGCGTTAACTCACCCTGCTGAATTGAACCCTGAACCTGATTAATTACTCTCACCACGACGATTTCTGTAAGTTCTTCGGCAAAATTGGCGACAATCCCCTGATTAACTTGCTTTCGCACTGAATGGAGGTTCAATAACTGCGCTTGATCGAGGCGAACTAATACAGGTATGATTCGCAACCCTCGCCAAAATGGTAGGAGTAAAAATAGGTCGTACCAACGCCACAAGACTGCTTCCAACCAGCTAAAACCAGGATGTTGGCGTCTGATTAAGAAGGTATGCCCCAACAATTCTATGCCAAATAAAATCACAAAGGGTAAGTCAATCATCCAGAAATCATCAACAAATTCGCCACTTTCCCCAATTTGGCGGTAGTAGTTGGAGGCAATCAAAGGGCGGATGCTCTGGTTGAAAAAATTATTTTCTTGATCCCAGCCTTTTTGTGATAAATAGGGCTGACTCCAAAAAGTGGCAAAGGACTGTTTTGCAGATTCGTTACCGATGCGATCGCGCATTCGATTTTTGATTTTTTCCAGAGTCCCACTCTTATTCACTCCCGCAAACGGGTTGCTGTCAATCATCTCGCTACTAAGATGCCTTATTTCCTCTAGCCTGTTATTTACCTGAGGCGACTGTAACCCAGTTTGCTTGACTTGTTCTTCTAATGCGTCTACTTTTTCTAGATAACTTTTTGTATCTCGATGAGCTTCAATACCTTTTATGGGGTCATAAATCTTAATAATTTCGGGAAGTTTTCGCAAGTAAAAATCTCGCCAAGGTACGTAACTTAAATCAAACAAAACTAAACCTAAATTTACTGTGGCGGTAATTGCCATAAATCCTTCAAACCAAAGATTGCGCCGCTTAGAAGATTTTATGTCTTTCATGTTTTGTCAGATATTAGACATTTTTTGAATATTTGCAATATCAGGGCGTGTTGGCGAATTGATCGGGGGTCTAACCCATCAGCCTCAATCCATCTTAATTCCTTTAATTTCAGTGCGTTTCAAGGCACTTTAGCTATTAGCCCATAATTTATCGTAGGGCGGGAAACCAACGCAAAACCAATGTTTGAGGGATGGGGGTTTAACAAGAGAGTGAATTGAGCAACAGCCTGATAAAATTCGCCCTGGCTCTCAGTTGACACAGGCGCATATCTGTGCAGTCATACTGTAATTTAGTGTTCAAAGGTGTATTTGATTTAAATCATAACTATCTCTGCTAATAAAAGATACTTCTTTAGGTGGATGATATAAAGTAGAATTTATGTTTTGAGTTAAATTTGACAAAAATAAATCACAAATTATTCAAAAATCATTAAAGAATCACGAAAAAAGTTATTAAAAAAACTTAAAATGCAGCTGTTAACCTTTATAATCCTGCTGATTTAATCCAAAGGAGTTTTAAGTATGTGGTGTGGGTTTGGAAAATCAAGCGCGACCTTTGCTGTTACTTGCCTAGTAACTGCTAGTGTAGTAATTGCAGACACAGGTTTCGCAGCCTCTCAACGTAGCTATACGCCCCAGCAATTCCGTACTGTGTTGCGGGGGTTAGGCTATAAAGTCAAGGTAACAAAGAATGCTTTGACTGATGAGGAAACTAAAAAGGCAATTCGTGAATTTCAGACAGGTTATAAGCTAAAACCAGTTGATGGGATAGCAGGGCCAAAAACCCAAGATTTTGCTGCTAACATCGTTCAAATTCTGCACAGAAATTTGAATGCAGTGGTGAAACCAAATCCTCCCCTCCCACGCGATCATTTTTATGGTTCACAGACGGAAGCAGTGGTGAAGGAGTATCAGAAGAAATATCAGTTGCAAGAAACTGGAATTGCTAATTTAGCACTCCGCCAAAAGCTGAATGAGGAAGCAAAGACAGTCTTCAGTCAGCCGACAGCTACACCGACATCTAAACCAACAGCTACACCTACGGCTAAACCAACAGCTAAACCAACAGCTAAACCGATGTCTAAACCGATGTCTACGCCGATGTCTACACCGATGTCTACACCGATGTCTACGCCGATGTCTACGCCGATGTCTACACCGATGTCTACACCGATGTCTACACCGATGTCTACGCCGATGTCTACACCGATGTCTACACCGATGTCTACACCGATGTCTACACCCTAGTCCGCACAAAAAACTCTTAGGACAAAGCTCCTCAAGTCATCTGATTTGGTTCTTCCAAGGGTCTGCCCTTGGGTGTAGGTAGAATTGGACGGCGGTCATTGTAAGGCATAGGAATGTACTGTACGCTGGGGCGCCCTCCTTGTGGCTGTGGGTACAGATCCATGAGATCATAAATAGAATGGGGCAGTCCGACGGTTACGGGCAGCCCCATTTCTGTTGCTTCTTCAATAGTGATGGGATAGTCATGGGTGACGCGCCCGGTTGTTAAGGCTTCGATAATCGATTCGATATTTTCTGGCAGAACTTTTTGTTTAGGTATACTGTCTTTTAGCAGAGTTCGTACAAACCTCTGTACTTGCTGAATTGCTTTGCGTGAGAGGTCTGCCATAATTAGAGTTTGGTCATCAATCTCACTTATGGGTTTATCTTCAACTACTTTCAGGATACTGGCTGCGGGATAATTACCCAGTTGGGGATCAACTGGCCCCAAGACAGCGTTAGCATCCATAATAATTTCATCAGAGGCGATCGCCAGCATTGTACCGCCACTCATGGCGTAGTGCGGTACAAAGACTGTGACTTTTGCTTGGTGGCGAATTAACGCTCTGGCGATTTGTTCCGTAGCCAAAACCAAACCACCAGGAGTGTGCAAAATTAAATCAATCGGCACATCTGGAGGTGTAAGGCGAATTGCTCGCAATATTTGTTCTGAGTCTTCGATAGTAATGTAGCGAGATATGGGAATTCCCAGGAAGCTAAGGGACTCTTGGCGGTGAATCAGCAAAATCACCCGACTTTTGCGTTCCTGCTGAAATTCTTGTAAAGCATGCAAGCGCCGATATTCTATTTGACGTTTTTGCCAAAGGGGTTGCAAAGAAGTCAGAAGCAGGAAAATCCAGAATAAATCACCAATACCAAAGCCCATAAAAATTATTGTTCAAAAATCACGGTTGCCGTCATTATTGTCACAAATTTGGGGCGATCGCAGTTCTATCTATAGGTTTAAAAGTATCGAACCACACTCAGCAAAAATATTATCAATTATGAATTATCCCCGTCGCCAAATCTTGATAGTGTCGTCATCACTACCGCTAACGAGGGTTGGGCCATTGTGACTAAAGGCGGCGCATCTAACATAGTTGGAATGCCCTGTAAGTGTGCTGATTTCTCTGCCACTCTCTACGTGCCACAGTTTGATAGTCTTGTCCCAACTGCCACTAGCGAGAAATTGCCCATCCTGGCTAAAGGCGACTGACCAAACTGAATCAGAATGACCAATCAGAGTACGAATTTCTTTGCGTGTATTTACATCCCACAGTTTAATAGTATTGTCAGCACTGCCACTAGCGAGAATTTCCCCATCCTGGCTGAAGGCGATACAGTTGACGAAGAAGGAATGACCTGTAAGTGTGCAAATGTTTCTGCCTGTGTATACTTGCCACAGTTTGATGGTGTAGTCATTACTACCACTAGCCACAAGCTGTCTATCCTTACTATTCGTTGTCGGTGTTCTTGGAGAGTAGGCGACTGACGAAACTGAGTCGGAATGACCTGTGAGAGTTTGGATTTCTATACCTGTGTGTACCTGCCACAGTTTAATTGTGCAGTCAGCACTGCCACTAGCCAGAAACTTGCCATCTGGACTAAAGGCAACGGAATTCACCCAATTAGCATGACCAATGAGAGTACGAATTTCTTTGCCTGTGTTTACATCCCACAATTTGATCGTGTTATCCCAACTACCGCTAGCCAAAATCCTCCGGTTCCGGTCTGCGATTCCTACCGATTTCCCTGACTTTTCTTGATAATAAAGGTTTGGAGAGATTGGGCTAAAGGCGACGGAATGAACCATATTGGAATGACCAGAAGACCAACGACCCAGTTGACGCACTAGCTTGCCAGTACCAACTTGCCAAAGTTTGATCGTCTTGTCATTACTGCCACTAGCAATTAATTGCCCATCTGAGCTAATGGCGATCGCATGAACCATACTAGAATGACCTTTGAGGGTCTGTACACATTGCCAGTTCTGTTGATCTAATACAACAGGTCGAGATGGTTGAAATCTAGGCCTTATCACTAAAGTAGATGATATTGCTGTTACATCCTCACCACGATCATACCCCAGTAAATCCAACCACTCCTGCACAGACTGGGGACGATAGGTTGACTCCAAATCCATCCCGCACATAATAGCCTGATTGACCCTGTTGCTAATGTTAGGATTAAAATATTGTGGTGGTTCTAAATTAATATTGTGACAGCGATCGTCTGCACTTGTCGGGATAACGGCGGTGAGCAAATTATACAAGGTAGCAGCTAGGGCGTAGATATCAATGTATTCTCCTCGTGGCGCTTCTGATTCATACTGCTCAGGTGGGGCAAAACCAGGAGTGCGATACACTGTATGCCTTTGGATGATATTGGGAATAAATTCTCTAGCGATGCCAAAGTCTATCAGCACTGCTTCTGATTTATCGATGCGGAGCATGATATTACGTGGTTTGAGATCCCGATGCAGCAGTCCTTTAGAGTGAATTAGCTTCAAAGCGTCACCAATTTGCCGGATGTACAGTAACGCTTCTGCTTCTGATAGCACCCCCATCCGTCTCAGGTGCTGTGCTAAGTCTTCCCCTTCGATATACTCCATCACCATGCAGGGCAAATTTCCCTCATCAAAGATGGTTTCTATCTGTACTATATGAGGATGGTGACACACAGCCAGTCGAACTGCTTCATCACGGAAGTCTTGCCGTAACTTGTTTCGGTGGAGTATCCAAGCGGGGTGATTCAAGATTTCTTCTTTGAGAGTTTTAATCACTCGCAGTTGATTCCGTTGATTTCTGGCAAGATAAGTAATGCCAATTCCACCTTCGCCTAGTTGGCTTTGAATAATGTAGCGTCCACCGAATAAAGACTTTCCTGCATTCCACACCATTAGTAATATTTGACAATTCCTGGTATTTATTTTGGCACGGTATCAGAACAGCCAACACGAATTTTGGGAAATTTCATTTGAATTGCTGTTGTAGCTTCTGGGAACTTAGTTACTTAAAGAACATTTTCATTAACCTCAATATTTACTAATATAAAGTTGGGTATACCCTGATAGTTTTAGCTAAACTATCACCTTTACACTAAAATCTTTAATTGATTGCTCATGCTAGAGTAAACAATGACTTTAGCCATATTTAGTCATAATAATTTGACTTGTAGGTAATCTGAAATTATGCTAAAGAATCTGAATCTGAAACAAAAATTTACAATTCTGCTAGTGGTAATTCTGACATTCGGTTTGAGCTTGAGTGGATTTGCTCTTTCTTCTTTGCTCAGAGAAAATGCTAAACAAGATATCAGCTCAACTGCTCTCATGCTCATGGAAACAATGAGTTCTATTCGTAAATATACTAGTACTCAAGTTAATCCACAGCTAGCTGATAAATTGGCTACTGAGTTTTTGCCGCAAAGTGTGCCTGCATACTCAGCACGGGAAGTCTTTGAAATTTTACGGAAAACAACAGACTACCGTGATTTCTTTTATAAAGAAGCAACTCTCAATCCTACAAATCTTCGGGATAAGGCTGACGGTTTTGAGACAGAAATTGTAGAAAGGTTCAGAAATAAATCAGACCTCAAAGAAGTGAGTGGATTTCGCTCAATTCCTGGTGGGGATATCTTTTATATTGCTCGTCCACTACCAATTTCTGAAGAAAGCTGTCTGAAGTGTCATAGCACACCTGAAGTTGCCCCTCAAAGTATGATTACTCTTTATGGTGCAGCTAATGGATTTGGGTGGAAGCTGAATGACATTATCGGCGCTCAAATTATATCAGTACCTGCGAAGAATGTCATTAATAAAGCTCATCAGTCTTCCTTACTAATTATTCTAATTGTATCAACTATATTTATAGCGACTATCCTGTTAGTCAACTTTTTCTTGAATCGCCAAGTTGTTATGCCTCTCAAACGCATGACTCGCATAGCCGAAGAAGTCAGTACCGGACATATGGAAGTTGAATTTGAGCAGATGTCTAATGATGAAATCGGTAATTTAGCTAGAGCTTTTAAAAGGATGCAGTTAAGTTTAGAAATGGCAATGAAAAGAATCAAACGCACTCAGGGAGGTACAGGGGATTAAAATAATTCGTAATGACGCTCGAATACTCGCTAACGCTACGCTAACGTAATTCGTAATGGATATTTAGACCCTGCCAAAAAGCCTTACCACTTTTATTAAGTCTCTTGACTTAAACCCACAGAATTAGTTAAAAGATTAAAATTTATCCGTAAATTCGGGCTGGTGTAAATATCTATGAGAATAAGCTTTTTTTGAATTCAAAAGCTGCTTGAAAGTCAGGAATTTCCCTGGTGATCAGTTCAACAAATTGGTCAGGTGAAATGTCAGGATTTTGAGCTAATATTTCTTCTATAATCAGATTTGCCATTGGTCCGATGTGGTAAGCTAACTGTTGCTGACAACGTTTGATAAATGCTGGTTTGAGTGAAGGTTGTTGTTGTTCAATTTGCCCAATTTGCGGACTAGCAGGTGAACTAGATAAACTAAAAATTGTTTCTCCGGGTTGGTTGTATGATGCCGATATTGCCGACATAGCCTGAAATTCAGGGTTAAATACCGTAGTAGGCAAATCATCAGGCATGATTGCAGGAGACATTGCCACTTCTATTTCTCCAATTCGCTCTAAATCTATAAGAACTTCCCTGGCTGTTTGGTATCGCTTGTTAGGTCTATCTGCCAACATGCAATCGAGTATTTGAGCAAAACTATCAGTAATAGAAGTATAATAATGCCAGTTCCATTCTAAGGAATTCTGATCCATTAGTAAGGATGGATCTTTACCTGTGAGTAGTACAATAACAGTTACCCCCAAAGCATAAAGGTCACTAGAGGGGGAACATAAACCCAAGCTAATCTGTTCGCGGGGAGCATATCCCACTTTGCCTACAAGGGACATTTTGCCAACAAACGTTACCTGGTGGTTGGAATTTCTCCCCTCATTCATGTCAACAATTTGCTTGCCTACACCGAAATCAATCAGCACTGGCAGATCCTTGCCATCAGGTAACATGATGTTGTCAGGAGAAATATCTCGATGGATGATGTTGTGCTGGTGGACATATTCCAAAACAGGCAGCAGATTCTTTAGCCACTGGATAACTTCCTTTTGAGAAAAATTTCTTCCTTGACGTTGAAGTTCTCCCAGCAGCCTAGAATATGTTTTACCGTCAACATACTCTTGTACTAGGAATAACCGACCATCTCCTTCAAAGCAAGCCAAAAACTTGGGAATTTGAGGATGTTGCAATTGATGAAGAATTTTTGCCTCTCTTTTAAATAAGTTGCGATATTGTTCTAGTCCACTCTCCCCTGTGCCAATGGGTGCAAATTCTTTAAGAACACAAGCTTCATTAAACCGACGAGTGTCAAACGCCAAGTAAGTTCGCCCCAATCCTCCCTGTCCTAGAAGTTTTTGGATAATATAGCGGTTATCGATTAGAGTTCCAGCAGCTATTTCTGGCCTTGTGATATGGGACTGTGACATCTCATCGCACTCCTAGCGATTTTATTGTTGATAAATTATCTAGTTTGCTGAAAGTCAGAAACTCTAGCAGATAAAGGCTGATAACATCCTTCAAATTGAGGTTAGCACCACTATGGAGACAAGGAAATACACTTTTCTACAATTTTTTAATGGTCTGGTGTTACCAAATAGACGATTTTTACTGGGGTAGTTTGATCATAATACTCGTACTTAGATATTTTAGCAGCCGCAACATAACCAGTGTCTGCGGTAATATCTGCGAATATCGCCTTTTGGATTTGCTGCTGAAGCTTATTTTACCCTTAGTAATCCAATTTACAATGACTTTGGGAACAGTAACGATATAGCATGACATCACAGTTTTTCAGAAAAACTGAGGTTGCTATAGACTTCCTGAAGGAAATATTATATAGCAGTTTGCTTTGATTTTTGAAATTATTTGCGTAGACAGGGAGTAGGCTTGCCGTAAGCGTAGCCGAATGGGAGTGGGGAAGAAGCTTTTTCGGGGTGTATTGATTTTTGAAAAAAATCAAATACGAGTGCTATATGTATTTGAAGTGGTAAATATGCGTTAGCGCAGCTCGTCGTAGACATCGCACTCAAAAGTTAATCTTTGTGGGAGCAAATATTGTTATTAAATAACTGCCTTAATATCGGCTATCAAAGTTTTCAGTACAGGTGATTCCTCAAAAGCAGAAAATAATGCTGCGTATCAGACAAAAATTTCTCAAGCTACAATAATTCATCTAGTTCATCAGGATTCACACCTAACTGACGCAAACGTTGTGCTAATTGTTCTACTTTTCGTTTAGCTTCTGTAGCTTCTAGTTTAGCTTCTGTAGCTTCTAGTTTAGCTTCTGTAGCTTCTAGTTCAGCAATGATAGCTCGTTCAGTTGCAGCAACAGCTTCCTCTGTAGGTGCGGGAATTAATTCTCCTTCTAAAGTGAACCATCTTAACCACAACCTTTCAATATCTCGAAATGAACCCTGCCATAAGCCTAAACTTAAATTTATTTCTGGCATTAGTAGGTATCCATCAGTCAAATTCATCGGTTCATAGTGACCGCCGACTAACTGAAAAGCCCGAAGCTCATTAGTGTAGCGACTAAAAACAATATAGTAGGGAATCCGCAAAATTCGTTCATAAACTTCCCATTTGCTAGGAGGTTTATCTGCTGCACTTTCTCTTCTTGTGCCTAAATCTTCGTCTTCCGTACCTGGAGATAATAACTCAACAACCACGAAGGGATTTGCTGGCTCTTGCCAAGTTACATAACTTAACCGTAAATCTTGCCCTTTGTATAATTTTCCTACCCCTACGACACCAAACCAATCTGGGCGCTTATACCACAAAGGATGCTGAAGATCATAGTAGAGATTAAGGTCAGCAGCACTGTAAACTAGTTCTGGATTCCAGTTAATTGGCTGAAAAGTTAAGTATAAAAGTAAGGGTTGTAAAAAGTGAAAATCGTCTGGCAAGCCTGGTTCCTCTGGGTTATCACTTGGTAAATCATACATCGTTGGTAGCGTTTCCCAAGGAGGAAGCGGCGGGTCAGATTGAGGGATGTAATGGAGAGAAGAAGTCATTTCTTTATATTCTTCAAGAGAAGACCATATTTGCTGGATGTGTTGACGCATTTTTCCCAATCATTTGGTTGTAAAACTCCTAATCGATGTAAGAGGATGTTCTACATTTAACTTGCATATCTTGGGTGGGCGTCTCGCCCACCCCACAATAAATGTACAATTTCAGATTATGCCAAATAGATGTGGTTTAGCTTAACTCTGGACGGAGTTTGAATGTTACTGCATCAGAAAAGCATATTTTCTCACCTTACCACAGGCAAAGAATGCAGCGCGTTAAACCAAACTATTGAATCTAGCTTCTATCTTAGTGTCTCCTTTGAAAGTTCAAATTTAGAAAAGGTGGGATAACAAATTATTAGAGTGTATTCTGAGCTTTATTAATTTACAGACGCTTGTGCCTCACAGTGTAATCTCGTAGCTATGCGGAATAGTTCTTGACCTGTGTGTAAATAACGCTCATCGTAGCTCAAAGGAAAATAAGCCAACTCTTCGAGTCCATCTGCTACTTGATTAAGGCTGTAGTAAAGGTGAGCCGCCGTTCTTGCTAGACTAGGGGGATTCGGTAGGGAGCGAAAAGTAATTTGTGCCTGCTTGAGGTCATCTCGACAGATTTTTAAATATTCCTGAAATTCATCTAACAATTGATCATCAAAGGGATCAGCGGCTAATTGATCCATTTGTTCTTCTAGGGAATAGAGAATACCACAAAGCAGGCGATTGACTGGTTGATAAACTCGGCGCAGCCATTCGTCTACTTGCTCGTCAGCTTGCCGTCCTGTTTTTCGTCTTGTCTGGTAATGCTTTTGAGCTGATGCTGTACGCTGTAGGCGATCGCTATTTAATTTTTGAGACTGATCTTGCAGTTGTTGGTCATAATTGCGGCGATTTTGATTATCGCCTAAAACCTCATAAGCTGCATTGATGCGGATAATCTGCTCGTGATCGGCTGTTTCCTGATGACTGTCAGGATGAAACAATTTAACCAAGCGGCGATAAGCTTGCTTAATCTCCGTTTGGCTGGCACTTGGACTAACTTTGAGAGTTTCGTAGTGGTTAGAAACGTGCTTATAATTCACCATTAATTCAATGTATCGTTAACTGACGCTAGCGGCTAACCTTGCCTCCAGGTCTTGGAACAACGGCGTACTCAAATACCTCTCCCCAAAACTGGGCTGAATCATCACAATTAAACGTCCCTTATTTTCTTGACGTTGGGCAACCCGAATTGCTGCACATAAAGCGGCTCCACTGGAAATGCCAGATAGTAGCCCTTCTTCTTTTGCCAAACGCCGACTATAAGCGATCGCTTCTTCATCGGTGACGCTAATCACTTCATCAATCAATTTTATCTTTAATACTTGGGGAATAAACCCAGCACCAATTCCCTGGATTTTGTGTGGTCCTGGTCGTCCCCCAGATAAAACTGGGCTATTGGCTGGTTCAACAGCGATCGCCTTAGAACTAGGCTTGCGTGCTTTAATCACTTCTGCTATCCCAGTGATCGTACCACCTGTGCCCACCCCTGCCACGATCATATCTACTTGTCCATCGGTATCTTCCCAGATTTCTTCTGCTGTAGTTTCCCGATGCACTTTTGCATTGGCTGGATTGCGGAACTGCTGCAACATATAGCTATTTGGTGTAGTATTAACTATTTGCTGCGCTCGCCTAATTGCCCCACTCATGCCTTCCATACCTGGTGTTAGTTCCAGTTCTGCTCCATAAGCCCGCAACATTGCCCGTCGTTCCCCACTCATTGTCTCTGGCATTGTCAAAATTAATCGATAACCCTTGGCTGCTGCTGCCATTGCTAGGGCAATTCCTGTATTTCCAGAGGTGGGTTCTACCAATACTGTCTTCAGAGGAGTAATCAGCCCCTCTTCTTCGGCGGCGTTAATCATACTCACCCCAATTCGGTCTTTAACTGATGCCGATGGGTTCATACTTTCCAGTTTCACCACAATTTGAGCAACACATCCTTCTGTTTGGGGAATGCGGTTCAACTGCACTAGGGGTGTACGACCAATCAGTTCTGTAATGTTACGAGCAATTCGCATAATTTAGTCCTTAGTTATTAGTTATTTAGTTATTAGTCATTGGTCATCAACAAATGACCAATGACTAATAACTAAATGTAGTACATGATATCGAACTGCCGCCGCGAATCCCGTTTTTCACAAAGATCCTGGAGCGTATATTTTTGCAACACTGAATTTGCTGCTCGACTTGCTTCTTGCCAAATTTCTTCTATAACCGAACTGTCTACCGTTTTGGGATTAACGTTTTCTTGACAAGTCAGCGCCTCTAACCCTTCTAAACATTCCAAAATCTCAAAAAGGATGATTTTGCGGGGTTCTCGCGTTAACAGATAGCCACCCTTTGATCCACGCTGACTCTTGACTATACCCCCACGCCTCAAGGTTGCTAGCAGCTGTTCCAGATAGCGATCGGGTATGTTTTGTTCAGCTGCAATTTGTCGAATTTGCAGAGGTTCGCCGCTTTCGTAATGGGCGGCCATCTCTAATAAGGCCAGAATTGCGTATTCCGATTTACACGATAGTTCCACAAGCAGCAATAAGTTAGGAGTTAGGAGAGACGCGATTAATCGCGTCTGTACTTTGGAGAGACGCGATTAATCGCGTCTGTACAGGAGTTAGAAGTTAGGAGTGATTCAATTTGGATTTTAGATTTTTCCTTCAATCTAAAATTGGCAGAGTTAGGATATTACGTAATATGTAACTTTATACGCCAACCTCTATTAGAAAAGTTCGCTCAGACAAAGTTGCTTACAACGTAAGTCACTTGTAGAGTGGACATTACAATGCCTACCCAACTCTGGTCTCTTCATCTAAAAACCCTCATAACTCATAACTTCTAACTTTTATAGTATACTCCGGTTACATACTGGGGTTTATTCATTGTTGCTACTGACAACAAAAAGCCCCGCCTGATGGCGGGGAGCAATATAGTTCAAAATTGTCAATGGATAGTCAACACTCTAGAAGGTGAAAGTTGTTCTCAGCGTACCGATAATCGCACTATCGTTATTGCTGTTTTGACCAGGAGAGGTTAACCAGATTACACCAGGGGTAATTGAGATGTTATCCGATACACGATACTTGTAGAAGCCTTCAAAGTGATAAGGTACATTATTACCAACAAAACCTGGTCGGTTAAAGGAATAGGGTTCTGCACCAGCAAAAAGACCTAAAACGTTGCCCTTTTTACCTAAATCAGGTAAGGCTACCCCAAGACCATAGCTCCAGGCGTCATAATTATCACCTGCACCAAAGCCGACGACCTGGTGGTAAGAGGCAAAGCCACTAATTGACAGCTTGTCGCTGGGTCTAAACGCAGCTTCCACGCCGTAGGAATTACTTGAAGATCCATTTGTTGTAGTTAGAGCGTTAGCTTGATTAGTACCTACTTCAAGGAAACCTGCGTTTGTCGTGGCATCTGAGTTGAATAAGGTACGACCTACGCCACCGCCAGCGCCAGTATATCCGTGGACATAGGTAGCAGCTAAAGCCACGCGATCGCCAACACTAAAGTTCAACTGCCCTAGAGCAGCATAGTCGCCGTTGACCAGACCTTGATTCAGTCCAGGATTATTAGCTTGCGATGCCAAGTAACCCGCAGTGATTGAGCTATTTCCCAAAATACCACCACCTTTACCAAGGGGTAGATTCAGCGCTATACCTGCACCGCTACCAATACGATAGATCGGACTTTCAGAAGCAAAGGTAGATAAAGCGCCGTTACCGCCATCAGTGTTGTCAAAAAAGTAAGGGTTGTTGACAGCAGCATAATGGCTATGCCGTCCACCACTAGCTGCTAGGTAAACGTGGGCTGGTCCTATGGGAACTTCATAGGTCAAGCGGTCTATACTGATACTGTTGTTGCTACCATTGCTACCAGCAACTTGAAACGTTTGTGTGCCTTCCCCAGTGTTGATAGGGAAACCAGCCTTATCCACTTGTGAAAAGGCTGTTGCATTACCTGCTGCAAGACGAGTATGTAAAACGTCTCTACCCGTGAAGCTGGTTTGCAAGTCTAAACGTACCCGATCTTGGAAGACGGCATTGTTATTGTTGCCTGTGTTCCCTCCAAACGCATCAGTAACGCCAAAAATCGCTTCACCGACTAGTTTGGTAGTGGTGGAGAACTGATTAGCTTCCAATTCAGCAGTCCGCGCTTCTAAGGAATCTACACGACCGCGTAGGGTTGCCAATTCTGCGGAAAATTCTTCTTGCAACCGTTGTAAGGTAGCTAAATCTTGTTTAGTCACCATGTCAGCTGTTGCTGTGGCAATCAATTCGTTAACCCGATTCAAACAGGCATTCAAACCAGCCGCAAATTCATACCGGGTTAAAGCACGATTACCGCGATAAGTCGCATCTGGATAACCTGCAATACAACCATAGCGCTCAACCAAGGACTGCAATGCTTGGAATGCCCAGTCAGTGGGTTGGACGTCGGAAAATTGCGAAACCGATGTTACTTGAGACTGAGAGTTATTTTGCTTGCCTTCGTTGCTGTAGCGATTAACTTGATCTATTGTTGTTTGAGCCAATGTATCTGGCTGTTGGGCAACTCCGGTTACACCCGCTTGTTTGGCTGCTGAACCTTCTGTGGTTGTGCTTGGAACCGCCATTGCTGTTGTCGAAACTAACAATGTTGCTCCCAAAACTGCTGGGCTAACCACTAAGGATTTCCATAAGAGATTAGACATTTTCCTTTACTCCTCACACCTTGTTTAGATAATTGGCTTCGATTGCACCTAATTCTCAAAAATCCGGCATCTCATTGAAACCTGTCGATGAGGCATTGTTGCCACTACTACAATTTTAGTTTTTGCAAAGCTAATAAACGATTAACTTAGGGTTAAAAACTTATCTGATTAACTTATGCAAAAACATATGTTCATATCATAACATTATAAAACATCTGATCTAGATGGCAAGATTGTAGCGATCGCCTTAATAACTGTCACACATACTTATCTAAATATCTAACCAGGGAGTAGGGTTTAGGTCATTCGCTGCCTATTTACTCAAAGTTTTAGACACTTAGCAGCTTCTCAGCAAAAATCACTTCTTGCACTTAGCCCTAGTAGAAATGGCACACCAGTTACAATACACTGGCTCGGTTATACAAACGTAGGCCAAGGCTTCTGGCAGGGTAGTCCGCCTGCTACTGTTTAAATAAACACAAAATTAGGAATCAAGGTTTTTGAAATCCCTACCTCCACTCTTAAGCAAGCTATCGGCTACGTCTCCATCAGGAGAAGGATAGGCGGCTTTTGTCTGTGTCGCGGTGACTTTTACTTGCCTAGTGCCAGATATCACAAAAAATCACTTAGTTGATTTTGGCAATCACCTGTGCTAAATCAAAGTCTGCTTGTGTCAACCCACCTGCATCATGAGTTGTGAGTGTAATCTTTACTTTATTATAGGAAATCTCTATATCTGGATGATGTCCTGCCGACTCAGCCGGCTCCACCAGTTTATTGACAAACTCAATTGCTTGGATAAAATCCTTGAATTTGCGGGTAATTTGCAACTTGGAATCTTCAACAGTCCAACCTGACACAACTTTTGCCTGTTCTTGAATTTCCGCTTTAGTCAGTAGTTGTGCCATCTCAAAAAATTCCTATATAATATTTGATTTGTTACATCTTGTATCTGACAAAGAGAAACCCTTTTTATTTTCCACAGAGAAGGGATGGGAGGATAAACTAGGAGATAATGGGTGTGTGTATAATTTAAATCCGACTTGGTAGATAGACGCTATTGCTCACATCTGATCAGTTCCCAAGGTTTGAGCCAAAATATTTTTATTTTTAACAAAACTTAAAGGCATTGGCTTTGCCCGTCGCAGGCACCGCCATCTAAGTTTTCAAAAGCAACCGTTGATAAAACAAAAATCACCTACAAAAAACTATCCGCTCTGATTTAGATCAGTTGATCTAATATCAGAGCGGTCTAGCGGGTCTTCAGGTTGCAACCAGACTGCCGGAAGGAACTCCCAGCTTGCCTAGCTACTTGAGCTAACTTAGTCTCTCAAGATGACTAAGGCTAACTTTTAGAGAACAGCTCCGACGCACAGCCGGCTAACTGCAACCTGATGACCCATGCATTTACTACTTTCTATCATGGGCATCACCTCCTTATTGCCTAAGCGGTCTTACTTTTAAAAGGGCAGAGTATTTACTCCGGGCTTATCACCTTCATCTAATATAACACATAAATTTAGAGATATTAACCATATACAGAAAAAATCCCCCACCAAAAGATGGGAGATCACTGGAGAATGGGGAATATTGACACTTTATTGGCTTATTACAAGGAGATTATTTAATTTGGGTGGTGTCAATTTTTGGCAACCACAACCCTAATTCAGGTCATGGTCGGCTTTTCATATTAAAGAGCGTTACCGCGAGGTAGAACTTCCTCAGGGAATACAAATTGTTCGTGGGGTTGATCTTGAGGAGCCATCCAAGCGCGGATACCCTCATTCAGCAAAATGTTTTTGGTATAGAAGGT
>NZ_JBALCE010000066.1:0-48652 GCF_036919815.1 Nostoc sp.
GTATCTGTAGGCATAGGGGGGAGGGGGGAGGGGGGAGTGGGGGACAAGGGGGACAAGGGAGAATAATTTATGCCCAATGCCCAATGCCCCATACGCGATGACTATTGATTATTGACTACTGACTCTTTTTTGATCATTATCCAGCCGATAAGAATAAGTAGCGCACCGAATGCAAGAAATCCTAAATCCCAAGCTAACTGATTTGGGCCTGATTTCACATGATGGATACCGAGAATTTGGTGGTCAATTAAACCTTCAACCAAGTCAAATAACCCAGTTCCAATCACTATTGACCCAATAAAGGTCTGTGATAACCAAGGAACATCATCACGCCCTCCTGCACGCCATAGCAACACAACTCCTACCACGGTGAATACCCAATCTAAAGCATGAAATAACCCATCCCATACCATGTTCAAATCTATATTCGCCGTCTTTGTCAGAGGTCGAATGTTACTAAGCATGTGATGCCACTGGAGGATCTGATGCAGTAAAATTCCATCAAGAAATCCTCCAAGACCCACACCAAGAAAAATTCCAGCAGTAATTAGCGGTGCGCGTCGGTTGAATGTTTCACTTTTTGCCTCCATTGTCAACCTCATAAATAGGCTTTCTTACCAAAATACAACATCTTTTGGGAGAAAAATCTTCTATCTTGAGGCAAATAGGATGATTGAACGCACCCCAACTAAATCAGAGATTATAATTGGGGATTCTTACGCTTTGAAGTTTTAAGACTTCTCTGCGTTACCAGGGATACTGCCGTTCTCAGTGTGTCGTTGGAACTTTTGACGTGCGTTCACCCTAGTAAAAAGTATTATTAATATAATGACTTTTTACTTGTTATAAATAATTAGTTAAATTGGTCTATGTCTCCAGTTATAAAACTTTCACAGTACCGCAAAAACTAATTACTAAAATAATAACATGGAATAAGAAAATATCGCTTTTAGCGTCTCCCCTTCACCCAAAGCTGGGCTGTTTCATTCTATCTTTTAGAGATCGAATGAAACAGCCCTGCCTTAAAAAGGGGGGAATCTTAAAGAGCCAACTTTTTAAGGGGGTTGGGGGATCTATAAATGCGTAAGTCCTAAGTTATTCCGTAAGTCCTATTAATAAAAAAATTAGCGTAGCGAAAGTTGTTCAGCTAGGTAATCTAAATGTAATACATGAGTTCCTTCTGCTGTCGGATTGCTCTTCGTTCACAAAGGTCTTGGAGTGTATATTTTTCCAAAACGGAGTTAGCAGCCTGACGTGCTTCCTGCCAGACTTCCTGAATTAGCTCACCTTCTACTGTGTTGGGAGTCGGCTCACAATCAGAGACAACAATATCTGACCCTTCCATGCAACTAAAAGCATCTAATACTGTAATCTTCTGGGGAGCTCGTGCCAGAACATAGCCACCTTTGGCTCCGCGTATACTATTAATTAAACCTCCACGCCTTAATGTTGCCAGGAGTTGTTCCAAATAGCGGTTCGGTATGTCTTGCAATGCCGCTATCTCTCGAATTTGCAGGGCTTCACCCTTAGGGTAGCAGCTTGCCAACTCTAACAGGGCTAGAAGTGCGTATTCTGATTTGTTAGAGATTACCACAGGCGTAATATTTTCAACTCACATTTAAAAATACAAAGTCTTTGAGTTCGTTTCCCTAAGCTACTGTTAAGAAAAACTTTACAATCAACTTATTGTTGACCGGTTAGCTCTAGTTTAAAGACCTTTTAGCATAGAAGCAATTATATTTTGTTTTTAATTCAATAAAGAAAAGTGATTGATTATTTCCGACTTTCCGATAAATCACATAGTTAAGTTTATTTGTGCCTCCCTATTTACCTGTAAATTTCTCGAAAATGGCAGAATGACTGTAAAGGTAGTTCCCGCACCGATCGCACTTTCAACAGTAATCTCGCCGCCATGTAAATCTACAGCCTGCTTGACGATGGACATTCCCAATCCCATTCCGGGGATATTGGCTGCATTACTGGCGCGATGGAAGGGTTCAAAGATGTGTTCAATGTCAGAAGGGGGAATGCCAATACCAGAGTCTTGAGTCTGGAGTATAGCTTGATCGTTGGCACTGGTGACAGAAAACTTAACTGTGCTACCAATGGGAGAGTATTTTAGACAATTCGAGAATAAATTACTCAAGATTTGCCGCAGTAGTTTAGCGTCTAAGTGAGCTTCTGTGCATTGGCACTCGCTGCTAAAAACGATCGCATGTTGTGAGCGATCGCTCTGTTGTAATTCTTCTAAGAGATCGCGGCAAAATTCCACCAAATTCAGGGGTGTTGGATTCAACTCTAACTTGCCTGTTTCATTCTGACTCAGCAGCAATACATCATTCAACAACTGGGTCATGTGCATAACTGATGTTTGAATGCGACGCAGGTGGGTATTTTGTCGCTCGTCGTTCCAGAGATGGCGATAATATTCTAGTAGTTCGGCAGAAGAGTGGATGGTTGCCAAAGGGGTGCGAAACTCATGGGAGGTGATCGTGAGCAAGCGGGATTTAAGGTCACTAAACTGCCTTTCTTTGGCCAGCGCTTGTCGCATCGCCTCTTCTGCATATTGCAGCTTGGCTTGGGTTCGCTTGCTTTCGCTAATGTCTCGAAATAGCCAGCGCAGACCGACTAACTTACTATATTGATTACGGATAGCAACCACCTTAACCGCAGCAATAATCGGCGTTCTGTTACGTGGTCGCAGGTTTACTTCCCACTCTTGGATTTTCCAATCTGGGATTTCGGCGCGATCGCGCAGATGAGTCAGTTTCAAATGAAAACCAATCATCTCTTTCTCAAGCACATAAATCTCCAGGAGTTCGCCCAAAAGGAAACTCTTGGAAATGTTTAGTAGGGTACTGGCGGCAGAATTAGCTTCCTGAATTACCCCTTTGGTATCAGTTACCAAATAAGCGTCTGGTACTTCTTCAAACAGTTCTTGGTAGCGTTGACGTTGTGCCACCAAATCTTGTTGAGTATTGAATAATTCTTCATTCTGCTGCTGTAGGTCTTCATTAGCTATTTGCAGTTCTTCCAAAGCTAGGTTGACTTCTTGGAGTACTGCGGCGAAGAGTTCAATATCTTCCTGTGCTTTTTGCTGTTGACTCTGGCGTTGCAAAAGGGCGACGCGCTGATGCATATTCTGCAACTGTAAAGCTAAATCATCCAAATTCATGCTTTTATTCCTAATTTGGATATCTGACTAAGCTAATGTACTTTTAATTTGCATAACCAGGGGGGGCAAGACTTTCCTGCGGAACGCTACGCGTAGCTTGCTTCCCCGGAGGGGTACGGCGTCAGCGCTCAGTCGAACGCTGCCCACCCCACAACAGTTTTACTTTCAGGTAATATGCAAGTTAAATGTCTAAGAGCTTACTACTTAGATAATCTTAGCTTTTGGAGTTTAACAGTTATTAGTTATCAGTGTCATCACTTGAGTTTAAGTTCCACGCCAGAGGTTTATCCAACAAATTTTATTTGTCAGTCCCTTAATGTTTTTGTCTCTTAATGTTGCTTAATTTGGCTTTTAAATCTGCCCATTTGATCCCTTCTAGGCTGGGCAAAACAACATTAGCGGCTCCAACTCGTTCAGTAGGTCCCAGTCCTACCGCCCACATACCAGCAGCTAGAGCCGCGTCAACACCTGCTGCGGCATCTTCAACAACTACAGATTCCCCTGGTTCGAGTCCTAGCTGCTTGGCTGCGTATAGAAATAGGTCGGGTGCTGGCTTGGGTTGCTCTACACTATAACCGTCTGCGATCGCATCTACTTTATCCGCAATGCCCAATCGCTCGATCACTGTCCGGGCATTTTTACTAGCTGAACCAATACCAATCTTAATCCCAGCTTGCCGCAGTTCATCCAAAAGGGCGATCGCACCTGGTAACAAATCCTTGGCTGTCATGTTTTGCAGCAATTCCACATAATAGCGATTCTTCCGCTCCATCATCTCCTGGATTTGTGCTTCCGAATACGGTCTATCTCCAAGAATCAGCATTAGAGAAGCACGACGGGATACACCCCGCAGCGCGTCGTTAGCCTCGCGATTAAACGGAATACCCTCTTCATCTGCTAGCTTTTTCCAAGCTAGATAGTGAAGTTCTGCTGTATCTGTTAGTACACCATCTAGATCGAAGATGAATCCTTGGATGTTGGGCATTGGGGATTGGGCAGTGGGCTTGCCGTGAACGTAGCCGAATGGGAGTGGGGGGGATGAGGGGGGATTTGGGGAGAGGGAAAGTTGGAGAAGTTCTAGTTGACGAGTGATATCTGAGGAAACTTGTTCTCCATGCAGATCGAAGTCGTGCCATTTGCCTTGCCAGTGCAGTTTAAACTTCAGGCGCGTCCAACCAGGGGGTAGGTGAGGATTGGCTACAGGACTATTTTCGGTTAGTTGGATGCCGCCGAACCCAAAAATTACAGCTTGCCAAATGCCACCAGCACTAGCGCCGTGAATTCCATCGCTGGTGTTACCTCGGTTATCTTCAAGATCGACCATTAACGCCCGCATAAATAGTTCGTAAGCTTCGGTTGATTTGCCCAAATCTGATGCTAAGATGGCGTGAACTGCAGGGCCTAGAGACGAACCATAGGTAATATCGGTGCGGGGTGCGTAATAGTCCCAGCTTGTCTGCAATGCTTTTTCGTTGTAAGGGAAATCAGCTGATTCCCGCATTAAATATAGGAGCATTAATACATCTGGCTGCTTGAGTACTTGAGATTTGTTGGTTTTCTCCATACCCAAGATCGGTTGCATGGAGCGATCGCGGGGTTCATAATCTGCTAAGTTGATATCTTCCAATTGGAAAAATCCCTCAAACTGCTCGATTAGTTCTGTTAATGGCTCATAGAAAAACAACATTTTGGCAATGATATCTTGCCAGTGGGATCGCTCGTCTGAGGTGAGTTTTAGTTTCTCTTCTAGTTCGCTGACTCGTTCGGGGAAATTCTCACTCAACCAATCATAGACTGCGATCGCTTTCTCTAAATGCCATTGCGCCATGCGGTTTGTAAAGGCGTTGTTGTGGACGAATTCATGGTATTCATCCGCTCCGATTACTCCCCGAATTTCATACTTTTCGCGCTCAGGATTGAATTCCACGCGGCTACCCCAAAAAATGGCGGCATCTAAGATAATCTCTGCACCACGCTTTTGCATCCACTCATCATCACCAGTGGCTTGCCAGTAGTTCCAAATCGCGTAAGGGATATCTGCATTGATATGAATTTCGTGATCGCGGCACCAAATCCGCACGTCTTCACCATAAAAATCACTGCCAATAGCCCAACGTGGTGTCACTTCGTCTCCAGTAACAGCACTTTCCCAGGCAAACATTGCCCCTTTATACCCGTAATGGGCTGCTTTGCGTCTAGCTCCATCCAAAGTGTGCCAACGGTAACTGAGTAAGTTGCGGGCGATCGCTGGTTGGGTAAACAGAAACAGGGGCTGCATAAAAATTTCTGTATCCCAAAAAACATGACCGCGATAGCCAAACCCCGAAAGGGTTTTAGCAGGAATGCTCACCTGATCATCATGTTGTGGAGCCGCAATCAGCAGCTGAAACAGATTGTAGCGAACAGCAAAAGCAGCTGTGCTATCCCCCTCAATTAGGATGTCACTTTGCTGCCAAACCTCAGACCATGCCTGTTCATTGGCTTTTAGTAATGTTGCGTAGTCTGGCAGGTGCGCGAGTTTTTCTTGAGCTGCTGGGACTGGTGTTTCAATCTCCCGCGAGGTAAAAACCGTCACGAGTTTTTCTACTGTTACGGTCTGTTGCGCTTTAGCGAAGAAGGTCGTACTCAAGGTGGGATAACCAGGTGCGGTATTGACTTGCAAAGATGCTTCAATGCCTGATATTGTCACCTTAGCTGCCATACCGAGTTCAATTCGAGAATTGCGGGTGCGGCGTTCTAACCAGATTCCTTGGTCAGTTTTACCCTGGTCTAGTCCTTCCCAGTGATTAAAACCCTGATTTTCTGGATAGCCATTGATACTAGCTTGAAGTTCGATTAACCCATCAAAATCTACTGGCGTTAAATGGCAGCGTAGCGCCAACACATGGGGATCGGCAAGACTAGCAAAACGTTCAAAGCTGATATCTATGGTGTTACCACTGGGAGAGCGCCAACGTAAGGAACGGCTGATAAGTCCGTAGCGTAAATCAAGCTGGCGATCGTAGCGTAATATCTCACCTTGATCGAGACGGAAGCGATCGCCATTCACAATCACTACCAAGGGTAGCCAGTCAGGGCAATTTACCAGTTCAGTGTACACCACAGGCACATCATCGTAGACACCGTGGATAAAAGTAGCTGGCGATGCCTGAGGATAACCTTCTTCAAAACTGCCCCTTGTTCCCAAGTATCCATTACCGATTGTAAAAACCGTTTCTTTCGAGTGTAATTGCTCAGGGTCAAACTGGGTTTCGATTAATATCCAGTCTGTGTAGATAAAATGGCGAGAACGACCTTTTTTGTCCATAAATTGGGAAGTGGGGAACGAGTCTCTTAGGTGGATAAACGGAGTTCCGAAGTGAATGAACGGAGTTCCGAGGTGGATGAATGGAGTTCAAAGGTGAATGAATGGAGTTCAAAGGTGGATGAATGGAGTTCAAAGGTGGATGAATGGAGTTCAAAGGTGGATGAATGGAGTTCAAAGGTGGATGAACGGAGTTCAAAGGTGGATGAATGGAGTTCAAAGGTGGATGAACGGAGTTCAAAGGTGGATGAACGGAGTTCAAAGGTGGATGAACGGAGTTCAAAGGTGGATGAACGGAGTTCAAAGGTGGATGAATGGAGTTCGGAGGTGGATGAACGAGTCTCTAATTTCCCTCATTTCCTCATCCCTCACTCCCCACTCCCCACTCCCCACTCCCCACTCCCTAATCCCCCCAGATGCTTTTCCAAAATCTTTTCAGCTCTGGGTTTATAAATCAGATGAAATAAGGCTTCCATGTACCGATCTCTGGCTTCGTTATTTTCGGGAGCAACAAAGTTCCAAAAACTAAACATTTTAGCAAGCAGTAGTAATTGATTGCTATGTAAATGCCAATTATATTTGTGATGAATTCGCTGACTCATCCATTCTGAAACTTCTTGCCAGTATTCAGTATGAGTATCGCATTTTTCCAGGAAGTCTAAAATTTTCTTTGCTGTGCCTTCTAAGTCTGTAGGATTAACATTAAACCCGTTTTCTTGGTTCTCGATAATTTCTAAAGAGCCACCAAATTGAGTAGTGAAAGTAGGTAAGCCGGAAATCATCGCTTCCAAAATACTTCGTCCGAAAGATTCAAAGTGGGCAAAATGGACATAAATTCCCTGAGAATCTGCAACTACTCGGTAGGCTTCGCCGAGTTCACTGCTAGGGATACGCATCCCCACCCAGCGAATCTTGCCATTGAGATGATATTGATCAATAATGTCGTAGAGTTTTTGAATTTCTTCTGCTTCGTCTGAGTTTATAGCTTCATGTGGATGCAGTTTACTACTTAAGAGGATCAGGTTACAACGCTCTTGCAACGCCTGACTTTTGCCAAAGCATTCCGCTAAACCAGTGAGATTGTTGATTGAAGTGATGGTATCAACAACAAAGATTGGTCGCTTCTTAGGGTGATCTAACTTACCAAAGATTTGGGGGTCTTCGCGGCTAAAGAGTAGGTCGTGAACTTGTTTGCCAAAGTTAGAATCTCGGTCTTCTTTTTGGCTATAGGGAAAGAAAATATTCTCATTTACCCCCGGCGGCACTAAATTGAATTTAGGACTAAACAAATCAATTCCATCAACCACATGATAAAGTTGCGGCATCGTAAAGCACTTATACGACTCATATTGACCTATGCTGTCGGGTGTGCCGACAATTTCTTGATAGGACGATGTGATGATGAACTCGGCTGCATTCATGCTAATTAAATCGGCGGTGAATTGTACCGAGAAGTGATATTGATCTTCTAAATCTTGCCAATATAAATTGCTAAATAGATGTTTAGGCTTTTCTAAAGAATGGGCAATGTTGCACTGGGTAACTTTCATCCGGCGAGATAAAAGAAAGGCTACTAAATTACCGTCGCTGTAATTGCCGACGAGCAGATTAGGTTTGCCTTGGAATTGAGCTAGTAATTCTTTTTCTGCATCTAAAGCAAATTGTTCTAAATAAGGCCAAATCTCAAATTTAGAAATCCAATTGTTAGTGACTTCAGGATTAAATTCACCAAAAGGAACCCGCAATATCCAAGCATTTTCAGTATCTTGGACTTTTTCTAAACGCAGGTTGCAAAATGTCTCTTCACAGTTAGGGATTAGCCGCGTCAGAATAATTACATGGGGTTTAATGCCCAGCAGGTCAAGTCCAGCGAGTTTGATATGTTCACGCAGTTCCTTTTCTAAGCTGCGAGCTTGTTCGAGGACGTAGATAACTTGACCGAGTGTTTCATTTCTTCCCAAAACATCCTCCTGTCCCACCCAGCCGTGGATGGAAATGAGGACGACGCGAAAGACAGCAGGAACGCGGTGTACAAATGTTTCTAAAATGCCAGGTTCTGGGGAGTAAATGAGTCGGTCGAGGAGTTCTAGAGTTTCGGAGACTCGCGCCGCAGTGTTACCCCAACCCGGCTCAAAGCCTAATTCTCGGAAGTCTAAGCTAAATTTTTGATATGGTTCATCAGGCTCAAGCTCACTTAGGAAGTTGAGCGCTTGTTTAATTTGTTTGGCTAACTGAATACCGGAGGTAATGCGATCGCTAAACAGCAAGCGAATACCATCGTATTGCAGCCCCTGTAATGCTTGAAATAACTTTTCTAACCAATATTCGGGGTCAGTGAACAATTGATTGCACAGGTAACGGTTGAGGAAAGCTAAACCTTGACCGATATTTCTGGCGTCGTCGATTCTTAGGGAACTCTCATAGAAGGGGTGGAGATCGATTTCGAGGATGTGGTTTTGGTAGCGGTTGACTAGGCGATCTCTCACATCTAGCAGCGCTTGGGGTGTCATCTGCTCGAACTTGCTATCGGCTGTCAGTTGCCAAACTTCTTGGTTAGCAATCCTCGATCGAACCACTAACCAAGTACTTTCCTCTTCAAGAATTATTTCGTGAGTGTACTGTATCAGTTTGCCAACAGAAGAAGAGTAGTAAAAATAGGCTGGCTTTTGGAATTGATGACAGTAATCGGCAAAAGCTTGCAAAATCTCATTTCTCAGAAAGTAACGCTTACCTGAAGCACTCAACGCATAAATCAACTGATGCAGATCAGTTTTTTCATCACCGTTGAAGACAGTTTGAACTAGTTCATACATGATGACGAATTCCAGAAATTTAGCTAGGTCACGACCTCATTTTTCTTTCCGGTCTCCAGCTATGTGAGGTACATTTCCCCCGTCATGGTAAATTACTATAAAAATTTTTGCGTCTAGCTCTGGGATGAAATGCTGTGAAAACTTCAAATCTAGGGGATGAGAAAGCAGATTAGTTTTTCACTATTCTCGATTCAGCAGTACAGCAAAATTTGAGCGATCGCTAAGAGGTTGTTTGAAAAGTGATATGTTGTGATTTTAATCAAATTGTTACCCCCCTTAATCCCCCCGATATATTGGAGGGAAACAAGAAAAATTCGGTTCCCTCCCCTGATAAAGGGCAGGGTTAGGGTGGGGTAAAAAAATATTTGATACATCATCAATCATGACTTCAACTACTTAACCCATTCATCAAGATTTATTACTTACTTTCATAACTCCCAACTTAATCCGAGGCTTTTTAATCCTGAAAAATTAATTTGTAATTTTGATTTTATTGGGATGCTACTAATTAGGTTCAGCTTCTAGATACAGCCTCAATCGTCTTCCCACGATTCATGATTCAGTAGGTCGATAATTCTATCTCTGAGAAGAAATTCGTTTTTTTCTAACTCCCGTTCAAAATTAACCCAGTCACGATGAGGAATATATTTATAGAGACTATAAATTGGCTGCTGACGGTTAACAAGTCTCTTTTTAACAAGTTGAAGTGCTTCATCCTTGATAACCTGGATGTCGTATTTAACCGTAGTGTTCATAGGTCGTTCCTTTGTTTTCAATCAAGGAATTATGAATCAAAACAATAATTGCTTTGACCTACCTTAAACTGATCAAATAAAATTGGCGAGAATTGTGAAGAATTAAGATACTAACCCTTGCTGAAAGTTAGATATGTCAGTAATATACTCTTTTGATCGTCATGTACACCCCCTTTAGAGAGATTCTTGCAGAGCAAGAAGGCTGTCACAACAAGCTGTAAACACCAAAAGAGGATTTAAATGCTCTGTGGGCGACTTGCCAAAAGGTAAACTAGGGTAAAGAAGATTCTCTACAAAACTTATACTATGCTCTTGAATCTTGATAAAGCTCGCCAATATTTTCCCGCTCTAGCTGGTGAATGGACTTTTTTTGATAATGCTGGTGGTTCACAAACCCTAAAAAAAGTAGTAGATAGAATTAGCGAATATCTCCTGAATTCTGATGTTCAGTTGGGAGCTTCTTATGCAGTTTCTCAACTTGCAGGAGAACGATTAGCTTTAGCAACTAGGGGAATGGCTACTTTCATTAATGCCACTTCTTATAAAGAAGTGGTGATGGGACCATCTACTACAATGATGTTGAAAGTTCTCTCAATTTGTTTGGGTCAAACCTTTACATCTGGTGATGAGATTATTGTTACTAATTGTGACCATGAGTCCAATATTGGTGCTTGGCTTGCTCTTGAAAAACAAGGAATAAAGGTTAAAGTATGGGAAATTCGCCCAGATACCTTTGAACTTCATTTAGCAGATTTAGAACCATTGATGACTAAACGTACCAAACTAGTAGCTTTGACTCATGCTTCTAATGTTCTGGGAACGATTAACCCAATTAAAGAAATTGCTGCATTTGTACACGATCGCAACGCGATGATTTGTGTAGATGGTGTAGCTTATGCACCCCATAGATTAGTTGATGTCCAAGATTTAGATGTTGATTTCTATGCTTTGAGTTGTTATAAAGTCTATGGACCACATCATGCCTTACTTTATGGTAAAGAAGAACATTTATTAAGATTGCCTAGTATTAACCATTATTTTATTGAACAGACAGATATACCTTATAAATTTCAGTTAGGGAATGTCAATTTTGAATTAAGTTATGGAATGTTAGGTTTATGTGATTATTTAAGTGAGTTAGCACAATTGCACTATGGCAATGAGACTGCACCTGATTTGAGAAATCAAATGGTACAGGCGTTTGATTTAATTAGCATACATGAAGAAAAGATTAGCGCTCGCCTCCTAAATTACCTCAACAGCAAGTCTAATGTGCGAGTCATTGGTCAATCAAAGGCTGACCGTCAATCTCGTGTACCAACTATATCTTTTGTGGTAGATGGAATCAATAGCTCGACCATTCCGGCAAAAATTGATCAACATTACATTGGGATTCGCTACGGTGACTTTTATGCTAAACGGCTGATTGAATACCTGGGATTAGCATCGCAAGGTGGAATAGTCCGGGTGAGTATGGTGCATTACAACACCATTGAGGAAGTTAACAGTTTGATTGAGGCTTTTGAGCAGATATTTTAACATTGGGCATTGGGCATTGGGCATTGCATTAGTTATTCTTTCTCCCCATGCTCCCTCATCTCCCTTATCTCCCCCACTCCCCATTACCTATTAATAAGCTGCAAAACTTCCACCTCTTCTTGTGGGGAAATTAATGTTTTACCCATCGGTAGAACAGCTAAGGCATTGGTTTGAGCTAAATTAATTAAATTGCCGGAACTGTGACTACCACCAGCTTTGTGAAATTCGTAAACACCATCAATTAAATGCAATTTACCCCAAAGGTAAGTTTCATTCTTGCCGTCCGATCGCAATTCATCATGCGATCGCACTTTCAAAAATACTGCTTCCCAACCTTCAGTAATTCCCGAAAGTTTCTTGATTGCTGGTAGCACAAACCGCCAAAATGTCACCAATACAGCAGCAGGGTTTCCTGGCAAACCAAAGTAAAGTGGAGAGACGCGATTAATCGCGTCTGTACTAGGGAAAGTGGCGACGGTGAGGGGTTTTCCTGGCTTTATCTGTACAGCCCGAATGTGGATTTTTGCTTTTAGTGAGTCTATAATTTTGTCAACATAGTCATAATCTCCCACTGAAACACCACCAGAAGAAAGAACTATATCAGCGATCGCAACGGCGTGGGCAATGACTTTCTCCAAAGCAACTGGATCATCCTTAACAATACCTAAAATTAACGGTTCTGCCCCACTTTGCTTTACCAAAGCTGCGATCGCATACTGATTAGAATCCACAATTTGCCCTGGTTGCAACGGTTTGTCAACTGATACCAACTCATCACCAGTAGAAAAAATTGCCACACGCGGACGACGATAAACACTTAATTGCGGACATTGTGCTGCTGCCAATACGGCAATTTCTGGGGCATTTAACTTAATTCCTGCTGGTAGTAGTTGTGTTCCAGCTTGGTAAAAAGATGCTTTGTGTCTGACAAATTCTTGCGGTTTTGACGCATCCAGGATAAATACACGGTTGTCCTTTTGGCGTGTCTTCTCTTGCATAACTACAGTATCTGCACCTGCTGGCATCACCGCACCTGTAAAAATCCTTGCGGCTTGCCCTGATTGAATCGTAGACTTGGGCTGATACCCAGCCGGAATCTCTTCAACAATTTCTAAAACGGTTGGTTGTTCGGTGTTAGAGTGCTGTACATCTTCGTAGCGAACTGCGTAGCCATCCATTGCCGAATTATCCCAATGGGGAAAATCTAGCGAACTGGTGACAGGCGTTGCCAAAATGCGACTATCGGCTGCCAATAAATCGACAACTTCTGTATGCCGTTGATGAGCCAACGGTTGTACTAAATTTAAAATAATTGCTTGTGCATCGCTGACTGATAACATAGCGATCATCGCCTCTAACTTTTTACCTTATATCTCGCTCATTGTTTTATTCAGGCTATATTTGAAGCAACAACAAGCATTTAATAATCTTCAGTGGTTAGTTTATGATTACGGCTGAAAGCCCCTAAATGGCAGCCGAAAATTTCTGTTCTGCTAAAACCAATCGATTTAAGCAGCCAGTTAATTTCTGGGGGAGTATAATATCTTTCATTACATTTCATAACTTTTTTATTACCTGAATCATCAGTTATTTCATAAACGGAATGATCACGGAAAGTCATCAAATCAAAAGAACTTTCCAGGCTTTTGGCTTCACCAGGATTCGAGTTAAGAAAATCCTTAACAGAATTAAACAGAGGATATAAACCATTGCAGGTAGTCAATATAAGCTTACCTGGAGATTTTAAGGAGCTATAAATATTTTTTAAAATAGAAAAGTTCATTTCATCTGTTTCCATTAAAGGAAAAGCTCCCTCACAAATCATAATTGAAAGATCAAATTTTGTTTCTAAATAAAAATTACGGGCATCTTTTTTGATAAAATCAATTTTTAGTTTTTCAACAGCCGCAGTTTTTCTGGCTTTTTCGAGCATAGATTCTGATAAATCGATCCCTGTAACACTGTAACCACGCCTGGCCAGTTCTAGTGAATGTCTGCCGGTTCCACAGCCAACATCAAGGATTAACTTATTTTTATCATAATCAAGTTCTTTTTCAATAAAATCAACTTCACCCAAGGTTCCAGAGGTATAACCCTCCTGATCATACTTATCTGCATAATTCTCAAATAATTCTTCATACCACTGTTTCATTATCTTCTTACCAGTTTTAATTGATACTATATCCATCGCATATATCTATAGTCTATAGTATCTCGGAAAGTAACACTGACCACTCAATTAAGAAAGTATATAATGTTGGAAATTATAAGCAATGATTATTTCCCAACCCCTAAATAAAAATACCTATTTTGTATGACAATCGAACGAGTTCCGCAAAAACACTATCCTAAGGCTGACATTGGGCGGCGAAGTATGGCATTGGGGCTTGATTTTCTTGGTGTCTGGTTAGTCAGTTCCCTACTGGGAAGCGGCAATATCGGTATTCAATTTGTTGAAATCTTAGTTTTCGTAATACTTTGGCTAGTTTTGCGGGTGCTGGTGCCATATAACAATCAAGGGCAAAGTTTAGGGCGTTGGGCGTTCGATTTAAAGGTGTTAGAAGTCGAAGATGGGCAAATAATGGGCAGAATTCCAGATTTGCTCTCACTAATGAAGCGAGAGGCGATCGTCGGCTTGGGTGCCCTTTTCGTGTCAATTGCCCTAAGCAATATTACAGCCAACCCCACTGCTATACTGCTAATACTTCCCTTAGCAATTGATTGTGGGACTGCCTTCTCTGATGCCCAGATGCGGCAAGCTTTACACGATCGCTATTGCGGAACTTTCATCGTTTCCTCGCGTCGTGGCTACTCGCTCGATATAAAAATTAAAAGATTAGTTGATAATATGCGGCGGAATGTGAGAAGATAGTGATTTGTGTTAATTCTGTTCAGGCTTCACTGTTTGTAAGATTATGGCTAAGAGTAAAGGTGCCCGGATAATTGTGACACTAGAGTGTACCGAGTGTCGGACAAATTCAAATAAGCGTTCTGCTGGTGTTTCACGTTATACCAGTACAAAGAATCGCCGCAACACCACTAATCGGCTAGAACTGAAAAAGTTCTGCACCCACTGCAATAAACATACCGTTCACAAGGAAATTAAGTAAAGATGAGTTATTTCCGTCGTCGCCTTTCTCCGATCAAGCCAGGAGACCCAATCGATTATAAAGATGTTGATTTATTGCGTAAGTTTGTCACCGAGCGCGGTAAAATACTCCCACGTCGGATTACTGGGCTGACATCTCAGCAACAGCGAGAATTGACATTAGCAATTAAGCGATCGCGGATTGTGGCTTTATTGCCATTCATCAACGCGGAAGGCTAAAAAAAGTGATGAGTTATGAGTTATGAGTTATCAATTAACTCCTCACTCCTAACTATTTTTTAAACTGTTCACCAAATTAAAGTGCGAGAGTTGTGGAGAAGGGGACGCTAGTTGAATTTAGGGTTCAAGGCGATCGCCGTCTGGGCATCGTAGAACGTCCAGACGGTAAAACCCGCTGGTTTGTGGTAGACGAACGTGGTCAATCCCACAGCCTCGCGCCTAAACAAATAACCTATACAGTTACCAAAGAGACTTACAAGCCCTCTGGGATTGCCGGCTTTTTGGAGCAAATTAAGCCTTATTTAGATCCATCTAGCTTGGAAATAGCTTGGGAATTACTGGTTGAAGATGGGGAAACAGTCACCCCAGAGCAAATGGCGAATCTGCTATTTTCAGAATCAGCCGCGCCTCCTTGTTACGCCGCCTATTGCTTGTTATCAGACGACAAACTCTATTTCAAGCAAAAAGGAGACGCTTACGAGCCGCGAACTGCTGCTCAAGTGGCAGAACGCAAGCACCAGATGGAAGTAGAGGCACAAAAAGCTAAGGGACAGCAGGAATTTTTAACTCGCGTAGAGCAGGCGCTCAAAGGTGAAACAATCGAGTGGGGACGCCACGATCGCCAGCGCTTAGAAGGACTAGAAAAATATGCAACGCTGCTTGCTGACACTGGGCGGACGGGGTTAAATCATGACTCCTTGGCTCGCGCTTATCCGCCAAGCGTTCCAGTATTAGAAACTATGACCATGCTGGGACGACCGACAACACCCCAAGGAGCCTTTCAACTATTGGTGGATTTGGGTTGCTGGAGTCCTTATGAAAACTTGTTCCTGCGTCGTTCTTCAATTCCGATTCAGTTTCCTAATAAGGTATTAGAAGTGGCGCAACAGCGTTTGGATTTCCCGCCGATTGACTCAGATACAAACCGCCTTGATCTGACTCACCTGAAGGTCTACACCATTGATGATGAAACTACCACAGAGATCGACGATGGTCTGAGTTGGGAAGTACTCCCCGATGGACGGGAACGCCTATGGGTGCATATCGCCGATCCCACTCGCTGGTTAGTGCCGGAAGATGAATTAGATTTGGAAGCCAGAAAACGGGGTAGTACAGTCTATTTACCTACGGGAATGATTCCGATGTTCCCAGAGGTATTGGCAACTGGGCCAATGAGTCTGATCCAGGGACGGGTTTGTTGCGCCCTCAGTTTCGGGATTGTTTTAGGTACAAGTGGGGTAGTAGAAGATTACAGCATTCATAGCAGCTTGATTAAGCCGACTTATCGCCTCACCTACGAAGATGTAGATGAAATGCTGCAATTACGCGTACAAGCAGAACCAGAAATTGCCGCGATCGCTATTTGGGCAAAGAAGCGCAAAACTTGGCGTTACGCTCAAGGGGCAATTAGCATTACTATGCCCGAAGCGACGATCAAAGTCAAAGATGACGAGATCAACATTGACATTTTGGACGATTCCCCATCGCGGCAACTGGTAGCAGAAATGATGATTCTGGCCGGTGAAGTTGCGGCTCGTTATGGTAAAGCTCATAACATACCTTTGCCGTTTCGTGGTCAACCGCAACCAGAATTACCTCCAGATGAGGAATTGCTCCTACTTCCGGCTGGATTCGTTCGCGCCTGCGCCATGCGTCGTTGTATGCCCAAGAGTGAAATGAGCATTACGCCTTTGCGTCATGCTGGTTTGGGTTTGGATACTTATACTCAAGCAACCTCTCCCATCCGCCGCTACAGTGACTTACTCACCCACTTTCAAATTAAAGCCCATTTGCGGGGTGAAGTTTTACCATTTTCCGCAGAACAACTAAAAGAAGTAATGATAACTGTCACCAGCATCACCCAAGAAGTGACGATGGTGGAACGACAAACTAATAGATATTATGCTCTAGAGTATTTACGCCGTCATCCAGAGGAAACTTGGGAAGTGACAGTGTTGATGTGGCTGCGGGAAGACAGCAATTTGGCACTAATTTTGTTAGAAGATTTGGGCTTGCAGTTACCAATGGTTTTCAAACGTTCTGTAAAGTTAGGCGAACAGATATTAGTGAAAGTTAGCCACGCCGATCCCCAAAAAGATATGATCCAGTTTCAAGAAGTAATTTATCAAGAAGCTCAAACAGCAGCGAATTAACTTTGCTCTAACCCCTTTCGGTTAGCATATAGAGTAAATCGAATGAGGTAATAGTTGTGAATATATCTTTGACCCCAGAACTAGAGCAGTTGGTTAAGGATAAAGTTAATAGTGGTCTATACCACTCAGTTAGTGAGGTGATGGGCGAAGCATTGAGATTGCGAGATGAACGCGATGCCTGCGGCGGGCTACGCCAATGCATTCGAGAGCAGCGTCTAGCAGAATTGAAAGCTAAAATCCAAGAAGGTATTGAAGCCTCCGAGCGTGGTGAAGTAGTTGATGGTGAAGAGGTATTTGCAGAAATTGAGGAAGATATCCGACGCGCTGAAGCTCAAATGCAACAAGCAGAGGCTTCTAAATAATGAGTCGGTATGTTTTAACAATTTCAGCAAAACAAGACCTCAAGGATATTACTCGTTATATTACTCGGTTTAATCCTGATGCGGCTCGAAGATTCAACGAAAAAATTAAACAGCAGTGTAAACTGTTGGCTGATTTTCCTAATATAGGGTAAAGTTGCGATAATTTTAGCAACGGTTTACGGAGTTTCCCAGTAGAAGATTACTTGATATTTTATCGTCCCATTGATGGCGGTGTGGAAGTTGTACCTGTTGTCAGTGGTTATCGGGATTTAGAGACAGTTTTCTGAAGTGAGGATATTCCTTAAATCGGTTACTTAATTTCCATTCAAGCAATTTTATTAGTATAATAATGGATCGTGTCTAATTAAAGCTAAACCATGCCTAAACTAAAGACTCGTAAAGCAGCAGCAAAGCGATTCCGTGCCACCGGCACCGGCAAAATCGTCCGTCGGAAAGCTTTTAAAAGCCACCTTTTAGAGCACAAATCTTCCAACAAGAAGCGTAGCCTGCGCCAGAGTACACTTGTACATGAACGCGATGAACTCAACGTGCGTTTGATGCTCCCATATTTGTAAGTCCTTCAGGAAATAAGTTATGACACGGGTAAAACGCGGTAATGTAGCTCGGAAGCGCCGCAATAAAATTCTCAAACTAGCTAAAGGTTTTCGCGGTTCCCATTCAACTCTGTTTAGAACCGCCAACCAACAAGTGATGAAGGCGCTACGGAGTGCCTACCGCGATCGCAAAAAGAAAAAGCGCGATTTTCGTCGCCTTTGGATCACCCGGATCAATGCTGCTGCAAGGCAACACGGGTTGAGTTACAGCCAATTGATCGGTAATCTGAAAAAAGCTGATATCTTACTAAATCGCAAGATGTTGGCGCAATTGGCAGTTCTCGATCCAGCTAGCTTCGGCAAAGTTGCGGAATTGGCAAATCAAGCTAAAGGATAAAGGTGGCAACGGATGTATAACAGATGTAGCAGATGGCAAGTAATTACTCGGTTACATCTGGTATTATCCGCCACTATTTTTTGGTTTTTTTGCTTTTCCATAGTGGGGACAAGATTAACTGCATCTGCTGCCGAAATGCCAGAAATTCAGCAGCGAGGCTATCTAACTGTTGCCGTTAAGGATAACTTGCGTCCCTTGGGATTTAGAGATGCTAGTGGCAATTTGCAGGGCTTGGAAATTGACTTAGCACAGCGCTTGGCAGTTGATTTGGTTGGGAAAGCCGAGGCTGTCAAATTTAAACCTGTAGCAAATCGCGATCGCTTATCTGTAGTCTTAGACAAGAAAGTTGATTTTGCGATCGCTAGGGTGACAGCAACCGAGTCTCGCAGCCGTATAGTTAGTTTCAGTGTTCCCTACTATTTGGATAGCACTGTATTAGTTACAAAAGATGCCTCTGTACAGCAGTTGAGTGATTTAGCAAAACAAAAAGTTGCTGTACTCAACAATTCCAGTACCATTGCGAAAGTGCGGTACTATGTGCCAAATGCCGAGTTAGTAGGAGTGAATTCCTATGACGAAGCGCGAGAGAAAATAGAAAATAATGCCGCCGTAGCTTTTGCCGCAGATGCTAGCGTTCTGAGCGGTTGGGTGCAACAATATCCCCAATATCGGCTACTACCAACCAAGCTATCAACTGAACCCTTGGCTGTAGTCATGCCCAAGGGATTGCAGTACGATGAGTTAAGAAGAAATGTGAATCAAGCGATCGCTCATTACTTAGCAGAAGGTTGGCTCAAGCAACGCTCTGAATATTGGGGTTTACCGTAAAAGAGAGACGCGATTAATCGCGTCTGTACAGGAGTTAGGATAATTATCCTTATCTCCCTCATGCCCAATAGGCTGATAATAGATTACAGAAGTAAGTTTTAATATTTATATTTGCAGCAATGGATAATAGTCTAGCCGTTGTTTATCTCTCAATTTTGGTAGGTTTCCTTACACTTGCAGCCGTGGGTGTTGTTCGCCAGATTTTCAAAACTCGCAAGATTGAAGGCTCCTTTGCCAAATTGCGAAAGAAGTTAGAGAAAGAAAAGGGTACGACTCAAGAATATTATGAGTTAGCCAGTATTTATTCAGAAAAAAAATTGTATTCCCAAGCGATCGCGCTGTTTCAAAAAGCTCTGAAAGCTGCCCAAGAAGAGGAAGAAAAAGATATCGCCCCCATTTACAACGGGCTGGGTTATATTTATTTTAGCCAAGAGCAATATGACTTAGCAATTCGTCAGTACAAAGAAGCTCTCAAATCTAAACCAGACTATGTGACAGGGTTGAATAATCTCGGCCACGCTTACGAGAAAAAAAAATTAACTACTCAGGCGTTAGAAAGTTACGAGGAAGCACTAAAACTGGCTCCAAATAACGCTATTGCTAAACGCCGTGCTGAATCTTTACGCCGTTTGGTTTCTGCTTAATTGCTGAGGCGTAAATTAATTTTGCTTTAGCTTCTATATTTTATCGGTTTTCAATCTTAGGCTTGGAAATAGATAACTATAAGTCTTTTCTAAAAATGTAAAAGATGACTAAGCGGTTAAAGCGTTTTTTGCGGCTAGCTATTCCGATCATTGTCGTTATTTCGATCTCACTGGGACTAATGGAAATATTGACGGCTCAACAGCCTTCGATTTCCCATCCTCTCACTTCGCTAACAGAGGCAGAAATTAGTACAGCTGTTTCGGTGATCAAAAGAGAAAAAACTTTCACCGAAATGGCTGTTTTTCCACTGATTGCTTTACAAGAACCAGATAAAAAAGAAGTTCTGAATTTTACACTTGGTAAAGCCTTTGGGCGAAAAGCTTTTTTGGTAATCTCTGAGCGATTGCAAAACAAAACCTTTGAGGGAATTGTTGATCTGACAAGCAAAACCTTAAGTTCTTGGAAAGAAATATTCTCTGTCCAACCTGCGATCGTTAATTCAGAATATGAACTAGCAACTCAGATAGTCAAAGCCGATCCTCAATGGCAAAAAGCGATGCAAAGGCGGGGAATTACTGATTTCGATCAAGTCCAAATCAGTTCGTGGGCACCTGGAATCCTCAGTCAACAAGAACAAGCAACAGGTAATCGTCTTTGTCGGAGCTTATCTTACTATAAGGGTAAAGGCTGGAACTATTACGGTAGTCCGATTGAAGGAGTGCTAGCAACGGTCAATTTGAACACAGGTAAAATCGCCAGTTTTGTTGACAGAGGAAACGTACCTTTCTCTAAGGAAAACTGGGACTACGATATCAAATCTTTGGGCAAATTACTTTCACCACTTAAAGCATTAAAGATTCTCCAACCAAATGGTGCAAGTTTCCAGATCAAAGACAATGAAATTAGCTGGCAAGGTTGGAAGTTTCGCTATTTAATGCATCCTCGTAATGGATTAATGCTGTACCAAGTGACGCACCAGGAAGGGGAAAATATCCGATCAGTTTTATACCGCGCTAGCCTATCAGAAATGGTAGTACCTTATGGCGATCCTGAGCCTACTTGGTCATTTAGAAATGCCTTTGATGTTGGAGAATATAACCTTGGTTTGCTAGCAAATACGATGGAGTTAGCTAAGGAAATTCCCGAAAACGGCCTATTACTAAATGCTGTATTTGCTAATGAACAGGGAGAACCTTATGTAATGCCAGGGGTTATCGGTATCTACGAGCGCGATAACGGAATGCTGTGGAAGCACTATGAATATAATACTCAGCGTAATGATGTCCGTCGCAGTCGAGAATTAGTGATGACGATGACGGTGGCAGTTGACAACTATGATTACAGCATCAATTGGATCTTTCACCAGGATGGAACTTTAGAAGTCCAGAACGAATTAACGGGTATTGTACTTGCACAGGGAACGGCTGATGAAAAGCAATCTGAGGATAATTCTTATGGTCGGTTAATTGCGAAGAATATCTTCGGAGTAAATCACCAGCACTTTTTCAACTATCGCCTAGATTTCGATGTCGATGGTCAAGCTAATTCCGTGATGGAAATGAATGTCAAAGCTTTGCCGATGGATGAGAAAAATCCTTTAGGAAATGCGATCGCACTTGCAGAAACCCCACTAACAAAAGAAACGGCTGCTGTCCGCGATTTGGATATAAAACACAGTCGGGAATGGATGATTGTGAGTGCAAATAAGAAGAATGCTTTAGGCGCTGCACCTGGATATATGCTGATGCCGGGAGGAAACTCCATATTTTTCCCTGTGGAAGGCTCAAAAATCCGTCAACGGGCAGAATTTGCAACTCACCACGTCTGGGTAACAAAATATAAACCTGCTGAACTCTATGCAGGCGGCGATTATCCCAACCAGACTCAACCTGGACAAGGTTTACCAAAATATATTGCAGACGATGAATCCTTGATGGGTGAAGATATCGTGCTGTGGTACACAATGGGCATAACTCATATTCCGCGATCGGAAGATTGGCCTGTCATGCCAACACACCGAGTTGGCTTTAAGCTAGTCCCTAGAGGATTCTTTAGCCGTAATCCAGCGATAAATTTGCCAGAGTGAAATATTCCTTTGCTCAAGTTTCCTTCGTTCAGTTTTTTTGTAATGACTAAAGCGAGCAACTTGAATGCTGATAAACTTGTATAGGTCAAATACTGGCACTTGTTAAAATAGGATATCAGATGAACTTTCCAGAAATTAATATTCCCGGTAATGGCACGCTGCACGCTCGTTTAACTACTTCCTTGGGTGAAATTGTAGTTCGTTTGGAGGAAGACAAAACCCCCAACACCGTCAAAAATTTTGTCGGTCTAGCAACCGGAACAATCGACTGGAAAGACCCTAAAACTGGTGAATCTAGTAAGGGGACTCCAGCCTACGATGGGATTCGCTTTCACCGGGTCATCCCTGATTTTATGATTCAGTGTGGCGATCCTCTGAGTCGTTATCTGGATACGGCCAGCCGATGGGGTACTGGTGGCCCCGGATATCAATTTGAAGATGAGTTTCATCCTGAATTGAGACATACTGGTGCAGGTATCCTGTCGATGGCTAATGCCGGACGCGGTACAAATGGTTCACAATGGTTCATTACAGAAGCAGCAACGCCTCACCTTGACAACAAACACAGTGTTTTTGGTGAAGTTGTCCAAGGTCTAGATATAGTCAACCAGATCGCCAATGTGCCTACGACTAGAGATCGTCCAAATCAAGAGGTGGTGTTACAAAAAGTAGAAATTTTTCGGCAGTAATTAACACCTCTCTAGATTAATTTATACTCTCTCGATTGAGCAAATTGTGCTAATATTATTCCCCTCTTTTTAAGGGGGGTTAGCACCTCGCCCCAAATTAAAAACAAATTTGCCGAAAAATTAAGATTTATTTAAATAAAATAACAGCCGTGTTGTTAAAGTCAGAAGCTAGATCCCAATCAGTAATTAGGTTTGGGTGATGCTACGCCTGCACACCGCAGATAAAACCCTTACAACTCTTCACTTCTTTAGGGCTACAAGTTTTGAGACAATCAGAAACGATTTAATAATAATCAAGCACTTATAGTCCACTCTTATCGGACTCCGTGTTATTTCTGTTGAAAAGGGAGAACACAAACATGAAATTGGCTTACTGGATGTATGCAGGCCCAGCCCACATCGGCACTCTGCGAATCGCTACTTCTTTTAAAAATGTTCATGCGATCATGCACGCCCCCATTGGCGATGACTACTTTAACGTCATGCGCTCCATGTTATCGCGCGAGAGGGATTTTACCCCGGTGACAACCAGTGTCGTCGATCGCAACGTTTTGGCACGCGGTTCTCAAGAGAAGGTGGTAGATAACATCATCCGCAAGGATGCCGAGGAACACCCAGATTTGATTGTGTTAACTCCCACCTGCACCTCCAGCATTTTGCAAGAGGATTTGCACAACTTTGTCGAGCGATCGCAGTTGGAAGCAAAAGGGGATGTAATGCTGGCGGATGTGAACCACTACCGCTACAACGAACTGCAAGCCGCCGATCGCACTCTCGATCAAATCGTCCAATACTACATTGAAAAAGCCCGGAAGCGGCGCGAATTGCCAGAGGGCAAAACTGCAAAGCCCTCGGTTAACATTATCGGTACTACCACCCTTGGTTTCCACAACAATCACGACTGCACCGAACTGAAACGGCTGATGGCTGACTTGGGAATTGAGATAAATACCTTAATTCCCGAAGGTGCTTCAGTGAACGACTTGAAAAAGATGTCCAAAGCCTGGTTTAACCTAGTGCCTTACCGTGAACTTGGTTTAACCACCGCTCGTTACCTGGAAGAACAATTCGGCACACCTTATATAGACATTACTCCAATGGGTGTAGTGGAAACTGCCCGTTGTATTCGCAAGATTCAGCAGGTAATCAACGCTCAAGGTGCAGAAGTTGACTACGAAAACTTCATCAATGAGCAAACCTTGTATGTATCTCAGGCTGCTTGGTTCTCGCGTTCAATTGACTGTCAAAACTTGACTGGTAAAAAAGCTGTGGTCTTTGGTGACAACACCCACGCCGCCGCCATTACCAAGATTCTGGCGCGAGAAATGGGGATTCATGTTGTTTGGGCTGGAACCTACTGTAAATATGATGCAGACTGGTTCCGCGAACAGGTTAGCGAATATTGCGATGAAGTGCTAATTTCCGAAGATCATGGTGCAATTGGGGATGCGATCGCTCGTGTCGAACCCTCTGCCATTTTCGGCACCCAAATGGAACGCCACGTTGGGAAGCGTTTGGATATCCCCTGTGGCGTAATTGCTGCACCAATCCACGTCCAAAACTTCCCCATTGGTTACAAACCATTTATGGGTTACGAAGGTACAAATCAGATTACAGATTTGATCTACAATTCCTTCACTTTGGGAATGGAAGATCACCTATTAGAAATCTTTGGTGGTCATGATACCAAAGAAGTAATTACTAGGGGAATTTCTGCTGATTCTGATTTGAATTGGACAAAAGATGGTCAAGCAGAATTGAATAAAATTCCGGGATTTGTTCGTGGGAAAGTGAAGCGTAATACTGAGAAATTTGCGCGCGATCGCGGTTTCAAGGAAATCAACGCTGAGGTATTGTACGCCGCGAAGGAATCTGTCGGGGCGTAGCTTAACGGGTTAGCGATTTTTAATAATAAAGGGCATATCTTAAGGAATGCCTTTTATTATTACTTATTCTGACTTCAGCAGACGAATAAAGCCAGCTTGTTCAAAGTGGTGATCTGTAGTTAATGCCTCTTGAATGCCAAGCTGTTCCATGACTATAAAAGAAGTGCTATTCACCAAAGACCAAGCTTTATCTTCTCTAGTTTTGAGTAGCTCCCAAGCTGCTGAATCTATTGTTTTTTCAATATAAATTAAGTTGATATAAGGAGCCGTTCTGACAGTTTCTACGTATTTAAATAACTGCGGACGAAGTACGCGTAAAGGGCTATTCAGCAAAGCCACCAATTCAATAACAACATAATTAGTTGTTACCATTGCTTGACCTTGCTGACGGCTATATTGAAACCACTGCTTTGCTTGTTCGTGATAGGACTCAGTTGCAATAAATAAATTAGCCCACCCCGATGTATCTATAAAGACTTTATTCGCCAATCTTCAACTCCTGCTGCAAAGTTTGCTGGAGATATTGATCGTGGTTTTCTCCTACATCAGAATTATCAAATTTCAATGTACCTAGTAAAGGTGAAATTGGATCGAATTCGGAGATATTTTCTTGTTTAGTTGATTGAGATAATGATTGCAGAATTAAATCTTCTAAAGATAGATTCAGTTTTTCTGCCTGTGCAGTTAATTTACTTTCTAAGTCATCTGACAACTGTATTGTTAATGTTTTAGCCATTTTATTCACTAGTTACGGATGTTCATAATTCCATTATATGCACGCATAACAAATAAAGAATAGTGTTTGTCTTGCGTGGAAACAATTGCAACTATTTGTAAAATGTGAATTAGAAGTTTTACGTGCAGTAAGAATTTCAGTTAACAGAATATAAATCTATTGAAGCACCAATAAAGTTGTCTGCGATCGCGGTTTCAAAGAAATCAATGCTGAGGTGTTGTACCCTGCAAAAGAGGCTGTCGGGGCTTAATTTAGCGGGTTAACAATATCAGCAGTCAGCCTTGGAAGTTGACTGCTGAATTATGATGTGAGTAGAGCTAGCGAACTACCTAGTCTTTTTGTTTAGTGTTTTGATTAGTTTAGTAATCAACTTTAATTGGATTTGGGAAAAGTAACTCATTGAAATAATGACAGCTACTGCAATTCCTCCATACATCAATATGGGAATTGAAACTGCTGGTGGGACTGGTGTTGGAGGATCACTTAGATTGGAAGAAACAAGCATCTCCTGCTGTTTTTCTACCTTCTCCACTATCTTTTGAGCGTAAAAGTCGTATTCCCATTTTTGGAGAAAAGAGGGTGAAGGCTGGAAAAAACCAATTCCATTCTTTTTATTCATAGGTTCAAAACCCACTAAATTTATAGTTTTCAGACTAAAGCCTGTTGCTAGTGGGTCTATCAAGTGTGTCAAAGATGTGAAGAATTGTTAAGCAGAATAAGCACCACCCTTGCCAGCAGAGACCTTTATACCTTTTTTCCAAGCATAAGAGTAGCTTTTTTGCCAGGTAGCTGATTCTCTCTTACGAATTGAAGTAGCTATATGGTTCTGAAAGTCGTAAAATGCCGTCATAAAGGTATCAAAATTTTCTTTAATCCGTCGATTTGACCTTGCCTCTATCCGACAAAAAGTAATAAAAAGAAAGTACCAACGTCTTTCTTTAACAAAATGCTTCTTTTCTAATGATTTATAGTTCTTAACTTCTATTGAATTACGTTGCTCCTCAAGAACTAACTTTGTCGTTCCATTTTTATTCTCTACTAGATGAGATTTTTTGCCTGAGTTAATCATTTCCTTGATTTTTGGAAGTGATTTTTGATAATGATTTTGTAGACAAGGTAAAAACTCATCTTCTGCTTCTTCTTCCAAAAATGCTAATAACATTTCCAAAGGAGATTGGAAAGGATACTTAAAAGGTAAGTTTGCTTTTAGACATTTTTCTCTAAATTGGGGTTCAGCAACCTGTACCAATTCCCATAAACCCATCAGATAGTTCATCCATCGTCGGTAGTGTTCACAAGTATGAGCGTTAATTTGCTTATTATCAGCAATAATGTCAAATGGATTATGTCGGATAGAATGACTTTCTTTCCAAAATACTGATAGTAATCCATAGTTAAGCCTTAATCTCAACCACTCGATTCGTTGCTCGTCTGTTTTTGCTTGAGATAGTAGTCTATCGGAAGGTAGTTGGGCTAGATAGTCGCCAATCAAGTGATATTTCTGTTTTTTTGCGTCCGTAGGTTCTTTCATAGTTGTATACTAAATACTTAGAACTTTGAGGCACTTATCAATACGGATTTTAGCTAAGACACAATTCTCCAACTAGTCTAGCTATTATGTTCTGTTAGCGATCGCATTCCTTAACCAATAAATTTACTGATAAATAAAAATTAATTGCAAACAAATATCACAATACAAAATTATTACTTCGGACATCTAATAGGCAAAATAACCCACTAGAGTCTTAACCGATGTGTCTCCCGTAACGAAGTAAAAAAAGCATCATTAAAGCCTCGCAATATCTCGTATAGAAAAAAAGCAGATGCGTGTTAATGTTTTAATCTCATTGACTTTCCCTTAGCGTCTTTCCCTATGCATCTGCACTATTTACACCCCCAACACCTTGAAGAATTAGTCAAGAGCAGTGGTATAGACTTACACTTAGTGCAACTCAATTTTAGGTCACTCCAAGGCGTAACAGCTTATGAGTACTTATTGATTTCTGAGCTACTCCCCCGCACCAATGCCGGAATGGTGAAAAGTCTATGGTTGCAGCGTTATGCTCATATCACTGAAGGTGGTTGGTGGTGTTCGGGACTAGACCCTTTGAATAATTGGCAAATGATGGAATGGGGATGCTTTAAGCCAAGCCAACCCCGACAGAATCATAATGGTAAGTCCATCAAATACGAGCATCCCCCCAGCACTCCAACACGGGTGTTTTGTTTGCGGGTAACGCTGCAAGTGTGGCAGCAAGTCGCTGAACGTTACAATCTGGTCATGCCTGACAATATCACCATTACTGCTGATGGTGAAGCTGAAGGCTTTTGGCAATGGGTGATGCAACAGAATATTCCCCTGGTTATCTGCGAGGGTGTGAAGAAAGCAGCCACACTGTTGACGCAAGGATATGTAGCTATTGCCATTCCCGGAATTACCAGTGGTTATCGAGTTGTCAAAAACGATTCTGGTAAAGTTACCCGTCGTCAGCTAATTCCCGACTTAGCAGCGTTTACGATTACAAAGCGTAGCTTTTATATTTGCTTTGATTTTGAAACTCAAGCTAAAACAATTGCTGCTGTAAATAATGCTATTTCCCAGCTTGGTTGTTTATTCCAGCAAAAAAATTGCACTGTTAAAGTCATTGAACTTCCAGGAGTAGAAAAAGGAGTTGATGAGTTTATCGTTGCTAAAGGTGCAAGTAGTTTCGATAAAGTTTATCGTCAAAGTGTTGATTTAGAAATTTATCTTGCTCAAACCAAACCCCACACCGAGTTAAGCATTCCTGCTGCACTCACCTTGAATCGCCCTTATATAAATGAAATACCTTTCCCCACGTCTGGATTAGTAGGAGTCAAATCAGCAAAAGGAACGGGTAAAACAACAGCCCTCCAAACCGTTGTTCAGCAAGCAAAAAGCAGAAATCAACCCGTTTTGTTAATTACTCACAGAATTTTACTAGGACGATTTTTGTGTGAAAAAATTGGTATTCAATGGGGAACACATAAAGAAGATGGGGAGAAAAGGATTGATAAAACACTTACCCCGGCTCCTCCCATCCTCCGCTCTCTCTTTCCTCAGCAGTCCCTCGGCTTGTGTGTTGATTCGATTTGGAAACTTAACCCGGAAAATTGGCGCGGGGCAATAGTAATTTTGGATGAAGTAGAGCAATCTTTATGGCATCTATTAAACAGTAATACTTGTAAACATAAACGTGTAAAAATATTAAAATTATTCCAGCAATTAATCTCCACAGTTTTAACAACTGGGGGGTTAGTAATTGCTCAAGATGCTGATTTATCAGATGTGTCACTTGAATATTTACAGGGATTGGCAGGAATTAAATTAACACCTTGGGTAGTTATCAACCAGTGGAAACCTCAGCAAGGTTGGGATGTAACTTTTTATGATTCGCCAAACCCAACACCGCTAATTCACCAACTGGAATTGGATTTACTTGCTGGACGTAAATGTTATGTTACTACCGATAGTCGCGCTGGGCGTTATAGTTGTGAAACAATTGAACGTTATCTCAAAGAACGCTTACAAAAATTACGACGGCAATTTCCCAAAACCTTGGTAGTTAGTAGCCACACTACAAACACACCTGGCCACGAAGCGGTTGATTTTATTGCCGCTATCAATCAAAAAATCTCTGAATATGACGGCGTTTTTGTTACCCCTAGTCTTGGTACAGGAATTAGTATTGATGTCCAACATTTCGACCGAGTTTATGGTATTTTTCAAGGGGTAATTCCTGACTCGGAAGCAAGACAAGCATTAGCGAGAGTGCGGGATGATGTTCCGCGTGTTGTCTGGTGCGCTAAACGAGGTATTGGCTTAATTGGTAGTGGTAGTACAAATTATCGCTTGCTATCTGATTGGTATCAAGAAAATCAAAAAGAAAACTTAGCTTTGCTGAGTCCACTACATAAAATAGATGTGGATTTACCTTTAGTTCATGACCCGATTCATTTGCGAACTTGGGCTAAGTTATCTGCACGGGTAAATGCTTCTATCCGCCTCTACCGTCAATCGATGCAAGATGGTTTGATTGCTGATGGTCATCAAATTCAGATACGAAGTAATGCTGTCCACAATAATATTATTCGAGATTTACGCCTGGCTTTTTTGGCAACTGACGCTGATGATTTAGCTACCCGCAGAAGATTAATTTTAGAAATTGTCAAATTTCAAAAAGATTGGGCGCAAAGCCGTCAAAAAGCTAAAGAAATTAAACGCAAAATTAAAGATATTAAACAGCAAAATCAACTATCGCTAGCAAATGCTGTCGCTAATGCTCAAGATATCGATTATGTAGAATATGAGCAGCTATTAGTGAAGCATTCCCAGACTGATAGAGAACGCAACCAAATCAATAAATATGTTCTCAGACAAAGGTATGGTGTAGAAGTTACTCCTTGGCTGAAATTGCAGGATGACCACGGATATTATTGTCAACTTTTAATTCATTATTATTTAACTCATGAAAGCGAGTATTTTCACGTCAGAGACCAGCAAGAATGGCATCAGCAATTGTCTTGGGGTGAAGGAAAAGTTTTTCTACCAGATTTAAAAACTTACACGCTGAAAGTTGAGGCGATGAGAGCTTTGGGAATGCTTCAGTTTCTGGAAGCAGAACGAGACTTTACCGAGAGTAATCCAGATTTGATATTGCTGAAAAATGTTGTTTTTCAACATAGTAAGCATATTAAAAGAGCGCTTGGTATTAACTTAGTCGGACAGAAAGAGCAGGTTTCGGCAATAAGAATACTCAGCCGACTGTTAAATTTGTTGGGCTTGAAACTAAAGCGGGTAAATGAGGTTTATCAAATCGACCTAGAAACGCTTTATGATGGCAGAGAGAGAATATTTGCAGTTTGGCATCAACGGGATGAGTTGATGTTAACTCATATTAAGAGTGTTGGCTATGAGTTGCCTGATTATTCTTCAGACTGGAAGCTTGAAATTATCCAAACCAAGCCTTATGCCGCAGTGGTCAATATCCTACCCTAATATCTAGTGATGATGCTGTCATACTTCTAAAATGCAGCATTTAGATCATTTTCAAAAATACAGCACTTCCGATGCCTGCCGTGGTCACTGAGCCAAGTCGTACCACTTAGTGGAAGCAAGCTACGCGCAGCGTCTCGTAGAGAAGTGCGGGCTACGCCGGAACACCTGCGAAATGGAATACAGTTCAGTTAAGCATTTATTTCTTCTCTCTATGTCCTCTGTGTCTTGGCGATCGCCTACTGATCGCGTCGCGCCTATGCGTTTAAATTTCAACCCTCAATTCGCCACGATTTTACGCAAAGCTGTACTTAGACTAGGCAGCTAACAACGTGAATTAAATTTGCTGATTTTCTCTTTTACCGCTCAAAATTATACATTCTATCCCATTGCCATCATTAAATAATTTTATTTCAGGGAGAATAATTAAATTAAAATAAAACTTGTTCAGTATTTTTACCTTTCATTGCGGAAACCAGAAAGCTTAAACTGTAGCAGAAGTATTAGCCAAAACTATTGAAGCTAAGAGAAAATGAGCGAAATTAGCCCCAGACGAATTGTAATTGGGGATGTGCATGGTTACTATGAAGGTTTAATGACATTGGTGGAGGCGATCGCCCCCACCTCAGAGGATCAAGTCTATTTTCTGGGAGACTTAATTGATCGCGGACCTCATAGTGCACAAGTAGTTAATTTTGTCAAGCGAAATAACTACCCATGCTTGCTAGGAAATCATGAGCAGATGTTATTAAACATTCTGACCAATGAAAGAACCTCCTCCCCAACGATGCAAGCATGGCTGTATAGTGGAGGACAAGCTACCGTAGCCAGTTACCACCAGTCCACAATCCCTGAAGACCATCTGGATTGGTTCAAGAATTTGCCTACATATCTCGACTTGGGGGATATTTGGTTAGCTCATGCTGGTGTTGACCCTTCCAAGTCAGTGACAGAACAAACTGCCGATGAACTTTGTTGGATACGAGAGGAATTTCATAGTATTGAAAAACCCTACTTCCCAGATAAGCAAATTATTATCGGTCACACCATTACCTTTACTCTGCCGGGTGTTTCTCCTGGTAAATTGGCACAAGGACAGGGATGGCTAGACATAGATACTGGTGCTTATCATCCTAAGAGTGGGTGGTTAACTGGACTGGATGTCACGAATAACTTAGTTTATCAAGTTAACATTTTTAAGAATTATCTCCGTGTCCTGCCCTTAAAAGATGTAGTGATCAGAGTTGATCCAGCCAAAATCAAAGTTGATCGCCGCTATAAGAATTGAGCAATATTTGAGATGAAAGGGAGTGGGGAGACGAGGGGAATAAGCAATGCCCAATACGTTCAAGACCTGGCTAATGGTCGAATATTAGCTTTATAACTAGCATTATCCAAGCCATAATTTCCATTACTAGGTTGAGAGTCAATTGCAAGTCTGAGGGCATGAATGCGATCGCTGGTTCCGGGGTGCGTACTCAAAAATGTCGGAGCAGAACCACCCTTTTTCAGCAGCTTTTGCATAAAGGAAACCATTGCAGACTGAGCATAACCAGTACGTGTCAAAGTTCTTAATCCTCTTTGATCAGCCTCAAATTCATTTTTACGACTGCGTGGCAAGTCTCGCGCTAACTGTACACCAATTTGCACCGCCGTACTGCGATCTAAGCCAGCAGCTGTTAATAGGCCACTTTCGAGCGCTTTTTGCTGCATCTGTTTGACTACGTGTTTCCCGCCAATGTGACCAATTTCATGGGCGAGTACACTTGCTAGTTGCGCTTCATTGTCTGCGGTTTTCAGCAAACCCGTGTGGACATATACATAGCCGCCCAAGGTAGCAAAAGCATTAATAGTGTCATCTTGAACTACTTGGAAGGTATAGGGGAGATCGGGGCGATCACTATTAGCTGCTAAACGCCGACCAACTTGTTGCACATAGCGATTAACTTCGGGATTGCGGTTAAGCCGGACTTGACTGCTGACTAATTCCTGATTAATCTGCTTACCAAGATCAACTTCTTGGTTAGGGGATATATTAGAAAGCTGAAATGCCTGAAATCCTTGAAGTAGAAGAGGCAAGAAGTCTAAAGTTCTTCCAGGCAAGGGTGTACTCAGACACAGACTCAGGGCGACTACCACCGAAATTAAAGGATAAAACCAGCGACGCCGCCATATACGGTAATTTGCAACAAAACCTTTCCAATTCAACATAATCTGCACTGAAGATAATTTTGGGAGAACATAAAATGATGAGACAAATTATGAGACGTTTTTAGAGCATTCTAAGTTGCATTCTCAACTCCAGACCAAAGGGATTGTTATACAACCAATGTTTACGCAAATCTACCGAATTTTTGCGGGCTAGGGATTCCCTGTAGCGATCGGCTTAAGCACTAGATTTTACCTTCTGGGTGCGTCAGTCTTAACAGCCAAAAGTTTGAGAGTCATCTGCCCCCCCTCCAAACTTACGAACTCGTGATAAACTGTCGCATAACCGCAACGCCCAGCCACTTTGAGTTATTACCAAATAGGGAAAATTGCTATTCCCATCGAAAACCTTTTTGCTACAATCAATTACTTCGCTATTACCTCGGAAAAATTTTTATGGCTATTTTAGATTCAAAAGGTCGTTTGTTCGGCAAAATCAATCTCCTAGATTTAGGTGCTGCGCTGGTAACTCTGCTAGTTATATTTGTGATGTTGTCTACCATCTTGTCTACTTTCGGTCTTGCCCAAGTCGGTGAGAAAATAGTACCCATAGAAGTAGACTTAGTAGTTCGTGGTTTGAATGTACGTGATCCTGAGCAATTATTTAACAATGGCTTAAAAAAAGGCGGGAAAACTGATGTAATTATCCGCAATCAACCCTATGGACAGATTGCGATTAAATCTATTCAACAGCTACCTAGAACAGTCAATGTTTCCCAACCTGATGGCACCGTTAAAGAATTACCAGATCCCAAGCTCAACAATTTTAGTACAGATATGATTTTAACTTTAGAAGGTAAAGCCAAACGTACTGAAAATGGACTAGTTCTAGGTAGCAGTAAAGTGAAAATTGGTATGCCATTTGAGTTAGAAGGCTTTAACTACAACTTCAATGCAACGGTTATTGATATCAGATTCGAGAAATAGCCTTGACATTTTCTTTGATCTATTTCCCCATCTCTGACAGGAGAAGTAACAAAGAGGCTGATAAATTCAAAACCTCACCCCCAACCCCTCTCTGTGAGTTCGGAGAGGGGAGAGAAAGCACAAGTTTATCCGGGTGAGCTTAAGCTCATTCTTGGAAACGCTATATCAGATTACTCAATTGAGGTTATAACTACTAACGAACGTGGATTAAATAAAATGCAAAACTTCATCCTGTCTCTAGCTTCCCTCTCCTTTATCAGGAGAGTGATTGAGGGTGAGGTAAGCCAGGGACATAAATTGTATCTTATTTAATTCTTATTCCTTAGCAGCTTTCGCTTCAAACATTAAATACGTTCCTCCTAATCCTTCTACAATTGTGCGTGTATTGGCAATCATCATTTTCTGATAAGTGTCCGCCTCGCTTCCTGGTTCACCAAGTCCTTCAGCATACAACTTCCTGTCAGAAATTTTTACATTAGCAACTCTTGCTACAGATTGAAGCAAATTAGGCTTAATTGCCGCCTCAGTAAAAATTGTTGAGACTTTAGCCTGTTTAATATTTGTCACCAAACTTTTCACTCGTGTAGCCGTCAGGTTTTTGTCAGTATTAATACCTTGCAATCCCCCTGCTAATGGAAGACCGTATGCTTTAGCGTAATAACTCAGTGCATCAGAGGTTGTAACTAACTTGCGTTCTTTGGCAGGAATACTGACAATTCTTGACTTAATCCAGCTATCTAGTTGAGTCAGTTCATTTATGATTTTTTTGGTATTGCTGGTATAAGCCTCGGCATCACTAGATTCTAATTTTCTCAGGTTACTATTAATTACCTTCACCATTCTGATCGCATTTTTAGTATTGTGCCAAAGATGAGGATCAGTTACATTTTTAGCGCCTGCCTGAAATTTTAGTGGCTTAGGCACTGCCAATTGACCAACGGCTATTTTCGGTGCAGTGTTTTTAGTCGCTTTAATTAATTTGATCAGATTTGGTTCAAAATTGTAACCCGTATAAAGAATAAGATTAGCTTTCTCAATCGCTTTACGATCTTCCGGTTTTGGTTTATAAAATTGGGGGTCGGCTGTAGGGGAAATTAAGCAGGTAAGGTTAACTGTATTCCCCGCAACCTGTCTGGTTAAGTCACACAGTACGCTTGTAGTCGCTACGACTTGGGGAAGATTCTCATTTCCCTGAGTGGTAGTCTGGGTGAATGTGGTTCTTGCAGCTTGATTTCCACACCCAACAAATCCAATCGTCAAGGCAACAAGAATAGCTCGGAAGGAATTAGTTGATGGTAATTTTTTTGACATCATCAACTCCTACTGGATGTATTGAAAAAATAATCATTATCAGTAACGGATTAGTGAAATACCAGGGGTAAGCTTTCATGTGGAAAAATTGTAAAAGTTAAGGGAAGAGGAATTAATAAACTCTCTCGTTTCCCACTTTCCCTAGCCGACATCCAGCAATTTTTGCTTGGTGAACTACTCACTGGTGAGGTTTTTGCAGGCAAAATGTTAGTTAACTTCACGCGACAGACTAGAAAACTGGTAGAGGTAGAAGCACAATAATAAAGGCGATGCTGGCGAGCCTCCGGTAAGGAGTGTAGTGTAGTTCTCTCATCGTCTGTTGAAGGGGCTATGTCATTGTCCTTACATACCACAAAGGTCGCAAATTGACTAGGATTATCAGGTTAAGGAGTGGAACGTAGTAATGCTGAGGCTTATTGAGCATACGGGTTGATGGGAGCAAACCGAGTCGTGAATCTAAGGCAATTGTAGCTGTGGTTTTGCGAGGTGTGGGCAGATGGTTGTAACAAAATTGGCGAATTGGCGATTTTTTAGCCATCAACCTTTGTTACACTAATTTTCACCTACTAAAGTCTTTCAATAGCGCTCAGAGGATCATCAAACTGCTCTTTATTGCCATAATCCCGGCTGTACTTTGTGCCCTAATTTTTATCCTTTAGTTTCTTCATCATTAAATAAGAGCCAAGTCAAGTATATAGAACAATTCCTCAAAGCTGATATTGGTGAAGATAAACAATGGTAATTTTAGTTATGCTCGTTAACACCCTGATTTCGCTGATACTACTCTATGTGGCTTGGCGAGTGTGGCAACTCAAGCAGCAGCTAGCATACATAGCAGATAGGTTAACCGCCTATGAAAGTTGTACCCATGCAGCACTGAATAAAGCACCCGAAAATATTTATCTCAGCCAGGATAATATTTACAACTTACGGCAGAAAAATCAAGCGTTACAAATGCAAATCCAACAAGTGCGGCAAATTATCAGTCTACTTTTGCTAGGACGGCAAATCTGGCAACGTTATTTTCGGAGGCTAGAGTTAACATCCGGGAAAAGAACTTTTGCAAAATGAGTTATAGGGGTTCCCAGGTGCATGAAATATATATCAAAACCTCACCCCCAACTGCTCTGTGTGAGTTTGGAGAGCGGAGATCAAGCACATCTCTATCGGGGTGAGGTTAAGCTATACCTCATTCTTATTAGGAAACGCTATATGTTAGGTTCACATAAACATTTATATATTAGGGCTGATGCGAGGACACCGGGACGTGGTGACACAATAGAGTTGTCTAAGGGCTGATTTGGGACTTAGAAGCCCGCCAGAAGGCTTACCAAAGGCATAAGAACTTTGGGATATCCGGGGAGTTTTGAATTATAAGTAATTAATGGTCTTGATATTTAGCTAATTCGCCTTATATTCCGCCAGTGAAACTGTACTCATGTCTGTGGCGGGATATAAGGCTCTAGATGTATGACACTTCGACCCTTCTCTACGAGACGCTGGGCGTAGCTTGCTTCCCGTTGGCGCAGCCTCTCGTAGAGAAGGGTACGACGCAGGCTCAGGGCAAGCTCAGTGACCGCGAATTACCAATTATTTTTTTTAGTAGCTTATCAGAATATATATTTGTGCTATAATACATATATACTGCGTAAGTGATCTTAAGTGCTACACAAGGCTGTTTTAGTCCGTTTATACCCCACAGGAGAACAAGTACAACAATTAGCACAGGCTTTTGGTTGTGCGCGTTGGTGGTGGAATTATGCGCTAAATAAATCTATCGAGACTTATAAGAAAACAGGCTTTGGACTTAGCCGTGTGGCACTTAACGCATTTCTCCCTGCGCTCAAAAAAGCTGAAGATACGCTGTGGTTAGCTGATTGTTATAGTCAAGTTTTGCAGGCTACGACACTGAATCTAACAACAGCTTATAAGAACTTTTTTGGAAACCGTGCCGGGTTTCCTAAGTTCAAATCTAAGCTTGGGAAACAGTCAATTCAGTACCCTCAATACGTTAAAATTGTAGATGGTAATGTCAAACTCCCTGGTAATGTCGGCATAGTCAAAGCCAAAATACATAGACCGATTGAGGGGAAAATCAAGACTGTTACTGTAAGCAAAACACCATCAGGTAAATATTTTGCATCTATTCTGACCGAGGTTGAGGGTGAAAATCTCGTAAAATCAGAAGGTAAAATCTATGGCATTGATTTAGGGTTGAAACACTTTGCAGTCGTCACTGACGGCGAAAAAGTGTCTAAATACGATAACCCTAAACACCTTGCAAAGCATGAAAAAAACCTTAAACGTAAGCAGAAAAAGTTAGCACGTAAACACAAGGGCAGTAATTCCAGGTACAAATATAGAAAAGTTGTTGCCAAGGTGTACGAACGAGTTACTAACTCACGACAAGATTTTCTACATAAACTTAGTCATAAGTTGGTCAGCGATAGCCAAGCTGTCATAGTAGAGAATCTTCATGTCAAAGGCATGGTACGCAATCATAAATTGGCAAAGTCAATATCTGATGTTGGTTGGGGAACTTTCACCAACTTCTTAGCCTACAAGCTAGAACGCAGTGGTGGAAAATTGATTGAGATTGATAGGTGGTTCCCCAGTTCTAAGCTCTGCTCTAATTGTTTCTCTTCATACAGTGAGTTGTCGTTGGATATCCGTGAATGGACTTGTCCTCACTGTGGCATTCATCATGACAGGGATGGAAACGCAGCGATAAATATTAGAGCAGAAGGTATCAGAATCATAAAGGCGGAAGGTTCAGCCGTCTCTGCTGTAGGAGGGGAAGTAAGTCCTAAACTTGGGCGAAAGTCTAAGTTTGGGCACTCTCCGGTGATTACAGAAGCCGACACTGTACAAGGCAAGCTCCAAGTCGGTGTGGGTAGTTCACTGAATAAAAGCAACATTTATGGCTGATATTTTGTCACGAGAGATTAACTGAATAAAATCGGTGGAGTCTTACAAGGAGAGAAAACCCACCTAAAATGGGTGTAAGGAGAGAAACAAGAAGATGTCTAATAACCGTTCTGGAGTATTTATTGGCGGTTTTATGCTAGGAGCTACCATCGGTGCTTTGACTGGTTTGCTCGTGGCTCCACGCACAGGGCGCGAAACGCGTAAAATTTTGAAAAAATCTGCCAATGCTATCCCAGAATTGGCAGAAGATTTATCAACGAGTGTGCAAATCCAAGCAGATCGCCTCTCTGCGATCGCACTACGAAACTGGGATGATACTTTAGATAGATTACGGGAAGCGATCGCAGCAGGTGTAGATGCCAGTCAGCGAGAAAGCCAAGTCTTAAACCGGCAAACATCTGTTGAAGACTCAGATTCTCTTCCCCAGCAATTAGAACGCTTATAAATGACATAACCGTGATTGATCCCCTGTTTTGGTTGGGATTTTCCTTACTCTTTGTCGCCACAAGCTTAACTGCGGTTTTAGTGGCGGCAATACCGGCTTTGCAGGAGTTAGCACGCGCGGCTCGCAGTGCAGAAAAGCTATTTGATACACTCTCGCGGGAGTTACCGCCCACTCTAGAAGCTATCCGCGTGACTGGTTTGGAAATCGCTAACTTAACTGATGATGTCGGTGAAGGTGTAAAAAGTGCCAGTCAAGTCGCCAAACAAGTTGATCAAAGCCTTGATAGTGCAAGAATTCAGGCTCAAAATCTGCAAGTCGGTACACGCAGCGTCTTTGTTGGCGCAAAAGCCGCTTGGAGAAACTTCACGCGCCAAAAACCCACAAGGCGAACTAGCGATCGCACCCCAACTAATGAAAAACCACCACTCACGTTGCGAGAACGAGAAGTGCTGAGGCAAGAAAATCACCGAATAAAAACAGAAGTATACCGCGCTAATGACGGTTACAACGACGCTGCTAACTGGGAAAGCAATTTCGATGACGAAGATTGACCAAAAAAATGGCCTGGGACATTGCTTATCTTCCTTATGCGGTGTCAAAACGTGCTATTATTAGCAGCTTAAAAAAGTGATTTTTGTTTATGGATAAACTTTGGCATTGTATTGACCAATTTGGGAAAACGGGTGAAGCATATTTTAATGAAGCTGTCTTTTTAGGAGAAATGTGCTTGTTCCCAAATTTCTGTCAAGAACCAACTACATACAAAGTTGTTCGCAAATTTGTAGATACCGTTAATAGCCAAGATAAATCTTGGGACAGTTCAATAGGTGATTTTAAAGTATTTGCAAAACCTAGCGGATATCGCAGTTTTGATAAAGGTTACATTCGCACCCGCGATGTTGTCAATTTGTGTGATTTTGGCAAGTATTTATATCCAGAGGTGGGAAATATACTGGATACGTATTATTGGGATGAATTAGCCATTTACCGTCGATCGGAATGTTTTAGTCAAGATAAATTTGAAAATTTGATAAATTCTTGGTTTAGGAATCAGCTTGATTTTGAAGTTTTCTTTGAGACAATAATAAAAAGATTATTCCCGAAATCTAATTATGAAATTACTTTCTACTCTCTTGTTAATGACTGGAACGAGAACACAGCCTTTGCACCATATATTTTAATTGGAGATAGCTGTATTTTAACTATAGTTAAACGATGGGTACTGTAAAGTTAATTATGCCGCTATAGCTTTATACTGCAAATCAAACCCAAGATTCCAGCGAAAAGGTTCTCACCTGTTGAATTCGCAAAAAGTCACTATCACTGGAAACGACAGTTAAATTATTTTGCAGTGCAATAGCAGCTATCCAAATGTCATTTTCATCAAAACCCAAATCAACAATTTTACTTTTTCGCCACTTGTTTTTATCTTTGGGTGCAAATTGATTGAATAAAGCTGCCTTAATTTGACCGTAAATTGTTGCTGTTTCTTCTGTTATATGGTAGATACGAATATCTTCTAAAAATTCTGTCAAGCGAACCAGATTATTTTCCTTGCGTTGGGATTTTTCCATCATGAATGTCAGCTCACCCTGGACAATTACGCAAGTGGCAATGTTATTTTCTCCAACTTCATTCACGCGACGAATAACATTTGGTTCGCCTAAAATAATGGCACTACAATGATTTGTATCGAGTAAATACATTATTCAAATAGGTTTTCGTGATCAAATTTAGCTTGACCACGGGTAGCATATACTGCTTGAAGGCATTCTTCAAAGTCGTCACCTTCCCAAGTGCCAGCGTGTCGAAGGATAGAGCGTCCAGAAGCAGGACGGTATGTAAGTTGCTCTTGCTCACTAAAAGTTTCTGTAGAATCGCTTAAAAGGATAGGCTCAAGCTTACCTGGTTCCAACTCCTTTTTTGTATAGTTAACCTTAATAGAACGTATCAAATTGAGTGCTTCTGTTAGCAACTCCGGCGGTAAAGTTTCTATTTCTTGGATTAATAATTCTTTGTTAGTCATCTTTCACCTTTAATCATTCCCCTTTTATTGTATGGGGAACTCCGCTATGACTTATATTAGTCAATTTTGAGTTGTTAAAAACTTTGACGATAATGATAGGAGGTAAGCGCCATTAGCCTCCTACCGATCTCCCCAGCCACGATTATCATTTTTATTAAGGATATTTTGAGTATTTTAACTCATTGACAAAATAGACTTTATCTATATTACCCACTCCCATTCGGCTACGCTCACGGCAAGCCCACTCCCCACTCCTAAAAAGGCTTTGCGTTGATCCCTTAGATTAGAGTAAAGTAAACAAGTGTAAAGAACTATCACTTTTCTAGTACTCTTTTAAAACAACTTGTTTACTTCTACCGTTGATATTTGTATAAAAACGTCCATGCAATCTTGTTTTTGGCGACGAATTCTGGTATCCATTGCAGTATTTTTTCTGGCTGGGTCAATTTGGGTGATGCATTCTCCCCCAGCACTGGCTTATGACAATCCTGACTTACTCCCTGCCACCTTTACCCCAGTTGTAGACTTAGCAAAATCTCTTCCTGTGCTGCAAGAAGAAAAGCTTGTCAAAGAATTAGAGCAGTTTGAAGTCGATACGGGCTGGAAACTGCGAGTATTAACCCAGTATGACCGCACCCCAGGCCGGGCAGTCATCAAATATTGGGGTTTGGATGACAAAAGCATTCTACTAGTTGCCGATTCTCGTGGCGGTAACATCCTCAGTTTTAGCGTCGGCGATGCTGTTTATGAACTTTTACCCCGGACGTTCTGGATAGAATTGCAAACCCGCTTCGGTAATTTGTTTTTTGTCCGCGAACAAGGCGAAGACCAAGCCATTCTGCAAGCCTTAGAATCGGTTAAAGGCTGTTTACTCAAGGGTGGTTGCAATGTTGTCCCCGGATTGCCACGAGAGCAATGGATTCTCACCTTGATTAGCTCAATTATTGGTGGGGTGATTTGTGGATTTGCAGCTCAACCCCGCGATAAAGGACAAGTTTTCGCTTGGCAATGGGCTTTAATTTTCTCACCTTTATGGGGAATCTTGTTTATTGCCTTTGGCATTGGGCCAGTAGTGACACGTACAAGCGACTGGGTACCTCTAGTTCGTAATATCTCTGGGTTTCTCATCGGCGTCTTGGTTGCCTACCTATCTCCTGTTTTCAGTCGGCCCTCTTCTAGTAATGAGTTATGAGTATCGAAGATTTGAGTTGCCCAAGCCGCCTCTCAAACTTCTCGCTGAGTTAGGAGTTATGAGTTAATTAAAAACTTTTGACAACTCCCCGCACCTATTGGTGTGGGGATTCTTCCTTCACTGGTAATCTAAAAAATCAGAAAAGTAAAGCCGTCCTTAATGACGGGGTTTTAAACCGAGATTTTTGGTAACTCCTAACTGCTAACTCTCTGAAGCTGATAAGCTGAAAGCTAATATTTGAGAAGCTCAACAAAAATGGAATGGCACGTAACTGATGCTCAAAGTTTAGCAATCATTGATAGTGAAATTGACAATCATGCTTTTTCACCCGCAGAGTATGAGATTGTGCGTCGGGTAATCTACTCTACAGCTGACTTTGAGTATAAGTCTTTAATTCGTTTCTCTGAGCGTGCCTTGCAAGCTGGAGCAGCAGCACTAGCCGCGCGTACTACGATTGTGGTAGATGTGCCAATGGTACAAGTAGGTATTGCCTACGAGATTCAAAACACCTTTGCTAATCCGGTGTATTGCAGTATGGAAGCTGTGACACGCCCTCAAAAAGAAAAAACTCGCGCAGCATGGGGAATAGAAACTTTAGCAAAGCGTTATCCAGAGGGCATTTTTGTGGTAGGCCAAGCCCAAACAGCACTAACAGTACTGGTGGATTTAATTGAAGCTGAGGAAATTAGACCTGCTTTGATAATTGCGACTCCAGTGGGATTTGTAAATGTTGATGAAGCTAAGGAGCGCTTACGAGATTCTCTAGTGCCTCACATTACAATTGACAGTCGCAAAGGTAATGCAGTTGTAGCAGCTGCGATCGTTGATGGATTGGTAGACTTGGCATGGCAAGCCTATGGACAAGATAGAAATGGAGGGAGCTAGGAAAGTCGGCTCTATTGTATTCTGTATCCAAAAAAGTATTCAAAATTCCTGAAGATCCTGATATTTTTCTTGAAAAGTGCCTATAAAGGAGCCTAGTCTTGTGATAATGAAGGGTTTAAGTATAAGCGCATTGCAATTTCCGTGATACTAACTCTTTTGGTTGAGGGAGAAAGGATAAAAGAATTTTTTGTTGAAAACCCTCCTGCCTGCTTCACTTCTTCAATCCTCTACTCTCCGACGCCGCCGACGGGGTTTTTGTTGTTGGTCTTCACGCAAGCGGCGACCGATTTCGTTAAAGAAATCCCGCCGCAGATAAGGATAATCGCTGACCCACAGGTTACGATTGGGAAAATATATATCACTGAATTCTTCAATACTGCTCAAATCTGCGCGATTTGACATCACTACCATCTCGGCAATTTGACCGCGAGTAATAACTTTGTGGGCAGAACGTAATGGTGCTACAAACTCAATGCTAAATCCTGTGTCGTCACCCACCTCTAAGTTAATCTGTTTTTCCCGGTTTTCTATAATTACCAATTCGCCTTTGTTGTTGACTGTTTCGGTTTTACCCATCAACTGGTCTGTAATCCACCAATCTAGGACTCGACCACGGAAAAAGCCGCCGTACTTATAACGGCGGCATTGCAAATTCCGCATACTTGCTTGAAACACTGGATACCACAGCCAAAAAAAAGCGCTAACTACCCCAAACACAAATACTATTGAAGCAAACTCAAGTTTGAAAACGAATGTTACAAGCAAAATAGCAACTATGGCAACTACAGAAATTAACAGCCGTTGCAAAAAATTTGAGAACTTCCCCCAGTAGTACTTGTACTGCAAACCAGTGGCAATTAGGGGGACTACTTGTTCAAATTTCTGGCGAGTCAGTGGTACTAACATGAGTGCTGAGTGATGAATGCTCAATAATGTGTTTAAAGTATCTTTTCTAATCCATATACTAACGACTTTAGCGCTAAGACTTTGCGAATTGCTAGTAGCACTCCTGGCATATAGCAGGCGCGATCGCTCGTATCATGTCGTAAAGTATAAATCTGTCCTGCTGCGCCAAAAATAACTTCCTGATGGGCAATCAATCCTGGCAAGCGAATGCTATGAATTCTAATCCCTTCATCTGCTATACTGCCCCTGGCTCCTGGTAATTTCTCCGTTTCTTCTACAATAGCGGCGTTAAAAGTTTTACCCAATTCTCCTAATAACTGCGCTGTTTGAATGGCAGTACCACTGGGAGCATCAGCTTTTTGGTTGTGATGCAGTTCGATAATTTCCACATGGTCAAAATATTGCGAGGCTGCGATCGCGGCTTGTTGCAACAGTACCATGCCAATGGAGAAGTTAGGAATAATCAGACAACCAGTGCTAGCTTTGTCGGCAAAGTCTGCCAACTCTTGAATTTTTTCGGGACTTAACCCGGTGGTGCCGACTACAGGACGAATACCGTAGGCGATCGCACTACGAATATTCTCATAAACTGAATCAGGATGCGTAAAGTCTACAATCACCCCTGGAGGAGACTTTCTATCGCCAGCCACATACCCCAACATCGGTTCTAATTGATTGGTAATTGGCACTTCTAGGGGTTCGCTTAAACCCGCCAATTCTCCAGCGTCTTTACCTTCATGTTCGGGAGTATGGTCAATTGCACCCACTAGGTTTAAGTCAGGCGCTTGCGCCACCGCCTTAACCACCTCACGTCCCATTTTACCAGCAGCACCGTTGACAATAACCGGGATAGGAGCTTGATTCGTCATAGGTCGAGAAATACTTTTTGAGCCAACAAGGGAATTGTAAAGACTTTGGTGATCTAGTAGCTAGCTTTTCAAATCTCTGGCTTGATTCCGACTACCTTGATTTATGCAGCTAATCGCTCAGTTTTTCTACTTTCCAAAGTAGATGGGTTCTCATTTTCATCCCACTATCTTAGCCAGCAACCGTTTGATTTTCCCTACTTCACTCACCACACCTTGAAAAATAATCCTAAGCTAAAAATCTTTTAATTTGCATCCTCAAAAAAATGAATCTCTTGTGGGGTGGGCATCTTGCCCGCCCTAGTTATGCAAATTAAATGCGCGACAGCTTATACTATCCCTGATAAGTAGTTCTTATAAAATGTCTAAGTCTTTTTTTGTCAAGTCTAGTTGACTATTTGTAATAAGATTGTTATATTTATTTACATAACTTAGCAAAGAGCAAACTTAACTACCTAACTGGTGTTAGCTAAGAAAAAAAGATTTAGGTATCAGTGTATCTCTCGATAGTATGGGCTTAATGAGTACAATAGCGATCGCGCCCCTTTTCTTTAGCAATTACTAACTCTGCTGTTCTCTCTTGTACCCGGTTTTCCAAAGTTTCAAAAGATGTTTGTAACTGAAATGCCATGTTGTTAAACGATTTCGCCAGTTGACCTATTTCGTCTTTTGAGCTAATTTTGGCGCGGATATCTAAGTTACCTGCGGTAAACTCGAAAACTATATTTGTAAGGTAAATTATTGGCTTTGTTAGTAGTTGCCCAATGGCAAAAGCAATGATTGTCACTACTGAAGCGATAATTGCAAATAGAAACATTGCGTCACGAATTTGCTTTTCTACAGGTGCTAGGGCAACAGCAAGGGGCTGTGCGAACAATACAGACCAAGGTTTATATTTTAAACGAGCGATCGCAATCAAATTAACCTGATTACCTGTTCCTTCTAAAGATGCAATTAAAGACAACTGTTTATTATCCAATGCTTGCTTAAGTTTTAACTCATTAGTTGCCAATTCTTTGACAGCAGAATTAGGCAAACGCCCTTCTCGTTGCAGTTGAGTTACAACATTGAAAGGCAGAGGTACAATTGATTTAAAAAGTAGTTGTGGTGCAGTACTATGTGCCAGATAAATATTATTTTCATCTAAAAGAATAGCAAAGGATTTTGCCCCAGCCCATTCAGTTTGTCGAATTACTAACTGCTGCACAACAGTAGCATTGTAGGAAACACGCAATACGCCCAATATATCTCTTTTAGCATTGCGAACCAGACTGCTAAAAAAGATGGTAACAAGGTCAGGAATTATTGGCGATTGCTTCATGCTAGAAGCAAAGGGCAACTGATTTTGCAGTGGTTCTTTAAAATAATCTTGAAATGATTCATCTTTGCTAATTTCCAGCGTATTTGCTGTATTCAATACATTTTTACCATTTAAGTCGAGCAAAGCATAAGAAAGAATATTGAGCATATCTTTGCGACTGAGACGGATTAATGTTTCTGTCGCCAATTGCATTTCGGGGCTATCATCTCGCTTTTTTGGAGTTAGGCTGAGGTAGCCTGCCAAACCTGGTAAAAGTGCCTCTACTCACACAGCATTGAGATTTCCATCAATAAAAGCATCTATTTTGTTAGTGGTTTGGTTAGCCGCCGCAGATAGAGTTTGTTGAGCGTTCTCAGTTAGTGCTTTTTCAGTTGTCTGTTTGTTAATAAATGCTAATAACAGCAACGGAATCAAAGCAACAATAAAAAACGAAGCGATCAACTTTGTACGGATGCTGCCCAAAAAAGAGTGCTGCATGGCTTTAAACTAGGGAGCAGGGTTTAAGAAGGAAGAATTAAACAAACTTTTTAGATCGGGAATGCGCGACACATTCCCAGAGCGAATAAAAAAGTCTGCATATATATTGGCAGTTTTGTAGATGGAGTTAGGATTGCTAGATTCAAATAATTTTTTATTTTCACCTAAATCAGTCAGGTTTACTCCTTCCAGAGAGAGTGTATTGTTAGGAATTTTTAACGCTTTGCTGATGATGGCGTTTCCTTCTTGAACATTTGCTTTCCAGTATTTCGAGGCTTGTAGCCATCCTCGCACAAATGCACGAATGTCTTCGGGGCGATCGCGGATTATATCACCGCGAAAGACAATCATATCTAAAATCAAGCCAGGGGTTTGTTTGCTGGTAAATAGGATATTTCCTCCTAATTTCATAGCTTCAGAAAGATGGGGTTGCCAAGTGTGTCCGGCTTGAATAACATTATTTTTCAGGTATTGAGGAATTTCTGAAGCCTCTAATTTAACCAAGTTCACATCATCACTGGTTAAATTGGCAGTTTTTAACATCTGATTCACGAAAACTTCACTAAATCCGCCTAGATTTGCACCCAGCTTTTTTCCTTTCAAGTCAGCAACGGTTTTAATTTGTGATTGGGCGACTACTACATCTGCTCCTGTTGATTCATTTATAACAACTACACCTTGCATATCTGGATTTGTGGCACTTGAAATTATAAAACTTCCTAAAGATAATGACAGACCATCATACTTACCCGCACTGAAATTTGCTTGTTCCAATTTGATGGACCTTTTCTTAAGCCGTTCCATATTTAGTGGTTTCACATCTACACCTTGAGCTTCAAAGAATCCTTTTTCTTGAGCAATGATGCCTGGACACTCCCCAACAAAAGATCCAAACATCACTTTCAAAGGAGGGCGTTTTAATTCGGTTGGTGCCCAAGCATGACAAGCAGATAGCATATAGATAGTAATAATAAAAAAAGCAAAGTATTTAAATAGATTAAACGTAGAATCTTTTGCCATAATATAACCGTAAATTTGAGTTTCATATTCGCAGGCAATTAGTGGCTGTCCCTGTTTTATCGCCCGAATAAGATAATAGTTAAATCGCCACAGAGCGATGTTGCTGTTTTTTATAAAATAGACCTCTTGCAAAAGTCACTAACACCCCACCCCCAACCCCTCCCCGCAAGCAGAGAGGGGAGCGTTTGCTTTACTCAAATACGGGGTGGGGTTCTCTATTTTTGATTTATGCAAGAGGTCTAAAAGTCACTAAATCCTACCGTGTATATGTCCACCCTAAGCGAGTTTCCAGCCAAGAAAGATAGATAAAAAAAGAGGCAAGGGCAATAATTTCACACCGCTTCATCAGTAAGGTGATAGACCAGAGAGTATTTGTCAACATCTAGTTAACATCTAATGGCTCATCCGAAGCGTCCCGGTTGGTGGGAGAATAATAACGAGAAATGATGCAAGCCTGATGTTGTCTCCAGCCCAAAGGAATCTGTAAAAATGTGGAAACGAATTATATTAATTTTGCTATTGGTGTTGAGTTTCAGCCTGAGTAATTCTGCTGTAGCGGCTGCGGCTGGACTCAAAAGCTTTGTAGACAGTAGTGATGGCTATCAGTTTTTATATCCTAACGGCTGGCTGCAAGTGAAAGTTGCCAATGGACCAGATGTGGTTTTCCACGATTTAATTGAGGTGTCGGAAAATGTTTCGGTTGTGATTAGCCCAGTTCCAGAAGGCAAAACTTTGTTAGAGTTGGGAACCCCAACAGAAGTAGGATATAAATTAGGAAAAGCTGCACTCGCACCTCCTGACTCTGGTCGTTCAGCTGAATTAGTGAATGCCGCACAACGAGAAGTGAATGGTAAAATATATTACCTTTTAGAGTATGAGGTTAAACTCCCCAATCAACAGCAACGACACAACATCGCCAGTGTCGCTGTTAGCCGTGGTAAACTTTTTACCCTCAATGCCTCAATTCCTGAAAAACGTTGGCAGAGAGTTAAACGAATGATTGATGAGGTTGTCAATTCTTTTTCTGTTTATTAATTGGGGAGTGAGGAGTGGGGAATGGGGAGTGGGATAGAGAAGAAACTTAATCACCAATGCCCAGTGCCCCATGCCCAATGTCCAATTACCAAGTTTGTCGGAAATCTCATGAAAATTCCACCTTTTGTACTTGCCTCAGCTTCCCCAGCCCGTCGCCGCTTGCTGCAAACTGTTGGTATTGAAGCGATAGTTAAACCAAGTGACTTTGATGAGTCGCAAATTCAACTAAGTGAACCAGCAGAATTGGTCAAAACTCTTGCCCAGTATAAGGCGGAAACTGTAGCCCCGCAGTTTGAATCGGCTTTGATTATGGGTTGTGATTCAGTTTTGTCCATCAATGGTGAAATTTACGGCAAACCAGCAGACATCGCGGAAGCGATCGCCCGATGGCAGATAATGCAAGGTAACTTTGGCGACTTGTACACAGGTCATGCCTTAATTGATTTAGAGCAAAACCGTACTTTAGTCAAGTCTCAAGTTACAACAGTTTACTTTGCCCAAATGAGCGATCGCGCCATTCAAGCTTATGTTGCCACAGGTGAACCTCTCAAGTGTGCTGGTGCCTTTGCCATTGAGGGTTTTGGTAGTTTCTTTGTGGAAAAAATCGCCGGCTGTCACAGCAATGTAATTGGACTGAGTTTACCTTTGCTGCGGCAGATGCTGGCGGAATTGGGATACGATGTCACTGATTTTTGGCAATAGTCCTTTGTCATAGACAAGAAGAAAGGGTGAGTTAATTTTTGCAAGTCGATGTTATGCCATTGCAGGTCGATGTTATGCCATTGCAGGTCGATGTTATGCCATTGCAGGTCGATGTTATGCCATTGCAGGTCGATGTTAT
>NZ_JBALCE010000067.1:0-8953 GCF_036919815.1 Nostoc sp.
ATCGCTACACGTTATGATAAGCGAGCAATAAACTTTCTTGGTGCAATTTATCTTGCTGCTACTGTTATCTGGCTTAATTGATGACACGCCCTAGGTAACATCATCTCTGTCATACTCAGAATCGATGCGAGTAAAATACAAAGTACAAGTTTAGATAGCTGCTGCAATACATTAGAAATTTTTATAAATACAGCCTGTTTTGCTTTTTGTAGTGTAATCGAGTTCATGTTTTTAGGAATCCAGTCTTACCTTACAAGGGAATCTCAGTTTAGTATTCCCAGTTGAGTGGCAGAAATCTCAAATCCCTATTAAGTTGCTCTACCGTAAACCCTTCTCCCGCAGCAGCGCATCCACCCAAGCTGCATCTGCTTCTAACAATGCTGGTACTGGTTGTTGACTGTAATCTACTACCAAATCATAACCGTAGATATCATATACCTCATTTAACAATGTCTGCAAATCTATAACTGGTTCCGTATCTCCAGCACGCAAAGGCAGGGGAAAGGGTGGAATTATATCTGGTAAATTAAAAGCATATAAGTCAGCATAAGGACGGCGATCGCCACGACAAACTAAAATTCGGTAGTGACTCTGAATATCATCGCCCATCATTAGCATGGGTTCACCTTTACGCAGTAAATCAATTTTAACTAAATTACTACGACTGGCTAATACTTCTTCGCGTTTCTCTTGATATGAAGCGTCTCGAAGAGAAGCAGCTTGTCGTCAGACATCGCTACTATTAGTCTCCCATGTATTCCTGGCCATAATGCAGGATCTTCTAAATGCGGGTTCATTCCTGGAAATGAATAAGTCATAACAAATATCTCAAAACCAAAATTTTAAAAGTAATTCTCATAGCCCCCTCCTCGCTTGCTCTTAGTGGGTTGGGGGTGAGGTTCTAAGAACAACTAGTAAGGGCTGCACCACATTGATCTTCCTTTACCAACCAACCCTTAACACCTTGATATTCCACCTGCGCCCAATCTCCCTGACAGCCTAACAATTTGACAGCCATATTAGCAGGAATCCTTCTCACTTTTTGGCTTTGTTCACTAGTACTAGCATATAAATCCACCCCATTAGTACCATAGCCCCGCGTTGTTAAGCCTAACTTTGGCACAAATACCCATCCAGTTCCTTTAAAACCATCACTAGCATTAGTAATCTGCACCCAATTTCCAACAGCACCAATAACCTGAACTGTCTCGTTGATGGGTATTTGTCCTAGAATTGTGTTACTTGTACTTGCACCACTCCGCACATTTAAACCTTGCGAATCTATATCAGTAACGTAGACAAAAAGATCGCACTTTTGAGAATTAGTTGATTTCGCTAAACCTATTTGATTAGCCATACCTGTATTGAGCATCACACTAATACAACTGAATGCAAATCCTATCACTAACTTTGATCCTAGATTTTTCACTTGTTTTGTCATAATTTGTTCAACTTTTTGGCATCATTACCTAAGATTGGAGTCTTATTTCTATCTCAGAAGCTACCCAAACAAATTAGGCTTAACTTTGTAACGTAGTCTCTAAAATGGATTTTAATACTGTAATAATACTTTTAATTTTACAAAACTTAGTCCTGCGATGTCTACGACGGGCTACGCCTACGCGGATGGATGCAACACAACGACATGATTGAGTATTAAAATGTCAATATATGGTGTAGTTAACGCCAACAGTGAGTTCAAATTTAGACAAAGATTTATTAAGTTATATGAATACCAAGACACAGCCCATATTACATAGCATAGTTCAAGAGATTATTAATCTCGATAATATTAGTATTTTAGAATTAGACAAAGAAGAAATTATTAGCCTGTTTAAATCTAATGGAGTCTTACTTTTTAGAGGATTTGATGTTGATACTAACCTTTTTAAAGAATTTACCAATCTCTTGAGTATCGATTTTATAAATTATGCTGGTGGTGCATTCAGGAGAAGGGTAATTAATGGAGATCAGACTCTTTTAAGCGTAAATGATTTTAAGTCTGAGATTAAATTGCACGGAGAAATGTATTATCAGCAGAATATCCCACTTATGCTGTGGTTTTTCTGTGCTAATCCCCCATTAGAAGATGGTGAAACTACGGTATGTGATGGCAGACAATTTTTTAATGAAATTAGTAGTTCAACCAAAGAGTTATTCAGCAAAAAGAAGTTAAAATTTACTGTTCAGATATCTCAACAGGACTGGCAGAAAAAATACCAAACAGATGATTTGAATACCCTAGAAGAAATATTTCAGAAGAACAATACGCATCTGACAGTAAATGATGATCAATCGATTCTGCTTGAATACATTTCTCCAGCCATTATCCCAAGCAGATGTGGAAAACATCAGGTATTTATTAATAGCCTATTGCCCACAAAACAGTTAAGCCCAAAGATTCTTAATTTTGAGGATGATTCGGATATTTCTGATGAGGTTGTCTCTGAACTTAATGAAATTGCTGAAAAAATAACCACGGAAATTTCGTGGCAAAAAAGCGATATTTTAATGATTGATAATACCAGAATACTTCATGGGAGAAGGTCTTTTGCTGATGATCAAAGAGATATTTATATCAGGCTATGTTCTCCAGCTTTTTCATTCTGATATTTTATTACAGCAGTTTTGATTTATTTGAACCACATCTGTCGTAAAGATACAGCATTGCTGTAAACCTAGTGCGTGATTTATTTACCTGAAAAGAGATGTAATTGTGGGTAACTTTGGCTGATAAAAATCAGTTCAGCTGATAGCCAGCAGAGATTTTTACCAGTTTCTATCTAACACGTTACCTCATATCATAGCCAAACAAATTTGGGTCAACTTCTCCTAACTGCAACTCTGCTAAACCATACTCCGCCCATCGTCTTTCTACCATCGCCGCCACATCTGGATCAGATTCCAAGGGCAAACCCCATTCATGGTCTGTTTCTGGCGGAATTTTTGTAGTCGCATCAATTCCCATGCGTCCACCTAAACCAATCTTCTCACTGGCAAAATCCAAGGTATCAAAAGGTGTATTCGGCAGAATAAAGACATCCCGCACTGGGTCAACTTTGGAACTAATCGCCCATACCACCTGACGCGGATCGCGAATATTTATGTCTTTATCCACAACAATGACAAATTTTGTGTATGTAAATTGTGGCAAAGCACTCCAAAACGCTAAAGCCGCCCGTCGCGCTTGTCCCGGATATGCTTTATCAATGGAAATAATCGCCGCTTTGTAACTCAAAGCTTCCATTGGTAGGAAGAAATCAACAATTTCTGATACTTGTTGCCGCAGTATGGGGGTATAAATGCGATTGAGTGCGATCGCCATCATCGCTTCTTCTTTAGGTGGACGACCGCTAAATGTTGTTAAATAAATCGGATTTTTCCGGTGCGTCATACACTCAAAGCGTACCAACGGCGAATCCTCTACACCACCGTAATAACCCATGTGATCGCCAAAAGGTCCATCTGGCAAAACTTCTCCTGGTGTAATCGTCCCTTCCAAGACAAATTCCGAATCTGCGGGAACTTCCAAATCTACAGTTTTACACTTGGCCAACTGCACACCAGAACCACCGTAAAGTCCAGCAAATAGCCATTCTGATAAATCTACAGGTATGGGTGTGGCAGCTGCCATGATAATTAGAGGATCTACACCAAGTGCGATCGCAACTTCTAATTTCTTCCCACGTTCGGCCGCTTTTCGCAAATGCCTCGCCCCACCCCGCACCGATAACCAGTGAACCGTCATCGTATTCTGAGATTGTAGTTGCAAACGATACACACCTACATTTGGAGTACCCGTTTCGCAATCTTTGGTAATTACCAGTCCCAGCGTGATAATCTTGCCAGCATCACCAATATAAGGACGTATCAAAGGCAACTTATGTAAATCTAAATCATCACCTTGAAGCACAACTTGCTGACAAGCAGGGAAAAAGTCCCACCCTGGTTTCGCTTTCAGCACATCAAACAATACCTTACCAAAATCTATCGCTTGAGAAATCTTCTTCGGCGGTTTTGGCTGTTGCAGCATACTCAATTTTTTCCCCAGAGTTTCCAACTCCTCTGGATGCTGCATATTCATCGCCCAGCAAATCCTTTCCACAGTTCCCATCAAATTCACCGCCACCGGGAAGGAAGCGCCTTTGACGTTTTCAAACAACAACCCTGGCCCACCTTTTTGCAGCATTCGGTTGGAAATCTCAGCAATTTCTAAATCTGGGTCAACTAAAGCTGAAATTCGCCGTAATTGTCCCTTTTCTTCTAAAATTTTAATGAATCCCCGCAAGTCTCTCGCCATTGTTCTAATAAATGTGATTATTTAAGAAGTGTGAAGCGCTTTCTTATATTATGGGGCATGGGGCATTGGGAAATATTTTTGCGTGTCCCCGTGTCTTCATCTCCCAATTCGGGAAATTATTAGATTTAATTGTAAATTAACCTATTTAGTAACTTTTCTTAACTGTGTTTTCCAAAGGATTTAGTTATTGTATCTAGGGATACGCAATTATTTTTTAGAAATAAGCGCTAACCTAATCAAACATGGCCAGAATATACTATACCTTCCTGGCAGGCGGCTTTGTTATATGGCCCCTGCTGGGTTTATTTGTTACAAGCTTCGACTGTGCCTTGCTTTGAGGTTTTTCTGAATTTTTGTGAGTTTACCTTAGCGTAGACCAACCCAGGCGATCGCCAATACCATTTTCAAAAATCTTTGCAACAAATGTATCGGCTGTAGGGGCAGACATCTGTACGCCCTTACCAATGTATATGTAACGGGTATTTTGTGAGACGGTATAAGGAATATTTTTCTAAGTTGAGTATAAATTTGATTAATCTTCAAGATTCTCAATAAAAAATATTTTATAAATAATAATTTTTGGCAACATCATTAAACTAAGAATCCTACCTCTAAAATGTGTGAGATATTCAAGTAATAATGTTGACTTTACCAGTATCAATATCGTAACAAGCACCAACAATTTTTAGTTTACCTTCACGGAGCAATTTGGCTAAGATTGTTGAGCTTTCCTGTAATTTTTCAGTCTGATATTGAATGTTGGCTATAACTGCATCCTGCATATTATCACCCGTTCTTAACTTTACCCTTTCTAGAGATGGTTTAATGCCCTCAATAATCAAACCAATTCTGCCAGGAAGTGGTTGGTTTTTGATTGCTTCTGCTACTGCACCGCATCTTCTATGACCCAAAACCACAATCAATTGCGAACCCAATACTACTGTAGAATATTCCAGACTACCTATAACCGTGTCACTGACGACATTACCAGCAACTCGGACGACAAATAAATCTCCAAGTCCTTGATCGAAGACGATTTCCGCAGGTACTCTAGAATCTGCACAACCTAATATCGCGGCAAAGGGATACTGAGCTTTAGCAACTAATCGCAGATGTTCTAATGATTGATCGGGATATTTACGTTTTTGATCGATAAATCTTTGATTACCATCAAGCAAGCGTTTGACGGCTTCATTCGGACTGATTGGATTAGGGTTAACTGGATGAATATCAGCAACAACAGTTTGCTTTGGATTCCAAAAGCTATCACCAAAAGCAGTAGCCGCAATACCTACCACACTGGCCAATTTTAAGAAATCACGTCGCCCGACAAATCCATTAATTCGACTCATCAACCTACCTGAAAACAAAGCTGCTCTCAGGAAGATATCAGACTTAAGCAAGATGCGAGAGTACCTGATTACACGATTTAAGAGTCATTTAATCTTTATATTGCATCGTAATTTATAACTTGTATACTGTACAGATTTGCTATTATGTGCCTCAAACAAATTCGATATCATCTGTCAAATTTAAAGCCAGGGTTAGCCATAATCAGGACAATTTTTTAAATCCATCATCTTCTGGTTAGGAAAGAGCATAATTCGTGTCAAAAGCCAAAACCATCTATTGTTCGTATTTCCTGTGTTTTTTGGGAATACTTAACGTAGTAGCGGATATAAATATGGCTTTTTTAGACAAAATAAACTTGATTTTCTTACGTAAAAATGCTCCAAATAGCTCTGGGATAGATTCGTCTGCTCCCAGCCTTCAACCTGTAGTGCGAAAGAAACCTACAACACCATCAACCCCCAAAAACCTTGCTGAATTAGAGCATGAAATCGAGTTACAGGGGCGGGTTATCAAAACATCCCCTCAACAACTACATAGCAAAGCCAAGCGGGGTATAGGTAGTAGACTTATTTGGATAGCAATACTTATAGGCATTCCCGTTGGTGTAATTTGGGTGGCGAACCAGCCTTATCCGGTGATTCGCCGTCCGATGATGCTCCATGCGCCTTTTTTGTTGCTACCCAGCTACATCAGCATGGATAATCATTATCGGCTGGCGTTGGTATCAGTCGAGCAAGCTGAACAATTGATTGAAAAAGCTACTAGTCCGGCTGATTTGGCTTTGGGAGAACAGAAGCTACAAGAAACACAAAAACATCTAGATAAGTTACCAACTTCCTTTGTCAACGATTGGTCAGAATACAGGTATTGGTGGTATGACTCGCGGTTCAGTATCTATGGTTTTAATGCATTTCGGAGTAAAGTTGGGCAGCTAGAAGCTCAGGTTTTTCAGGAAAAGAATGCTCAGTCTTTGCTTACTGATAATATGCAGAGCTTCTTAAATGCAAAACAGCAATATGAACAGGCTGCAACACCAATTGATAAACAGACTGCAACAGCTGCTTGGCAAACGGCGCTGAATCAATTCGAGCAGATTCCTGGCCAAACTCTGGCAGGAAAAACTGTACAAAATCAACTAGATAATTATAAGCGTGAGTTTCAGGAAGTTGTTGGATTGGCAGCTGAGAACGATCGCATCGGTGCTGAAAACGATCGCATCAGTGCCTTAATCACCGCAGCACGGCAATTTTCCTGGCAAGCCGCCAAAGCTGGTCAAAATCCGCCGCACGCCGTAACTGAATGGCAACAGATAGAAAATTTGTGGATAGAGGCAATTGAGCGGCTCAAAGAGATTCCTTCAAAAGATGTGGCGGGTTATACCGAGGCACAAAAGTTATTAGCAATTTATGAGGCTAATTTAGGTCAAGTTAAGGTTAGGCGGCAAGCTGAGGCAGATGCTGGGGAGGCTTTGGAGTCGGCGCAACAAGAAATAAAAAGCTTGCTGGCTTCAATTCCTGCTAATGCTGATAATGTCGAGCGCAATCGTGTGTTGAGTCAATTGCAGAGTATTATTAATCAATTAGAAAAGGTGCAAAATGGCACAACAGCCTATCTGAAAGCTCAAGCGTTACTACTATCGGCAAATAATAAACTAAAGCAGCTACAGGTTAAATAAATGGTGGCGATCGCTTTGGTATGATCTCCTTGGCTAACTATGTGTTTTCTGTTTGATTTCTAGCCAGTTGTGGTGAAGCGATGACGCTTGCGCTGCATCCACCTTAAGGTGGTTCGGAGAGCGTGGGCATCAACAACTGGCCGTTGGGTGGGATTTTTGAGACGGGAATCCATCCCTTGTAGAATTTTCTCAATGCCCCTGTAACCCTGCTGATATCTCAATTAAAACTGCAAGAGAAAAATTTTGGATGCCAAATTGCCAAAAGCACTCAACATCATTAGACATCTCCAAAAAAGAATGTAGAGACGTAGCACTGCTACGTCTCTAAAAGGGTTCTGGGTAAGGTATATTTAATTTCACCAGATGTCTATTACTAATTCGTAATTCGTCAGAACTCACGCCTTGACAAAGTAGACCAAAAATGAAATAACGGGGGCAAGATAAAAACAGGCGATGCCTACGCTAATCACTAGGGAGTTTAAAAGGCTAAACTCTAGGGTTGTAACACTACTAACTGAGTAGGGTTTTCAATTGTTAGTTGACAACTGCCGTCTTCTAGTTCTATTGGCTTTACTCCAATATATTGACTTGTTTTCTGTTAATAATTTCTGGTGAGCTACCATCCGTAATTTTGTTCAGTGTTTGTGAAGAAACAAAGACTTGGCAGGTTTTATGATTTTCTCGTTCCAATCGTAATCGAATCATTGCATTACCCTGGTTGGTGAAACCAGCCACCCGTCCTAGAATCCCTTGAGATGTTGCGTTACAAAAAAATTGTACGGGATTTCTACTAAAATTAGCGCAAGACAAAACTTGATCTACTCTTAATGCAATGGTTCTAAATTCTTTATAGTCTGGCTCTTTTCCTGTATCGTAGTTTGCCTGTTCCTTAATTTTTTTAGGTGCATTTTCTAAAATGTTTTGAATCTGCTTTTGAACAGTAGGAGTTAATTTTGGAGATAAGTAAACTCCTGTGCTGGGAATTTCTCTGCTAATTTCAATTACTCGGAATTGTGGATCATCTTTGATTGTAGTGTATACAACTGCTCCTATATCTGCTTGTTTATTAGCTACTAGCTCTCGAATTTTACTACTTCTATGTCCTGCTGTTACAATCATAGATTTTCCATATAAATTATAGGCAGGCATATAGAAGCTTGAAGCTGAATTGAAATCTCCAAGAGCGATAGTTGTTGTAGACTTAATATCTTCAATTGACTTAATTCGACTATCAGACTTAACAAATAAAACTGATTCATAAGTAAATGGATACTTAGGATACATTCGAGCTAACCATTTGTAGCTATTATCTTTAGCTCGCATTCCATTCATGGGTGAGTTGGCAAACACGATATCCCATTTGTTTTTAGAAATATTATTTTGAGCTTCTTTATATGTAATTTCAGAGTTACCTTCAACTACTACATCTCTGGCTTGAGAACCGAGTTGGTTTTTTAAGTATATTTTAAATTCTGAATACTGCTTGGGTGAAGTTATAATGCCTATAACAAGAGGTTTTTTAGTAATATCTTTATAACAAATATTATTTACTCTTGTTTCAGTAGCCGTTTCGTATGGTCTTTGATTAAAATACTGCCAAACAGCAAATATTCCTACTCCTAGTA
>NZ_JBALCE010000068.1:0-28545 GCF_036919815.1 Nostoc sp.
GACCAACCTACGAATACGAAGCGATCGCGCTTGAGCCAGTCGTCTAGAACGTCAAACCACCCTCTACTGGGTGCGCGTCCAACTGCGATGGTCATCGGACTAAAATCCTCTTTTTTTACTAAAATTGCAACGTTTTTAAGGCAGTACGGAAAGCTAGTGCAACCAACTCCCGTGAGGAATTAACGTTTTTTTGACAATCTCAACAGCCTGAAAACAACTGAGATTCTGAGAGCTTACTGATCTAAAATCAGTATTTCTCTTTGTTTATGTCATTACACGTACCATCGGCTAGTAATCTAGTTTGTGGTAACTTAATGATTCTTAATTTATCACACTAGTCCGGGTTTTGCCTGATACACAACAAGCAAGTCAGGTATGAAACACTAACCCTATAATTAATATGAATATCAGAATTTTTACAATTTGACACAACTTTTCTCAGAAATCTGAAAAAATTTAGTGCAGATGGGCGTAGGTAGGTAACTCATTCCCCAGAGGTCAAAAATAGTCAGGGAGCAGGGAAGAAAGAATTTTTAAGAAATATATAGATTTTATGGGTAGAAGGAACAGTGAGAGGCGCAGTTGAGTTTTTGTCAACGATGTTTGGTAAAATGTAAATGGTTACTTCGCCGCCACGATCGCTGATACACCTCTGGAAAACCTATGTGAAACGTTGGACAACGGGAAAGGAAGTTAGCACATCTTGACTAATACAAATAGCCTAAGTGGTTTGTCCCATAGTGTAAGTAAGCCAGCATCATCCAGGACAGTAAAATTTGTCGGGTACAGGGTCAAGAATTCATAACTGGATAGCAAAAGCGTTCAGTGTGCGAATATGTCACAACGAGTATCTCACGGGCAATGGTAGTTAAATGACGGCATCAACAACGATTAACAAAGGCGATCGCCTCCTGCATCAAAATGTTCTCGGTTCTCGTCGGTTCAGTAACTACTGGTGGGCAACTATCGTTACCTTGGGAGCAAGCGGCTTTTTATTGGCTGGCATATCCAGTTATTTAAAAGTTAATTTACTCATAGTTTCCGATCCAACTCAACTGATATTTTTCCCCCAAGGACTGGTGATGGGGTTATATGGCACTGCTGGCTTGCTATTAGCCACATACCTCTGGCTAGTGATTTTCTTAGACGTGGGCGGCGGTTACAACGAATTTAATCAGGAAACTGGGACAATCAAAATCTTCCGTTGGGGATTTCCTGGCAAAAACCGCCGCATTGAGATTAACAGCCGCATAGAAGATGTGCAATCTGTGCAAATAGCCGTCAAAGAAGGTCTTAATCCCCTTCGCGCCCTCTATCTACGCATTAAAGGCCGGCGAGATATACCCTTAACACGGGTTGGACAACCGTTATCTTTAACAGAGTTGGAAACAGAAGGCGCAAAGTTAGCCCGCTTTTTAGGAGTGTCGCTAGAAGGACTGTAAGGGAATGGAGAGTGGGAAGTGGGGAGATGAGGGAGATGAGGAGAATAAGCAATGCCCAATGCCTAATGCCCCTCGAAACGATAAGATACTGTGGTTAAATCAGTAACTGGCAATGCGGTTAAAAATTTCCCAATTTTTGCTTTCTTTTGTACTCATTAGTGGCTTGATGTTGGGTGGATGTTCAACACAGCAAGTCGCTTCTAATACATCTTCTCCAACCTCGACAGCTACCTCAACCACAAGCGAGGCAAGCTCCAAGACAACTACTGAAGCAACATCTGTATCTCAAACTAGTAATGAGACTATTCCTGGAATCACAGATTTACCACGGCTCGAAGGCAAGGCTACTGTGGTGATGACGGTTAAAGGTTCGCCGATTACTATCGAAGTAGACGGCACTGATGCCCCAATTACAGCTGGCAACTTCGTGGATTTAGTCCAAAAGGGCGTCTACGATGGTTTAGCTTTCCATCGAGTTGTACGCGAACCCCAACCATTTGTAGTTCAAGGGGGCGATCCTAAAAGCAAAAACCCGAAAGTTCCGGTAGATAAACTGGGAGAAGGTAGTTATATTGACCCAAAAACGGGAAATGCTCGTTATATACCTTTAGAAGTTAAGCCAAAAGGTTCAGATACACCGATTTACAATAAACCATTTGATGCTACTGCTCAACCCGTCGTATTGCCCCATAAGCAGGGTGCAGTAGCGATGGCGCGATCGCAACAACCAGATTCTGCTTCTGCCCAGTTTTACTTTGCTTTAGCCGATTTAGCCTTCTTGGATGGTAACTACGCTGTGTTTGGCAATGTGACTCAAGGCTTTGCTGTAGTGAACAAAATTCAGCAAGGCGATCGCATTGACTCTGCTAAAGTCACCCAAGGGGCTGAAAATCTGAAAACACCTGGAAAGTAGGAGAAATCAATTCAAAATTGAAAATATTGAATGTTTGAATAGCGAAAGATTCCTCACTCGCAAAATTCAAATTGGTTAAGGTTTGTGTCACTGGTATTGGTTTAATTTCCGCCTTGGGTGGAAGCTTGGAGGAGAGTTGGCAAAATTTGCTCGCAGGTAAATCTGGAATTCGATTATATCAACCATTTCCAGAACTTACACCACTTCCTTTAGGTTTGATTAGTCAACAACCATCTGAGTTAATATTGTTAACTCAGATGGTTGTTTCTTCTGCTTTGCAAGATGCTGGGTTAATTCCACCTTTAGCTGATTGTGCTGTAGTCATGGGATCGAGTCGCTCTTATCAAGCGTCTTGGGAAATATTCGCAAGGCAAATGTATGGAGATGCGGCGAATTTATCAGTGTCCTCTTTGGGAAATTGGCTAGATACATTACCTCACATGAATGCGATTGCAGCTGCAAGACAAATCGGTGCATCGGGGATAGTTTTGGCACCGATGGCAGCTTGTGCTACTGGAATTTGGTCTATTGCCCAAGCAGCTTTGCTTATACAAACTGGGCAATGTCAACAGGCTCTAGCTGGCGCAGTGGAAGCACCAATTACACCCTTAACTTTAGCAGGGTTTCAGCAGATGGGTGCTTTAGCGAAAACTGGGGCTTATCCCTTTGATTTGCACCGAGAAGGCTTAGTATTAGGCGAAGGCGCAGCTGTGTTTGTCTTAGAATCAGCAGAGTTGGCAAAGCAGCGTCAAGCAAAAGTGTATGGTGAAATTCTCGGTTTCGGCTTAACTAACGATGCATATCATAGCAATTCACTAGAACCTGAAGGGAAAAGTGCGATCGCAGCCATCAAACAATGTCTAGAACGTAGTTGTCTCTCACCAGCCGACATTGATTATATTCATGCTCATGGCACAGCTACCCAGCTAAATGATCGCATAGAAAGCATGGTAATTCAGCGTTTGTTTCCTCAAAGAGTGGCAGTTAGTTCCACCAAAGGAAGCACAGGTCATACATTAGGAGCATCTGGAGCTTTAGGAGTAGCTTTTTCTCTCATGGCATTAAAGCATCAAATATTACCGCCTTGTGTAGGATTGCAGCAGCCAGAGTTTGATTTGGATATCGTTACAGCCGCCCGTCTCAGTAAAATTAGGCAGGTATTATGTTTGAGTTTTGGCTTTGGTGGACAGAATGCGGCGATCGCATTGAGAGAATGAAGCCACTTAAACCTAAATGTTATGTAACTCTTGTGTGGTGGGCAGCGTTCGACTGAGCGCTCACGCCGTACCCCTCCGGGGAAGCAAGCTACGCGTAGCGTCCCGCAGGGAAGTCTTGCCCAGCCTAATTATCCAAGTTAAATGTAAAACAGCTTACCAACCCTAAGAGGATGTTTGATTCTTAACTTGACACCAATGGCGAGACGCCCACCCCACAAGAAGTAGTTGAGTATTTTTTTATTTGGAAGTCCCTTAGATGAAGTCATCCAAGAAAAACGCCGCCAAGTTTTAGAGCCATAATTCCTCAGTTATTTAGAACAGTATTGACTCACCAGAGACGATATGAGAATTTTTAGATGTCTGCAACTTAGTTTGAACACTATCAATGATTGCCGGCCAATCAGCATCTCTGTTCCATTCAGAGCGAATTCTGGTTTTAGCCGTCGCGTCGTAAAGTTTGCAAAAAACCACATTCTCGTTTCCAGCAATGGGAGCGATAATCAGAGGCTTGGAAAAGTCCTGAACTAGTGATACAGCTAAAAGGAAACTTTTAGCAAAGTTCGTTTCTATCCCAGTCCTCACAACATAAGTTTCATCTGCTCTCACAACGATGTCTAATTTAGTGTTGTCCTTTCCCTTAAATTCTGTCGTTTTTAATTTCAGTTCAGATATATACCCAGTTAGCCCTGTTTGTTGTACAGGAATAGTTTGATTATTATTGATATCGTAGTTATACCACAGGTAAGATTCCCCGTTTAATTCTCCGCTTTTCACATACAAATAAATAGGTTCTGGCGGGTTACAAAGACCTAGTTGAATTTCAGCAATCATCTTTTATGTTCCTTTAGGAAAGATAAAAATTTTCAGATATTCCGTCAAATTCAATATTCTTTAAATTGTGCTTAACTGAAGAAAAATAATAAATATAGGACTCCTATTTTATTTAATTTTTTAATAAGATTCAGCACACATCTATGCCCTTGTTTCCTGTTCCCTGCCCAAGCAACTAAATTCAGGAATCAAATCGGATTGTCATATACAAAAGGGCATCTACAAGAGATGCCCGTCATGTAGGATAACCCTAAAAGGTTTTCCTACACCTTCCCAACAATCAGCAACAGGGACTAATTAAGTATTAGTATGTTCTGTAGTAATATTATTAACTTACAAGCCAAGATGTCGTCAGTGTATACACTTAAAAACTTAATCGCGGGCTTAATTCCCTTTTTTTAAGCAGGGTTAGGGAGGATCGAGTCTACCCAAGCGTATTGGGTCATATCGATGTACTACTCCACAAATGCCAGCCAAAATTAACCATGAAAGCGCATTCAAACGAAAATCGAATAGGGTTACATCTACTGTATTGAATAGAACCCACGCCACAAAAGCCAGAAGATAACTGAAAAATATCAATCTGTCTTCTGTATTTATATATTTTGACTTTCGTAGTAATTGGACACCTGTAATCAAAATCCAAGCGAGTAAGCCACAAAATAAAAAAGCACTGGGAAAACCAGTTTCAGCAGATAACATCAAAAACAAGTTATGGGGATGACCCAAGGGAATCTGCATTTGAGCTTTGTAGAGTCCACTAAAACTGCGTAACCCCCAGCCAGTCAAAGGATGTTCCTGAGCTAAAGACCAGGCAAACTCCCACTGAGTTTTTCGCATTAAAGCGACTGGTCTATCTGGATACATATCGTCATTTAACCTTGCCCAAAAGAAAGCAGGAATGTACTGACGAAAAAATTGAGCCACTGGCGAGGGAGCAAAAGCTGCCAAAAGCACACTAGAGACGATCGCAGCGACACCGCCCACAAGAATGCGCCAACCTTGGTAGAGTGCATAAGCTAAACAGGCCAAAATAGCGATCGCCCACCCATTGCGCGAGTTGGTGAAAATCAAGGCGATGAAATTTGTGATCGCCGCCACGGTTAGGAAGAGAAAGGGGACTGAATTCTTCCCAATACCCAATCGCCATTGTTCAAGCCATAACCCTAGACCAAGGATGAAAATTATTGCTAGATAAGCAGCGAAGGTGTTAGCGTGCAAGAAGAGTGAAGCGATGCGGCCTGGCGGATTTCCTCCTGGTCTGATCGTCCAAGCAAAGACAACCCACAAAATCTCCACCTTCAAACTCCAGCCTAAAAATAACTGTCCCAAGCCGATAATTGCCACCGGCATGGAACCGATGACCAAAATCCAAGCCATTTGCCGCAATTGGGCAAATGTTTGAATCAGAGTGCTATGAGCAGCGAAAAGTAAAAAGAATGGTAATAAATTAAATAAGCCGAGGAAAGCTGCTGTCTTGTCTTGGGCAAACCCAGCAGTGACGATCAGCAACACACTCAAAAGGGCAAATCCCCAGTTGATGGGGCGGCGACTAATTTTGCGGTATTGTTTAAGCCAAGTTATTAATGCGACAAAACCTATAGTCACAGCCCCCAATAAAGGACTCAATGGGAAGATTAACAGTGCCCATAAAGAGTAGTTCCAAGAAGATTGCCAACGAGACTTGAAATAGTCAAAAACTTTGTTCAAGCTGGCTCCCAACATTCCTCACGAGTGAGGCGAATTTGAGCTAAGGCGAAGACGGTAGGGATGATCCGACCATAGTTAGTGGCGATCGCTCTCCATCCTAAATCCGCAAAAAACCAAGTCCACATTATCGGACCAATCACAGCAAACATCGTGCGGGTTGCCCCATAACGAGCTGCACTCACTGTCATACCCCGTTGCGCCATTTGCATCGCTACATAGCTTTGAAATTGCGTTGCAGCTGCTTCTGAGCCTGTAATTGCTGCTTGTTTGGCTACTTCGTATGTAGCAAAGTGGATGGCAAATTGACGGGCAATTTGCTTGAGTACAAGTGGCTGAAGTACGGAAGTAACCGCGATCGCACTACCGCCTTTGAAAAGTAATCCCAAGGGGTCACGTTGCAATAAAAGTGGTAGGGGTTGTTTGAGTTCTGATTTGAGCAGCTGACGCTGCACCCCTACAGTCAATTTTTGCTTTTCCTGTTCAGGCAATTTTTTCCACACTTGTCCTAGCAGATGCAAAAATACTTCTGCTTCTAAATCAATAGTTGCCAGCTGATTAGAATAGGGAATTTTTAGATACTTACATACTTGAACTAACGCTTGGCGGTAAGTTACCTGCCCTGTACGTCCCCGCAATACCGTTATCCCATCTGCCGCCAAAAAGCGAAAGCGACCCTCTAGTGCGTCTAACCAAGCTTTACGGTCTTGGCTTTGCACTTCGATGGGTTGGGGTGTGTGTACATAGTCTAGGGGATTGAACTTCCGACTAAATAGAATTGCCGTTAAATCTTGCAATTCCTCTTCGGTCGCTAACTCTAGCGCCGCCCTCATTTCATCCAATTTCCCATCCTCCCTTCCGTGCAGCTTTCTGTACCTTATTCTACTATCAGCTTTCAGCAGTCATTAGTAATAATTTTGTCCTTTGATCAATACCTTCACCAAAAAAAGAGTATGAAGAGAGGGCTGATCTAGTAGAGTTATTGTCTTCCACAACCACAACTCAGGTGCGATCGCCTTTTTCGAGTACTAACTAGAGTATGTTGGATGCGAACGCCAGCTATTAAGAATGAGTTAGGAAAAAATTGGGGCGAATTGGTTCGCTTGATAATACTAAAGCGAGAATTTCTACAAGTTGTTTGAGCCAATTTAGAGCTTTAGCTTCAGAAATACGTTGATAATTACGAAATTCCATCCACTGCTCTAAATTTACGCCTTCAATTTTCTCCATTGCTAAACAGTGCAATAGTACAGAGCTATTTTTAGGTAAAAGAGTAAAATAACCATCTGGTTCTACCTTGGGAATACCCGCACTGTTTAGCTGACTCAAAACCTTTGCTTCCTGCTGAAATAGTTCAATGGCTTTGAGGTTATTCTCAGTCAGCACTTTTAAGACTTTAGTTTTCCCGCACTCGTCAACTTCAAAAGTGTTACCAAAGCCACGTTGTCCTAGTTGTTTGAGTACCCGATAGTGACCTTGCAATAGGATTTCTGACCCACAGTTACGGCAAATAAGGTTGTTTGCATTCACTGGGTCAACAGGTTTTGGACAATGGGGATTTATACAATAGGTCATTACACAGAAGTAACTATCCTAAAAAATCGATTTTTATTGATATCTAAACAGAGGGCTAAATCTATAGCGGTTATCAGTTGAGTGAGGTACAAGAACGCCAACCCCCTCCCCGCAAGCGATCAGGGGGCTATGATGTACCTCATTTGATTAGGAAAAGCTATATAAGGTTCTATTAATAGAGTTCCCTAAAATTCTGACAAAGTAACATATATAGCGGTTCTCACTCCAGTTCAATACAGTCTGAACCTCACCCCGTATTTGAGTAAAGCAAACACTCCCCTCTCCTTACTAAGGAGAGGGGTTGGGGGTGAGGTTTAAAAATCTACTTCATGCAAACGAGAACGAACCGCTATAGTTTTAAGCTACTGATATATAGCAGTTTTCGTTTCGATGCAACATAAAGTAGGGTTACAACAATTGTTGTAACCCTACAGATTGGCTATGGTTTAACTTTTCTGCATCTCTCCCCACCTTATCTAAAGTTACAACAATTGTTGTAACCCTACAGATTGGCTATATTAAATCTTCTCGAAAAGCACTATAGAATAAAAATTAACCTCATAACTACCGAATTATGAGTAATTCTTCACATTTAGTACATCTAGATTAATGGTTTGCAAAGGCAAATACTTTCTTGCTTGCCTGCGTGGGATAAGTGACGCTAGTGTTAAAAGAAATCGTGCAAAGCAAAACCCTCATCCAAGAAGTCGAGTAGAAAGCTATAATGGCAATCCCAAATAAACAGGTAAAATCTAATACTGATATTTTAGATAGTAGACGCACCCAAACTCGTATCCAAGTTCGCATTCCTAAAGATTTGCATGAGGAACCAGTCATTTCACGACTGGTTTCTCACTATGGGGTAACGGTGATTATTGCTGATGCTCAGATCAGCGCAAAAGTGCCACAATATAGCTGCTTCGATTTGGAACTACGAGGTACTACTTCCCAGATTGAAAGCGCCTTAACTTACCTCGATGAACTGGATTTAGAAGTTTCGTACCAATCCAGCCCTGAAGAAGATGGTTGGTAGATTTAGCTAGGAGTTACGAGTTAGGAGTTAAAAAATTCATAAATCATAACTCCTAACTTTTAACTCTTAACTTTGTTTAAGCCATTTGATTTTCAATCGCCCACCGCGCTAGTTCAGTGCGGTTATGGAGATTAGTTTTGCCCAACATATTGGACACATGGCTTTCAACCGTGCGCTGACTAACATTTAGTTCTTCAGCAATTTCCCGGTTAGCTAGACCCCTAGCGACAAACTGGACTACTTTCAGTTCGGTTGGGGTTAATTGCACATCGAAGGGAACCTGGATACGGGAACCGTTTTCGCCTCCTTTTGCTTGGTGTTCTTTCCAACGGATAGTTTGTTTCAGCGAGGATTCAACTTGCGCTACGAGTTCTTCTGGTTCAAAGGGTTTGACCATATAAACATCAGCACCTTTATTCAGACCCTTAACTCGGTCTGCACTTTGTCCCTTAGCTGAAAGGAAAAGAACCGGAATCCAGCTGGTGCGTTCGTTTTGCCGGACTTGTTCCACAAAAGTATATCCGTCCATTTCCGGCATCATCACGTCGCAGATGATCATGTCTGGAACATCTTGCTCTAAAATTTCCAGAGCTTCACGTCCATTTTCAGCGGTAATGACTTCGTATCCCCGGAATTCTAAGTAATCCTTCACCAGCAAGATGAGGTTAGGGTCATCATCAATCAATAGAAGTCGTTTGTGATCTTTCATGCTGGGCTCTTTCATAGCAGTGGCACTTGTCGCGCTTCGGTCCATCAAAGTCTTGAATATTTATCCTCTATGGTGGGTTATTTCGAGATGTTGTCCTTTTTCCTACTTAACTTGCCTTTGCTGTCTCGAAGCCTCAAAAATGCCGAGCATTTTCAAGAGACTAGTAGCTCGTTAGCTAAAGTCCAGCAAGGATACGTATAGCAGTAGTATCTATAATGCGCTATTATATATCGCATTGAAAGGGGCGGGCGAAAAAACACTGATTAAATAATAATCTTTCTGACTCACAAGTAAGTATTGGCTTAAAGATGACCCTAGCTCAAAACCAACCCGCACTTTCTTTAAGCTTACTGCTATACCATATCCTTCGGTTGTTAAGCCTCTATGAGGTGTTCACAAGCAACTAGGGAATTTTCTGGCAAACGATGGGTTAAAAATGCCTATTCTTCAACCCCCATTATGCCTATTAAGTGTTCTTGGATGATCTGCTCAATAACTCCCAGGTTTGCTTGGCCATATCAGACCCCATCAGTGTAAACCACCATTATGGGTCTAGAACAACAAACGCGCAAGCAGTTGGCTTTATTTCTATAGACGCAAATGGGATGACTCTGTGGCGGCTCATCAAGTTTTAACTCTTTAAGTCGCTTTTTTAAGTACTCCCAGGATTCCAGACTAGCTTCTTTTGAGCAGCAGTTAGCAATTGTCTGGTCAGCGCCAATAAAAATGTGTCGCTGAATTTTTGCAAGTCCGAAAGTTTCTAGACAATAACTCAGGGCTTTATGTTCTGGAGACTTAGTGATTTTGGGGATTTGATGGCTGGACTGGATCACTATATTTTACTCATCGAGCGGCTCCCTGATTACAGTTCTATAACAATTTCCAGTGAATGGGGAGTGGGGGGTGGGGACTGGGGAAGAATTCTTATAACTCCTAAACTCCTAACTCCTAACTCCCTACTCTCTTCGTAACTTACAGAACAAAACCTGAAAAGTAGAAATAATTAAGCATTTATACTTAAGTACACCGATGATCTTCTAGTTCGGGAACCCGTACTCAAGGAATTCTTGCCATTGGGCGCTAATTTTCGGTAGATTAGCACTCAGGAGTGGAGAGTGCTAAACTCTGGAGAAAATAATTATGGCAGCTTTATCTTTAAGCGTTTCTACAGTTAAACCTTTGAGCGATCGCGTTTTCGTAAAAGTGAGCGCCTCAGAGGAAAAGACTGCTGGTGGTCTGTATTTACCCGATACCGCCAAGGAAAAGCCCCAGGTAGGGGAAGTAGTCGCCCTTGGTGCTGGCAAGCGTAACGATGACGGTAGCCGTCAGGAATTGGAAATTAAAATCGGTGATAAGGTGCTGTACTCTAAGTACGCCGGCACTGACATCAAACTCGGCACCGAAGAATATGTACTGCTTTCTGAAAAAGATATTTTAGCAGTCGTTATTTAGTGGGGAATGGGGAGCGGGGAATGGGAATAGGGAACAGGGGATATCAAAAATAAAGACAATGCCCGATGCCCGATGCCCAATGCCCAATACCCAATACCCAATTCAAGAAAAAATTGACTTACTCGCGGAATTTAGACACCTATGGCAAAGCGCATTATCTACAACGAAAACGCCCGTCGCGCCTTGGAACGAGGCATTGACATCCTGGCTGAGGCTGTAGCTGTTACCCTTGGCCCCAAAGGTCGTAACGTAGTTCTAGAAAAGAAATTTGGCGCACCGCAAATTGTTAATGACGGTGTAACGATCGCCAAAGAAATCGAATTAGAAGATCACATTGAAAACACTGGTGTAGCTCTGATTCGTCAAGCTGCTTCTAAGACCAACGATGCTGCCGGCGATGGCACCACCACTGCCACCGTTTTAGCCCATGCGATCGTCAAAGAAGGCTTGCGGAACGTTGCAGCTGGTGCTAATGCGATTTCGCTGAAGCGTGGTATAGACAAAGCTACTGCCTTTTTGGTAGAAAAAATCAAAGAACACGCGCGTCCAGTAGAAGATTCCAAATCCATTGCCCAAGTTGGTGCGATCTCGGCTGGTAATGACGAAGAAGTTGGTCAGATGATTGCCCAAGCAATGGACAAGGTGGGCAAGGAAGGCGTAATTTCCCTAGAAGAAGGGAAATCTATGTTCACAGAGTTGGAAATTACTGAAGGGATGCGCTTTGACAAAGGCTACATCTCTCCTTATTTCGCCACCGATGCTGAACGCATGGAAGCGGTTTTTGATGAGCCTTTCCTACTGCTAACCGATAAAAAAATTGCTTTGGTACAAGACCTTGTACCAGTGTTAGAGCAAGTTGCTCGTGCCGGTCGTCCTTTGGTGATTATCGCCGAAGATATCGAAAAAGAAGCTTTGGCAACCTTGGTAGTAAACCGTTTGCGCGGTGTACTCAACGTGGCTGCTGTTAAGGCTCCTGGCTTTGGCGATCGCCGCAAAGCACTGCTAGAAGACATCGCTGTTTTGACTGGTGGTCAACTAATCACCGAAGATGCTGGTTTGAAGCTAGATAACACCAAGCTGGATAGCCTGGGTAAAGCTCGCCGGATCACCATCACCAAGGACAGCACCACAATTGTTGCCGAAGGTAACGAAGTTCCTGTTAAGGCTCGTGTCGAGCAGATTCGTCGTCAAATGGATGAAACCGAATCTTCTTACGACAAAGAGAAACTGCAAGAGCGTCTTGCTAAACTCTCTGGTGGTGTCGCTGTAGTGAAAGTGGGTGCAGCGACCGAAACGGAAATGAAAGACAAGAAACTGCGCCTAGAAGACGCTATCAACGCCACTAAAGCTGCTGTGGAAGAAGGTATTGTTCCTGGCGGTGGTACAACTCTGGCTCACCTTGCTCCTGAATTGGAAACTTGGGCGAAGAGCAATCTTAAAGATGAAGAGTTGATTGGTGCTTTGATTGTCGTTCGCGCCTTACCTGCACCTCTGAAGCGGATTGCTGAAAACGCAGGTCAGAATGGTGCTGTGATCGCTGAACGTGTGAAAGAGAAAGAATTCAACGTTGGCTACAATGCTGCGACAAACGAATTCGTCGATTTGTTTGATGCTGGTATTGTTGACCCTGCGAAAGTGACTCGTTCTGCTCTGCAAAACGCTGCTTCGATCGCTGGTATGGTGTTGACAACCGAATGTATTATAGTTGACAAGCCTGAGCCTAAGGATAGCGCTCCTGCTGGCGCTGGCGGTGGCGGCGGCGACTTCGATTACTAATACTTTGTAGTTACATAATTTGTGAAAATGGCTGCTTCCTTTATGGAGGCGGCTGTTTTTTTGTGTCAGGAGAAGAAGAGGGTGAGTTACGATAACGCTTGTAAATACTTAGCTGAACAGTACCCGGCTGATTTTGTGCGTTGGTTGCTTGGGGTGGAGGTGCAACAAATTGAAGTATTAAAAACGGAACTCACGCTTGAACCAATTCGTGCGGATTCTGTGACATTTTTACAAGCAGCTAACCAAATTTTGCACATTGAATTTCAAACTTTGGCGAAATCTAATCCGGCGCTTAATTTCCGAATGCTCGATTATTCGGTGAGGTTGAAGCGTCAATACCGTTGTCCTGTAGTGCAAGTGCTAATCTTTTTGCAGCAAACTACTAACGAAGTGGCTTTTACTGAAGAATATCGGGACAACACGACGATTCACCAATATCAGGTTGTTCGTCTTTGGGAGCAAGATTCAACACTATTTTTAGTTAATCCGGCGCTGTTACCTTTAGCGAGTTTGACGCGAACTGACTCGCCGCCAACTTTACTAGCACAAGTGGCTGAACAAGTCGCTACAATTCCAGATAGGGAGGAGCGACAAAATATTGCGGGTTGTGTAGAAATTCTGGCGGGTTTGCGGTTTGACAAAGATTTGGTTCGTCAATTTTTACGGGAGGATATTATGAAAGAGTCTGTAATTTATCAAGATATCGTTCAAAAGGAAGCGTTTAAATTGATTAGTCGTATGCTTAGACGGCGCTTTAGTGATATTGATGCATCATTAGTTGAGCAGATTCGGAATTTATCTGCTGAACAGTTAGAAAATTTGGGAGAGGAACTGCTTGATTTTTCCGAACTTACTGATTTGGCAGTTTGGGTAGAGCAGCAGAAGGAAGAAAAATAAGATCGGAATTAAACTATAGGATTCCGGCTTGATTAATGAAAACTTTTTAAGATAAAAGCCTTGCTGGACAAAAATTTGAGTTTCAGTATGCTTATCATTATTCAAGCCTAATTTTTATATGGCTTTAATGGTTATAGAATCCATGTCATTATCTGCTAGTCAAGGCGAACAAAATTTACATAAAATACTTTGTGAAAATTGCCAGATAACTTTTTAGTTTAGTATAAACAATTCGACTATTAATATTTTGTAGTCCGTTATTTATAAAAATAGCTGCTTCCCTTATGGAAACAGCTATTTTTTTGTTTTAATGAGCCACTTGCGAGCGCACTATTAAAATAAAAGTTCTAAACTTATTTACGCTTACAATAAGCCTTGAGTCCGAGTTCTGTATAGATACCAACAATGATTGCTAGTTCTTCAGATAAAGGCTCAGGTAAATGAGATTTTGCTAAATGATTGGCAATGAGTCCTAAAGTAGGAGGTAAAGCCATTCTGAGAAATTCGTTGTCACATATCAGTTTTTGGTATTGCTCATCTACCAAACTTAAAACCAAACTTGAATCTTGTCCACAACGGTTTGCTAACTTTGTAGTCGCCGCTTCTAAATTTCCTCCACACGACTCAAGAACGTTAAGGGCATCTAAAGCACCAGGATAACTTGATAATTCAGAGCGAAATCTCTTGATTTGTGCATCTTCGACTGTAGTCATAGATTAATTTTTGAAAAATAGCTATTACAAAACTTTAAATTAAAATTTTTGCTATTGACTTCAGTAATATCCCTTAATTACATTTTTAAGTTTCAGGATTAAACCAGGTTTCATGACTCCCTGCGGCTTGACGATGAATAACAAAGCCAAAGGTTTTTAAGATTTTGATAATCTGTCTGTAGCTAAACCCAGCTAGCCGTCCCATGAATTGACTACTGACCGACAACTAAAGGATAGTTAAATTGTTCGGCTATTGGTTGCAAATAATCTTGATCTTGAGATTGTGCTTCTAATAACTTACGTGCTACATCACGGGCAATTTCTAAAGTTTCAGCAACAGTCCGTCCTTGAGCTACTAAACCTTGAAGCTCATCGGATGTTGCTAAATAAACGCCTTCAGGTAATTTTTCAATGTGGATGTTTAGCAATTTTTCCATTTTTGTCCGTGGTGATTACGTCTACTTTAATTTATATTCTATCGCTTTGTTAAACTACAGCGATCGCAACCTTTTTTACTTCCATATATCAAAAGTTTTTCTTGGTATCTTTGCGTGATATTATCATTCCTTATTAAAGTTAGCGAATAAATTGGGAATTATAATATAAGAAATAGGGTGCATTAATTCACTCTCAATAAATATCAGGATTCACATGGCACAACCAAAATATGAAGGTTATTGCGAATGCACTCCTACGAAATTAGTCCGAGAAAAGTTTGGAGATGTCAATGTTTATGCACAAAATGCTAAATCACTCTTAACAAAGGCTACTGGTTTTATTGGTGATTATGATTTTACTCTCAATCCTTACAGGGGATGTCAATACGGTTGTAGTTATTGCTATGCTGCTGCATTTAGCCCGAATGCTCAAATGCGCCAAGATTGGGGTAAATGGGTAATTTTTAAAGAAAATGCGGCTGAGATTTTAGCGAAAGAATTAAAAAAATGGTATGAAAAAAATCCCCAGCTTCCTCCTAGTATATACATGAGTAGCGTTACTGATCCTTATCAACCACTTGAGTCTAAATATCAACTGACTCGTCGATTGTTGGATGTAATGCTTGATGTGGGGATTGACGGTTATCCAACTCCAACTTTGGTGATTCAAACTCGTAGCCCAATTATTACTAGAGATATTGATTATTTACAACGATTTAAGCGATTGCGAATTAATATGAGCATTCCTACTGGTAGCGAATTAGTGAGAAAAGATTTTGAACCGCGATCGCCCAGTATTAAAGCTAGACTAAATGCCATCATTAAAATTAAACGAAGTATTGATTATTTCAAAGGTTTTCTTCCCAAAATCTCTATCACTATTACCCCTCTACTTCCTACTTTACCGACTGATGAAGCTGCTTTTATTGATAAACTAGCTATCGCAGATAGAATTGTAATTCAAGCTTTTCATCCTAGCGATAGTCGTTCTCTTATGGCATCAACTCGCCAAGAAGCTGAAGAAATTAAGCAAAAATATGCTTGGTGGTATGAGGATGAGAAATTAAGCTATATAAAATTTAAGGAAAAGTTAGTTTCTCGGCTTCCAGGTGTACAAATTATGGAAGGCAAAGAGGGATTTGGTTATGAATAATCCTATCGTAAATTGGTGGCGAAGTCAGCAGCTAAAATTATCTTTAAAACGCGGGGATATGCGACGCGCAATGCAACTCTTGCAAGAGATTCAAAAATCAGGTGCAACATTGTTTACGATGTTCACCAAGTTGAAAGCCAAGAACAGGAAAAAAATGTAGTACATAAATTTCTGGCAGAACTGGGATTAGAGTTAGTCTGGTATAAATATCTAACTTCAACAGGTTCAAGAACACCTTTGTCCCTTGCTAAATTTGGTAAATTTGCTCGATAAAAATTACCAAAACAACTCTATATGAGTCCAATACTCCAACAGTATTTTGACCAGAAGTATCAGTCATGTTATACATTAGATGATTATGTAATGTTGGCGAAAAAATACTGATAAATTGCAGGTAAAGCAGTAGAGAATGTATTAAATAAATATAAGGTATCTGAACTTTAATCTTAAATTTCTAAATGATCTGCAACTCACAAACCGCAGAAGGTTGGCATGGCAAACTTAATTTAGTCTATGCCGATCGCCAGGGTAAAACCCAATTAATTTACAATCACCAACAAGCGCCCCTGAAGGTACAACGCCCATTTTATCCAGAAGGGGAAATTTGTCATAGCGTCATTTTACATACAGCTGGGGGAGTTGTGGGAGGCGATCGCCTTTCCTCTAACATCCACCTCCAACCCCAAGCCCAAGCCTTAATCACTACAGCATCTGCTAGTAAGATATACCGCAGTAATGGCTTACAAGCTAGACAAACCATCCAGATGCAAGTTGATGCTGGTGCTTGCTTAGAATGGTTGCCGCAAGAGACAATTTTATTTAACGGCGCGATTTATCGGCAAGATTTACGGGTAGAATTAGCAACCGGGGCTAGTTGCTTAGGCTGGGAAATTACCCGATTTGGTCGCACTGCTAGAGGAGAAAAATTTTATCTTGGAGAATGGCGATCGCACACCGAAATTTGGCAAGAAGGTATTCCTTTGTGGATTGATCGCCAATACTTACCCGGTAGCGAAGACATTTTCCACAGTCCTCACGGCTTGGCTGGAAAACCAATTGTAGGTAGTCTAGTTTGGGTTGGTGGTGCAGTTTCAGCAGAAATTGTCGAAAAAACCCGAAATTTATGGGATGGGGAAGGAGAAGCGGGTGTTAGCCGATTACAACATGGATTATTGTGTCGATATCGCGGTTTTTCTACATCTGAGGTGAGAAACTGGTTTATTGATGTTTGGCAGTTGCTGCGAGTTTCTTTCTTGAATCGTGGTAATTGTATACCAAGAGTGTGGCAGGTTTAAACGAACCGCAGAGGCGCAGAGGACACAGAGGAGATAAGAATGCAACTTACGCCGCAGGAAAAAGATAAGCTATTGATTTTTACAGCTGCTTTAGTAGCAGAAAGACGTAAAGGAAGGGGTTTAAAACTGAATTATCCCGAAGCAGTTGCTTATATTTCTGCTGCTATTTTAGAAGGGGCGAGAGATGGGCAAACTGTAGCTGAATTGATGAGTTATGGTACAACTCTATTAACGCGAGATGATGTCATGGAAGGGATATCAGAAATGGTGCATGATGTGCAGGTGGAAGCTACTTTTCCTGATGGCACAAAGTTAGTGACAGTACATAATCCAATTCGTTAATGAAAAAGAACTTAATATAGTAAAAATAGGGATAAGGCAAATAGAGGTAACGAAATGGTATCACCATACCGATTAACATCAGTCAAAATTCAGGGTTATCGACCTTTTAGAAATTTTGAAGCGCCATTACAACCATTAGAAATTATTGTTGGTGCTAATGGTGCTGGAAAATCTAGTTTGTTTGAATTTCTGAGATTTTTACGAGAAAGTTTATCTCAAGATATACCAGCAGAAATAGTTCCTGATTCTATTGGTCAACAGATTTTTCATATTCCAGGCCCAGCTAAGTTTCAATGGGATATAGAAATTGATACAGGTCGTCCAGTTGGCATTAGATATTTAGGGGAACTCATGGGGCCTGTTGGTCGAACTCAAGTTTCCTATGAACGTGTAGAATCATCTAAACCTTTTAGTGATAAATACACTCATCCATATATATATATGGATATTAAAGGTAATAAAGGTGTTGTCCAAGACCAGGACACTAAAAAATTTGCACAGCAAGAGATTGCGCTAAAGCGGCCTAATCAGCTTGCTTTAAGTGTAATGACAAATCCATCACTTGAGGCTTTATATAACTTACGTGAATATATTCGTGATTGGAAGTTTTATAGTTCTTTTAATATAGCAAATCATAAAATTCGCAAATCAGTTCTGATTGAACAAGAACCTGTTTTACGTGAAGATGCAGGCAATTTAAGTTCAATTTTGTTTTTCTTAAAAAACGAACATGAATCAGCATTTGATGAACTACAACAACACTTGCGTTCTGTAATTCCTGGTTTTAAAGAATTGACAGTAAAAGCGCGTGGTGGTCCAGGAGAAGTGATCGCTTTTTGGCAGGAATCAGGAATTGATCAAGACCTTAGCCTTGCTGATTTATCAGATGGTATTTTACGCTTAATTTGTTGGATTTGTCTTTGTGTACAGCCAAATCCACCCTCCTTAATTTGCATTGATGAACCAGATCAAGGCGTTCATCCTCGAACGCTTCCTGTTCTTGCTGGTTTATTTGAAAAAGCTTCTGAACGCACTCAAATTTTATTGGCTACTCATGCTTCTTATTTCTTAACTCAATTTGACATATCTCAAATTGCTGTACTCAGAAAAGAAAATGGGGAAGCAAAGTTTATTAAACCTGGAAATTCTCAAGTTTTAATAGATATGCTTGATGATTTTGGCTCAGATGAAATAGAGAAGTTGCACCGTAGTGATGAATTAGAGCGACTACCATGAGAGTTTTGATTTATGTGGAAGGTCCATCTGATAAATTGGCAATGGAAGCATTATTTGCAAGTTTAATTAATAATAAATATCAACAAGGTATCAGGATCGAATTTTTCCCTGTTAAAGGAAGTGATAATAGTAGAGGAGGGGATGCTAAAAAAGATTTACTAACAAAGACTCCAATAACAGCAATTAATATTATCCGTAACCAGCCAGATTCAATTGTGGTGGTCATACCAGACCTATATCCCAAAAACAAGGGTTTTGAGCATGAAACAGTTCAAGACCTAGAAAATGGTATTTTAAAAAATTTTACTCAAGCACTACAGTCTAAAGGAATTACTGATAATCGCTTAAGAGAGCGTTTTAGAGTTTTTTGCTTTAAACATGATCTGGAAGCATTAATTTTAGCTGCTGAGTCTGAATTAAAGAGCGTACTTGGTGTTAATACTTTACCGATAACGTGGACAAAAACAATTGAAGACCAAAATCATGATGTCCCGCCTAAAAAAATTGTAGAAGGAATTTTTCAAGAATGTGGCAAGAAATATCAAGGCTCTGTAGATGCACCAAAAATATTAGGAAATGCTAGATATCAAGATATTGCAGAACAATGTCCTCAAGCATTCAGACCGTTTGTGGATTTTTTAGAACATCTTTAAAATTAGGAAAAATAGATATATGATTCCTGGAGAAATCATCACACCAGCAGGTGAAATTGAACTAAATGTTGGTCGTCCAACTATAAAATTGCAAGTTTCAAATACAGGCGATCGCCCCATACAAGTCGGTTCCCACTATCACTTTTATGAAGTCAACACTGCCTTAAACTTTGATAGAGAACAAGCGCGAGGAATGCGTCTCGATATCCCCGCAGGAACCGCAGTTCGCTTTGAACCAGGCGATGAAAAAGAAGTTACGTTAGTTCCCCTAGTTGGTACTCGCCAAGTCTACGGCTTCAACAGCAAAATTAACGGGCATTTAGATACTTAAAATCATTAGATGCTATTCTAATTAAACTAGGTAGGGAATAAATGCTACGTACCTGCGATTGAGTTAGCAACTACCGTTGCAGCCGCAACTAAATGTTGTCCAAAAGTAGCATATCCATTCGGACAACGATTTTTGATAATTGCTAAATCAATCTCAAAAGCAAGTTTCCATCGAATTTGTAGAGGGCGTTGATTGCTACTATTTTCAGAGAGATATGTTGATTGTGCGATCGCATTTTCTAAAATACCTTTTCCACCATCTAATTCTTCTAAATTTTCCAGAGGTTCAAGCTCTGCACCTAAAATACTTGATACAGTTTGAGTGTCTGCCAACAACCACATTTCAAAATTTTTAATCGCTAAACCTCCTGCACTGCGATCGCTAATTTTTTGCTCCTTAACATCCAGGTGATTATCACGGATTTTATTTAAAGCCCGTTCTAAGTCAATTTGCCTTTGCTGAAGCTTATCATCTGCATCAACCACAATTAGGATCATATCAACTTCTTCAGGTTTCCACGCGATAGTCAGCTGTGCTAAATATTTTGGATCTAAAATTGAGTGTCCTACACGCCGTTTAAAGACTCGACTCTCGCTGATGGATGGATGTCTTTGTACAAAATCACAATCAGGCAATCCCAAATTATTAATTTCTCGTCTGATTAAGGTATGAAGTGCCCCTTCTCTATCTCTTTCAATAACTTTTCCACCATCTTCTGGTTTAATATAGGGAATACTTGCTCCGAGTTCTGCTTCTCCCTCAGCAATTAGCCCAATACGAATCGCCCGATTCATACCGGATTACCTCCAAACACATTCGTAAACCAAAGTTCACCTAATGCTCCATCATAAGCTTCTAGGGCTTTTTTGAAGCGTTCTGAATCAATGGGTAAGGCATGAATTTGAGTTTTACCTTCGGTGTCTAACTCAACAGCACGGACTTGGTGAGGTTCGACATAATTTAGCAACACGGGAGAATGAGTTGTGATTAATACTTGAACGGGTTTACCTGTAATCCCCTCTGTGGAAATTATTTGCAATAATTCCATCATTTTGTGTAACAACCAAGGATGAACTCCGTTTTCTATCTCTTCAAAACAAATAATACTGGGGGTATTTTCTTGATACAGTGCGGTTAGAAATGCCAAAATTCTAAGTGTACCATCTGATATATCCGAAGCAGGTATATGATGTTCAGAATATCTGTCGATTAATTCCAGTAAAAAAGTTCTATCTTCTCTACGCAGTAAAGAAATTCTCTGTATATTAGGAACAAGCCGTGTCAAACGTTCCTCCAACTCATCAAAACTTTTACGATTAGTGAGCAAAATATCAGCTAGAGCATCAACAATTCCCTGTCCTGTTTTATCCATTCCACCAGTTGATGGAATATTATTAGAGAGACTAATTGGGGCAAAGTCATAAATACTAACTTTTCTGATTGCCTTGGCTAGAGGAAATTCAAAATAATTATTAGAAACTAAAAAATTTCTTATACTATGTGTATTCAGACTTGCTACACTACTAGGTTTTCCAGAATTTTCTTGACTCTTAATAGTCACTATTCGCTGAGGAGAATCAATATTAATTGATATAACTGAAAGGAACTGCTGATTTTCTATATTTAAGATGGTGCTGACCTCAAATAAAATATAATCTTGTTTTCCCTGCCAGAATTTTGATTCTATTTTCTGCTGGTTTGTATTTACGGCTATTAAAGATTGAGCGAAAAAAGGTATTACTTCATAAATAGTTGTATTAGCTATTAATCTTTCCAAAAAATTAGATAATACAAATAAAGCTTCACAAATATTCGACTTTCCAGAACCATTCGGTCCAATGAATACAGTTAATGGTTCTAAATTAACTTCGATATCAAAGAGGCTCTTGTAGTGCTGAACTCTCAGTTTAGATAACATTCTACCTCAGCTTTATATCTGCCTATATTCCAAATATCATTCTATATTTTCGCATTGATAAATTCGCTTTAACTACTATTAAAATTTATTTTCCTACATCTACTGTCACAAAAAAATGATAAATTTATACAAATTTCCTCTGAATATCTCTAAACTTGCTCAAAAATAATCAAAGTAACACCACCCCCAGGAGTGCCATTATGCCTTACAGAATGGATCGCCGCGCCTACGCCGAAACCTATGGACCGACAGTAGGCGATCGCATCCGACTTGCAGACACAGAATTATTTATTGAAGTTGAACAAGATTTCACCACCTACGGCGACGAAGTGAAATTCGGCGGCGGTAAAGTCATCCGAGACGGGATGGGACAATCCCCCATTTCTAACGCCGATGGTGCTGTTGATTTAGTAATTACTAATGCCTTAATTCTCGATTGGTGGGGTATTGTCAAAGCGGATATTGGCATTAAAGATGGCAAAATTTTCAAAATTGGTAAAGCCGGAAATCCTTATATTCAAGACAATGTAGATATTATTATCGGCCCCGGAACCGAAGCCTTAGCTGGTGAAGGAATGATTCTCACTGCTGGCGGTATCGATGCCCATATTCATTTTATTTGTCCCCAACAGATTGAAGTGGCGATCGCTTCCGGTATTACCACTATGATCGGCGGTGGTACTGGGCCAGCTACGGGTACAAATGCTACTACCTGCACCCCAGGACCTTGGAACATTTACCGAATGCTACAAGCTGCTGATGCTTTTCCCGTCAACTTAGGATTTTTGGGTAAAGGTAACGCCAGTCAATCGCAAGGACTTGTAGAACAAGTAGCCGCCGGCGCAATGGGGTTAAAACTTCATGAAGACTGGGGAACCACACCCGCAGCAATTGATACTTGCCTCCGTGTTGCTGATGAATATGATGTACAAGTAGCGATTCATACTGATACGCTGAACGAAGCCGGATTTGTGGAAGATACGATCGCTGCTTTTAAGAATCGTACTATCCACACCTACCACACTGAAGGCGCAGGCGGCGGACACGCACCAGATATCATCAAAGTTTGCGGACAAGCCAATGTTCTGCCATCTTCCACTAACCCCACACGTCCTTACACCGTCAACACTTTAGATGAACACCTGGATATGTTGATGGTATGCCATCATCTTGATCCTGCGATCGCCGAAGATGTCGCTTTTGCCGAATCTCGCATCCGTCGGGAAACCATTGCTGCTGAAGACATTTTGCACGACTTAGGCGCATTTAGTATGATTTCTTCCGATTCCCAGGCAATGGGAAGGGTAGGCGAAGTGATAATTCGCACTTGGCAGACATCTCACAAAATGAAGGTGCAACGGGGAAGTCTTAATCCACAAGGAACTGAGCAAAAAGCAGATAATTTTCGGGCGAAAAGGTATGTTGCTAAGTATACTATTAACTCAGCGATCGCTCACGGAATTGCTCAATATGTGGGTTCAGTAGAAGAGGGAAAATTAGCAGATTTGTGTTTGTGGCATCCCGCATTTTTTGGCGTGAAGCCAGAGATAGTGATTAAAGGCGGAATGATTGCATGGTCGCAAATGGGCGATGCTAATGCCAGTATTCCCACACCGCAACCAGTGTATATGCGACCGATGTTTGGTAGTTTTGCAGGGGCGCGTCATGCCACATCATTAACTTTTGTTTCTCAAGCAGCTTTAGAGAAAGAAATTCCCAGCCAGCTAGGTTTACAAAAGTCAGCAGTTGCAGTTTCTGAGACACGCCAATTGAGTAAGCGGGATATGAAGCTGAATGATGCACTACCCCACATTGAAGTAGATCCAGAAACATACCAAGTAAGGGCTAATGGTGAGTTGCTGATTTGTGAACCTGCAACAGTTTTACCAATGGCACAGAGGTACTTTTTGTTTTAATTCATAACTGATTAACTTACTGATTATGATATAGCAATCCGAATTGAAACGTGAGAAAATACGGGGATTAAAAGTACATATTTATAGGCTTTTCAGTAATTTTCTCTCTCATAACTGTATATTGATGTATGTTAGTTTTGGTGTCAGCCTTCAATATTTCTGGATGTAAACCGCCGATGAACGCCGATAATAAACCAAACTATACAATTTTAGAAGTTCAAGAACTTAATGTTAATTATGGCGGTATCCAAGCTCTGAAAAAGATTAATTTAATTATTCAAAAAGGTGAGGTAGTTACTCTAATTGGCGCGAATGGTGCTGGTAAAACTACTACACTCCGCGCCATATCTAAAATAGTTAATCCTCAGAGTGGCGTGATTATCTATAATGGACATCATATTACCCGCCGCCAAGCTCACGAGGTTGTAAAACTTGGTATCGCCCATTGTCCTGAAGGACGCAGAGTATTAGCGCGGCAAACAGTGTTTGATAATTTACTTTTGGGTGCTTATATTCGCACCAATCAAGCCGAGATAAAAGCAGATGTTCAGCATCAATTTGAGCTATTTCCGCGTTTGTCACAAAGACGCAATCAACTAGCAGGAACCCTCAGTGGTGGTGAACAACAAATGTTAGCGATCGCTCGGGCTGTAATGAGTAAACCACAACTGTTGCTTTTAGATGAGCCTAGCTTAGGTTTAGCACCTGCGATCGTCCGCGAAATCTTCTCGATTATTGAAAATCTCCGTGCTACAGGTGTGACTATTCTGTTAGTTGAACAAAACGCCAATCTGGCTCTACAAATTGCCGATCGCGGTTATGTTTTGGAAGCTGGATCTATAACTTTAACAGGTACAGCATCAGAATTAATTAGTGATGAGCGAGTTAAAAAAGCTTATTTAGGGTAATTAATTAAATCAAAAATTGCGAGGTACAAGCAGATGGTAAAATCAGCAACTAAGCCCCTAACTTTAGAAGAGTTTTTGAAAGTACCAGAAACAAAGCCTAGTTCAGAATACATCAACGGTCAAATTATTCAAAAACCAATGCCACAGGGAAAACATAGTAAATTGCAGGGTAAGTTAGTCACAGGTATAAATGAAGTAGTTGAAAGTCGAAAAATTGCCCTTGCGTTCCCAGAATTGCGCTGTACATTTGGCGGACGTTCAATTGTCCCTGATGTATCTGTATTTGCTTGGGAGCGAATTCCCTTAGATGAAGGTGGAGAAGTGGCAAATGTTTTTCACACGTATCCAGACTGGACGATTGAGATTCTTTCGCCAGATCAAAGCCAGACTAAAGTAACCGGAAATATTTTGCATTGTCTAAAACATGGTAGTCGTTTCAGTTGGTTAATTGATCCAGGCGCTCGCTCTGTTTTAGTTTATCCACCAAAGCAGCAACCAGAACTTTTACAAGAAGAACAAGAAATATTACCAGTTCCCGATTTAGTTAGCGGCTTTCAGTTAACTGTAGGGCAACTATTTGGATGGCTAAAGTTGTAGGATAACACACTAATGAGTTTTATTAAACTTAAAAACATCATTCCTTGGGGACGTTCGATGGACGAATACGTTAAGATGTTTAACTTAACTCCTGAAGAACTAGGGTTAACTATACTCGATTGTGCTGGTGGCCCTGCTAGTTTCAATGCAGAAATGACTGCTCAAGGATACAAGGTTATTTCTTGCGATCCGATTTATCAATTCACAGCAGATGAAATCGATAACCGCATTCAGGATACTTATCAAATAGTTATAGATGGTGTTAAAGCCATCCAAGAATATTATGTTTGGCAGAATATCCAGTCCCCGGAAGAGATGGCTGAGATTCGCATGGCGGCAATGCGTAAATTTTTGGCAGATTTACCTTTGGGAATTAATGAAAACCGTTATCTAACAGATGAATTACCTGTCTTGCCTTTTGGAACACATCAGTTTGATTTAGCTTTGTGTTCTCACTTTTTATTTACTTATTCCGATCAGCTTTCAGAAGAATTTCATCTGGCATCAGTTTTGGAGATGTGCCGAGTTGCCAAAGAGGTACGCATTTTTCCACTATTAAAAATATCCGGTGAACCATCTCCTCACCTGAAACCAGTTATGAGTGAATTACAACAACGGCATTATTCAGTGGAAATCAAGCAAGTACCTTATGAATTTCAGAAAAATAGCAACCAAATCTTGCGTATAAATTCAATGTAATAAGTTAGGTGGACGAGAAATTTTACATTTGAGTTCGTTACACAATCTTAACTAATTTATATTGATAATTTTTCCTGATCATTACTATTATTACAAATTATTACGATTTTGTCATATATTAATATTTGCAGCCCTCCTTGCAGATACCTATATTTGTTTAGCGGCGAATTCTATTCACCGGAATAATTAAACCCATGAGTCAAATAGTCTGGATAGCAAGACACGCTAACCGCCTCGACTTCGTAAACCCTGATTGGTTTCTCACCGCCGAACGACGCTACGATCCACCCTTGTCTGACGATGGTAGGGTGCAGGCACAACAGTTAGCTAAACGATTGAAAAGAGAAAATATTCGCCATATTTTCGCTTCTCCCTTCCTGCGAACCGTACAAACGGCAAACGCAGTTGCAGAAGTTCTGAATTTACCGATTAAATTGGAAATCGGCTTGAGTGAATGGCTAAACCCAGCTTGGATGACAGAAGAACCCGAAAGACTCTCAACTCCAGCATTAGCGAAGTTATTCCCCAGAATTGACACCAGCTATACTTCGCGCATCGCCGCCAAATATCCTGAAACTCACGAAAAAGTGCGAGAACGTTCTGGGCAAACTGCCAGATGTCTAGCTACTGAGTTTTTACCAGAAGATATCCTGCTAGTAGCACATGGCGCATCTGTGTTGGGGGCAGCAATGGGGCTAGTGGGGGAAATTGCCAAAACAGAAGTTAAAGCTTCTTTATGTTCCCTTGTAAAAGTGGTACGCCAGGAACCAGAATGGTTATTAGAACTAACGGGAGATACTTCCCATTTAACCCACATAGAAGAAGTTATTCGATTTGCTTAAATCTCTAATAGGGATTTTCAATCATGGATTTCGCTATTTTGGGTATATCCTACAAAAAAAGTAATTAATTCACAAATAAGTTCTATGACTTTATTACTAGCAGGGGACATCGGCGGTACGAAAACTATTCTGCAATTGGTTGAAACATCAGACTCAACAAGTTTACATACTATTTATCAGGAAAGTTTCCACAGTGGCGATTTTCCCGATTTAGTACCAATTGTGAAGGAGTTTTTGGTCAAAGCTAATACACCAATACCACAAAAGGCTTGTTTTGCGATCGCAGGGCCTGTTGTCAAAAATACTGCCAAGCTAACCAATTTGGCTTGGTTCTTGGATACCGAACGTCTAGAACAAGAATTGGGTATCCCGCACGTTTCTTTGATTAACGACTTCGCCGCCGTTGGCTATGGCATTTTAGGTTTAGAAAAACAAGACTTGCTGACGTTGCAAGTTGGCAAATCCGCAGACGAAGCCCCCATTGGAATTATTGGTGCTGGTACTGGTTTAGGACAAGGATTTTTAATTAAACAGGGAAACTACTATCAAGTCTTTCCCTCAGAAGGTGGACACGCTGACTTTGCTCCCCGGACTGAGTTAGAGTTTCAGTTGTTGAAACACCTGCTGGATAAACATGATATTCAGCGCGTTTCTGTAGAACGGGTAGTTTCTGGAATGGGAATTGTAGCAATTTACCAATTTTTGCGCGATCGCAAATTTGCCACTGAATCACCAGATATTGCCAAAATCGTCAGAACTTGGGAACAAGAAGCGGGACAGGAAGAGAAAAGCGTTGATCCCGGTGCTGTGATTGGTACAGCTGCACTCCAAAAACGCGATCGCCTCTGTGAACAAACTTTGCAATTATTTATAGACGCTTATGGTGCAGAAGCCGGGAATCTTGCCCTGAAACTCCTACCTTACGGTGGCTTATATATCGCTGGTGGAATTGCGCCCAAAATCCTACCGTTAATCCAAAACAGTGGTTTCTTATTAAATTTCACCCAAAAAGGTAGGATGCGTCCCCTGCTCGAAGATATTCCCGTGTATATTATCCTCAACTCCCAAGTGGGGCTAATTGGTGCTGCTTTATGTGCTGTTAGGTTATAACAGCTAGCATCATCAGTGAGATCAGCATCTCGAAAAGTCAAAAATATGACAATTAAAAGTCTGTTGCCATTAATCGCCGCTACCTTCATCTGTGGTGGATCTGTTCTGGTGGAAGCGCGTCAACCTAAACCTCCAACGGCTGTTGTCAAACCAACCGTTTCTCAACCCGCGCAGCCAAAATGGAAATTATTCACCGCTCCAGATGGACGCTTTAGTATTTTGATGCCGGGAAACCCCAACAGAAATACCCAATACCAAAAAACTTACATGGGGAAAATTACCTTAAAAATATTTGTCGCTCAACCACCAAAACAGCAAGTAGCATATCTAGTTGCTTACAATGATTTTCCTTATAGTTACGGTGAAATGGCTGATCCCCAAGCTGTACTTAATAATGCACGGGATATGGCTTTAAAGACTACGAAAAGTCATTTAATTAGTCAAGGAAATATTCGTAGTTCCAATAATCATCCTGGCAAAGAAATTGAGTACATCAATTCTGGAGGGAAAATCACTAGAAGTAGAATGTATGTTGCTGAAGGACGATTGTATCAAGTAATGGCAATAACTACAAAAAAACAGCAGAAGACATTAGCTAAAACCATTACTGGGTATTTAAATTCCTTCCATGTAGTTTTGAAAAAGTAAAATAATTAAAACCTTTACTATATTAGCCTTGCAATCAATTGCAGGTCTAATACAGCGTTTTTCAGGTAAATGAGATACACAGGTAGGGGCACAACATTGTTCATTGGTGTCAACTTAAGAAGTTAAAGCCCAAATTTGTTGGGTGCAAGCGTCAATCTCACGATGGCGCTTACGCCTGGTTTTGACTAATCCAAA
>NZ_JBALCE010000069.1:0-5091 GCF_036919815.1 Nostoc sp.
TGTTTAATACCTAAGATTATTCATACTTTTCCTAAGTCTCTGATTAACTCAGCCCTGCTGGGATATTTTGCATGGCTTAGTCTAAACTCCAGTTAGGCGATCGCGTCATTGATAGTTATAGCTAATTTGGTGTTGAAATAGTTTATAAAGCCTCAATTCATAACTATTATTATTTCATAGTAGGAAAAATTTACAGTTTGATCAGCTGATCAAAGAACTCTGTAACAGAATATTAAGTCACAGATCGCGTCAAAATAAATTAATGTAGACTCTATTTAAGCAGGCGAAAAAGATCCGCTTGTTCCATTTTTAACAACTCTGCTTGTTCAATTTTTAACAACATATAGCACTTATAAAACAATGACCACAACCTTACAACGGCGCTCTGACGCTAACGTATGGGATCGCTTCTGCGAGTGGATCACCAGCACCGATAACCGGATATATATCGGTTGGTTCGGCGTTTTGATGATTCCTACTCTGCTAGCTGCGACCACCTGCTTCGTAATTGCCTTTATCGCTGCTCCTCCTGTAGACATCGATGGTATCCGCGAACCAGTTGCAGGTTCTTTGATCTACGGAAACAACATCATCTCTGGTGCAGTTGTTCCTTCCTCTAATGCCATCGGCTTGCACTTGTACCCAATCTGGGAAGCTGCTTCCTTAGATGAGTGGTTGTACAACGGTGGTCCTTACCAGTTGGTAGTTTTCCACTTCTTAATCGGTTGTGCTACCTACTTGGGTCGTCAGTGGGAACTTTCTTACCGCTTAGGTATGCGTCCTTGGATCTGCGTAGCTTACAGCGCACCTTTGGCTTCCGCTACCGCAGTATTCTTGATCTACCCCATCGGTCAAGGTTCTTTCTCAGATGGTATGCCTTTGGGTATCTCTGGAACCTTCAACTTCATGATTGTGTTCCAAGCAGAACATAACATCTTGATGCACCCCTTCCACATGTTAGGTGTGGCTGGTGTATTCGGTGGTTCCTTGTTCTCTGCAATGCACGGTTCTCTAGTAACTTCTTCCTTGGTACGTGAAACCACCGAAACCGAATCACAAAACTACGGTTACAAGTTCGGTCAAGAAGAAGAAACCTACAACATCGTTGCAGCCCACGGCTACTTCGGTCGTTTGATTTTCCAATACGCTTCTTTCAACAACAGCCGTTCACTGCACTTCTTACTCGCAGCATGGCCTGTCGTCGGTATCTGGTTCACCGCTTTGGGTATCAGCACGATGGCATTTAACCTGAACGGTTTCAACTTCAACCAATCAATCATTGACTCCCAAGGTCGCGTCATCAGCACCTGGGCAGATGTAATCAACCGCGCTAACTTGGGTATGGAAGTAATGCACGAGCGTAACGCTCACAACTTCCCCCTAGACTTAGCTGCTGGTGCAGTTACTCCTGTAGCAATGACTGCTCCTGCTATCAACGGTTAATACTTGAGTATTAGCTAAATAAAAAGCGCCCTCTAGAAATGGGGGGCGCTTTTTAGTTGAAACAAAAATAAGCCCCATCTCTCACCCTGTACTCAGGTGTAGATTGGGTTGAGGAACGTAGCAAGATCCCGCAGGGTAGCCTAAGATTATCAACCATTTGTTGAGTTTCGCTATTGCTCAACCCAACCTACTATTTTTCTTAACCCAAGCGTATTGTCTTTAGGACGTACGCACAATTTACGGAATAACGTAGACGCTTCGGCTTGCCGTAGGCTACCACAGAGGCGCAGAGAATACAGAGAAATCAGAGTTTGAGAGATATTTTGCGTAAGTCCTAGTCTTAAAACTAACTATTTTAGGACTTACGCAAAACTACACGCGGTAGGGGCAATACCCTGCCGTCAGCTAAAGCTACATAAATTGCCCCTACCTAAAAATCATAGTTTCAGCTATTGTTTGCGTAAGTCCTACATTTAATAAATCCTGTAGTAGGCACTATGTTAGATTCAAGCTACAACTCCTGCGGATGAGGAATCAGGTAATGGCGATTTCTGTGGAACATGGCTTAAATAATAGCGCTTTTATTCCTCCCTTAGAAAGTGGCGATCGCTTAACCCGCCACGAATTTGAGCGTCGTTATACAGCAATGCCCGATAAAAAAGCAGAATTAATTGAAGGAGTCGTCTACGTGGCATCACCACTGCGTTTTAGAAGTCATGGTTTACCTCATAGAAACTTAATTATCTGGTTAGGAAATTACAAAGTTTCTACCCCAGGCGTAGAACTAGGTGACAATGCTACTGTGCGCTTAGATTTAGACAATGAACCACAACCTGATGTTTTGTTGTTAATAGATAAACCAACCAGGGGACAGGCACAGATAAGTGAAGATTATTACGTAGAAGGCGCACCGGAATTAGTAGCAGAAGTAGCAGCTAGTAGTGCATCTATTGATTTGTACGACAAAAAACGCGCCTACCGTCGCAACGGAGTGCAGGAATATATCGTCTGGCAGACTTTAGAGAATAAACTCGACTGGTTCTGTTTGCAAAATGGTGAATATTTGCCACTCGTAGCAGATGCAGATGGGGTGATTAAAAGTAGGGTATTTCCAGGTTTGTGGTTAGCTGTCACCTTACTAATTACTGGAGACATGACGAAAGTTTTAGCAGTGCTGCAACAAGGGTTGAAGTCAGAAGAACACACGGAGTTTATTGAGCGCTTAGTTTAGTAAAACTTAATACAATTGGATTGAAAAATAAAAATATTTACATAGATAAAATTTTTTAAAATATCTGGTGTATTTGGATACAATTACTAAATTGTTACTCATTTCTATTAGTGAATGTCTTAGTATAAATAAAATTAATTATAAAACCTGTGAGCAGTGAGTAAACTAACTACTGATGGTGATCATAAGAGTTTACACTGACTACAAATCTCAGATTTTAGTTTTTGTCTCAATTCAATATAAAATCTAATACTTAAAATCCAAAATCAACATGGCACACCTGACTCCGAATTCTAGTTTTAGTTTGACGCTGCGCTTGCAGATTCCCAATCGTGCAGGGATGTTGGCATCGATAACCCAGGCGATCGCAACTAGTGGTGGTAATCTCGGTGAAATTGATTTAATTGACCAAACCCGCAAAGAGTCCACCCGCGATATTACCGTTGATGCTGCTAGTACCGAACACGCTGAAAGCATTGTGCAAGCAGTCAAAGCATTGCCAGATGTCAAGTTACTCAGTGTCTACGATCGCACCTTTAATTTACATCGCGGCGGCAAAATTAGCATTGTCAGCAGAATTCCCCTGAAGAGTGTTTCCGATTTGGCAATGGCTTACACGCCCGGAGTCGGTCGAATTTGTACAGCGATCGCTCAAGATCCAGAGGAAGTTTACAAGTTAACCATCAAACAAAACACTGTTGCTATTGTTACTGATGGTAGTGCCGTTTTGGGATTGGGAAATCTCGGACCAGCAGCCGCCCTACCAGTCATGGAAGGCAAAGCAATGCTGTTCAAGGAATTTGCGGGGCTGGATGCTTTTCCCATCTGTCTGGCCACCCAAGATACAGAAGAGATTATCCAGACAGTTAAGAATATCGCTCCGGTTTTTGGGGGCGTGAATTTAGAGGATATTGCTGCACCTCGCTGCTTTGAAATTGAAAAGAGATTGCGCCAAGAGTTAGATATTCCCGTTTTTCATGATGACCAGCACGGTACAGCAATTGTCACCTTGGCGGCGTTGTTTAACGCTCTTAAGGTGGTACAAAAGTCAATGGCCGAAATTCACATTGTAATTAACGGTGCTGGGGCGGCGGGAGTAGCGATCGCTCGCTTACTGAAAAAAGCTGGGGCAGAAAAAATCTGGATGTGCGACTCTAAAGGGATTATCTCTAGTAGTCGCACCGACTTGACAGCAGAAAAACTTGAATTTGCTGTGAAAGCTCAGGGAACGTTAGCGGGTGCAATGCCAGGAGCAGATGTATTTATTGGCGTCAGCGCACCCGGAGTTTTGACACCAGAAATGGTACATTCGATGGCAAAAGATCCAATTGTGTTTGCAATGGCAAATCCGATTCCAGAGATTCAGCCAGAATTAATCAGTGAAGATGTTGCTGTGATCGCTACCGGTCGCAGTGACTACCCGAATCAAATCAATAACGTCCTCGCTTTTCCTGGGGTATTCCGTGGGGCTTTAGATTGTCGGGCACAGACAATTACCACCAGTATGTGTCTGGAAGCCGCAAGTGCGATCGCCTCCTTAGTCAAACCTTCAGACTTGAATCGGGAACATATTATTCCTTCAGTCTTTGATGTGCGTGTCGCCACTACTGTTGCTGCTGCTGTGCAACGTGCAGCGCGTGAAGAAGGTATTGCTCAGAATTAAATAAAGAAGAATTCTTCTTTGTTTACTGTCCTCCAGAAGCCGCTTTGGTAATTAATAGCAATTGTTCGTAATCCTTTGGTGTATCAATATCGATATCCCCTTGTGAAAACGGCATGGAAAAGACTTCATTGAGGTTATTATTAATAACTCTTTTTGCTCCTGAAGTTTCTTTCAAAGCAGCAAGTTCCGAAAAAAATATCTGACTAAATAGAGCGGGTACACCTAATGTACCCGCATATTCACAAGCAATAATCGGTTTTTTCGTCGAATAATATGCATCAACAAGTTGATTAATAATTTGATGAGAAACAAATGGCTGGTCGCAAAGTGTAATAACTACTGCTTCGATTTTTTCAGGAAGATTATTTAACAATTCAATACCGCTCTTGATTGAAGTACTCATTCCCCAAGCCCAATCCAAGTTATTAACTACTTTAACGGGAAGTTGCTTAATTTGGGGCTGAATCTGTTCTGCATTTGCTCCAAGTACTACTACCACAGGTTGACAAACTGAAGCGATCGCCATTTCTGTAATGGATTGTAAAAAACTACGTCCTTGGTAAAGCAATAGTTGTTTAGGTGTACCCATACGAGTCGATGCACCAGCAGCAAGAATCATAATCGCTATGGTTGATTTTTGATTGTCTATTTCCTCAGTGTTACAGCAGTTTGCGATCAAATTCACCACAAGAAGAGCTATCTAATAGGCTCAAAAAACAGACCACAATGATTAAACCAATTTAGAGCATTTTCA